>NZ_JBQQCI010000026.1:0-517 GCF_052246715.1 Halobacillus sp. H74 | reverse complement strand
AGGTGGGGCCAATGATTGGGGTGAAGTCGTAACAAGGTAGCCGTATCGGAAGGTGCGGCTGGATCACCTCCTTTCTAAGGATTTAGAAACGGAAGCGTACTTGGTTGGTTGTTCAGTTTTGAGAGATTAAACTATGAAAATATTAGCATCTCTTTATTGGATGGGCCTGTAGCTCAGTTGGTCAGAGCGCACGCCTGATAAGCGTGAGGTCGGTGGTTCAAGTCCACTCAGGCCCACCATTCAACTATAAGGGGCCTTAGCTCAGCTGGGAGAGCGCCTGCTTTGCACGCAGGAGGTCAGCGGTTCGATCCCGCTAGGCTCCACCATTTAATTGTTTCATCAAACACAAGAGCTATTTTTGTGTTTTATATTCGACCCTGGAAAAGGGGCGTGAACCTTGAAAACTGGATAAGGAATCAATAGTGGTCATCTAACGATGACGCTAGTGATGACAAGACATCAAACATCGAAATTGTAATCAACGTCTTTTCACGAAGATAGTTAAGTGAATAAGGGC
>NZ_JBQQCI010000025.1:0-594 GCF_052246715.1 Halobacillus sp. H74 | reverse complement strand
TTATTGGTTGGATGTGTTCCACAACCGAAACCGGTTGATAAATTTGATATAAACAAACTTCTTAACGTCACAGATAGTGAAATAACTACAGATCTTGCGATCCCATCACCCGCTCAACAAGACCCTATTTGGCAGACTTCCTTGTTGACAGGGCGGCAATTGAAGGAAGGGATTGACGCAGGAAAAATAAAGCGTGGTGATGTGTTTCGGGCAAAAATCGACCTGAAGTATACGATAGTCAATAAGTCTCAACTACCACCTGCACTTGACGTTTTCCGAAGTGTGTTAATAGGGGACCCATCAGCGTGGAATGATCTCATTGCTATTGATATATCTGACTCCAAGCATACCAAAACGGGGAAATATGTAGCCCAGAATGCTTTTGGCGCAAGAGTTAAGGTAGATGAGGTTAAATCAGAACGTTACTTATTGGCGCTTGATGCGGCGAATACACTATCGACTACAGCGATCAAAATGGGAGTTGAGGGATGTGCGGTAACAGAGGACTCTCTTAATTCCTTTGTGCTCGAGTACGTTGCTGAATTAGATGAAAGCACATACCAGCAGGAGAAAGGAATTATTCCTGCTGAATAC
>NZ_JBQQCI010000024.1:0-1116 GCF_052246715.1 Halobacillus sp. H74 | reverse complement strand
CTTTTTCTTTAATAAACAAGAATTATTTAGCTTGTATTGTTAAACATAAAAAAGATTAGCAATATAACACTAGATGTTTGTAGAAATTCTTTCAAATGGAGTCTTTATATTATGAAAATCATATATCTAACCACTGAACTTATTATTGGTTTTTTTCTTCTTTTTATAATCGTTAAGTTTGCTGGAAAGAAAATCATTAATCAAATTACCCCCTTTACCTTTATTGCCGCTATTGTATTGGGAGAATTACTCGGTAACGCATTATACGACCATAAAATAGGTGTCTTTTATATTATGTACTCTATGACATTATGGGGCGGTTTACTTTTCTTGGTCGATTATCTTGGCCAAAAGTATTTAGCGTTTCGCGGTATTTTTGAAGGAAAACCGTCTGTGCTTATTAAAAATGGAATAGTTAATCGAGAAGAATTGAAAAAAAACCGAATGAATATCAATCAGCTACAAAGCTTACTTCGGCAAAGCGAAACCTTTTCTATCCGAGAAGTTGCTTTTTGTTATTTAGAATCAAACGGCTCAATTAGTATATTAAAAAAGACAAAATATCAAAAAACTACTCAAGTCGATTTCAATATGCCTATAAAGCCTGTTTATGTTCCGGTTACTATAATCCGCGATGGTGAAGTTTTATGGGATGAACTAAGTGATTTAGGTTTTGATGAGTCTTGGTTAAAAAAACAACTCAAGTCACAAGGTATTTCTAATTATAAAGATATATTTGTAGCCGAATGGCTAGAAGATGACGGGCTTTTTGTACAAACTAATTGTCAAACCAATGATACTCCTAGATTTTAATTCAGAAGTTCTTCCCGCTTTCACTATAAAATTCCCCCTTTAGATAACATATCTAAAGGGGTAGAACATCGCATCTTCTTTATAAATGTCGCGACATTAAGCCACACGTGATTCGTTGTGTTGATCAAGAAGAAAAATGCCTGTGGCGATCCCATTTGATTTGATCATGCGGATTTACTAAAAGAAATAGTCTTCGCCGTTCGGAATTGAATTCTAAATCTTACCTAACCAAAACCTATGGTAGCTACGTAGTTTGAAATGGCCTTGGATTATCTCGAAGTAGAGTCTTCAAGAAATGGGGGC
>NZ_JBQQCI010000023.1:0-1385 GCF_052246715.1 Halobacillus sp. H74 | reverse complement strand
CAAACTCTCCATAAAAGTTAGTTTGACTTGCTCATTTGCACACCGAATGTGCTTGTTTCAAATCTCTTCTTTAATAAGAAGAAACATCTTGACGTACTGGTTGGTTCGTTCAGTTTTCAAAGATCAATAAATAATGGTGGAGCCTAGCGGGATCGAACCGCTGACCTCCTGCGTGCAAAGCAGGCGCTCTCCCAGCTGAGCTAAGGCCCCATCTGATTGGGAATGGTCGGGAAGACAGGATTCGAACCTGCGACCCCTTGGTCCCAAACCAAGTGCTCTACCAAGCTGAGCTACTTCCCGTTAAAATGGCGCGCCCGAGAGGAGTCGAACCCCTAACCTTCTGATCCGTAGTCAGACGCTCTATCCAATTGAGCTACGGGCGCATATGTGTTTTTTGGTGCCGAGGGCCGGACTCGAACCGGCACGGTGGAAACCCACCGCAGGATTTTAAGTCCTGTGCGTCTGCCAATTCCGCCACCCCGGCTTGACAATTTATGTTCGCAATCTTGTTGTTCGTATAAGTAGCTCTATTAAAATTAATGGAGCGGAAGACGGGATTCGAACCCGCGACCCCCACCTTGGCAAGGTGGTGTTCTACCACTGAACTACTTCCGCTTAAAGTGCGGGTGGAGGGACTTGAACCCCCACGCCGTGAAGCACTAGATCCTAAATCTAGCGTGTCTGCCAATTCCACCACACCCGCAAGACATGGTGAGCCATGAAGGATTCGAACCTTCGACCCTCTGATTAAAAGTCAGATGCTCTACCAACTGAGCTAATGGCTCTTAATGTAATAAGCACTTTAAACTATGATTTTTTATTTTTAAGTTAGCATCAAGCAACTCATGGTGCCGGCCAGAGGACTTGAACCCCCAACCTACTGATTACAAATCAGTTGCTCTGCCAGTTGAGCTAGGCCGGCTAACTTAAAAAGAAATGGTGGAGGATGCAGGGCTCGAACCTGCGACCCCTTGCTTGTAAGGCAAGTGCTCTCCCAGCTGAGCTAATCCTCCGGATTTTATTAAAAGCTTGGCAGCGTCCTACTCTCACGGGGATCGACCCGACTACCATCGGCGCTGAAGAACTTAACTGCTGTGTTCGGCATGGGAACAGGTGTGACCTCTTCGCCTTCGCCACCAAACCTTTTTTCAAGGACAAGATATATTATATTGTCCTTTCATGAAAATTTCAAGGGGAAAATAAAAGTTTTTTTATAAACCCTCAAAACTGGATAAGGAAACATCATCATCGAATGTAACATCGACTTTTCACGAACGAAATATCTATAGATAAGTCATCGATCCATTAGTATCCGTCAGCTCCACGTGTCACCACGCTTCCACCTCGGACCTATCAACCTCATCGTCTCTGAGGGATCTTATTTG
>NZ_JBQQCI010000021.1:0-1511 GCF_052246715.1 Halobacillus sp. H74 | reverse complement strand
ACCTCAGTTGTTTTACTTTTTTACTGAGGTAGGTCGTTCATGGTAAACTATAATTACTGGTCCATAGAGACCGCATACGAGTAATCGTACTTTGTATTTTTCCTGACCATGGAGAAAATACATTTTAGTAGCTTATTTATACAAGCTACTTTGGCAACCTTATCTTCTTTGGGGATAGGTTGCTTTTTTAATTTATAATAATAATCAACGATATGACTTGGTGCTGTTTTTTGCTGTCGGATCATATTACGTACAATAAGATATAATACCTTTCTTCCCTTTGGATTTCCCCGTTTATTAATGCGATCTTGTCCTGCGTACTTTCCAGACTGATATCTTCGGATATCAATACCTACAAATGCGTTCACTTTTTTGTGATTGGAAAAACGGGAAAGGTCGCCAATTTCTCCAATGAAAAGTGCTGCACTAATGTCGCCAATGCCTGGGAAGCTTGTAAGGACCTCAAACTCTGAAAGCTGTTTGGCGTTCCCAATCAATTGTTCAGAAACTCGTTCTTTATCTTCTAAGAGGTGATGCAGTTGTCGTGCATAATATTGAACTTTTTGAGTTTGAACACTGTGTGGGGAAACAGCTGGATAAGATTCCAAAGCGTAATCGATAATCTGACTTGCCTTTTCTTTGGCACGATTTTCTGAAATCTTTTTAGCGGTACTTTTCAACAGAAGGTTTTTGATTTTTGTTCTACTTGAATCGAGTACAAATTCAGGGTGAGGGTATAACTCAATAAGTGTTAAGGCATAGGGTGTGACCTTATTTGAAAAGAACCTCTCAAGTTCAGGGAAGCTTAAATGGATGGCATGATGCAGGTACATCCGTGTTCGTTTTATACCCTCTTCAATTTCTTGATAAAACCGCGAAAGGTCACGGGTTTCATTATAAATTTCTGATTGTTGGACTTTCTTTTTTCGGTTATTTTGTTGATGGGCTTGTGCTAATTTATGAGCGTCATGTTTGTCCGTTTTCCAGTTTCTTAGCGTTCCTTGTTCTAGTTGCTTTTTTGCCTCAAGAGGGTTTAATAAGCAGTACC
This sequence comes from Halobacillus sp. H74, assembly GCF_052246715.1. Lineage (NCBI taxonomy): Bacteria > Bacillati > Bacillota > Bacilli > Caryophanales > Bacillaceae > Halobacillus > Halobacillus sp. H74. Next base: position 463 of record NZ_JBQQCI010000021.1, on the reverse strand, counting down.
GCAAATTATTCTTTTGACAAAAGGTTTCCACTGGTTTTGAATAAATGCCGGTTGATTCAAAAACGAGAATAGGCTCTTCTGGAAGGTTCCAGATTTCATCAAGCAATACTTGAAAACCATCCCTATTATGAAAGATTTCCCCTTCTGAAAGACACGTTTGGCCATTGTATAAGACTTTGTAGCTTTTCCCCATTGAAATATCTAACGCAATGATGAATTCCAATCCAATACTCTCCCTCTCTCCATATCATGTTGAAAGATCTTCACTTATTCATTTCGATTCCAATTTCCTATACACGAGCTCTGTGGCCCCAACATACTTAAACCTGATTCAAAAATGAAAGTGAAGAAGCCCGGTTTTTTATACGGATTCGCGATCCCTGAGGCTGTGGTCGGGCTTCCTTTCACCTCTCACTATATCTTAAAAAAGAAATAGTGGGTAACGTCACCCGTCGATGACATT
>NZ_JBQQCI010000020.1:0-3052 GCF_052246715.1 Halobacillus sp. H74 | reverse complement strand
CATCGACTTTTCACGAACGAAATATCTATAGATAAGTCATCGATCCATTAGTATCCGTCAGCTCCACGTGTCACCACGCTTCCACCTCGGACCTATCAACCTCATCGTCTCTGAGGGATCTTATTTGCTTAAAGCAAAGGGAAATCTCATCTCAAGGTGGGCTTCATGCTTAGATGCTTTCAGCACTTATCCCGACCACACGTAGCTACCCAGCGATGCTCCTGGCGGAACAACTGGTACACCAGCGGTGTGTCCATCCCGGTCCTCTCGTACTAAGGACAGCTCCTTTCAAATTTCCAACGCCCACGACGGATAGGGACCGAACTGTCTCACGACGTTCTGAACCCAGCTCGCGTACCGCTTTAATGGGCGAACAGCCCAACCCTTGGGACCGACTACAGCCCCAGGATGCGATGAGCCGACATCGAGGTGCCAAACCTCCCCGTCGATGTGGACTCTTGGGGGAGATAAGCCTGTTATCCCCGGGGTAGCTTTTATCCGTTGAGCGACGGCCCTTCCATGCGGTACCGCCGGATCACTAAGCCCGACTTTCGTCCCTGCTCGACTTGTAGGTCTCGCAGTCAAGCTCCCTTGTGCCTTTACACTCTGCGAATGATTTCCAACCATTCTGAGGGAACCTTTGGGCGCCTCCGTTACTCTTTGGGAGGCGACCGCCCCAGTCAAACTGCCCACCTGACACTGTCTCCGGACCGGATCACGGTCCTGGGTTAGAATGTCCGTACAGCCAGGGTAGTATCCCACCAGCGCCTCCACCGAAGCTAGCGCTCCGGCTTCCAAGGCTCCTACCTATCCTGTACAAGCTGTACCAACATTCAATATCAGGCTACAGTAAAGCTCCACGGGGTCTTTCCGTCCTGTCGCGGGTAATGTGCATCTTCACACATAGTATAATTTCACCGGGTCTCTCGTTGAGACAGTGCCCAAGTCGTTGCACCTTTCGTGCGGGTCGGAACTTACCCGACAAGGAATTTCGCTACCTTAGGACCGTTATAGTTACGGCCGCCGTTTACTGGGGCTTCGGTTCAACGCTTCGCATACGCTAACGCATCCCCTTAACCTTCCAGCACCGGGCAGGTGTCAGCCCCTATACTTCGCCTTACGGCTTCGCAGAGACCTGTGTTTTTGGTAAACAGTCGCTTGGGCCTTTTCACTGCGGCTCCTCGGCAGAGGAGCACCCCTTCTCCCGAAGTTACGGGGTCATTTTGCCGAGTTCCTTAACGAGAGTTCTCCCGCTCACCTTAGGATCCTCTCCTCGCCTACCTGTGTCGGTTTGCGGTACGGGCACCTCTTTCCTCACTAGAGGATTTTCTTGGCAGTGTGAACTCAGGAGCTTCGGTACTAAATTTCCCTCCCCATCACAGCTTGACGTTGCCGGACGGATTTGCCTATCCGACCGTCTCACTGCTTGGACGCGCTCATCCAATGGCGCGCTCTCCTTATCCTCCTGCGTCCCCCCGTCGTTCAAACGGAAAGGAGGTGGTACAGGAATATCAACCTGTTGTCCATCGCCTACGCCTTTCGGCCTCGGCTTAGGTCCCGACTAACCCTGAGAGGACGAGCCTTCCTCAGGAAACCTTAGGCATTCGGTGAAAGAGATTCTCACTCTTTTTTCGCTACTCATACCGGCATTCTCACTTCTAAGCGCTCCACCAGTCCTTACGGTCTGACTTCACGGCCCTTAGAACGCTCTCCTACCACTGATCGTAAGATCAATCCGCAGCTTCGGTGGTGTGTTTAGCCCCGGTACATTTTCGGCGCAGAGTCACTCGACCAGTGAGCTATTACGCACTCTTTCAATGATGGCTGCTTCTAAGCCAACATCCTGGTTGTCTAAGCAACTCCACATCCTTTTCCACTTAACACACACTTTGGGACCTTAGCTGGCGGTCTGGGCTGTTTCCCTCTCGACCATGAACCTTATCACCCACGGTCTGACTCCCAGAACAAAGTCGTTGGCATTCGGAGTTTGACTGAATTCGGTAACCCGATAGGGGCCCCTCGTCCAATCAGTGCTCTACCTCCAAGACTTTCTATTCTGAGGCTAGCCCTAAAGCTATTTCGGAGAGAACCAGCTATCTCCGTGTTCGATTGGCATTTCACCCCTACCCACACCTCATCCCCGTAATTTTCAACTTACGTGGGTTCGGGCCTCCAGTCAGTGTTACCTGACCTTCACCCTGGACATGGGTAGATCACACGGTTTCGGGTCTACGACCGCATACTCACTCGCCCTATTCAGACTCGCTTTCGCTGCGGCTCCGCTTCTGCTGCTTAACCTCGCATACGGTCGTAACTCGCCGGTTCATTCTACAAAAGGCACGCCGTCACCCATTAACGGGCTCCGACTACTTGTAGGCACACGGTTTCAGGTTCTCTTTCACTCCCCTTCCGGGGTGCTTTTCACCTTTCCCTCACGGTACTGGTTCACTATCGGTTACTAGGAAGTATTTAGCCTTGGGAGATGGTCCTCCCGGATTCCGACGGAATTTCTCGTGTTCCGCCGTACTCAGGATCCACTCCGGAGGGAGAAAGATTTCGACTACAGGGCTGTTACCTGCTCTGGCTGACCTTTCCAGGCCGATTCGTCTATCTTCCTCCTTGGTAACTCCGATGGAGTGTCCTACAACCCCAGAAAGCAAGCTTTCTGGTTTGGGCTGATTCCGTTTCGCTCGCCGCTACTCGGGAAATCGCATTTGCTTTCTCTTCCTCCGGGTACTTAGATGTTTCAGTTCCCCGGGTGTGCCTTCCTATACCTATGTATTCAGTATAGGATACTGTTCCATTACGAACAGTGGGTTTCCCCATTCGGAAATCTCCGGGTCAAAGCCTACTTACGGCTCGCCGGAGCATATCGGTGTTAGTCCCGTCCTTCATCGACTCCTAGTACCAAGGCATCCACCGTGCGCCCTTATTCACTTAACTATCTTCGTGAAAAGACGTTGATTACAATTTCGATGTTTGATGTCTTGTCATCACTAGCGTCATCGTTAGATGACCACTATTGATTCCTTATCCAGTTTTCAAGGTTCAC
>NZ_JBQQCI010000019.1:0-12823 GCF_052246715.1 Halobacillus sp. H74 | reverse complement strand
TCATTAGTACTGCAGCTCCTCTGTCTTTAAAGGATAAAGTAGGCATCATATAATCAACTTTTACATACGTATTAGGTTCATGAGTATCTAGCACAATTAAAGGGGTTTGACCTTCTCCCATTGTTATAGACTTCCAAGTATTTGAATCCTTTTGGAATGGCATGGTTTCTAAATAACGCCATAATGAGTTCGGATAGCGATTCCATGATTCCACATTTATTGTAGGAGTATCTTTTTCCAAATTTAATAAACCGCCACACGTACATTTCCATATAACGGGCGTAATAGCATGCTTTTTTCCACAATCATTACAAATATATTGTTCCATCCTTCATCCATCCTTTAGATTTTTTTATATATAATAGATTTTTTTATATACCAGATTCAAAAAAATTTATATATACGCGATGGCATCAACTTCTATTTTAAATCCAAAATGTAATTTATTTGTAGGTACCACTGTCCGAGCCGGTTTATATTCTCCGAAAAATTCTTTATAAACAGCATCTACCCTATCCCATAGTTCTACATCAGGAATATATAAGGTCATACGCAATATTTGCTCTTTTTTGCTTCCAGCTGCTTCTACAATCATTTCTACATTATTAAGTGCCTGGATTGTTTCCTCTTCAACGGAACCATATTTCCTTTCACGAGTTTCTGGATCAATAGAAAATTGTCCGGAAACATAGACGATATCATCATGAACAGTCGCAAGTGCATAATGACCATTAGATTTTAAGTTTTCTACTTCAAAAATACTTTTCATTGTTTTCTCCTTACCTTGATTTATTTTTTATTTCATCTAAATAGCTATAAACAGTGACCTTTGATATGCCTAATGAATCTGCAACCTTATCAATAGATCCCTTCATTGAAAAAATCCCTTTTTTATCCATGAAACGAATCAATTCTACCTTTTCATGGCGTTTCATAGCTGGATGAGCACTGTTTTGTATGATTTGATTAATTAAACCATCAACGATTTCCTCTACATTTTTAATCTCTGGACTTGGCTTCTCTTCTTTCTCTTCCACTGGAACTGCTGTTGGAAGAAATGTGTTCATAAACTGTTGCATTTGAAGTAATGCTTCCACATCGAAATTAATACAGAAAGCACCGATCACTTTCTGGTTGAAGTCGCGAATTAACGTTGTTGAAGAGCGAATCGTACGTTTATCTTCTGTAACAAATGTATAACCTGCAAGATGATCTTCTTTAAAGTCTTTCGACCGTAATACCGTTGTCACGAGATGATCAAAGGATTGACCAACTTCTCTACCTGTTACATGATTATTTATTGTGAAGATGACAGATGCCTGGGGGTTTGTTAAATCGTGAATAACAATTTCACAATGATGTCCAAACATTTTAGCTGTTGATTTAGCTAAAGGAATGTATCTCTCCAATATTTGCTTTTTCTCTTCCATCTCTCTCTACCTCTCAGCCCGATTATAGTTTCGATAATAAAATATATCCTACTTTCTTGAACGTATAAGTACTTCTTCTGTTTAATTAGTGGGAGTCGCATATAAATTCAAATTGACTTTTTTATTGTACCATATAAAAAAATATATAAAACACCCTCGTTTTAGGTTTTTGTATATTTTTTTATATGGTGAAGCTTGTAAGGAAGCGATTGCTCTTATTGAACAATCGCCCCCGTTTTTATAAGACTTAATTTCGAGACACTCGATAAATTAACCACTTATTAAAGATTAGCCCGGTTAGTGGAACAACTCCGACTTATTTTATAAAATTATTTCCTTCTAAACCAAATAAATATCCCAATAAGAATAGGTAATATGGCAAAAAGAATGAAAAACAAATTTCCGAAACTCATTCCAATAAAAAACAACAATATACCGTATAAGGGACTAGTTACAAATATAAACAAATACTTAAGCATTTTAGTTTCAATCAATTTAAACACAATAAAACCATAAGAGATAACACTGATAGCTATCAATAAAGCCATCATTTTAATCACCTCCTTTTGGGTACATCTTGTACATTTATTGATATTTAACCCATGTAACTCTGACCATCAATAGATAAGAAAAAAATCTTACTATACTTAAACTCAATTCCTAATCCATTTTGTAATCACGAGAGATTTCTCTATATCCTCAACAGTATCTAACCTATTAATTATGACATTCGATTTCCTTAGAATTCACCCAATCATATCATAATTTGCTCTTGAACAAACCTGCCACGTTAGTAACAAAAGCGATTATCCAAATTGAATAATCGCCCCCGATAAAGTAAGACTTGATTTCAAGATATCTAGTATAATTTATTAACTAACGCAACTTTTAGCGCTGAAAGTGATTTACATTCTTCCACTCTTATTCGTAAGTAACTACCAAGTCACATGTGAAATCTGCATGACTTGATTTCTTCTTATACTTTAGTATCCTTTTTAGTAAATAGTTTTCCAATTGCCATTATAAGCCCTATGAAGAAATGTATTAATCCATTACCTACTGTAACAAGACCTACAAAAGCTGCCATTATTGCTCCGCCTTGACCGGCGTTAGAAGGACCTACCAGGATTCCACCAACGGCAAAGCCAAGCCCGACGCCAAGAATCGCTAATAAAAGACCAGAAGCCCAGAGGGGGAAATTCCCACTTCTATGCCATTTGATTGCGTATATGTTCGCTGGTATTAACAATGCTGCAAGAAATAACCACATTAGTACATCATAAGCCATACAATCCCTCCTTAAATAAATTCGTATGATTTATATAATCCAAATAGAAGGACGAGTACTCTTTTAAACAATAGCCCCCGTTACAGGAAGATTTGATTCCGAGATATCTTCCTTCGCTTATAAACCTCTATATTATATGTATTATTTTAAAAAGAGCCATATCAATACTAGCGTGACAGCTATTATAGTCCAGAAAATAACTTGTTTATTCCTCAAACTCTCACCTCCTTCTACTAGGGTTAATTGTTAAGCAAACGCCCCCTACTTTTGAAGACTCAGTTTCGAGATATATTTTCCTTTGTGATACAACTATTCTTTATTCTGGTGCATTAAATTTAATTGAAAGAAAATCCCCTAATAAAGCGACTATCATTCCTAACATGGCTGCATATCCAGAAAACACTTCATTCCCTTCAAATAAACTGCAAATAACTATTCCCCCAGTACCACCCATTGCTAATAATAATAACCAAACAAAAAAGGTGCCATTATCTCCCCTCCGAACAAAATCATATCTGTGTCTAATTTGTATTATCATCCTGGTTCGTTTGTTAAGAAGCTAAAATTACGATAATGCTAGAGTTAAATTGGTAAAAGCGAACACTCTATTGAACAATCGCTCCCCTCGTATATTATTATTAACCTGATTTTTTCTGGTTTTTAAATCCATTATACCTATATCCAAAGGTATAATGGGGTTAAATCAGATTGAGGTTGTCGCTCTGCCCCCTTGAAGCATTGTCTTCGTGCTAAAGACTGACACCTCTTTCTTTATAGAACTATTCGTATGAGCTGGATGGTACATCGTTGCCGTATATCTAACGAGGTTGAGTATCTATAAAGGTAAGAGGTCTCCTTTCATCTGATTAATATTATGTGGGTGGGATCGTTGATGATTTATCTTGGTATTGATATTGGAAAACGTCATCATGAAGCTGGATTAATCAATGAAAGTGGGAACCCTATTGGGAAATCCCTTCGGTTTGCTAATTCCAAAAAGGGTAGTGAAAAGCTTCTGAATTTCTTAAACCAACACCAGGTGACACCTGAGAATTGTGCTTGTGGAATGGAAGCCACGGGTCACTATTGGTTATCTCTCTTTTCTTTCCTTTATCAACTTGGATACAAAGTGACGTCTTTCAATCCTATGCAATCAGACGCCCTACGAAATTTTTATATTCGCAAAACCAAAACAGATATTAAAGATGCGTACTTAATTGCTCAAGTGATTCGCATTGACTCTCCAGAAGCGACCCCTTTCGTTCAAGAAGAACTCCTTCAACTCAGACACCTCGAGAGGCTTCGTTATGCTTTGGTAGACCAAAGCTCAGACGTTAAACGTAAGATCATTGCTTTACTAGATCAGGTTTTACCTGAATATGAACAAGTATTTTCTGATGTATTTGGGCTATCTTCCACAGAAATTCTTTTAAACTATACCCTACCTGAAGACCTACTTGAGATTGATACTGACAAGCTAGCCGATGTCCTTTACCGTGTCAGTAAGGGACGGTATGGGTTTACAAGAGCTCGTTGGAAAGCTGAACAATTGAAAGAAAGTGCCCAAAATACCTTTGGTATTTCCATAGGTACAGAGGCATTTAAAATGCAAATCCATCTTCTCCTGGAACAAATCGCTCTTTTTGAAAAACAATTGGGTCAAATAGAGAAGGAATTAAAGGAACTCTCAGACCGTCAAAATCATTATTTAACAACCATAACAGGCGTAAATGATATCACAGCTGCAGTCATTTTAGGTGAAGTTGGTTCCATTGATCGCTTCGAACATCCAAAACAATTAGTTGCTTTTGCCGGCCTTGATGCTTCCGTACACCAATCCGGTGAATTTAATGGATCTAAAACGAAGCTTTCTAAAAGAGGGTCTCCTTACCTTAGACGTGCAATATGGCAAGCATCATTCGTGGCGAGTTTTAAGGATCCTGCCCTATCCCTTTATTATCAAAAGTTACGCAAACGTGGGAAGGCTCACGGTACTGCGGTAGGTGCCGTAGCACGTAAATTAACACACATTATTTTTGCCATTTTAAGAGATCAGACGCCCTATATCCCTCGCCCTCAAACCAATGAAGACTAACGACTTTTGTCGTTTTAATAATTACATAAGTAAGGTTTATTTGGCATGCCAAATTTCATTTCGATGAGTACACAAAAACATCTATTTAGTTACTTGACATTTTATAGCTGGTCTTTACTTGAATACTCGAATTCGAGGTAATCACAATTTACAACTAATAGTTTGCAGCCTAATACCAATGTGTAGATTCAAGCTTGAAATTAGATTCTTCAAATATGTATTTAACGCTTCCCAATAACTCTTTCGGAAATTCAACTTGATCATATTCCTTTATGAATCGAATTCCCTTTATTTTATCCATCTCTTTCAAGGAAGGTATCCCACTCACAGAATTAGCAATAAAGAAATGGCCGGTCCATTTAATTCCAGAAAATTCATATGTTCCTTGGTGTATTTCATAAAGTTTGTTTACTTGAACACCAATCTCTTCTTTAACTTCCCGTTTTGCACATTGTAGTGGTGTTTCATCTGCTTCTCTTTTTCCTCCAGGAAAATTCCATAAATTCTCCTTGTCTTGGACCACTAAAATATTCCCCTCACTATCTTTTATCAACATACGCGAAAATGACTTGTTCATTAAAAAACTCCTTCAATGAAATTCCTTTTGCAGAAATGCCCCCGTTACTTTAATAAGATAATCACTCACTCTCTTGGTTTCTGTTATCGATTTTTCTAATAAGAACTATCGCTTCAATTATTACCAAAGCTGATATAATAATTTTTGCTGAAGGACTTAGTATTTGGTCATCATATAAACTACTAAGTAAAACAAAAGCCAATGCAAAATATAAAAAAATCTTCACTAAAGAAAGTAATATCTCATTAGATCCCATTTTATTTGTCCCCCCTTTTATTTCACTAAACTGCTGATTCTTTTACAATGCCTTGTATTCCTTGTGCTTATGTAATAAAGGGCTAATGCTTATTGAACAATCGCCCCCTGTTTGTTTAAGACTCGATGTCAAGATAATTGAGGGATATATTATCGTCTATAATTAAAAGCCTTAACATCAACTTCATCTATATCGCACAATCCTTTGGTGATTCATTCTCTTCCCTCTGACCAAGCGGCAATTCCCACCGATTCCTTAAGGTGTTATAAAATAAAAAATACTTTTCATCACACTTTATTACTGCATAAGAACCACCTAATCTTTGATAATCGTGAATATTATGTTCGTTGACTACAAGAAAATCAAGAAATCTAAAGCCAATATTATTTATAAAAACACTACAGGTAATATGCAATTCCTAACACGCTAGATCCAATTATTCCACTAATTTTTTCGGAACTTTTTCCCTAACAAAAGTGCTGCAATTATAAATGTCACGACAAACAAGGACTGTGCAATATTTGGTCCCCAGTTTAAAGTGTCATGTCTAATATAATCCGCTATAACTAACCAGGCAGTAAGAAGAAAAACCCCTACAATATAAATTATACTTGTTCTAATAATAATTCCCTCTCAATCAATTTCATTTTTGAAATTTCATTTACTTAATCGAAAAAGCTAATCACTCGTAGACAAGTCCATGGTTCTTAGTATTCAGTTGAGTTAACCTGCCATGAAAGGCAAGAAAATCACAACTAATACAATGCTCAATAAACAAGTAATAATCCAGTCTCTCTTGCTTCTCATATTAAACAAAAAGTTAATTGTAGAAATTATGATAAAGCATACTGAAAATCCAAATAAGAAATATGCTATGTATTCCATTTCAACACCTCTTTTAAATACTTTTCACCCTATCATTTGAATGAATTCCCTCGTCTTCATAAAGTGAAATAAAAACCGCATATACTCCTGACCCAATTCTTGAAGACTCAGTTTCAAGATAACTTCATTAGCCTCTCTATCTCTAATTATCTCTAAGAGATTTTATAATAAAAGAACACACATAGTGCATAAAAGGGGGCAGCCAAACAAATAAAAGTTATTCCAGATTTTATTTCATCAATAGTATATAGGTGAGAATAAAATAAAAAATATAACAGCCAAGAAATCAAGGCTATAGAAGCTATCAAATAATGAAATACTTCGTCTTTTTTTCTATAATCCATTACATCACTCAACGTGAAGCCCCTTTCAAAGATATTTATGTATAACTTATGTACGAGACAAAAAGACCTTAGTTTCAAAATGACTGTTATATCGAAGCTGAGTCTTTAACAACTCCTGTGCAAACAATATTAAGAGAGCAATTCCTTTGTTTCGGAATTGCCCCCGTTTCTATAAGACTTGAAACTGAGATAAACCCTAAGTCATTGAGTATAAACAACCTAACCTACCATGAAAGGCAAGAAAATTAAACCTAATACAATACTCAATACCAATGTAATGATCCAGTCCCTTCTGCTTCTCATATTAAATACAAAGTTAAATATAGAACTTATGATAAAGCACGCTAAAAATCCAAATAAGAAAAACGCTATAAATTCCATTTCAACACCTCTTTTAAAATAGTGTTACTTATCTAATACAGAAACGCCCCCGTTACGTGAAGTATCGAAACAGAGATATCTCCGAGTTAATCTTGATCCTGATAATTGAGCTAATATTATGGAATATGCGGTGTTTTGCAAAATTCCTTTTAAGGAACTTGACCACATTTTCAACTTTACCCTTTTATACTGGATCAGCAGTTCTACATAGATAAACTGAAAATCCTCTTTGCTGTTTGTACGCTTAGAAAGGTTTTTCATTCATCAATTCCATAAATAAAAAAGCAACCCTTCCGATTAATCAGGAAAGGATTGCTTTTATTTTACTCTATATTATACAGATCTTTAACCTTATATAATAATAGGATTTCTAATTTAGTGGAAAATCCATATTCTTATTTCCAATAAGTTGTATTAGCTACTTGTTTGATGATTAAAACTTTTTGTTTTTTTAAATAATAAGAACCACCAAAAGAACAAATACATTATTATAGCGGCTCCTAACAAAGCCCATATTTCTAAATTTAGAACGCTATAAAACCAGTACTGCAATTCATTTCTAGAAACTCTAGACATTGAACCTAGTATATTGAGAACAATAATTATGGGAATTAAGAAGAGGTTAATAAGGGATTGTTTAAATAGCTCTTTTTTATACAACATATAAATTGATACACCAAATGTAAGGAGTAAAAATCCATAATAGATTATTAAATTCCAAACGGGAACTGTAGGGGCCATATAAAACAGTCCTTTCTAGATGTGTGTTTAAAGAGTATATAGTTTATTACAAAATTCTTATTTTACATATAAATTTTGTAATTTATGGTCTTTCACTGGAAGTTTGAAAGAGTCAGTAATTTTGAAATTATCTAAATTAACAATGCGAAGAGTATTATTCTTCCCATAATCAGATGTGGTATTGAGATAAAGATTGTTATGTTTAAACTTAGATATGTTATGGGCGAACTCAAATTCTTTGCTGGATATTATTTTTAAGTCTTTTTCTAATGCCATTACTCCACTTTTCCCATTTTTCATATAACTAATATACACTCTTTCATTTCTTTGATGAATTTGATCGAAATTTTTCACATCATCCAACGCTATATAAGAAACCTCTCCGTTATCTATATCATAGACAGTTAAATTTCCTTCTGTCGTTATTACAACCTTATTTGAGATGATCTCCATATCTGAAGCAAAATTATGTTTTAAATTTATTAACTCTTCTTTCCCAGTTTCTCTATCTATTTTGTATAGTACAGATTTTTCCTCTTCTATGACATCAGAAAAAATAAATACAAATGAATCATTGAAACTAATGTTTCTAACTAATGGAGGGAAATCGTATTCCCATGTATCTTTATCAGTGGTGATCTTGACAATATTAGATTGAGTATCTTTATTAAACCCCTGTACTTTTAGGTTAGGCTGAGATATGTATAAATTCAACGGGTATTCAGTCTTATCTTTGCGTACAACATCTAGTTTGTTCGGCTCAACCTCCACCTTGTTATTTACCATGTCTGATGACAAGAGCAAATTCCCATTTTCTTTAGAATTTACGTCAAAAATACCGGTTGCATCTAGTTTAATAGTATTTACTTCTTTATCATTATTAATTTCACTTATATAACTATTTGTATCAGAAGGGTGAGAATATATGAGTAGGATGTCATGAATTAATGCACCACTCTCATCCTTGCTTTCTTTACTTTCATCATCAACCGCTAAACTCTTCTCTACAGGCTCTCCTTCGAAAGTTGAGTAAATTACAATCGGGAGAATGATAATTGAACAAATCACGAGTATTCTTTTACTTAATTTTCCCATGGTGGTCCTCCTCTTAGGTAGTTTAAAAATAGAGTATAACTACTTTATGTAATAGTTATACTCTATTTTTATTAAGTATTATGATTTATCAAATACAATTGTATCGTTATCAAATAAAATATCTCTTGGGGTAACGTGGGTACCACCATCAGTATCTAGATTGAAGCCACGGTACGACCACGCCTTGTAAGGAATTAAGGAACAATACCATTTACTAGATTGATTCTTTAATGCTAGTATTGAATAAGGCTCGCCTACTTGGCCTCTAGCATAAGATTCGGTATAGTCGTAATCGGATCCACTAGCCCCAGATACCCACAATCCCCACCAGTCAGTATATTCATTTTTCCAGTTGTTATCGTTGTATCTTACCCCGCCTGGCATTGCTTCAACGATATAATTAGTATCCCAACGGACTACTGCAGCGTGCCCGTGGTCATATCCTGCCGTCTTGTTGTCCGTAGTAATTAGAATATCACCATTAGTTCCTAGAGCACCGCTAGAAGCCATAGCACTTATTCCCTTACTTTTTTGTTTTTGATCTTGAATTGCTTTAAATTTCTCGGGTGCTTCTTTTTCAAGGCGCTTTAGTTCCTTTTCAGCTCTTTTTTCATCACGCTTTTCTTTTTTAAGCAGTTCTTTTTCAGTGTACTTTTTGTCAGCCTCTAATTCTGCCTGTAGATTTTCTGGTAAGTCAGTAGATGCACTTACTGAACCAATGCCAATACTGCTGATAATTGTCAGTGAAGCTAAAGAACTAACAATTATTTTTTTGAGTTTTTTTCCACATAAGAAATTCTTCTCCATTTTTGATGCCCCCTATTTAAAATATAAATTAATGGTAACTGATAAAATCGGGATTTTGTATTGGGCATGTCCCTTAGTTTTTTGGATGTTACTCCACTATTTTCATACTTACTTGGGAAAGTTTGTTCAATTCGATAATGACAAGAAATGTGTGAAGATAGTACGAAGGAATAAATAAAGTCAGCTAAATCAAATTTCTTTACATTTTAAATTTATTTTCATGACACAGATGGTAAAGCTTTATGAAAGTGGCAAGCCTCTAAAAGAAATCATCAAAGAGTATGAGCTTACCTCCTCCTTTGTCCGTTGGATCAGCCAGTATAAGAGCTCCGGTTTTTTAAAGAGAATGACATCTTTCACCAGAGGAAGAAGAACTGATGAAGCTGCGTAAAGAGAACCAACGTCTTTCCATGAAGAGTGACATTTTAAAGCAAGTGGCGCTGAGCATGAAACGAAAGTATATGTGATTCGGAACAACTGTAATATTCTACAAAATACACTTCATCACTACATAAGTATCCATTAATATTATCTCTTGAACTGTTTAAATGGTAAAATTTATTTAGAATCACTACGGAGGTATCAAGATGAAAAAAGGTGCTCTATTGAAGTATTACAGGAAGCAAAAAGACATGAGTCAAGAGGAAGTCTCTGAAGGCATCGTATCCCCATCCTACTTATCTAAGATAGAAAATAACCAAATTAATGCTGCAGATGAAACCATGAATTTGCTATTCAAACGAATCGGAATTGACTCATCCCACCTTCAACAGGTTGAGGATGAATTCAAGTCAGATTTAACCGACTGGGAAAGAACTTTGTTAACGAATGATCCAGTTGGTTCAAAGATAATTCATGAGAAGTTACAGGCGAATTTGGACACTATTAAAAATATTGAGCTGCTATTGGATTTTCATGTGAAGTTAATCAGATACCACATAATTAATACAAACTTTAATGCGGTTGGCCGCTCCTTAGAAATCATTCAGGGAGTATCTGAACATATGAACAATCGTACAGAATTCTTTTACCATAAGCATTTAGGTAATTACTTACTAAACCATTTTGAGTATGAAGAAGCTCAAAACCATTTAGAACTAGCGACTAATAAATACTCAGTTAATACATTTTCCAGAACTGAAAAAGCAGATCTATATTACCTATATAGCATATGTCTCGCAAGATTAAGAAGGGATGCCATCGCATTGGAGTATGCTAAAGAAGCTTTGGACATTTACCGTGATAAATATCTGTTAAAAGAATGCGCTAATACCCATGTTCAATTGGGAGCGTCCAATAGTAGGATTCAAAATTATGAGATAGCCCAATTCCACTACGATACAGCTAAAGATTTAGCTTTACAACTCAAGCTCACCCCTCTTCTTGGCATAATTGAACATAACATAGCTAACTTAAAGCTAAAAATGAATAAATACACAGAGGCTATCGATCATTTGGAGATATGCTTGGAATATAAAAGTGAGAGCTATAATACTAGTTACTTCACATCACTTATTCTCCTAGTTTCCGTTAACTATAGAGCGAATAACTTGGAAGAAGCTCAAAAATGGGTTAAAGAAGGAATGCATTTAAAAAATAAGTATCAAGCAACTAACTTGCAAAAATTAGAACTAAAATTTTTTCACAAGCTTCTTCTCAAGTCAACAGAGGAATGGGAAGCCTTTATTATGGATGATTTTATATCTTATTTAGAATCCAATCATAAATGGTATCATCTAATCACTTATTCGAAAATTATTGCGACTTATTTCAAAGAGAAATTTTCTTATAAAAAATCGACTTACTATTACGAATTAGCCGTTAATGCCTACCAAACATTAAACAGATATTAATTTATATTGCCCCCTCATTACATCATTAGTCAAATTGACTTAATTGTCCGACTAATTTATTATTGTATACGTTACATACTTAATATTCCAATAATATAATGAGGAGAGTTTACATGAAAAAGTTTTTAGCTACGCTATTTCTCGTGGCGTCCATTCTCACTTGGCCACTAGTTTCCTTAGCAGATGAGGAAAGTCCTCCAACGAATGGTGTCGAAGTACCTTATGATGAAGAAAGCCCTCCCACTAATGGGTAAAACATAAGTACAAAAAGACCTATCTTTCCGTTTTTATTCAAACGGAAAGATAGGTCTTATTATTTTAAATTACTTTATTTTGTCATGCATCAAATCAATGGAAGGTAAGAAGTTAATAGTTAATCATATATAGATATTGAACAAAACTGCTCTAGCAAAAAAGGCTAAGCGGGAAAAATAAATTCATCATCTCCTACTATGAATTTATAAAGTCAATAAATCCGCCAATTACTAATAGCACACCCCTAATCTACAGAAAGGAAAGGAGTGAAAGGAGGTTACTTAAGTGAATAGTATATTAGTGATAATGATTTTGTTTGGTTTTGGTTTAGTGCTGTCTGATAATTTCCTCTCTTTTCTTTTTATAAAGGCTCTGTCAAAGTTTAGTGTTGATATTACTACAAAAAAGAACTTACAATTTTATGGAAGTTCCTCTTTTTTATATTTGGCATATTCAACTAAAGCCCCCGTTAATTTAATATTCGATATCAAGACTATTTTTGAAAAGGTAACTTTTACTCATTCTCTTCTTCATAGTACTTTTCTAAAACTCGAACCCTTTTCTCTAACTTCTTGTTTCTAACAGAAACTTCTATATAAGCCCCTACTGCCACCGCAAATGCAAACCAAGATATTAACCAATCCAACTGATATTCCCTCCGGTAAAATATATTATCTTATTTCAGAAAAGCCCCCATTTCTTGAAGACTCTACTTCGAGATAATCCAAGGCCATTTCAAACTACGTAGCTACCATAGGTTTTGGTTAGGTAAGATTTAGAATTCAATTCCGAACGGCGAAGACTATTTCTTTTAGT
>NZ_JBQQCI010000018.1:0-14814 GCF_052246715.1 Halobacillus sp. H74 | reverse complement strand
TATAAGAAGAAATATCTTGACGTACTGGTTGGTTCGTTCAGTTTTCAAAGATCAAAATGTTGTTTGCCGCTTCAAAACAGCGACTTAATCAATATACCATGGCTAGTCGTTATCGTCAACAACTTTTCATGAATTATTTTGTCAGCCGTTTGCGGCTCGCCGCCTCTCTTAATGCGACAAGTAATAATATATCACGGCTATATCATTCATGCAATAGTTTTAAAGATACTTTTTTCATTCTTTGTAATTTCTTCTAAGCCAAAAATGAACATTCACAAGTTTCTTCCTTATTATAAGAAAACAAGGAAGAATCCTAAGGGGAAAACGCACTTCCTTTAAGCACGTTTTTAGTATCTGCCTCTACGCTTTCGCATGAATTTTTTGATGATCGGATAAATAATCGGTCCAAACTTGAATAATCGTCTCAGTAGTCTACCCATGATGAATTCTCCTTACTAAAATGTAATTATACTTATTCATACCCGAATGCCTTTCAGTACAAACAACAATTCACTTTTTATATCAACTGCCTAAGATTTTATGATAAAGATTTCTAGCTTCTGCGACATCCTTTGTTCCATGGATAAGCACTCTTCCATCTTTAAAGAAAACCATGCGATGACGCTCATCTTCATAGGTTAATAAAAATGGATTTTCCTTTACTTTGCTTTGGGGTAATCTTTGCTTCAAATCATTTAAATTTCGCTCTTTCTTATTCAGGGGACGAATTTGGACGGTATTACGGCCACAAAGAACAGCGACTTTCGTTTTTGTATCATTTAAAAGATATGGGTATGTCGGATGATCACCACAAGATGGACAATCGTGTTTTTTTGCATGGGATGTTTTTATATTCGTATAGTGATGGTTCCATAAATCGAATGTAATCAATCCTTTATTAATCGCTTTTTCGTCTTCCACTAACACCTTTAATGCTTCTACCACTTGATGAGCGGTGACCATTTGTACAGCTGGACTTATCACCCCGACTGTATCGCAAGTTGCTCCACCCAGAGGGACTGCCTCCATCAAACAATTCAAACACGGTGTAACACCAGGAAGAATGACGCAGCTCAAGCCATGGCTTCCTACACACCCTCCATAAATCCAAGGAATCTGGTTTTTTTGTGACATATCATTAATCAACATCCGCGTTTCAAAATTATCGGTACCATCCAAGATAAGGTCCACTCCAGTCACGAACTTTTCCAACTCTTCTCTTTGTACATCTGCGACATGGGTGGTGATCATCACTTCTGAATTTAATTGTTGCAGCCGATCTTTGGCCGCGACTGCTTTCGGCAAGCGATCCTTTGCATCTTTTTCTGTGAAAAGTTGTTGTCTTTGCAAATTACTTAACTCAACATAGTCCCGATCAATGATGGTGATGTTTCCGATTCCGGCACGCACCAGCTGTTCTGCACTGCTTGTACCTAATGCACCTGCACCAACCACCAAAACATGCTTTTCTTGCAACAGTTGTTGCCCCTTCTCTCCGATGGGGGCAAATAAATGTTGCTTGGCATACCTCTCTTCATTCAATAGTGAACATCTCCTTGAAAAAAATTCATCGCATGACACTACCACCGGAAATTTTCAAAGACTCTCCGATGATATTATAGGAAGCATCTGATAGAAGGTAGACAATGGAACGTGCTACTTCTTCTGGTTCACTGAGTTTCCCGGACGGGATTCCTTGTTCAGCAAGCTTCCTTTGTTCTTCATAACTTCTGCCTTCCCGTTCTCCTTTAGAGCTTATAGCTGCTTGTCCCATAGCTGTATCTACGTAGCCTGGACATACGGCATTCACACGGATGCCATTCTCGATTGCTTCTAAAGCAAACGATTGAGTAAAACCTATAATTGCAAATTTTGAAGCGCTGTATGCTGTGTTACTATGTGTACCGCGGAGCCCGGATAAGGATGAAAGGTTTACAATAGCTCCGACCCCTTGCTTTTTCATCTCTACATATACTTTCTGAGTGAATAGGACTGTCGAAAAGTAGTTCAATTCCATTACCTTACGCAAATCCTCTTCCTTTATGCTCTCCAACGGTCCTCCACCAATGACCCCAGCTGAATTGACCAAACCAGTAATAGGGCCAACTGAATCCATCGCCTCTTTTACCACTTTGTCACGGTCGAATTCTTCGTTCAAGTTTGCTTTACATAGGAAGATTTCTACCTCCCCATTTATAGTAGCACACTCTTTTTTCACCTGTTTTAACTTTTCTTCATTACGTCCTGTAAGGGTCACATGACCGCCAGCACGATCTCTTTCGCGGCTTCACGACCAATCCCACCTGTAGCTCCAGTAACAAGAACATGTTCATCTTTTAATGCATTTTCAGAAAAAAAACTCATTCTCAAACGCCTCCTTAGCGAATAACATATCCCCAACTGTTCGAACTTAAACTTTACGGAAGGGTTATTAAAATAAAAAATCAGCGCTCTACGACTGATTCAGTCATTTAGCGCTGATCCACGGGACACCTTTTTTTAAAAAGTCTGCCATGTTTATTCTCTTTTTATTTCTTCTCATAGCTGCCTTCACCACTTCAAATGTTATTTACGCTTATTGTTCTGCTTACGGAAAGAGAATAGGACCTTTCCACTCCGCGTGCGCTTAACACCTTTTGTTTTAGCTTGCGCTTGGCCTTCAGGAGTATTTTTGTAATCCTGATCGAATAGCTCGCGGGCTTTTGAATACAGCAGAGTCATAGTGGTGACCTCCTTTTCTTTATAGGATATGAAACGATTCCCCTTGATATTATTAGTAAAACGTCGTAAACGCAAGAAAAAAATATATTTTATCGGTTTTTTTCTTAATAAGGACTCTATACAAGAGGTTATAACCTCTTATCCATCCCTGAAGTGTTTGATTTCTAAACTTATTTCCTTTATAGAAGTCTGAAGATTTTCCAAACCTCAGACAGGATGAGCATAACATTAGGATGTTCCCGCTGCCCTTTTTATAATAGTAATGGGAAGAATTATAAAGAGGAGGATTTATGATGAAGGTAGCTGCCCTGGTGGGAAGCATTCGAAAAGATTCCTATAATATGAAGTTGACAACGTTTATGAAAGACCGTTATAAAGATCATTTAGATATAAAAATCGTCCAGATTCGTGACTTAGCGCATTACGACCAAGACATTGAATCCGAAGCCCCGGCTTCTGTCCAGAATTTCAAAGCACAACTTTCCGATGTTGATGCGTTCCTTGTGGTGACCCCTGAGTTCAATCACTCTATTCCTGGTGTATTGAAAAATGCTTTAGATTGGTTGTCGCGCGGAGAAAAAGAAATGGAAGGAAAACCTACTTTCATTGCTGGGGCTACAATGGGGATACTCGGAACTGTCCGTGCGCAAATGCATTTGCGTCAGATTTTAAATGCCCCGGGTATGGGAGCCCAAGTTCTACCAGGGAATGAAATTTTAGTGGGGCAGGTCCAGAATAAGATGGATGAACATGGACAATTAACAGATCAAAAGACTATTGATTTCATCGATGGTGTAGTGGATACATTCGTTAGCTATGCGGGAGAAAAGTTCTCGCAGGCCACCGTATGACTAAGATATGAAGACTCCTGAGCTTGTGCGCTCAGGAGCCTTTTATGTTTGGTCTCATTTAACCACGGGAATGTTTCCCTATAATCCAAAGGAGGTTTTTTAATGAATGAAAATAAAGAGTTAAATAAAATGGAATCGAAAGCAGCAAATATCAGTGAAGAAAAGAAAGAGGACATTCTTGAGAACTTCAATCAATTCGCAAGTTTCTTAGGAAGTAAAGTCAGTAAAGCTGAAAAAGTAGGGATGAGTGAAGAAGCCTTGGCCCAAAGCGCGGAGAAAGTAGCGAATTACTTGGCCGAACATGAAGAACCTAAAAACCGCGAAGAACAATTATTACGTGAAATTTGGAAAAATGGAGAAAAAGAAGAACAGCATGCATTAGCCCATATGTTAGTACGCATGGTTCAAGATTATAAGTAATAAAACCTTTAACGCATACGGTTATTTCACAAAAGAGGCGATCCTACAACGAATCGCCTCTTTTCATTTATAATATTATTCATATACTTTAACTTCTACAGTTTTACGACCGAAGTCTAGGGCATCGGATTGTTCTGGAATGAATACATCGATACGGTTGCCATTGATCGCACCACCGACGTCGCCAGCTACTGCTTTACCATAGCCTTCTACATATACTTCAGATCCGAGTGGGATGACATCTGGATCTACTGCAACCACTTTCTGATCAGGGTTCGCATTAAGATCGATACCTGTATACGTTGTACCAGAGCAACCTTCACAGGAAGCGGTATAAGCTGTCGCTTCCATTGTCAGCGTTTTAGCTACTCCATCATCAGCTGGTTGGCTGGATGTCTGTTTTGCCTCTGCTTCTTCTTCAGCAGGTGCAGGGTTTTGATCTACTTTTTTGTTAGGACCATTCAGAGACAGTTCTTGTTGTGGAACGATTAGATTATCCTGAAGACCGTTCCAATCTTTCAATTGATCCACACTTACACCGTTTGCTTGACCGATGCTGTAGAGTGTATCACCAGATTTTACTACATGTACATTATTATCGGAAGATGTCGGTTGCCCATCCGCTTGTCCATTTATAGAAAGGGTTTGGTTTGGAAAAATCAAATTAGAATTAAGACCGTTTTCGCTTTTTATATCTTGAACAGATACTCCATAATCTTGTGCTATTCCCCATAGAGTATCACCTTTTTCTACTTTAAGTTCATCTGCACTTACTGTTGTTGCTGTTACTGCCGAAACCGACGCTACCGCTGCCAAAGAAACTATTGTTTTTTTCATAATTTATTTCCTCCTCGGTAAACAGTCATTCTTTGCTCACCGCTTCATGGATGAACTCTGTTTAAAATCACAATCCCTACTCTAACACGTGTAGAGAAAATGCCAATAACAGGACAGTCACAATTATTTTTCAAACATTACATTGTTCTTACTTCATTGTAATATAGCGGTCTCAAAGACATTTATTTCCTATTAAATACCTCATCCACTTTTGCAAGCGCTTTCATTTTCGGTTATAGTAGATAAAAATAAGGATGGGGTGTTTCGAAGGTGTTGAAAGAACATATGTTTAACTCTCTTCAGCAAAAACCTTACTCAAAAGAACACGTGGGCCTTACGTATTTAAACCCACAATACCGTGTTGATCTAAGGCGTTTATCAGAAAAGGAGTACAATAAGTTCGTCAGTATAAACACCGTTTCAGACTGGTCACAGCTTTCGTGGAAAAAGGTCGGGAAGCCTTATGAAGTAACAACCTATTCAAAGAAACGTATAGACTGGGAAGAACACAATGAAAGAACAATGGATCCACACACTTCCTGGACCTATTTTAATAAAGCCTTCCATGAATGGTTCATCAAAGACGTACCAGAAGAAAAAAATAAAGCAAAGAAACACTTCGTCAAAAGCCTCCGCTCTTTTCGACCAAGGGAAATAAAACATGCTCTTAGTGGTGTCGCTCAATTGCAGTTATGGAACTACGTTCACCGCATCCAGGATGGAATTTGGGACCCCCGGGGTAAAAGAGCCTTATTCGAAGGCCTTCATTTGCAAAAGCCACGCATTCTTTTTCTAGGGGCTGCAGAGGGCTATGAAGCGATGCAACTTGGTGCTATGTACCCGGGAGCAGAAATTGTCATGGTTGATTATGATGAATATTGCAAAACGACTCGATTTGCAGAATTTCCAGAAACCTACCCATTCCTGGGGGAAAACCCTAGAACAGGAAGTTGGCAGGTCATTTATAAAGATGAGATGAATATCGAGTACATTGTTGACGATATTCGCAACCTCGATTTTGGTAAAGAGTTCGATATAGTCCTTTCTGTAGGATTGCTTGAGCATTTTCCTGATGAGTATAAACCAGAAGTTGCAGACTGGCACCGCCGCTTTCTGAAGGATGGTGGTTATGCCATTTTGACAACTCCTCGTAACCAAATACGTTCAAAGCTTTACTATCGGGTGATGGCAGATGTCATGAACCATACGTACCGTGAACTGATGACCGTCGAACAGATGGGTCTCTATATGTATGAAAGTGGATTCAATATTCTACGACATGGATATATCAAGGTTCACAACGGATTGGTTTGTCAACCACGTTAATAAAGGGGCCATGCATAGGCCCCTTTATTAACTGTTTGTACAGCGTACATTATCCATTTATATACAGCCTTGAAAGTTTTGTGCTGCAACAGTAGACATCAGCAGCTCACTCAGCCATCCAGTCTGTCACAGTAGATATGCATGGCATCACGTAAAAATACGGCGTATCCTTCTGCCCATTTGTCGATGTTTTTCGTAAACCGTGGATCGTTCACATACATATCGGCAAGTCCACGGAAGATTTCCGTATTACATTCATAGAAATAATCAGTGATATGCTGCCGCTTTTCCCCGATGAGACGTTGAACCTCTTTATCCTCCGGTCCTTGACTCATCCGGTCCACGATTTGGCGGTCGATCTCGTTGCTCTCTTCCTGTATTCTCTTCCAGTCTTCATCGGTATAGGAAGATGTTTTCCTTTTTGACTCTTTATAGGCATCGGTGTGCCCCCATCTTTCCTTCACTTCTCTTTCATATTTTTTCTGATGTTCTTCAATTTGCCTTCTATCAAATGGCTTGAAGCGATCCTCATTAGCCATATTCTCTCCTCCTTGTACAGACTCCAGCGTTTGGTCCACAGAGTGGATGATCCGCTCAAGCCGTATCTTTTTCTCCATTAATATTTCCTTGTGATTAGACAGAGCTTGCTTCTCATCAAAATGCGGATCGTCAAGGATCTTCTTGATTTTTTGCAATGAGAAATCCATCTCTTTGAAAAAAAGAATCTGCTGCAACCGAGCCATCCCTTCTTCTCCATATAAACGGTAACCTTTTTCGGTAACATGCTGAGGGGACAGCAGGCCGATATGATCGTAATGGTGCAGTGTGCGCACACTGACACCGGCAATCTTTGCAACTTCCTTCACTTTATACATGGGTGATCACCTCACTTAAAAACATAACCTATAACGTTACGTTAGAGTCAACGAATTATCGGAAAAAATTTTTACGCATTTTTCGTCGTTTGTTGTTGCTTTTTGCTAAGAAAAGGGATTTAGTCAAACCTCGGAGAAATAGATTACCTATACCACATTTTAAATAAGGTTGTGTTCTTATGAATATGTATTGTCAGAGCGCTTTTCATCAATTAGAAATCGTCATTGCTTCCATATCGGAAATGGTTGGGCAGCTTTCAGAAGAAGACCTCAAGTTGCGCCCCACCCCTGGGAAGTATTCCATCGGAGAATTGCTCGAACATATCGCCTCCATTCCAGCGGCCGATGGGCACATTGCCGAAGGAGCTTCGAAAGAGGAAATGGAACGCTTCTATGAAACGATATCCATGAGCTCTAAAGAAGAAATCCTCGACAAATTATTCGAACATTTTTCCCAATTAAAGGCACAATTCGAGAATTATACCGAAGAGCACCTTTACACTGAATCCACCTCCTGGTGGGGCGTAACAAATAAACGTTATGAATGGCTGCTGCAAATTGTCGCACATATGTATCATCACCGTGGTCAATTGCACGCCATGCTTGTTCACACCTATAAAAAAGACCCTGAAATTCTACTGTTTGAGTGATCATTCTATCTCTAACTATTCTTACCGATTTCTACCACCTCAGGTCATCCATTTTTTGGTATTTTCAACAGAAAGATCCCGTGCCATGCAGACACGGGATCTTTCTTTTTATTCATAGCCAAGATATTCAATTTCCAAAGGTTTTTCTAATAATTTTTCTTCTTTCTGAGTTACAAAAAACCCCTTAGATTCTTCTCTGGAACTTACGACTTTCATGGGCTTTCCATCAACGAAATGAACCGCTACCCCGTCATAAAGTCCATACCCCGGAAGAATCGCTCCTTCTTCTACATACGCTGTGTATGATGGGCGGCGTTCCTTTTCACCATCATAATGAGGGCAGCAACTCCCAGAGAGAAACCCTAAACCCGCAAGCGGCTCCAAGTGATCGCCGTAGGAATCCGTCAGACCTTCTTCAAACCAGCAGATTGCCCCTGCACTAAGCCCGGCTAATAAAACCCCTTTATCCAAGGCTTCTTTCAATATTTCATCAATACCCCATGCTCTCCATAAAATAAGCATATTTTTCGTCGATCCACCACCAACATAAATAATGTCCTGGGATAACAGAAGTTTGCGTAAATCCTCAGAAGGGGGCGAGAATAAGGAAAGATGTGTCGGCTCACAACTCATTTTTCCAAAGAAGCTATAAAACCTTTCAATATAGCCTTGCGCATCTCCACTGGCAGTCGGAAGAAAACAAATTTTGGGGTTCGTCTTCCCCACCTGGGCAAGAACATATTCATCTAACAATGGGTTTTCAGGTTCCATAGAAAAACCACCGCCCCCCATAGCTATGATTTGTTTCATAATGTCCTCCTTTCTTTTTGTTTCTTTTTCCCTAATGATGTTTGGATATCTTCTTTATACGCGTAAGAGAATAATAACGAGACGAGTATCCCTCCACCGATCAAGTTCCCGATACTTGCTGGAACGAGATTAAATAGAATATATTCATACCAAGTATATTTGTCGGACGCTAGAAAGCCCATACTGAAGTAGCCCATATTCGCAGCACTGTGCTGGAAGTTACCAGCGACGAACAATACTACAGGAAGCATCGTTCCTAAAATTTTTCCTGTAATATCACGAGCGGCTGTAGTTAAGAAAGCAGCCATTCCTATCAGCCAGTTCGCCAATATTCCTGAAACTAAAACTTCAAACCAGCCTTTGATTCCATAGTCCATGAATTTCATCTTATGATCCAGGTACTTGGTTAACTCAGGATAAAATGTATCGGATAAGGAACCTGACATTTGAATCAGGCCTGCGACGATAAACGCCCCTAAAATATTTCCGATATAGGCTGAAGCCCAAAACTTATATATATTCGATTTCATTAAACCTGATTTGTTGAACAAATAAGATGGTAACAGGACGTTGATTTCCGTGAATAAAACGGAACCAGAAATGAATACCATCGAGTAACCTGCTGCAAAACCCAAGCCTGACAGCAAATGATAAATTCCCTTCGCTTCCACTCCCACTGCAAGAAGTACAGAAAATACCGCTCCAAAGGTCATAAAAGAACCAGCTGTCAGAGCCAATAATAATTGAGCACGGAAAGGTTTATTTAAATGGTCCCTGCCTTTTTCCCCGAATTCATCAACAATTTGCGATGGAATATAAAACTGGCGACCTGGTTGATCTATTTTCACATCACTGCGCTGTTCTGTTTCAATGTTTTCATTTCTCTCTTTCATTTTTGCTTCTTCATCACTCGCCATTTCTAATCCCTCCAATGATACCCCCATTCCCCTTTGTTAAAAATCATAATCTAGCTTGTATAACATTTAACAACTGAAGCAGATTAAGACCAATGATAAAAATACAAACGGAGGGAGACAGTTCAGGATGCCAAGAGATCAAGTATGCCTCGCATGTGGTGGAGAAGGACTTCTGATGGATGATGAAGAATGGAAATACAAGTGTAAAATATGTGGCGGCAGTGGATACCAATCTCAAGATGGACGTGTCTATAACCGTCAAGTTGCCGATGTAGATGAAATGAACAGAATTTTGGATTGAATGACCATATTGAGGTACAGACAAATCTGATCCCATAGTCAGTGAAAGTTTCAAATAAAGCAGATTTCAGCCATCAGAGTTGAATAGACCGCAACACAAACCTTTACTTACAACATAACCCGACCCTGATGCCTGGGAGTACAAAAATAGAGCGCCTGGAAAACTCCTTGCGCTCTTTTTCTACTTTCTTATCTTACAAGCTGACCTTCACCCATTCCTTCTAAAAACAGATCCCACTGCCCCCCCCCCCGTCCTCTATAAGGAATAAGCTTTTGCCAACGGCATCCCCACGGAAACACTTGTAAACCTTCCATCTCATTCAAATAAAAAAGACACAGCCCCTTTTCAAGGACTATGTCTCACGTCAATGATTAATAATTGATGGTTGCTCCTTCTTCCACTGGTGTTTTCGGCTTACGAGCGAGAGCTACAATACCAGCTATCAAGTATGCAACACCACCGAATAACCCCATACCGAATGTGGCAAATGTCATAATGATCGCTGTGATGATTAAAATGATTCCTGCTGCTTTCGGTTTTTTGTTCCCTTTAAGAAAGACAGCAGAGAGAATACCTAATCCAATGGCAATGATTGCTGCAATCATTGCGAACAGTGCAAAAGAACCCAACATGTTAATCATTTCTCCGATATTGATACCGCCCGCTCCACCTTCCGCTTGCATTTCAGGGGAGTTCATGAAGCTTTCCATCTCTTGCTTAAATTGTTCGTTGTCCTTCATGTTCAACATGAGTCCACTCAGAAGCACGGGTAGACCAAAAAGAACCATCCCGATGACTGATATGACGATTTCGACTGTACGTTTCATTTTTTTACCTCCTTATGTTATGCACCCGCTACATCTCGTTTAGTGAAGAAGAGCCAGGATAAAAACATGAATATTATATAATATACCGCTAACACAGCGACGGAAAACCATAAAGTGGTATCAAAGAAGGGGGACCCTTCCACATACTGTGTCAAATCTGTATTGGCGAACAAAATATATTTCGCCCATTCTTTATTCATAAGGAATACGACAATGGAACTTCCAGCCATCATCAGGAAGATCGCTACCCCGATCGCTAAAGAAGTATTTCTGAAGACTGCTGAAATCATAAACGCGAACGTAGCCATCATCAATAATTCTACAGAGCTGAGCAGGTATTGGGAAACCGTATGTGAAAAGATTCCTGCCTGTGTGATTTCACCCGCCTGTTCGAACACATAAATTTGTGAAAATCCGTCTATACCGAATAAAAGCAATCCGACGAGAAAAGATAATGCATACAAAAATATCAACATCGCCAGAGCGTAAATCAGGACAGCGACATATTTGGAGAAGAGAATCTTTGTCCTGGAAATTGGCCGGATCAATAAAAGCTTGATCGTCCCCCAGCGAAATTCATTAGCCGTAATCCCTGCCGCTACAATAATTGTAAATAAACTGACCATTGCAACGAGTCCGCGATTATCCCGGATGAAATTCCATGCGTCATACTCTGTCGGTTTAATATCGTTAGCGATACGATATTCGTTCTCCTCTATGTTCATGTATCCAGGATACTTAATTTCTTGTGAGCCCCCTGCTTCTTCTGGAGGACTACTCAACGCTTCATTTTGTTCTTGCAGTTCCTGTTTCCAATCATCCCCTGTCGGGACGGCACCGCCAAGCATAGTAGCATCTACCTTCATGAATGTACCAAAGGCAATGATAAGAAGTCCTAAAATAATCATCATGATCCATGTACTCTTCTGTGAATAAAGTTTCATATTTT
This sequence comes from Halobacillus sp. H74, assembly GCF_052246715.1. Taxonomy (NCBI): domain Bacteria; kingdom Bacillati; phylum Bacillota; class Bacilli; order Caryophanales; family Bacillaceae; genus Halobacillus; species Halobacillus sp. H74. The sequence continues at coordinate 3,330 of NZ_JBQQCI010000018.1, read as the reverse complement.
CATTTTTGACAAGCTGGACAAAATTACTCAATCGATCCCTCTCCAATCAAATCTAAGAATTTCTCTTCGAGTGTTGAACGATTGACATTCACACCGTAAATATCAATGCTATTTTCGACAAGACCAGAAATGAGACGAGGAATTTCTTCTTTTTCTACAGTGAACACCAGTGCCTCATGATTAATTCTCACGTCTGAATCCGTTAAATTTTCTAACACCACTTTCGCTTCCTTCAGCGGAGCAGCCTCAATCGAGACTTCTTTCTGAGTCGTTTCCTGCAAGGCATCTTCGACCGTTTGAATCGAAATCAATTCACCATTCTTAATGATACCGATCCGATCACACATCATCTCCATCTCTGATAAGATGTGGCTTGAAACGATGACGGCTACCCCCTCTTCAGCTGCTAATCTTCTTATATACGCACGAATCTCCCTGATTCCTGAAGGATCCAATCCGTTTGTGGGTTCATCCAGAATCAATACAGATGGATTATGTAAAAGCGCCTGGGCGATTCCAAGTCTTTGACGCATCCCTAATGAGTATTTCCCGACTTTATCATTGATTCTTTTCTCCAAACCCACTAATTCGACAACTTGGTGGATCCTGTCTTTTGAAATGCCGGGCATCATACGTGCATAGTGCAATAAATTCTTCCACCCGCTCATGAACGGGTACATTTCCGGATTTTCAACAATCCCCCCGACATGTCGTACCGCTTTTTTGAAATCATCATTCACACTATGACCTTTGATGATTACATCCCCTTCGGTCATCTTCATCAGACCGACCATCATGCGGATGGTCGTCGTTTTACCAGCCCCGTTAGGACCGAGAAATCCAAATACTTCACCACTATAAATGTTAAAATCCAATCCCTTGATGATCGGATTTTTGCCGATAGTCTTCTTTACCTGTTTCAACTGCATTACGGGTTCAGACAACACAACCCCTCCTTTTTTTTCAACACACTTAGTTTACGGTATAAAAAGCCATCGGTTTCATCATTTAATAATTTTTTTACAAAGTTCGTAAACATTTGTTCAACACCCCTCCGTGGATGCCTCCCCTAATCTTTGTTAGAATGGGAAGGAAAAGAGAGTTTAGGGGGAATGATAAATGAAGATCGTATCAATCGAACCGACGCCTAGCCCGAACTCAATGAAAATCAACTTGAATGAGACCCTCCCTGATGGTGAAACTCATAATTATAAAAAAGGAGACCAGCTTGAAGATGCTCCTGATTTTATTCAGCAATTGTTTGAGGTTGAGGGGGTCAAAGGGCTCTACCATGTCACAGATTTCATCGCTTTAGAAAGAAATGCCCGTATTTCATGGGAGGTCATCCTTCCAGAAGTGCGAAGTGTTTTCGGATCTGCTGCTGATGACCAATCTTCTTCAGCAGCAGTGGAAGAACCTGGAGATCCTTTTGGAGAAGTGCGAGTATTTGTACAAATGTTTCGGGGGCTGCCCATGCAGGTCAAGCTTGAAGAAGGCGAAGAAGAAACCCGCGTCGCCCTACCTGAACGATTTATGGAAGCTGCTATGGAGGCATCACCAGCGTCCCCAAACATGATCATGGAACGCAAATGGGTGGAACAAAGTCCTCGTTATGGAGAGGTAAAGGAAATCGGTGAACAAGTAAAAGAGGAAATTGCAGCAAGCTATGACAAAGAACGACTAGAAAACCTTGTTAAACAAGCGTTTGATCAAGAATCGGAAACTGTCGAAGCGAGCGAAGAAAAGTCGAGGATCACAATAGAAACATTGGATCATGAAGACTGGAAAGTACGTTATGCAGCTCTTGATCGAATGGATCCGACTGCTGATGATTACCGTTTGCTGGATAAAGCTTTAGATGATGAGAAAGCGTCCATCCGCCGACTTGCAACAGCATATTTAGGCATGATCGAAGAAATTGAAACTTTACCATATCTCTATAAAGCATTAAATGACAAATCAGTCACGGTCCGCCGGACAGCCGGAGACTGCCTTTCAGACTTAGGCTTTAAAGAAGCTTTACCAAAAATGATTGAATCGCTCTCGGATTCGAACAAGCTCGTCCGTTGGCGTGCCGCTATGTTTTTATATGAACTTGGTGATGAATCGGCACTCCCAGCGTTGAAAGAAGCTGTCGATGACCCTGAGTTTGAAGTCCGCATGCAAGTAAACATGGCAATCGAACGAATTGAAGGTGGCGAAGAGGCAAAAGGCTCTGTATGGCACCAAATGACCCAAGCTACAAAGAAGAAACAACAATAGGAGGTTTTTACGATGAATCCATATGAAGCGTATATGAAAGAGATTTCCCAGCCTATGAGAGATGAACTGACCAATGCAGGTTTTGCTGAACTGACTACACCTGAAGAAGTGGATACATTCATTAGTGAAACTAAAGGTACTTCTTTAGTCGTCATCAACTCCGTGTGTGGATGTGCAGCTGGCCTTGCTCGCCCTGCTGCAAGAGAATCATTGAACAATGAAAAACGTCCTCAACACCTCGTCACTGTATTTGCCGGGCAGGACCGCGAAGCAACTGCACGCATGAGAGATTACCTAGAAGGATACGAACCCTCCTCCCCTTCTATGGCCTTACTGAAAGACGGCCAAGTCCTGCACTTCATTCCAAGAGAAGAAATCGAGGACTATGAAGTAGAAGAAATCGTAGAAAACCTGACAAAAGCTTATAATCAAAATTGTTAATACAAAACCGCACGCGCCTTGAAAAGCCTCAACATGCTTAAGCAAACCTTTGAAGTGGCTGTTTTTTGCCACAGCAAAAGACGAACAATAGGGTGGAATGGATCAAATGGAGCGTAGGCAACATTCGTAGACTCCCTCCGGAAAAGTTGATACATCAAGGGTTATAAGCTGTTTTTATCAATTGAAAAAATTTTTATGCTCCAAAGACCCATTAGGATATTCCTTTCCTTCAAAATAAAGTAAGTTATGATTACGCGTTGCGTTTCCTACCGACAAGCGATTCGTGAGAAGCAACAACAAACTTTAACAGCTCCTCTAGATTGAGAAGGGTTTTTCAGTGACCACAAGTATGTTGCCGGAGCGGCATATGCATTTATTGCTTCATAAAGAAAACCCGAACGAAAAAAATTTCGTTCGGGTTTTCTAGCGGAAAAATTCTTTTGTCCCAGCCTCTTTCCTACGATTAGTCAAGTATAGGCTGATAAGGAGTTGCTTCTTATTTTTTTCCATAGGAAATACACCTCAGTTGTTTTACTTTTTTACTGAGGTAGGTCGTTCATGGTAAACTATAATTACTGGTCCATAGAGACCGCATACGAGTAATCGTACTTTGTATTTTTCCTGACC
>NZ_JBQQCI010000017.1:0-19147 GCF_052246715.1 Halobacillus sp. H74 | reverse complement strand
GAAGACAATGCTTCAAGGGGGCAGAGCGACAACCTCAATCTGATTTAACCCCATTATACCTTTGGATAAAGGTATAATGGATTTAAAAACCAGAAAAAATCTGGTTAATAATAATATACGAGGGGGCTTTAATTTAATAGGGAAAATCATAAGTCAACATTTTTATAGATATAAACGATATATATAACTTAAAGAAAGAGGTGTGATATTGAGAAAGGCAATATTATATGGTGTTGTATTATTAATTATATTGTCATTTACAACATTTATTAGCATGAAAATGTTCATTAGTATAGTCAATACTATCGGTTTTGGATCAGCATTTATTTCTGCTTTTTTGATGAAAATTTTTATTAGAAGATCTGAATTAAATGTAGCTTCAGAAGATAGAGGTGGTAGAGAAGACAGGAGACTAGGAATGGTGATTGGCATATTTGGTTCACCATTTTTAGTTACTTCAATAATTATTTTGTTAATGTAAATAAAAGGTAGTTAATAAATGTAGTTAACGTTACCTTATCTTAATATAAAGACTTAAACAAACGGAGGCATTACTTAAATTTTATGTAATTATATTTATAAGAAAGATGAGGGGGAATGATAATGATTTTTCTTAAGAGCACTATTAATGATCTCATACCTTATGCCATTGTTTTATTGATAGTCGTTTCTATAGACCTAATATTTGACTTAGGGTGGAATCTTTATTTTGTTTTTATCTTTGCTATTGGTTTTTTTGCCATAATGCTTATCGAAAAAGTTCGACGTGATAATAAAAAGAATTGGATAAATTTATTAGCTGCTTTAATGTTTGCTTTATTAATTATTTGGTTAGCCACAGCCTACAACAATATAATCTAATTTACATGTACTGCATACAAATTATCTTGATACCGAGTTTTCATGTTTAGGGGGCAAGAGTGGAACATGGCGATCATCAAAGTGGTCGTCTTTTTCTTTTCTCCGATAATTCATTTTCAAAATTATTTATCATTAAATTGAGGATATTTAGTTAAGGTAGGATTAATCAGATAAGGGATAACCATATTTTTCCTGATTAAATGGGTGAAATAAATTTGATACGATTGTACTTTAAGGAAGGTTGACCAAAAAAGTGAACAGAACAGATGAATTTTTCCTCACATTAACAGTGTCTGTAAGTTTGTTTGTAAAAGATTAGGTTTCAAGTCTTTTTAATTACCAATGGAGTTTAAGTATATTGATTGCTAGTTGTTATGCTGATGGCAATATACAATAAATCAAAACAAGATGATAAAATAATATTTGGCGAACAAAACTAAAAATGGGTTTAGTTGGTTGTAAATTGGAGGACGTATAACATGGATAACCTTAAACTAATAATTTTATTAGTCAGTATAAGTTCAATTGTTTTAGGAGGATCGTTGTGTCTTTATTGGTTTCAATTTACGGAAGAAGGAAAAAGGTTTTGGAGAACAAAAATGAAAAATTCAAATATGCAGGAGCTTGATGCACAAGAAAAGGAAGTACACATTTCAAAATTAAGTGATTTAATACGAGTCATAAAAAACGGTTCTACATTATTAAAGTTATGGCTGTTTTTTGATGCTATATTTTTCCTGTCAATAGTGGCAATGGTATTATTCGCTGTTCTTACTAAATAGTTGTGTACTAGTTGAACTTAAGGGGGCTTTAGTTTAATAATTTTGATAGAGAGCCAGCATTTATTGATGGCTTAGAGAATAAGTTATAACCCCTAGAATACATAGATCTTTTAGGTTACTTTGCATTGAAAGGTGGTGAATAATATGTCTCCAACAGTACCTTTCTGGATTGTTGCTGTTTTTTACTTATTTATAATTATTTCCTTCTCTATGGCGATTCGCATGATAATAAAAAAACAATTATTAATTTCCTCGCTTATTTCGATTGTCTTAATTCCTTTATCTACTATTTTACTTGTCTTCTCAAGTATAGGTAGAGGCGATCAGAATGAATTTGAATACTTCATAAATAGTGTAAAGGAATTTGAATTATGGGCGTGGTTATGGTTGGTGATATTTGCATATTTGCTTTATTGGTGGTACTTAGTGTTTCGTTATAAGAAGCAAGAAAAATAGGAAAGATCCTTTAGCGTATATGTAATGAATCACTATGTTCAAAAACTCATTATATGTAGACCGTATTTTTAAGGTTTTCTCCAGAATATCTCGATATCGAGTCTTCCAGTAATGGGGGCAACTGCTTAAATAACCCTATGAGCTATTGGAGATTCTTAATGTCGTATTTTATTGACATTGTGAAATAAAAAAAGCTGGCGCTAACCAGCTTTATAATCAATTGAGAGCAAGATAATTATTACTTACCTTGATATGTTTCTATTAATTTTTCTATGTTAATTTTTTTCATTTGGAGAAATGCGTTTGTTAATCGGTTCAATTGTTCTGTTGTCCCATTTGCCATCATTTCTCCCATAACCTCCGGCCAGATTTGCCAGGAGACACCATACCTATCTTTTATCCAGCCACATTGTTCTGCTTTTGAATCTGAGGATAGCTTTTCCCAGTAGTAATCAATCTCTTCTTGATTTTTGCATCGAACTAATAGTGAAATAGCTTCATTAAATTTGAAATTATGTGACTGAGCACTATCCATAGCAGCAAACCATTGCTTTTCAAGCATAAAATCTGTAAACATCACAGACCCTTCTTCATCTGGTTCCATGCCTGCTGGATAACGAGCGATATCCCCTCGTCTTGACTCACTGAATACAGAAAGATAAAAGTCACTGGCTTCTTCTGCCTTCCCTACCACATCTTGAACATACATCAATGAAGGTACGATAAATGGTCGTTCTTCACCATCCGGGTTCGTGAGCATCAGCTGCCATGTCAGGCCATACTTATCCTTGATCCATCCGTAGTGTTTACTGAACGGATACTCTTGAAGTGGCATAAGTGGTGTACAGCCTTGGGACAGCTTTTCCCAGACCTGATCTAAATTTTCCCTTGCGTTCTCATCTTTAGAAGGGTCAAAATTGATAAAAAAAGATATAGAAGGATTAAACTGGAAATGCGGACCTCCATTTATGGCCATGAATGAATATCCTGCAATATGAAAAGATACGACGTCACTATCTCCAGATGGCGTGTTACGAATTGTTGTGATATTGGTGACTTTTGAATCGGGGAAAATAGATGTATAAAATTGTGCTGCTTCTTTGGCTTCCTGATTAAACCACAGATGGGGGACAATTTTTTGATTAGTGATTGATATTCCTCCTTTTCATTGTGATTGATACTTTCTGATTTAATAATAGTTATTTAACTTCTTTAAGATACTCTTCCAGGCGGTTCCAAGTTTCTGTAATGCCCTGCAGCATGCCCATATCCATGACTTTATTGAGAGCTACCGCAGACTCATACTCTGTACGGTTAATTAGCTTCGTCTTTCCATCCATATCGATGAATTCCAAAGTGATCTCGGATGAAGGCATCGCTTCGTCAATATTACCATCAGCATCCGAGAAATAATCGGTATAAGTAATCATCTCTGGTTCAATAATATTCTTGTAAACGACTTTCCCCCAAAACTCCATCCCATAATATTCTCCTTGACCCTGATCCATACACTTCATACAGAAATGCCAAGTACCGCCCGGTCGGAAATCAACGTGGCAAACTGGAAGTTCCCAGCCATTAGGTCCCCACCAATGCTGGAGATGCTCAGGTTCTTTAAACATTTTAAAAACGAGATCGCGTGGTGCATCGAAGTTGCGCTCCAGTACTAGCACCTGATCGTTTTCTACTCTAGATTTTAATTCATTGATTGACATTTTAATTCCTCCCTCAAATGTATAAACCTTTTCCATTTTCTCTTTACCTGTACAGCAAAGTCATTATCTTCATCATCGTCAAAGTTAAATAATCTTAGGGAAAAGGTGACTATTATGTCGTTGCCTAATCATCAATTCAGTGTTTTTTTTCCTTTAAACCCTTAAGATAATCTTCCAACCGATCCATCCGCGATTCCCACATTCGACGGTAGGAGTCAAGCCACTTATCCATCTCTTGAAGTGGTTCTGGTCTTAGCTTATATATCCGACGATTAGCTAGCGGCTCAACCTCAACAAGACCAGCGTCGCTCAAAACGCGAAGGTGTTTTGAAGTTTGGGGCTGGTTCAGGTTTAACTTCCCTGCAATCTCCCCTACTGGAAGAGGTTCGTCAAGTAGAAGGTCGACTATAGCAAGACGGTTGGGTTCTGCCAGTGCACTAAATGTTTGTACGTTCATGATGAATTTTCTCCTAACATGTGTGTTTTTCATAAATAATTTATGGTGTTACATTATGAATCACCTTCTAGTTTTTTCACTTTAATCTATGTCGCTCATTGGTGTTAAATTAATTATTCCTTATAAGGAACATTCCTGTCAAGGAATGTTTGGGTGTTTTCTCAGAACGGTAGGAAATACCTATCTATAAGTGGTTAACCGAAACAGAAGCTGAAACATTTAAGTAAACGAAGCATTTTTAAGAAGAATCGAGGTATACCATGTTACATAGTTTTAATTTGTCTGGGATAATTATATTAATTATTGCCTATCGTTCTTGTCGTTGTCGTAGTAAGGAGAGTATTTAGGAAGAAGTAAAGTTGTTTAAGTAACGAGAGCGTTAGGTGAGAATATCCTTCAATTATCTCGAAATCAAGTCTTATAAAAGCGGGGGCGATTCTTTACATGGGGAGCCTTTTTCAAGAGTTAATTGGAACATATGAAAGAGAAAGGGTCGAGTTGAATTGTTTTTATTCTTTTCTATAATTTTAGCTGCAGTACTAGGTTGGTTATTGATGATGGCTGGACCACTATTTGGGGGGATTATTGCATTTGGAATAATTTCCGGTTGCTTATTTAGATGCGTTTTTCTTTTGAATAAGCTAGTCACAGAGTTAGTTGACAAGGACTAAATAATTCCTTAGTTCGGCACTTAGCATTTTGGAGCATAAAGTAGTTATCTCGAAATCAAGTCCTACATAAACGGGGGCGATTACTCAATAAGAGGGATCGTCCCTTTTTTCTTTTGAAGAAAGTCTTTAGAAAATATATTTAAATGAAACTGAAGTGTTTTGTTAACGTAGTTATGGTAAGGGGTGTTTATGTGAAGTTGATATGTTTCGGAATTGGACTAGTAGTCACACTTTCTTCTTTGATTTATGGACTATATACAAATGAATGGGAAACGTCTGTCAAAATAATAGGGATAAGTGCTGTTGTTCCGTTATTAATTACCGGCCTTTTAACAGGTGCATTTGTAAGTGGAGATAGGAACAGAGCAAATTACAATACAGAAGTTAAGAAAGATAGGGATGGTAAAAGCAAATGGATAACTGGACTTTTGTTAATTAGTGCTCCGAATGCAGTTTCAATGATTATTTTTATTGTTATAGCCACTATAAGTAGTTAAATTCAATGTTTCCCTTTTAGAGCTCGATCTTCAATGAATGTAACCTTCTCTGATATATCGACTATTAGAAGGTTGGTGCTCTTGCAGTAGTTTATCTTGATATCGAGTCTTCATGTATTGGGGGCGAATGTTGAATAAGACATTCTCCCATTACATGGTCAGGAGGCCGCGATTATTGGATCTGTAAATATGTAGATAGGAGGGTGAAGGTCGATGATAATAAGAAAAGCTAATGATAATGAACTCGAAAAAGTAATATCTTTATCTCCCCAAGCAATTTTGGATGGGACATTAGGTGAAGTAAAACCAACCAGAGAAAAAGTCACTCAACTTGTGGAGTCCCTTTTAGATAGAGGAAGTTATTACTTAATTGCGACAGATGGCCATGAATTGATGGGCTGGGTACTATTAGGGAGCAGTAAAGATCAATTCACAAATGAAACAATCGGATTTATTTATGAGTTGTTTGTTTTAGAAGTATTCAGAGGTAAAGGTATTTCCAAAAAGTTAATGAGATCTGGCGTGGATCATCTTAAAAATGAAGGGTATTCTGAAGTCCGACTAAGCGTATTTTCTGATAATAAAGCTATTGAATTATATGAAAAAATGGGCTTTAAAAAAAGGACTTTAACCATGAGTTTAGAAATTTAAGTTCTTTAACTTTAACTAAACTCTCGCTGCTTTTAGAATATCTTGAATCCGAGTCTTACGAACGGGAGCGATTGTTGTACAGTTGGACTATCGCATATTTTGCTACAAGATGTTTTGACGTTCAAATTGATTGTAAATATCAAATGGAAAATATTATAATACCTAATCGTGCAACAAAGAGAACACAATCGAAGCATTATGAATGGAGTGATTTTTTGAAAAAACAATTCTTGACTACTTTGTTTATAAGTATATCTGTATTCATTATTGGATGTGAGGAGAGTAATGGAGAGTCAACAGATCAAAAACCATCTAACCAAAATGGGGAAGAAAATTCGGTAGAGGGAAATAAAATAATTTTAGTTGGCACTCCCAATTCTAATGGAGAAGGACCAAGCGTGAATATGGATTACGAAATCAGTGATTCAAAAAAAATAGTTAGAGCTGAAGATGTTATTGAAACTGCTAAAAAATTGAGAAACCCCAAGATAAGATAAACGGTGATCCCGATGTCTTCTTCACGATTACAAAGTCAGTTGGAACTAAAGAAGATACTCCATAAGAAAGAAGATTTGTATGGTATCAAGAAGATGGTAGCGCTGTTCTTAACGATGGTTCGGGAGAATATTACACTATCAAATCGAGTCAAGCTAAGGAATTAAAAGAGGCGTTGAAAAAATATTTGTCCGATTAAAAAACTACGGTACTTCCGTAAGATAATTGAAAATGTAATCCAATGGAGGGATATGAGTAGTTTAAAGTAAAAGAACAGTAAGAAATATATCTTGAATCCGAGTCTTACGTAAACGGGGGCGATTGATTAAAAGGGCAACACGGAGTAGATTAATTTAATAAGAGCATGTGTTGGAGGGTGAAAAATGAGGAGAGTTAATGTTGTACTCTTGTTGGTCTTGATGTTAGTTGCATGTTCAAATTATTCCGAAGAAGAGATTACAGGGGAAATTACAAAGATTGAAGGAGGAATGGTTTATATAGATGAATCGCCATTAAAAGTGAAGGACACATCTGAGCTTGAGGTTGGTCAAAATGTGAAAGCTACCTTCATTGATACAACAGCTGAGGATGATTGGGACCCTAATGATTTTGAGGTGAAAAATATAGAAATTATGGAGTAATTTAAATCTACCTTTCAAGAAACGGATGCGTTATTTAAAGATCTATTCCAAGATATCTTGATTTCGAGCCTTAAACATTCGGGGGCAATTCTAAAACAGAAGAATTGCCCTCTTCTCAATGTTTTGGGCAGGATTGTTGAAGAATCAGTTTCGAGATATTAGTTATTTTGAAACTAAATTGGATAAGTATCGTATGTGTAATATGAGGAATTTCAATAAAGGTGAACGAGGAAGACTATTGAACTTCTATAATGGAGGTGTTGAATCGTCTATGGATAATGGAAACCAACATAAACCATTCAATGATGCTATAGCCCACAAACAAAATATTGAAGGTTATCCTAAAGCTAGTGGAGGAAAACTACCACTACCAATAAAGTTAATAGGATATTTTTTGTTTGGGAGCTTTTTCTTAATGATTTTAATTGGAGTTGTAGGAAATTTCCTTTTCAACTAACGGGGGCTAATCTTTAAGAGGTATTTAATTTGACTTTGTTTTAAGAAATGTTCGGATACATGAGTAAATTTTATTTTTGAGGGGGGAGTACTGGTGAAAATACTTAGAATAATTTTGACGACTGTTGTAGTAGCTCTATCTAGTTATGGTTTGATAACTGGAAAATCTGGAATAATAATGCCTTATATTTTGCTATTAATGGGTGGATTGCTTGTTGTAATGGGACTTGCTGAATTTCGAAAACGAAAACCAATCGCTTTCACATCATTACTTGCAGCTGGGTTTAGTTTATTCGTTGGTATTTATACTTTATAAAGCAATCAAGCGAGAAACCTGAGTAAGAATATCGATATAAGTATGACTGAGTGTCTCGAAATCAAGTCTTATAAAAACGGGGTGCGATAGTTGCATAGTGGGAGCTATCGCTTATTGTGCTTCAAGAGGTTTTGGAGTAAAGTGGTTATATTTTAGAGAGCTATCTCCAAGAGAGTTTGACGTTCAATTTAATTGTAAATATCAAATGGTAAATATTAAAATAACATATCGTGCAACAATGAGAACCAAATCGAAGCATTAAGAACGGAGTGGTTTTTTGAAAAATCAATTTTTTATTATTTTGTTTATTAGTTTATCTGTATTCATTGTAGGATGTGCAGAGAGTAATGGAGAGTCAACAAATCAAAAAAACTCAACTCAAAATGGGGAAGAAAATTCGGTAGAGGGAAATAAAATAATGTTAGTTGGCACTCCCAATTTTTATGAAGAAGGACCCAGCATGAATATAGAACAAGAAATCAGTGATTCAAAAAAAATAGTTAGAGTAGAAGATGTTATTGAATCTGAAAAAAAAATTAAGAAACCCCAAGAGATAAGGTGAATAGTGACCCTAATGTTTTCTTCACGACTAGAAGCTCAGGTGAAACTTATCAAGAGATGCAAGAGGAAAAAAGATTTGTATGGTATCAAGAAGATGGTAGTGCTATGTTTTCTGATGGTTCAGGAGAATATTACACTATTAACTCGAGTCAAGCTAAGGAATTAAAAGAGGTGTTGAATAAATAAATATTTGACTGATTGAAGACCTGTTAACAATTTATTTAATGGAGGAATCTTTTCTCAAAATTCATGAATAGTGTTAATTCTATTTTTTATGTTTGGAATTTTTTACACTCTTAAATATCTTACGAAAAAGTATTCAAGTAAGGCGTGCGGAATCTATATGAGTTGCTGAGTAATCACTCATAAGGTAGAAGTTCCATATGCTGAGAGTGTAGACAATTATGTCAGATATTCAATACATAATTCTTAATTAGTTTATATGGATACTTAATATTATGGTAATGGGGCGACAGTAAAACATGGACAATCGCTAATTCACTAACGGGTAATAGATTGGATTTGAGTTATCCAAAATTTATTGTCCTAAAAAAAGAGAAGAAAAAATAAGACTTATACTAAAAGAAAGGTGGGATTGGAATGGAGAGAATTGTTCTTTTTGATGGAGAGTGTAATTTTTGTGACCAAAGCGTTCAATTCATTATCAAAAGAGATCCAAAAGGAAACATTAAATTTGCTTCGTTACAAAGTGTTATAGGAAAAGAATTATTGAATAAGTACAATGCTCCAGAGGGCATCGATAGTTTTGTGCTTATAGAAGATAACAATTGCTACTATAAATCATCGGCAGCCCTTCGAGTTTGCAAAAATTTAAGAGGAATATGGAAAATGCCTTATGTCCTGTTAGTTATCCCAAAGCCTATCAGAGACTTCTTTTATGGGCTTATTGCTAAAAATAGATATAAATGGTTTGGCACTAAGGAAAAATGCATGTTGCCTTCCTCTGATGAAAGAAAACGGTTCTTATCGTAAAAAGTAAAGAGATATCTTGATTTCAAGTCTTCATGTATTGGGGGCTTTACTTTAACAAACTTCACCAAAAAAACTTCAATATACATCATTTTATACACTGATGCTAATATTGAAGGTCTTTTAAATACAAAAAATATACTGCCATTTCATAAATGGGTTAAATGCCAAATACAATTCTGCCCAGCTGGATGTCGCCAGTTGAATAATAATTTTTGAAAAATTTGATATTATTTTTATGGGAATGTAATTTTCTCCTTTTAGGCGAATACCATTTATCTGAAAGGGGAGGATACAATGGGTGTGGAAAATTATGGGGACTACTATCAACATGAAGGTACGAGGAATTTACATGATAAATGTAAAAATTATATGTATTATCATGTGACTATGACAATGAAAGATGGTAGCTCTTTTGATGGAATTATCGAAAATGTGGGTATGGACAGAGTTAGTGTGTTAGTCGGTGAAGATGTTATGGAGCGAGAAAGTGAAGGTGTAGGGGATATTCGTCAATATTATGGGGGCTATGGGCGACCTAGAAGAAGATTCCGACGCTTTAGACGTCGCGACTTCCCACTTGCATCTTTAGCAGCCTTAGCGCTATTCCCTTATGTTACTCCATATCCATACTATCCTCAACCATATTATCCGTATCCATATTATCCGTATCCATATTATTAAAGAAATATGAGTGAAGAGAAAAGAATCATCATTTTATGGTGATTCTTTATTTCGTCTTAGAGTGATTATGCTCAACCAAAAACATGTTGTAGCAAAATATATTATTAACGGATCTCGTTACTGATTTTTAAGTTGTTTTATTTTAGAAAGTAAACTTTTGGTTGAAAGAACTTATTGCAAGAGGTCCTGGAAGACTTCTTGCTTTTAATGAGAGGGTAAGCATGGAACGAATATATGTGACACGTGAAGAGTTAAGTAAAATGGAGGATAAAGTGGGTGAATTGCAGAAGGAGCAACCAAACCCAACAAAGAGCCCGTCACGTCGAGCAGAATCTGGACATTACAATAGAATTAAACTTGATCCTTGGTATGATTAAGTCACTTTGCAAAGGTCTCAGCTCTCATTAAAGAACCCTTAGGTTTAGACCTTTCAAACCACACATCGCATCCTCTATTACTGATTTACTGGAAAAGAAACTTAATATTTCTTAAATAGAACTGTACATAGTTGTTAATCGCTTTGAAACGAACCTTTTAGTCACAAAGTTCCGGTAAATGTTTTTTAATCAAGTATTCCACACGAATACCCTATTGTCATGTCAGTAAATGTACTAAACAAACGGTTACGATAGTTGAAAATACACTTCATATTTCGAAATCAAGTCTTTTAAAAACGGGGGCGATTGTTCAATATGAGCAATCGCTTTTTCGCTTACGGGCAGCATAGTATAAGACTCAGTTTCGAGATAAAAACCTCAATTTCTTCAGAAAGAACCAGATTAATTGTTCTATCCATCTATATTTCATTTATTATTTATTGTAAAAAGGAACTATTTATTGAATGGAATATATGTTCGTGATGAAATTTCTCAACGTGTTATGCGAAATGACTATGTAAAGCCTTAACTCAAAAAGTAGAGGCTTTCTTAAGTTCTTGCGGATTATCAGAGAGCACATTACCTATTAACTCTTCAGATAGGGGGTCAACTTTTGTATCGATTCCTCAAGTTTTTTCGCGTTCTTTGCGTAGATGTTCTTTGCCGTCTCCGATTCTGTAGCTAAGGAAAATACTTCTAAATCAGCCTGGCACTTTTTCATATTGGCAAGTAATAATGGCCTCTCCTGCGACTCTGAGACTTCGATTTTATCATCAAATAAGTCCAAGGAAAGGGCTCCGTAGGAATCGACTTGTCCGAGGAATACATTTTCAATCGAAACATTCTGCTTATCTAACTCTTCCTGTAACCAGCCACGGTTTTTCCCAATGGTGTTCAGGGCTTCATCGAGGATCTCCCCATCCATGATCACAGTCTGAGGTTCTATTTCATTCACACTCGTTAAACCAAGGTCCTTGCGCGTTACCGGTCGGTAATCTTTCTTAAGAAGGGCACTTACGGATCCATTTGGTTCGAGGACGGCATACTCTACCTCAGAAAGATTAAAGATGTTCTTCCCTCTTAATAATTGGAGCAGCTCATCTGTTGAGTAATTTTCTTTCTTTAAATTGTCTTCCAACACTTTCCCATCCTTAATTACCACTGTGCCTGATCCCTCAACAAGATCGCGTACCCGTTTACGGTATAGAGAAAGAATTTCTATAAGAAGGATCGAGACAGAAAAGACTGCAATTCCAATCACACCGTTCCAGATTTTTTTATCAAGATTGATAATCACTTCTGATGCGATACTACCGATAGTAATTCCAGAAACATACTCAAAAAAAGATAGTTCAGACAGTTGCTTTTTACCTAATAGTTTTGTCATTAAAAATAAAACAATTAAAAATATGACCCCTCTTACGGCCACGTCCAGCCAGTCCGGCACCTCGATCACTCCCTAATTAAAATCCTTTATACTGCTCTTCTTCTTGTTCCAATTCACCAACACGTTTCATGATGTCTTCTTTAATTTCTTCCATAACTATCATTTGTTCATGAAAGAGACGTTGTGCCTCTTCATCACTCGAGTTACTGGCAAGAGTGGAAAGGCCTGCTTCTATACTTTTTAACGTCGCAAGACATTGTTTGACGTTAGCACCTACTGTCATAATCTCCCTCCTTATCCCTTTGGTTTAAAGATGAGAGCCGCGATTGTACCGAATATGATAGCGGCTGAGATACCAGCACTTGTGACTTCAAACATCCCTGTAATGACACCAACGACACCATAAGCCTCAGCGTCTTTCATAGCACCGTGAACTAAAGCATTCCCAAAGCTTGTAATAGGAACCGTAGCGCCGGCCCCTGCAAAAGCAATGAGAGGCTCATATAATCCGAATCCATCTAATATTGCTCCGGATACGACTAATATACTCAAGGTGTGGGCAGGCGTTAGTTTAAACACATCGAACATAATTTGTCCAAGGACACATATCATACCGCCTATTACGAAAGCCCAAAAAAATATCATTCTTTCCCACCCCCATATTCAATAGAAACCGCGTGGGCAATGCACGGTATCGTTTCCCCTTGTTGATAAGTCAAAGGAGACAACAAGGCACCCGTCGCCACGACGAGCATACGTTTAAATTCTCCTTTTTTCATTCGATTTAATAAGTGACCATAGACTACAACCGCAGAACAACCAGAGCCGCTGGCTCCTGCCAACACCGGCTGATCTTCTCTGTAAATCATCAATCCGCAGTCCTGAAACTGTTCCGTGGTTACTTCGATATGATGTTTGGTGAACAAATCGAGCGCACATTCTCTGCCAATGTGACCTAGATCGCCTGTGACAATTAAGTCATAATAGGACGGATCAATATCGCGCTCTTTTAAGTGGGTTTGAATAGTATCCACTGCTGCCGGAGCCATAGCTCCTCCCATATTAAACGGGTCTGTCAATCCCATGTCTATAACCTTTCCGATCGTAGCTGAAGTAACCCTGGGTCCTTCCCCTTTATTCCTGAGCAGGGATACCCCTGCGCCGGTGACCGTCCATTGCGAAGTAGGCGGCTTCTGGGCGCCGTACTCTGTCGGGTACCGAAACTGTTTCTCAACAGCAGCATTATGACTGGATGATCCGGTCAACACGCAGTCAGCTCCTCCATGATTTACAAGAAAAGCAGCTAATGCCAGTCCTTCCATGGATGTAGAACAGGCCCCAAATAATCCGAGATACGCAGCTCCGATCGTTTTAGCTGAGAAACTCGTTGGAGTAATTTGATTGATCAAATCTCCGCCAAGGAAGAATTGAACGTGTTCTTTTGTTATACGAGCTTTTTCTGTGGCTCTTAAGGAAGCTTCTTCCAACATCACTTTGTGGGCCTTTTCATACGTATCTTCCTTTAACCAAAGATCTTCATGTAAGAGATCGAAGTCTTCAGCAATCTTTCCTTTAGCTTCAAATGGACCACCCACTGTACCCGTGGAAACAATCACTGGCTTATTGTTAAATACCCATGTCCGCATTACAGTCCACCCCATTCGATAAGAATGGTCTTTATTAAAGCAATAATAAAAGCAGCAAAAACTCCGGACATGATAACTGAACCAGCCAGTTTAAACATATTTCCGCCCACTCCAAGGATTATCCCTTCGGTGCGGTGTTCTATACAGGCGGAAATGACAGCATTACCGAACCCTGTAACGGGTACAGCAGACCCTGCTCCCGCGAACTGAGCCAATCGATCATAAATACCAAATCCAGTTAAAAGCATTGTAAGAAAAATCATTACAGCTATTGTAGGATCCCCAGCTGTCTGTTCGGTGAAATTAAAGTTATATATGAAAAAGGTTTGAATGCATTGTCCAACTAAACAAATTAATCCCCCAATTAGAAAAGCTTTTATACAATTTTTCAGCACGGGTCGTTTGACTTCACGATCACTTTGAAATTGTTGATATTCCTGTTGAACCGGAGTCAGATTCTTTTTCTTTTTATTGGACATGTAAACACCTGCTTCATTGATTTCTTTTAGAAAGGTTGATGAGTCGGTCAATTTCTTTTGTTACTTCTTTCCTACTGACTTCCTTATTTTTTATTTGCTGTTTCAACTCTTTAACTTCTAAACGAATTTTCAGATCTAAAGAGAGTGTAACCTCGTGGCCAGGAAATTGTTTTTCGGCTTGCTTGGTTATTTTATTTTCTATCTTTGCTATTTTAAAACGCTCATTATGGGGGGGTTGAGCCGCAATTAAAATCTTTTTATCATCGTTTACAGCTTGAATGTCTTTTAAGTGATTTTTCTTTTGCAGCACACTTTCAGCTTGTTTAGAAGGGGTTTGGTCGGCTGTTTGTTTATTAGTAGAAAGCTGGACAGTTTGTGAAGATTCATTCTTGTCTTTTGTCTCCTTCTCCTCCTGGCAGCCGGAAGCCAAAACACTTACAGCAAGCATTACGGTTAAGAATCTTTTCATATTATGTTCACCACCCTTGATCATGTGGGTTAAAAAAGAAAAGGTCAGCAATAATGAGCTAACCTCTTCCGTTCACCATTACTATTGTTTGTATTGAGGTTCTTCTCCTTCAATCTGAGTGACACGAGCTTCTAAATTATTAATTAAATCTTGTGTATCTTTTGCGGATTGTTCATACAACTGTTTAGCTTGCTGATTCTCCGTACCTAATGCAAATGTTTCAAAGCTTGCCTGGGCACTTTTCAGGCCAGCTAAGGTGGTTTTCACATCATTGATTACTGTCATATCCCTCTCTCCTTCATTTCATTAATACCATTGTTATTTTGCTCAGAGGTAAAAGGGTTATGACTTACTATTTATTCCATTTCCGATTAGTAATTTAAGGAAAGATAATCGAAACAAAAAGTATATTATTCAAGTAAATAGAATAAAAAAAAGCCTTTCACTCGCTGTGTTTTGAAATTGTTGAAACCATGGGGATTTAAAGGTCAATTTGATTTTATACGTTGAATCGAGAAGAAGCAGGTGCAAAGGATAAAAAGGACGATGAATGAAAAAAATAGACTGGGCGTGACTATACGACAACCAGTGAACTATTTCGAAAAGCAACTAAAGAAAATGATATTTGACAATAAAGGAGGAAACAGGATGTCATTAGAAAAAGAAGAACGAATTATTATCCCTGACGAGAATGGAGAAGAACACTTATTTGAAGTATTGTTCACATTTGATTTAGGTCAAACAGAAGAAACCTATGTATCAGTAGTCCCTACCGAACTAAAGGAAGATGAGGACGTAGAAGTATTCACTTTCCGTTATGAGGAAAAAGCGAATGATGGGGATGAGCTTGCCATATACCATATCGAATCCGATGAAGAGTGGGAATTGGCTATGGTTCTAATCTAAATAGAGATCGATTTTTATGTTACATAAAAGGAGGTAAGCCTGAGGGCTCTCAAAAAGTGGAAGTAGGCTGTGAAGACCCGACTCCTCCTATTAAGGAAGCAACCTATATCATGCATTATCCTTTATATTTTGCAATGGAATCTGACCGTTGGCAACAACAAGGTGTGGGATTTATAGGGTTGAAACAGGATGATAAGCACCTCACTTATAGTAGAAAGTATTTAATAACTGTATTATACTTAGGTGATGAGGATGGATATCCCGTCCTCACTTTTACAGCTGATTGGGATTTAGACGTTCCATTTCATCAACCTTCGAAAGAGTATCTACGTATGATCATTCACGGTTTAAAATCGACATTAGGGCTTGAAAATAAGGAAATCATCGAATATCTCAAAATGGTTCCATACCACGAGTCTTTTATTGTCTTATACCCCTGATCCATAATTTCAAGTAAATCGATATCCAATGCAACACCGTTATTTTCTTGTTTAACGACATCTTTAAATTGCTCCTCATCTCAAAACCAGGAATAGATGGTTATTACAGAAAGTACGATATTGAACAGTTAATTAAATAAATAGCAGACACATGGTTCTTCGAATTTGGCCAAAGTGGCTGGGCCTGGGGTGGGTGAACCGCATGTTGTATTTAGAGATGTCAAGGACTATTATCAGAAACATTTATTCTGTAAATACCCATGACGAGTCTAATGCAATGTTAAATTTTGATGACTTCACGAGTAAAGAAACGGCCATACTAGCCTTTGTAAGATGATATATTATCTCAATATTGATTGAGGGCGCCTTCACATTCGGGAGGGCGTCCTTTCCTGTTCCATATAAAGGGTGGCTATTTACACAAATTTACTTGCGTAAGAAGGAAGAGTGCCCCATGTTTTCCAATTGCATCTGTTAGTTAACTCTTAGAGGTTAAACTCTAATGACCGGAAAACCCTCCACTTCCCCCATATATGGATGTAGTGCCTATTCCGGTTAAAAGGAAATACTGAACGGAGCAACTACATCACAAATATTTTAAAAAACTTAAAAGTGCGTGATTAAATGAACGATAACTTCTGATTGGTAATTGGTGAGAAGATTTGCCGACCAGTACGCTTTCCATTTGCGGAACTTCCCGCTTATAAAGCTCTACATAAGGACGAATATGGCTGAATTGACCATATAATAGAAGCAATGGACAGTGAAGGTTGTGCAAAAGGTGGGTACACATATAGTTCATGCTCTGTTTATAAAAATCGTAAGCGCTTTGAGGGTGTGCTCTTAAACACTCATCAAGAAGAATGCGTTGGTCTTCTTTCGTGACTTTATGAGACCACGCTAAGAGTTTACTTAAAAGCTCACTTTGTCCAGATCGTACTAGTGCCAAACCGAATTGATATTGCTTTTTTAAAGTAAATGTACTTACTTGTGGAAATCCCCCTGAAAGCACGAGTGCCTTGACACGCTCAGGATAGGTTAGCGCAAAATCCTGAGCAATTGAACCTCCTGCTGAATAACCTACAATGGTAACTTGATCAATTCCTAGCGCATCCAGAAAAGTAGATAAATCGGCGGCAAGGCGGGAAATAGTCACCTTTTCATCACTTACTCCACTTCTTCCATGACCCTGGATATCGTATGTAATTACCCGAAAATGATCAGAAAGTTCATGTTGGTATTTGAAGACGTGATGGCCCATATGCGGCGGATGGATAAATACAACTGGAGAGTCTGTTCCCGAGGACTCGTAGTACGTCGACAATGATGAGGAAATCTTGATAATTGGCATGATATCTTTCCCTCCTATTAATGATTAATGTGATTGGGTTCTCTCTTTTACTCTTCCTGTTCTAGGAGTTCGGGAACTATTGATGACCCTGGTGATTCACGTAATACTTCCAATTCCTTCATTAATAAATACGCCTCAATGTTTCCTGTCTGACAAAATACATTCCAAGATATATCGGACACAAAAATACCGCCTTTCCATACTTCCTAAGGATAATATCGACATACTTAGGTTGCTCCAGATAAGAAAAACGATGAGGTAAAATATTTTCCAATCCTAATAGGATTCTTTATTGTAATCAACTGAAATTGACGGTAAGTCAAACTTTTTGATCCTTTCGATGAATCACAGTTTGTACCTACTTTAAACCATAACCCTTTATAGTAATCACTGGATAATCTAAATCCGTCTTTAACAATACTGGAGATTTTGTTGTAAACATTATAAATAGAAAGGAGAAAAATGAGGTGCAAAAACAAAATTATCTCGAATTCAAGTATTATAAAAACGGGGGATTTTCTTGGATAACTTATATGCGCGCAGTTTAGTAAAAATAGAGGCCACCCTTTAGATATAGGGTGACCTTCGCAACCAACTATATAGACCAACATAAAAGGTATATCTTTTTTTCTTCGTCTGATGACCATACTCATTCAGGAGTCCGTCTAAAGATTGCGAGATAACTATTAATTGGGGGTTTGGGGGTTTTGAGGGTTTTCCAAATACATACTATACATTTTCTCTCTAAGGTCCTCTATTTTTTCCTCTAAATCCTTAATATAAAAAACAATACCCCCATCCTCAAACGCTTACCTATTGCTAACTAATATGTTAAGAAAAATTTTTAAATACCTCAAAGAAAATAGTTGGAAAACAATCTACGTAACTCAAGACACCTATGAATATGGAAGGGTAAAAGGGGCTCTTAGCGAAGCTGGTATACGTTCCAAAACTAAGTCTTCTACGCCAATGGCAGGGCAAGAGAGTAGTGAATTCGGCACAACCTATGATGTGCTAGTGAAACAAAAAGACTGTCACAAAGCTAATCAGATGCTAAACAAATCTTAGCTAAAAAGGGTTTCATTACTATGGATTCTGGATAATTAATTTGTGACTATACTACTGATTATTTTGAATTCAGGACTTAAGCAATCGGGGGCAAATCTTGAATAATGTTTGGTTCCTTTTTCTATAAATGGATGAAAGTATTGAACTAACGAGAAATGAAGGATTTTGAGGAGGTCTAATGATGGAAAGCCTTATTCCAATTATTACGATAAGTACAGTAGTAATTGTAATTGGATTTATTAAGTATAGGGACTTCAGAAACAAAAAGATAAACCCTCCGAAAAAGTGGGAAGGGAAGACACAAAGTGAATCAGCCCAAGATAAGGAAAATATAGAAAGAAAGGCAGAAGCGCAAAAAGGTAATGGTCGAGCAGGTGGACCGTTTTAAATGCTATTCTACTCCGCCATTGGGGGCATGAATTAATCATTTATACAAAATATCTCGAAATCAAGTCTTACGTTAACTGGGGCAATTCCGAAACAAAGGAATTGCTCTTTTCTTAATGTTTAGGGCAGGTTTGTGGAAGACTCAGAATAACTCAATTAGTTTGTTCTCGCCTAATTTCTATCGGTATACCACCAAAAAATGGATTCTTATCCAGCATATTTAAGTTTTATTTTTTAAAAAATGATCATTTTCTACCTGTGTTGTTCAACAATAGCTCTTTTTCTTTAATAAACAAGAATTATTTAGCTTGTATTGTTAAACATAAAAAAGATTAGCAATATAACACTAGATGTTTGTAGAAATTCTTTCAAATGGAGTCTTTATATTATGAAAATCATATATC
>NZ_JBQQCI010000016.1:0-41909 GCF_052246715.1 Halobacillus sp. H74 | reverse complement strand
CTGTGGGGTCTCAACATGCCCTCTCTTCCCGCAGGAGTCTTCGCATTCCCCGCCGCCCCTTGCTATATGTTTTTCTCGAAATTCGTTCAGAAAAAAACTGTCATATTTGAGTGAGAATCAAACACCTGACGCTTAATTACAGGGTGTCCTCCATGAATGCTCCCCTTTAGATGTAGTTTCGAGAATCTTCTTAATCGTATGGTTGGCTGGAAAACAGCGAGACTCCCGCGGGAATGGATTGGCTGGCAAGACCCCACAGAGCTTTAGCTCGAGGAGGCTTGCCGTCATCCCCGCAGGAAAGCGAGCCGTTTCCCAGCCAACCATAACCTCATACAAAGCCTCGAAACTGAGTCTTACACAATAGGAAGCTTATGGGATAAACTTATCTTTAAAATTATAAAAAGTAATCTATATGAAAATCATTATGTAAAACTACATTATTGATATTTATCAAAGATAGTGGACAGTGGTACTCTGAAATTGTTTCATAATTCCGACTATTATAACCGAAAATGAAAGCGCTTGCTTATCAATCGATAAACTTTGAATCACAATACAGGAGGGGAAAGGCAGAGCGAGAAAGATATTGAGAAAAAGGTGGGAAGTGTCGTAAATGGATCCTGAATCAAAAGTTCAAAAGATTTTTATTTCAGGTTATTAATGATCGTAAGCAAAAAAGAGTATTGAAAAAGGAGGAGAACCGATGTTGGGTTTTGATGATTTTTGGATCTGTTTAGTATGGTTCGGTACGATTCTTGCGCCACTTGGGTGCGTCCTGTATGGTGCTCTGATGTGGAATAAGGGAGGGGAGGAAGAATGAATTTAGCGATTTTACTACCACTTGTCCTTGTTTATATCGGGATAATGTCTTTACTCGCTTATTATGGATACAAAAAGACAGTGACCCCGGAAGATTACCTTGTCGGAGGGCGGAATACGAACCCGGTTATCATGGCTCTCTCCTACGGTGCAACGTTCATCAGCACATCGGCCATGGTAGGCTTCGGAGGGGTCGCTTCTGTTTATGGGATGGGCTTATTATGGCTCGCTTTTTTGAATATCGTGTTAGGAATTTTCGTTGCTTTCGCTGTATTCGGGAAACGGATCCGTTCTATGTCCTCAAAGCTGAATGCCTCGACATTTCCGACATTTCTAGGGAAACATTATGATTCTAAATTCATCACAGTTTTCGCAGGGGTGATGATTTTTATTTTTATGCCGGCCTACACGAGCATTGTGTTAATTGGAGGCGGGCGTTTCTTACAAGAATCGTTATCGATCAACTTTAATGTCGCGCTGCTAGTTCTTGCTTTCATCGTAGCGGTCTATGTCATTACCGGCGGGATAAAGGCTGTCATGTATACAGATGCCTTCGGGGCTGTGATTATGCTTGTGGGGATGGCGATCTTCTTGTTCATGACCTATCAGGCAGTAGGTGGACTGTTTGATGGACACAGGGCGTTACAATCGTTGTCGAGCATGGTTCCGGACAATTTAAAAGCAGACGGGCATAATGGCTGGATGAGTATGCCGGACCTTGGCTCACCGATGTGGTGGACACTTGTAAGTACAATGATTCTCGGTGTCGGGATCGGGGTACTGGCACAGCCGCAGCTTGCAATGAGAAGTATGACTGTTTCCAGTGACAAATCCCTTTATCGCTCGGTTATTGTCGGTGGGGTCTTTATTTTCTTCATGGCAGGGGCTGCGTATATAATCGGGCCGCTCAGCAACGTGTATTTCATGGAAACGAGTGGACAACTCGCCATTCAAGCAGCAGGAGGAAATACAGACCTCGTGATTCCAAAAATGATCAGTACCTTAATGCCAGATTGGTTTGTTTATTTATTCACGCTTACTTTGATTTCGGCTACGTTATCAACTGTCAGTTCTTTGATCCATGTCCAGTCCTCTGCTTTTGGGGAAGATATTTTGCGGACCATCGGTGTTAAGAAAATCTTTGCAGGTAAAATAAGCCCTAATCGATTGGGCGTGATCGTTGGAGTTGTGCTTGCGGTCATTCTTGCTTATGCACTTCCGGGTGGGATCATTGCCCAGGCGACAGCTTTTTGGTTCGGGATATGTGCGGCTGGATTTCTGCCAGCATTGACTGGTGCTCTATTTTGGAAAAGAGCATCAAGACAAGGGGCAGCCGCAAGTATGGTCGTCGGTTTTTCCATGAGTGTGTTCGGGTTTCTTTTTTTGAAAAGCTCCCAATCTTCAGCTTTCGGAGTCTCTCAAGCCATATTCGGCCGTGATTTCCTGCTGCCATTTCCCTGGACGAACATTGACCCGTTGCTGTATTCTCTGCCACTGTCGACAATTGTATTTATCAGTGTAAGCTTGTTGACGAATAAGAAAGAGAAACAGGAGTGGAATAAAGAAAAAATAGACGCCGTTCAGTAAAAAATGCCGTTTCTCCAATTTTGGGGAGACGGCATTTTGCGATCCAGATTGAGGAGCTTGATCTTAGTTTGTCAGAGAGGAAGGTTTTCAAGTTTCAATGTTTCCAAGGTGTGAATCATACGTTGAGAGGCTTTTGTCAGGTATCTGTCTTTTTGCCAGATGACGGCTGATTCAGCTAAAATATCAGCATTTCTCAGACGATAGCTTTTTAAATTTCGGAAGGGGAAAGCGTCAAGGGTCGACTTTGGAACTATTGTAGCTCCGACACCACGAGCCACGAGAGAAAGGAGCATGGCCGCATCCGGGCATTCACATGTAATACTTGGTTCAAAGCCGTGGGCTCTGCATTCTTCGATGATCAACTCGAATTGCCCGCGTCCACTAATCCGATGCAACAGCATGAGCGGGATATCGCGAAGTTCTTCCACATCGATCATTCCCTCTTCATTACTGATTTTCCATGCTTCCGGGGCTACGAGAATGTAAGGTTCAGAAGGAAGCGTCAGTATATTGAAGTCCTCGGAATGGAGAGGTAATCTGACAATGGCCAGCTCAATTTCGCGATTTTTAATACATTCTTCAAGGAAATACGTATCCCCCTCACGTAGTTGATAAGTCATATGGGGGTGTTGGGTTTTGAAAGTGTTTAGAGCAGTACTCAAATAAGAAAAACATGACTTGGTGGAACCGATGTGCATTTTTCCGCGCATCCCCTCACTCGTCTCACGTACTTCGATTAGTGCTTCATCAAATTCTTGAAGGAGCAGTCCCGCTTTTTCAAAAAGGATTTCGCCAGCTTTTGTCAGTTCGAGTTTACGTCCCTGACGATCGAACAACTTCAAGTTCAGTTCTGTTTCCATCAGTTTGATTTGCTGACTGAGAGGTGGTTGGGCCATGTGCAGCCTCTTAGCTGCTTTCGTTACCTGCTGTTCCTCTGCGACTGTACGGAAATAGCGTAATTGTTTTAAATCCATCTTCTCGATCCCCTTCCATTCCGTTTATATCTTTTATGTATATAAAGTAAATAATATAGATATTTTCCATATACTTTTCGCTGTGATAACTTTAAGATACAAAGTTTATTGAATATTTGCAAACTTTTTTGAAAGGGTTTGCATTTTTAAAAAGAGGTAAAGTAAGCGCTGTCATCTTTTTATTCAGAAGGAGGATTTTTTTATGAGTGACATGCATGTAGCAGCAGATGAAAAACAGAAAGCACTCGCCAATGTGCACAATGTCCAGCTTTATATTGATGGCCGGTTCGTCAATGCTGAATCGAATCAGGAGTTTGATAACATCAATCCATTTTCAAATGAAAAAATTAACAGCGTGGCCTCAGGAGGGAAAGAGGACATCCATAAAGCAGCACTTGCAGCTAAACGAGCGTTCAAAGGTGAATGGGGAAATATGAAGCAGAAGGAACGCCTTGCTTTCATTTATAAGATTGCGGATCTGATTGATGAACATGTGGAGGAACTTGCGCCACTGGAATCTTATGATACAGGGCTGCCGCTAAGCATTACGAAAAAAATGGTCAGCCGTGCCTCACAGAACTTCCGCTTTTACGCAGAGATGGTTTCAAGCCGGATGGTGGGGGACGCCTATCAAGTCGACGATGAGTTTTTGAACTACACGATTCATAAACCAGTAGGAGTGGCGGGGTTGATTACACCTTGGAATGCTCCTTTTATGTTGGAAACGTGGAAAATCGCACCGGCTCTTGCGACTGGAAATACCGTCATTTTGAAACCGGCAGAATGGTCGCCGCTTACAGCCAACAAACTGGCTGAAATTATCGACAAGTCAGGATTGCCTGACGGCGTATTCAATGTTGTTCACGGTTTTGGGGAAACAGCTGGGGCATCACTGGTCGCTCACGAAGATGTCGAGCTCATTTCCTTTACAGGGGAAACGACCACGGGTTCTGAAATAATGAAAAACGGAGCCGATGCTTTGAAACGCTTTTCTATGGAACTAGGTGGAAAATCTCCGATCATCGTCTTTGATGATGCGGATCTGACTCGAGCTTTGGATGCCTGCACATGGGGAATCTTTTCTTTCAATGGTGAACGGTGTACAGCCAATTCAAGACTTTATATCCACGAAGATGTTGCTGATCGATTCATCGCCGCCTTGAAGGAACGGGTCGATAATATCAGGGTTGGTGACCCGCTGGATGAAAGGACCCAGGTCGGACCGCTTATTCATAAGGAACATTTTGAAAATGTGAACAGCTATCTTGAGATTGCTAAAGAAGAAGGTTGTGAGGTTTACCAGGGCCGTGTCCCAGAGGAATATAAACGAGGTAATTACGTACCGCCGACAATTTTACTCAATGCTGACAACTCTATGCGGGTGGTCCAGGAGGAGATTTTCGGTCCTGTGCTGGCGGTAATGACCTTCCGTGATGAAGAGGAAGTGATCGAACTTGCAAACGATGTGCGCTATGGTTTGGCTGGTTATGTATGGACGAAGGATATCCAGCGCGGCCATCGAGTCTCACAGGCTGTCAATGCCGGGATGCTCTGGCTTAACTCTCAAAATGTCCGTGATTTACGGACACCGTTCGGTGGGTCCAAACATAGCGGGATTGGGCGCGAAGGTGGCTATTATGCGTTTGAATTTTATACAGAAATGCAAGTTGTACATGTAGCGCTGGGTGACCATAAAATCCCACAATTCGGTAAAAAATAAAGGAGGAGAACTATGCCAGCTAAAACAGGTGCACAATATATTGAACGATTGAAGAAAGCGAAGAACAATGTCTATATCGCTGGAGAAAGAGTGGAGGATCCAACCACGCACCCGGCATTCAAAAATGTGATCCAATCAATGGCGAAACTTTACGATAAACAATATGAAAAGCCGGATAAAATGCTTTACACATCCAAAAAAACGGGCGATCAAGTCGGTATGACGTTCTACCAGCCTGAAACCGTTGAGGATTTAATCAAAAGAAGGGAAGCCATCCAAGAGTGGGCGCGCCTTTCCGGTGGAATGATGGGACGGTCCCCGGATTACTTGAATGCAGAAGTCATGGCGATGGGAGTGGCCAATGATCTTTTTGCGGAAGACGATCCGATGTTCGCAGAGAACGCGAAAAACTATTACGACTATGCGCGCGAGAATGATATCAGTTTGACGCACACTTTGATCCACCCGCAAGTGAACCGGGAGAAAGCCCAGCATGAACAAAACGATGCGAATGTCGCGCTGCATCTTGTTGAGAAAAGAAGTGACGGGATCGTTGTTGACGGTGCCCGGCTGCTGGCTACTCAAGGGGGGATCACTGATGAGATCCTCGTTTTTCCTTCCACAGTGAAAAAGGCAGGCGAGCTTGATGATCCCTACTCCCTTGCTTTTGTCGTGCCGAATAATACAAAAGGACTCAAGTTCTTCAGCCGTGAATCATTCGATTATGGCAAGAATGAATGGGACCACCCATTGGGGGGGCGTTTTGAAGAAGGCGATGCCATTGTATATTTTGACAACGTGTTTGTGCCGTGGGAAAAGGTATTTGTTTGTGGGAACTCGTCCATTTGTAACCGAACATTTATTGAAACCAATGCCGTTGTGCACATGTCTCACCAGGTTGTAGCCAAAAATATCGTGAAAACAGAATTCGTCCTCGGCGTTATTCTAAGTGTCATGGATTCCATCGGCATCGATAAATTTCAACACGTGATGGATAAGGGAACTGAAGTGATGTTGATCTTGGAAAATATGAAATCACACCTTTATAAAGCAGAGCACAATGCGAAACTTGATAAATGGGGAACGATGACACCAGATTTTGAAGCCTTGAATGCAGCACGCAACTGGTTTCCGCGCGTGTACCCACGGATGACAGAAATCCTCCGTATTCTTGGTGCTTCAGGGATGATGGGAATCCCGTCTGAAGCTGATTTTCAAAACGAGGAGATCGCTCCGTTACTCGATCGGGCGTTACAGTCGAAGAATCTGCAAGGCTATGATCGTGTGAAACTCTTCCGTTTAGCTTGGGACGTGACAATGAGTGCATTCGGAAGCAGACAGACGCACTATGAGTATTACTTCTTCGGTGATCCGGTCAAGATGGGGATGACTTATTTCGATCAGTTCGATAAAGAGCCGTATAAAGCGTTCGTCCAGGATTTTTTAAGTGATGTGAAATCATCTAAACCGACAAAAGTGTGAGGAGTGGAAGTATGAGTTTCGACATTATTCGTTCAGGACGCGCCGTTTTACATGTCACAGACTTAGAAAAATCTCGAAAATTCTATGATGCGCTCGGTTTTATAGTGACGGACGCAGATGAAGAGCAAATTTTCCTAAGAGGATTAGAGGAGCACAATCATCACAGTCTGCTGCTAAAGAAGAAACATGAGCCGGCATTGGAGGTCATCAGCTATAAGGTTCGCTCAGAAGCTGACTTGGACCGATTGGCGGCAAAGCTTGAGCAAGACGGTTATCAAGTGAAGTGGATCGACAAGCAAAAAGCGCTCGGGCGTGCCTTTCGCTATCAAGATATCTCGGGCCTTCCTATCGAGTTTTATTGCCAAATGGAGACGGTCGAACGCAAGCTGCAGCAATATGACCTCTATAAGGGAGCGAAAGTGCAGCGCATCGATCATTTCAATTGTATGGTCTCGGATGTAGAAGCTGCGCAGGATTATTATATGAAGGAACTCGGCTTTGCCTGTTCTGAGTACACAGCTGGAGAAGAAGATAAAGTCTGGGCTACGTGGCTTCACCGTAAACCGAGTGTCCATGATGTCGCCTTTATGAATGGGGATGGGCCGCGCCTTCACCATGTAGGTTTTTGGTTGAAGGATCCAATGAGTCTGATCGACGGTTGTGATTTCCTCGCATCTATCGGCTATGCGCCTAATATCGAACGCGGGCCAGGCCGCCACGGGTTGTCTAATGCCTTTTTCCTATACCTGCGTGACCCTGATGGGCACCGGATTGAACTATATAATGGGGACTACTTGACAAGTGACCCGGATTTCAAACCGATTCGATGGGAATTGAATGACCCGATGCGTCAAACTTTCTGGGGACACGAAGCTCCTGACTGCTGGTTTGAAGAAGCCACCGAAGTGCTGGACGTGAACAGTCAAGAGAAAGTGAAGACAACAGCCGCCAAGTTGAAAAAACATAAACCGACCTTTGTGATTTAATAAAATGGATGAGGTGATCAATATGGACGATCGTATGTTTCGGACAGCTATGGGGAAATTTGCTACAGGAGTCACTGTCATCGCTTCAGAAGCAAACGGTGAAGTACATGGAATGACAGCGAATGCTTTCATGTCCGTTTCACTGGATCCCAAACTTATCCTTATCTCTGTCGGGAAAAATGCAAAAATGAACCAGACCATTCAACAAGCACAGAAATTTACGGTCAATATCCTGTCAGAAAATCAACAGGAAATGTCGATGATTTTTGCCGGCCAAATGGAAGGTCGTGAAGTGGGGTTCGATCGCTTTGAAGAAATGCCGATTATCGAAAACTCACTCGTTAGTCTGGCGTGTAACGTCTATGACGCACATGAAGCGGGCGACCACATGTTATACGTCGGAGAAGTGGTCAATTTGTGTATCCAGGATGGTGATCCACTGACGTTCTTCGAAGGGAAATATAATTCTCACGTAACTTCATAAGAGGAAGGGGGAGGAAAGGATGAAGCGGATTCATATAGATTTTCCCATCGATGCGAAAGTCCAGGAAAATAGTGAAGCATGTGTGATGGCGTTGGGGTTCTTTGACGGAGTTCACCTTGGTCACCAAGAAATCATTAAGCAAGCCAAACAAATCGCGGATAGGAAAAATTTGAAGCTAGCGGTGATGACATTTTTTCCACACCCTTCTTCTGTTATTCCAAAGGGTCCGACTGTAACAAAATACTTGACTCCACTTCCGGTCAAGATGAAAATATTCGAGCAGCTGGGTGTCGACCTGATGTATGTTGTTGAATTCAATGCCCAGGTGGCAAAAATTCCGCACGACAAGTTTGTTGACGATTACCTGGCTGGCCTTCACGTTCGCCACGTCATTGCCGGGTTTGATTACAAGTATGGTTTCAAAGGTAAAGGCAGCATGGAGCAAATGGTGATCGACAGTGCTGATCGTTTTGAAGTCACCGCTGTTTCCAAGTTCACACGAGAACAGCAAAAAGTAGGGTCGACATTACTTCGGGAATTGTTATCCTCAGGAAAAGTTGAAAAAGTGAGGACTTACCTGGGAAAAGATTATGAAATGAATGGATTGATGAACGGTCAGGGTGGAAAAGTGGAAGTTATGATAGATTCCGATTATTTTCTTCCATGTTCTGGTCTTTATGAAGTGACGGTTCTCTATCAAGGCATCCGGGCAAAAGGGGTATGTGAAATCAGCTCGCAAATAGCGAATGACCGTCTGCAAGTAAGGTTGTTTCATGAATCCTTAATTGGACACGATCAACCTGTCATAGTAGCTTGGAACAATTTCATCGCTGATTTTGATATGGAGGAATTTCATGCTCAGGCGAATATGCTCGATGTAAGTTTATAAAAACAGAGGAGGATTCGTATGGCTAACGATTATAATGAAATCAAATCGAAATTACGAGGGTCGATCACCCCTGTCATCACCCCGTTTAAGGGAGATGGTTCGATCGATTTTGAGAAGATGAGTGAACTGATTGAATTCCAATTGGACAATGGCACGCACGGAATTTCTGTGACCGGTACATCCGGCGAACCAAGCTCCATGACCCTGGAGGAACGCGAGCAAGTGATGCTGAACGCCCAACAAACGATCAACGGTCGTGTTCCTTTTGTTCCAGGCACTGGCTCAACAAATCATGATGAAACGATGCGTTTGACTAAGAAGGCAGAAGAAATCGGGGCTGATGCAGCCATGGTCATCGTCCCTTATTACAATAAACCGAATCAGCAGGCGCTTTATAAGCACTTCAAGACTGTCGCTGATTCCGTAGATATCCCGATTATCGTTTATAACATCCCTGGACGAACAGCGCAGAACCTTCATGTCGATACACTGGCTCAGCTAAGTCGTGATTGTCCGAACATTATCGGGGTCAAAGAGTCAAACAAAGACTTTGAGCATGTCAATCGTGTGCTTCAACGCTGCGGACGTGATTTTTTACTTTTTTCCGGCATTGAATTACTTTGTTATCCGATGTTGGCCATCGGTGGGGCAGGGTCAGTAAGTGCGACCGCCAACGTCCTTCCAGGCAAAGTGGCAGAAATGCATGATGCCTGGTTTGATGGGGACGTCGTAAGGGCTCAGAAGCTTCACTATGAGCTAATGGAACTGAACGACGTACTCTTCAAGGATACCAACCCTGCTCCAGTTAAAGCGGCACTTGGTATGATGGGTAAAATTGAACCCCATTTACGTCTGCCGATGGATGTTCCTTCTAAAGAATTGCAAGCGGAAATCCGTGAGACACTGAATAAGTATAATATTACTGTAGAGTATGCTTAAGAAACAGAACCCTGAGGACGCGCGGCCCGCGTTCTTGGGTTTTTTTGCTATACTGAGGGGAAAGAGGAGAGGATGAGGCATATGGATTTATATTTGAAAGGGAAATCTGTCGTTGTAACCGCCGCAAGTAAAGGACTTGGTAAAGCAACAGCTATGCAGTTCGCCGAAGAGGGCGCCCATGTTCTGATTTCGAGCAGGAGTGAAGACGAATTGGAAAAGGCACGAACTGAAATCATTTCAAAAACGGGGAACGAGCATGTGGACTACCAAGTTTGTGATGTAACGAGTCCTTCCCAAATCACTGCGCTGATTGAAAAAGCAGTGGCGTGGAATGGGACGGTGGATGTACTGATCAATAATGCGGGCGGGCCGCCTGCCGGGTCCTTCGACGATTTTGCTGATGAAGATTGGCAGGAGGCTTTTGAACTGAATCTGTTAAGTTTCACTCGTACCATCCGGGAAGTTCTGCCACATATGAAACAACAACAAAGCGGCCATATCTTGAACATTGCTTCTTCATCAATCAAGCAGTCGCTTGATAACTTGATTCTGTCCAACACATTCAGAGCTGGGACCGTCGGCTTATCCAAAAGTCTATCACAGGAATTGGCTGCCGAAAATATTCTTATCAATACGGTTGGACCTGGACGGATAGCCACAGATCGAGTGGCTGATCTTGACGCTTCCAAAGCCGAAAAGCTCGGTG
Organism: Halobacillus sp. H74; assembly: GCF_052246715.1. Lineage (NCBI taxonomy): Bacteria > Bacillati > Bacillota > Bacilli > Caryophanales > Bacillaceae > Halobacillus > Halobacillus sp. H74. The sequence continues at coordinate 31,323 of NZ_JBQQCI010000016.1, read as the reverse complement.
TCCCTGTTGCGGATGTACAAGAAAAAGCAGCTGGATCACCGATGCAGCGCTATGGGGAACCGGAAGAATTTGCACGTGCTGTCGTTTTTCTTGCTTCAGGTGGAAATACATACGTGACAGGCCAAGCCCTCGTGGTCGATGGAGGTCTCGTAAAAGCTCTATAAACAATCTCAATAATGAACCATAGCAAAACCCCATCCTCTCTTCAGTAACTGAAGAGAGGATTTTATTTGGAAAAAAATGTTTGACCTGAGGTGGTAAAAAAAGGTTCACTTGAGGTGACAATCATTTCCTTTCATTTATCACAGATAATGCCGATATTTATAAAGGATTTATTAAATTTAATCGATTGTACATAAAGGTCCGTAGAATTAGAGGTGTGAAAGGGGTACATCATGGTTTCCATTTTACTCGTTGAAGATGATAAAGAAATTGCACGAATCGTCCAGGACCATTTGAACCGACAGGGGATGGAGGTGACGTGGTCATCGACTGGGCAAGAGGGGTGGGAAGACTTTCAATATGATTCATATGATCTCGTTCTCGTCGACTTGATGCTCCCTGAGATGGATGGTTTCCAGCTTTGCAAAAATATTCGTCTCAGAAGTGACGTCCCGATTCTCATTATAAGTGCCAAGCAAGAGGATGAATCAAAAATAAAAGGGCTTGATCTAGGTGCAGATGATTATGTGACGAAGCCGTTCAGTCTTGTCGAACTCACAGCTAGAGTACAGTCACATTTACGCAGGTATCAACGCTACCAAGGCGTGGAAAGAACCCCCGAAACTCAATCGTTCACACATGGATTGAGAATCGACTTGGAACGACGGGCCGTTTTTGTCGAAGAAAAGGAAACGCCGCTCACTTCCAAGGAGTTCGCCTTACTACGCTTATTCGTAACCCATCCCCGCCGGACTTTTTCAAAAGGAGAACTGTACGAGCATGTATGGGGAGATGTCGATGTAGCCGGTAACAATACTATCAATGTCCATATCAAGAGTTTGAGAAAAAAGCTCGGTGAACAATTAAAGGATCCTATGTGGATTGAAACGGTATGGGGTACTGGCTACCGCTTTATCGGAGAAGCGGTCTCATGAAAATCCGTACATGGCTGATGGTCAGTTACTTAATTGTCATGATGCTCCCGCTTGCTGCTGCATATGGTTTCTTCCTGCTCGTTCAAGATTGGGACCAATCTCGTCGCCCGGCGGATACCTTTGAGTTGACCGAACAGCTCCGCTCTATTGAAGATCAGCTTCAATCTCCTGCGCTCTATCAAGTACAGCAACTAGATTCTATAGAAAATTCCCTGCCAAAATCGATTGAAGATGACCGGATTACATTGAAGTTGTATCGTACTGACGGGGTTCGTGTGTATCACTCTGAAGATGAACACCATTCTCTGCAGCAAATGGATCGCTCGCGGTTATTGAAAAACCTCTATCAATATGAGTTGACCTATCACACTCTGACGGTCAAAAAGCCGGTATTTGAAAATCAGCAAATTCAAGGTGTTTATGAAATCAGCATCGATCGCTCCAACTGGGTCGAAGGAGTGGAGACGCGGCGGACGATGATGACGGTCGCATTTCTCGTGTTGTTCATACTTTTATACGCTGCCGTCCTTTGGTTGCTGCAAAAGAAATTGAACAACCCGCTGAAAGAATTGATGACAGGGATGTCAACTTTTGCTGAAAAGCATGAAACCGTCCATTTCACTCGAAAAAAGAACGATGAAATAGGTCGTCTGATGACTCATTTTGAACAGATGCAAAAACAGGTGGAAACCGCTCAGAAAGAAACGGAAAGGGAGCAGGAAGAAAAGCAATTGATGATGGCTTCTTTTTCCCACGACATAAAAACGCCGCTCACCTCCCTTCAAACCTATGCTGAAGCTTTGCAAAATGAAAAAGGTCTGACGCAGGAGGAACGTGAGGAATATTTGCAGATCCTCGCAAAAAAATCCTGTCACCTGAAAGGGATGATAGAGGATTTGACGACCTATTCGAAGCTGCAGTCCGCTCATTATGAGATGCCGCTTCTTGAAGTAGATGCCGAAGAATTTTTCGATATGTTGTTTGAAGGTTACGACGAGCTTGCCGCTCAGGAAGGAGTATCTCTGAAAAAAGAATATTCGATCACAGGTCCACTCCGCGTGAATGACAGACAGATGATACGCTACGTTGATAACTTGATGAGTAATGCCCTTCGTTACACAACTGAAGGGAAGATGATTGGTCTTGCTGCCGTTGGAGCGGAAAAGCAGCTTCCGGAGTGGGTGTTTGCAGACAAAGTGGCCGATTTAAATCGTTTCCGTGGCAGCAAGGCGTTATTATTGGTGCAAAATGAAGGTCCTGCTATCGGTGAAGAACATCTGGAATCAATATTCATTCCTTTTTACCAGGGAGAAGGAGCACGCACATCTGACGTGACGAAAAATTCAGGTCTCGGGCTTAGTATCGCTCTTATGATCGCCGAAAAGCACGGGGGAGAGATGAAGTTGTGGTCCTTACCAGGGAAAGGGACATTGATTGCAATGAGATTTGATGATCAATATGTGAGGAGAGATTAATAATATGAATAAACTATGGCAAAGCTTGACCGTTCTCGGTTTTGTATTCGTACTAGGGGCCTGTTCAGCTGAAGAAGTCAGCCAGTATTCACCTGACCAAATTGTGGCCAATGCTGTGGAAAAGGAAAGTGATATGAAACGGTATTACATGAAGGCGGAATTCAATGTCCTGAAAGGGGATGAACAAATTGATGATTCAACGATGGAACAATGGACAGATACTGAAAACAACCGTACTAAGGTCGTTTCGAAAACCGCAGATGGCGAGGTGTCAAAGTCTGTCAATGATGGGGAAAAGGTAATCTTTTATTCCGACTTGCAAGGAGAAGCGTACGAAATGGAAGCACCAGAACTGGATAGTTCCGTAACAGGTCAAACTCAGCGTGAACAAATCGAGCAAACTTTGGAACAGACAAGGAAAACCCATGACATCGAGCTGGTCGGTGAGGAAAAGGTAAACGGTTTTAATACGTATCACATTAAAGCGGTGCCGAAAGAAAAAGGTGGAATTCGTGGGGAAGAAGAGTACTGGGTGACGACTGAGCATTGGTTTATCGTTAAATTCGTATCTGAAACCGACGATATTGATATGGAGTACAATGTCAGTGAATTAAAAGTCGACCCGTCTTTTGATGAACAGACATTCACGATCGATCTGCCTGAAGGTGTGGAAGTGCTGCCGTTTGAAGACATGGACCCAAGTGAAGAAATAACAATCGAAGAAGTGGGGAGCGCCTACGGTCAACCGGTATTGACTTTGATGGATGGAGCGTATCAAAGAGTGAAAATCGATCAGATCGAGATGGAGAATTTTGACCGTACGGAAGTGAATCAGGAGTATGAAAAAGATGGATATCAGCAATTTACATTGACGGTTTTTGAAGCTCCAGAGGAAGAAAAGATGGCGCTTGGATTGGGAGAAGAAGAGGAGCTGGAAGTTCGAGGAACAAAAGCGATCTACACAGAAGATGTAATTACGACTCTTACCTGGGAAGAAGAAGGATTGCGCTACTCGTTACTGGCTCAAAATCCTGATTTGACGAAAGGTGAGATCATAGAAATCGTTAAAAAACTGGAATATACAGAATGAAAAAGAGGCCCTCGGGTCTCTTTTTATTTGGAAATTTATGGTTTACCTGAGGTGGGATAAAATGGATGACTTGAGGTGACAGAGGTGACAGGAAGTGGTAACAGGAATTGCCACTTGCAAATGCGAACATATATTCGCATAATGGAGGGTAGAATAGCAATAGGAGGTGGAGACATGAATAATCCGAGCATCGATTATAGCAGCTATCCTGACCGGGGGCTCCTTTGTGTAGATATGAAAAGCTTTTACGCGAGCTGTGCCGCCATTGACCGGGGTCTTGATCCTCTGACCTGTCCACTTGCCGTGGTTGCAGATATGAACCGGAGAGGAAGCGTCGTCCTTGCTGCCACACCGGCTATGAAAAAGAAATACGGCATCCGTACAGGGAGCCGCTTATTTGAAATTCCATCTGCGCCGGAAATTGTCATCGTCTCCGCACAAATGAAAAAATACTTAGAAGTTTCGACTCAAGTAACGAACCTCTTTCATAAATTCGTGCCGAAAGAAAGAATCCATACCTACAGCGTTGATGAAAGCTTCCTGGAAATCGGGCAAAACAAGGGCAAGTTCGGCATCCCGGAAGAAACGGCTCAGATGATTATCCATGAATTGAAGGAGACCTTCCATCTGGATGCAGCCATCGGCATTGGACCGAACATGCTGCTTTCCAAGTTGTGTCTCGATTTAGAAGCAAAAAAGACCGGCATCGCTCGCTGGACCTATCATGACTTTCACGAGAAACTGTGGCCGGTCGCACCTCTGTCTGAAATGTGGGGAATTGGTCCGCGTATTGAGCACCGTTTGAATCGTATGGGGATCTGGTCTGTCGGTCAATTGGCGAAATTTCCGCTCGAGCGTTTAGAAAAAACATTCGGGGTCATGGGCAACCAGCTGTATTATCATGCGAACGGAATCGACCATTCCGACCCCGGCGCTCCGATCATCCACGGGCAGTTGAGTTATGGGAAAAGCCAAATACTGATGCGCGATTACCACAAATCCGAAGAAGTGAAATACGTCATACTCGAAATGTGTGAAGAAGTCGCTCGCCGCGCCAGGAGAAAAGGTCACGCAGGAAGGACCATTTCTTTGGGAATCGGGTATAGTAAAAGTGAGGGAGGAGGTTTCCACCGGTCGGTCACCATTGAACATCCAACGAGCATTACGATGGATATCTATCATGCTTGTCTCACTTTATTCGGACGCTTTTACAATGGTGGGGTCGTCAGAAAGATTTCCATCGCCCTCGGCAATATTACAGAAGATGCGAATGTTCAACTCAACCTCTTTGATGATGGGCGTGATAAAAAAAGAGACCTCGGCTACGTCATGGATGAAATACGCGAACGTTACGGTCAAGATATGCTGCTGCGTGCTGTTTCCTGGACCGAGGCCGGGACCGCCCTTCACCGCAGCCGTCTCGTCGGGGGTCACTATGCCGAATAAACATAAAGATTGCCCCTGGCTCGAGGATTTTTTACAATAGAAGGAACAGGAGGGGATGGATGTATGAAACTGCGTATAACAGAAGAAGCGAAAGACCAGCTGGAACAAATCAGGGACCAAGAACGTCCGCTTATCCGCCTTTTTTATGATACCGAAGGATGTGGCTGCGGTGTGAACGGTCTGCCGACAATTCGCCTGGAGAAGAAGGAGTACGAGACGGATGAGAAAGTAGACAATGGGGATTATGCCGTCATCATCGATCAGCAGCAAGCCATCTTTTTCAAAAAAGACATGAAGCTTGACTTCGTTAAAGGATCTTTCCGGCTCTCCAGTCCAGACGGTATCCTAAATCCGATTATATCCATTAAAGATGTGAAAGAGGGAGCGACCGTATGAGTAAGAAAAAACAAGAATCCGGTTCACTCGGAGATCAATTGAACGCCGGTGTCCTGTCGAAACTGAAATCCAAAAAAACTGAACTCAAACAGCAGGCCGACGAACGTGAAGAACAAGAGAAACAGCGCCGTATCGAAGAGCGCAAGCGTCGTGAGGCCAACAAGAGTTTTGAAGAACTGCTTGAGGAAAGTGAATTGGATTGGAAATCATTCAAGAAGTAAGCACTCTGCATAGAGGGTGCTTATTTTTTTTATCTGAAAAATTCTGATAAGCAAAATCTCTCTTACGCCGATATAAATGCTGTTGTGCAGATGAAATTATTAACAAAGCGGATCGACGAATGATGAAACGTAAAAGCGCATTCATCCGTATGTAAGATTAGGGAGTGATCGGGATGCTCGATTTTTTAATATTATTCGGGGTTGGATTGACTGGTATCATTGTTGCTGTCATCGGCTGTGTCATGATTGTAGGGAGGAAATGGCAGCAGCCTGACCAGCAACAGGAAAGTCGGATCCGGAGGCTGGAACAAGAAGTTACAGCTTTGAAAAAAGAGCAACGAGAGGATGGGCGTAGTGATCTGTAAGAAATGTGGAGACGCTTGGACCTTCAGGCAGGCGTTTGTCAGTGGTTTGATGTTGCAAAGGAAGAAAATATGCCCTCAATGCAGAGCGAAACAGTACCCAACAAGAAAATCCCGCCATCGTTCAAGTATGCTTTCCTTTGCAGCTTTTCTTGTATTCCTTATTATTGTTGAAACATTTCAGATGCGGCTAGCCTATTCGCTCGTATTCGCAGGCTTTGTACTCTTAGTGACGGCGGTCGTCAACCCGCTGGTCATTCAACTTTCTAATGAAGAGGAATCGCATTGGTGAAAGGCGGAGCAGGCATAACGATAAAAGAAAGCTCCATAAAGGAGGATGAGATGGATTTTCAATATAGTAACAAAGAAGTATGGAAGAAAAGAGTGAGAAATTCCATCTTTAATGCCATTTCAGGGGTGTTTGTAGTGGGAGTCTCGCTTTATTTATATGGTCGAGTCGAGGGAGTGTTTATTTATACAAGCTCATTACTATTTGGAATTGGACTTTTTCAAATGATCTATTATTTAAGGATGCCGGAAAAGGATTATATCCGCTTCAAAAAGAACTATATGAGTATAAGGCGTGGATTCGCCGTTTCCCCACTGAAAATCGGTTATGACGAAATCGAACGTGTACAACAAATCGATGACATCATTTCTATCCGGACAATAGAAAAAGACGAAGATAACCTTTATTTAGAGTACTTGACAGAGGGGGACGTCCGTAAATTACTCATTGAATTGGAGCGTCGCCTGGGTTCACGTATGAATGAATTTGCCGGGGAGGAGAGTGGTTGATGTTCAAAATCCTGATTTTGATTCTCCTGTTATTGGCGGTTCATCGATTAGTCAAAAAGGAAAGAAAACCTCTCAAATTAGCAGCACTTATTTACTTTACTCTTCTCTCCATTATTTTCATGGCCGGAAGCTTCTACATACGGAAAGAGTACCAACTCAGCTATAATCCGGTCGACGGTGGTTTTTCCAAACACATGGACTGGGTCGCTCCTTTTGCGAATATTTATGTAATCTCACTATTCATATTGATCGCATTTAAATTATTCACTTTGGACAATTGGAACTTTCGCCATATGTGGAGCCGTGTTGTAACATTCGGTTTGCTTGGATTGGCGCTCACGGGAGCTGCGTATATCTCTATTTTTGCATTTATTCTGGTATTTTACGGGTTCGCCCCATAACGTTAAGGAGGAAGATTCATATGAGTCAAACAACCGATCACAACAGTAAAGCATGGGATAAGAAAGTGGAGGCTGGTGTACGGTACACAAAGACTGTCAGTCCAGAAACAATTAAAGAAGCAAGAAAGGGAAATTGGACGATCGGAGTTACAGCGGATCGTCAAGTTCCACGAGAATGGTTCCCAGCTTCCCTGGAAGGGCGTAAAGTATTATGTCTTGCCTCTGGTGGAGGACAACAAGGTCCTGTCCTGGCAGCTGCAGGAGCGGATGTGACCGTATTCGACCTTTCAGCTAAACAGCTGGAGCAGGATGAGCAGGTGGCAGAACGTGAGAACTTATCTTTAAAGACAGTCCAAGGTGATATGACCAAATTGTCTGCTTTTGCCGATGAATCCTTTGATATGATCGTCCATCCTGTAGCAAACGTATTCATTGAAGACGTCCGTCCCGTTTGGTCGGAAGCAGCCCGTGTACTGAAAGAGCGAGGGGTCTTAATCTCTGGATTCATGAACCCTGTGCTGTATTTGTTCGATGACGAAAAAGAAGAACAAGGGGTATTGGATGTGGCGCATACGATTCCTTATTCCTCTTTGGATGAAGAAGAAATCGTAGAAGGACAAGCGCTGGAATTCGGTCATACATTAGAAGATCAGCTGCGTGGTCAAACAGCTGTGGGCTTTGCGATTGCAGATATGTATGAAGATGACTTCGGTGGTACAAGAATCATCGATCAACATATTAAAACAATGATGGCAACGAAAGCTGTGAAAATTCGCTTATAACAAAAGGGGGTTTTTTCAATTCGTCCCTCTTCATTCCGACACTCCTGCCTTTTTCATGGCCGGGATGGGAAAAAAACGCCTGGTATCGTCAGGAAGTATAGATGAAAGGTTAAAAAGGTCTGCGCTGATGAATGCGCAGACCTTTTTGGGTGAAAAATTTTTCATAACAGCATCACCCTTTCTATTAAAAATTCACCGTAATGTGGGCAGGAAATTTCTCGGGGTGAATGGAAGTGAAAGGAGAAAATGAAAAGGAGGTGTTTCGATGCAGACCACTGTCGTTCGTGTTGGGACAATTTATATTCCTGTTCAAAATGTACAGGGAGCAGTCCATTGGTATGAGAACCATTTAGGAGCATCCACCAACTATCAAGATCACGACAAAGCGATCATTGATGTTGCGAATCTGAGTCTTTTTTTAGTGAAGGCTGAAGAAAAGCAATCGGCTAACTTTGTAGATTGCTACGGGCGTGAACGTTTTTCTTTGACATTCGAGGTAGATGGAGAGGAAGCTTTGAGGTCTCTCCACAGCGAGCTGCGGGATAAAGGGGTCCAAACCAGTGAAGTCGAAGACCGGGGGCACCCGGGCGTGAACTTCGTGTTCCAGGATGCTGACGGCAACCTGTTTGATGTTTGGAGTGAGCTGAGCCCAGCCTATTGATCATTTTCGGTCCGCCTCATGAAAAAGTGACAGAAAAGGTATCCCTCCTGTACATTGGAGATAGTCGACACGTCAGGAGGGAAAAAGATGATAAGTGCATTTTTCATATTTTTATTTGCAGGAATTGCAGAGATCGGCGGCGGATATTTGATCTGGCTTGCGATAAGAGAAGGGAAACCTTTTTATTGGGGCATTCTTGGCGGGTTGTGCCTCGCTTTATATGGGGTGATAGCGACCTTCCAAAGTTTCCCGTCATTCGGTCGGGTGTATGACGCGTATGGCGGGGTGTTTATTGTCCTCTCCGTCCTTTGGGGGTGGGGGATCGATAAGAAAACTCCGGATTTCTATGATTGGATAGGAGCCCTCATCTGTATCGTTGGTGTTTGTGTAATGTTATTTGCACCACGCCATTAAAACAGAGGGAAATGATACATACAATAGTTCTAGGGGTTCCGAGCATACTAGGATATCCGCTCGGGTTTGGAATTTTATGATGGACCACTTGAAAAGAGTTGAACCACCGGGGGACTGGTTCAGACGAACTCAACATCGTCACCTCTACATTGAAGTTGATCCAATTATCGGAAGTCCAGTCCAAGCACAAACTCAATTTTTAGTGCCCTTTAATTCGGGGCGCTTTTTTCATGGCGGGAGAAAGTATGCTTCGCAGTCGTCGCCATTTCCACCTCTTCAATCGTCTTACAGTAGATAGGTTCGATGTCACCAGATAGCTGGTTCACTTTTCTTTTCATTAAATGGAGGACTCCGACATGCTTGAACCAGTCACCGGGTTCGGCTTCTTTGTGGGCCCAGTCTTCCCACGCCAGTCTAAGTGGAGGACTGTAAATCTTCGGACCTTTATGCTGACGCTTACAAGGGCTTTCGGCCATTTCATGAACTCGCCCCGGTGCGGTTTCATCGATGTCATTGAAAAGCTGCGGCCAGAAGTCTTTGCGGGATCCACTATGAGGATGTTCCGAAGCCCATTGGATGATCTCTTCTAATCGGCTATTCACAGAAAAAAGCAGCTCATAAAGCGATCGTCCGAGAAAAACCCGTTCATCAACGGCTGAGAAGTGATGTACCGTGCCCCCGATTATCTTTGTTTTCTGTTGCACAGACGTATTGTAAGGAAAAAGGATGTGATTAAAATTTAAGGAATCTTGAAATTTGAACAGGATTTTGTCCATGACTGTCTCCATATATTGATGATTGTGGACGACCCTCCTTTCAATATAATGCTGTTCGTTGATGATGAGTGCTTCTGTTAATTCTTCACTCCCACCGTTTATCCAAAAGCGTTCCCAAAATGGCCTCATGAACTTTGATATATTCAAAGCATCAAGCAATTGAAAAAGCGGGCGCCCGCATTGCCTGCTTTTTTCATAGAGAAGTAATTGGGGATAAGCATCTTGGAAAATGAGCCAGTTCCCTCTTTCTAAGAAAATAAAGAAGTCAGATTGCTCTTTACTTGTCAATAGTTTCGGCAAATACTCCCCCTTTAGATCCGTCATGTTCCATCCCGCGTTGCGCGATACCAGATGAGCAAGTAACGCCCAGTGGATTTCCGGATTTTTTTTGAAAAAAGCGAAATAAGCCTGCGTGCGTGTAACATTATTCAGGTTCGCTTGACTGGTGGCCATCCGTATATCTGCCACCATTCTCCGTTCATGCTCTGATAAATCGGCAAGCTTAGAAGCTGATTTCATCGCTCCCTTCAATTCTTTTTTCAATAGTCTCCATTTGGCTGAGAACATGCCCATGCACTTCCTTGTAACAAATTTATGATTCGGTGCCATCTTCACCTTTGTATTAGTATCTGTTCCATGCTTTTTCCTATGTAAAAAAAGGAAGGATTTTCTATGCTGGCAGCGAATTTTAAGAGAAGGAGGGACATTTAATGAAGATTCCTTTGACGAATGGGGAAAAAGCCAAACTGCGTAAAAGAAAAGTGAGAATCGCTCACATACCAGAATTATCAATAGCTGATCTAGCGGATATCTTGGAAGTTCCGGAAAAACGCGCTCAAGGACTTAAAGGGATAGCTATATTTCAACAGATCCCGTCCATCGGCCATCATTTGGCTGCAAAAATGGTACACGATCTTGGGATCTGTTCATTAGAGGAATTGAAAGGAGCAGATGGGGCGGTGTTGTTCGACAGGCTTGAACTGGAGATGGGGGTGTGGACGGATCCCTGCGTAGAAGATCAGATCCGCTGTCTCGTCCACCATGCGGAGCACCAGCACAGTAAGAGGCAGTGGCATCACTTCACCAGCGAACGAAAGAAATACCGTAGTCATTATGGATATCCTGAAACAAGGCCGAAGTTAGCTTGGTATGAATTGAGGGAAGAGCATGCTCACGTACCGGACGATTGACTTGGAGAAGGATCAATGTGAGATTGTAGAGTTTCGGAAAGATTCATTTATGACCAGTTTCGGTGACATATCAGGGTTCCACAAAAGTAATTACCTTACTTATGTAAAGAAAATGAAAGAAGCTTTTAAAGATGGCTTTGTAATGGCTGAGGAGGTTGGAAGAACGGTCGGTCAGCTGGAGTTATCGGTGAAAAGGTACGAAGGAAGAGAAATTGGTTATATTCACCTTTTCTATTTAGTAGCTGAAAAAAGAGGCAAAGGATATAGCGGAGCTTTGCAATCTTACGCAATGGATTTCTTTCGAAAGTATCAGGTCGGGGAGTATCACTTGCGAGTAGCACCAGCAAACAGAAGGGCCCGTCAGTTTTATAAGAAAAATGGTATGGTTGATATCGGACCAGAGCTTGACGGAAAAGTGATTCGTATGAAAGGTACCATCTGAAAACTGGATAGGAGGATGTATTATGGAGCATCGTGTCATTTGGGATCACCTTGAAGCAGCTGGAGCGGAACATGTGAAATTGAAAAGGTCAGAGACTCATATGGAAGTGAATGGGACAGTCCTGCTCGTGCACAACCAAATGCCCCACCGACTGGAATATGAAGTGAAATTGGATCTGGATTGGAAGACGAAAACAGTGAAGGTGTATCACGATGGGAGCCCCAAGCCTTTTGTAGTTCATGCTGAAAAACAAGATAAATGGTGGGTCAATGGAGAATATGATGAAAATCTCGATGGAGCGACAAATGTGGATCTGACGTTTACACCTTTTTCGAATATGCTGCCGATCAACCGTGTTTCCTGGAAAATCGGGGAGCGGCGTACATTCAAAATGGTCTATGTTGATGTGATGCTCCGGGAAGTGCAACCATTGCTGCAAGTCTATACCTATCTTGGAGACACAGAGGGGAAGCGGATTTTCCAGTATAAATGCAGAGATTACGAAACAGCGCTCGTCGTTGATCAGGACGGCTGGGTTGTCGAGTACCCAGGTGCCTTCATTCGAAAAGGATTCACTAAAACCGGAGGGATGCTGAAGCAAAAGGAAGACCACTCTTTTACAGGGGAGAAAAGCACAACCAATAGTGCTTTCTATTGAACCAATACCATTCGTAAGTGACGACGACGGAATCGATGGTGGTTTCGTCTCTTTTTATTGATTATCTTAGGATTTTATAGGATGGAAGACTTGATATCAGATTCATTAAATATTCTGTTCTAATGAAAAACTCGTTTTTATTTAAAAGAGGTGATTTAAATGGAATTTAAAATAATGCCACAATATGGATTCACTCCACAAATCGGTCACTTAGTTGCACAGATGAACTATGCCAGGAAAACAACATTAGATGCTGTAGAGGGCTTGACCACAGCAGAATTGGATTTTTTACCATGTACGGATGGGAATACAATCGGAGCACTCTTATTACATATGGCTGCTGTAGAGAAAGGGTTTCAAATAGAAATTTTTGATGGCCGAACTCCAAACGAAGAGGAAATGCGGGTGTGGGGTTCCTCTTATGATCTTGGTGAAAAAGGTAGAAAGAATATTAGAGGCCACCCATTAGAATTTTATAAATCAAAGCTTGAAGAAGTCAGAGAGAGAACCCTTCATGAATTTTCTGAGTTGACCGATGATTGGTTATACGAAAATAGAGAGTGGGACAATCATTCATCTAATCATTATTTTATCTGGTTCCATGTATTTGAAGATGAAATCAATCACAGAGGACAGATCAGAGTCATAAAAAAATTGTTGGCGCAAGAAAGGTCTATCCCCTTACTTGAATAGACGATGAAAGCTTTAGAGGGTGACGATTGTTTGTGCTTGAATGAAAAATCACACCTCTGCTGACTGTGATTGTTATGATTTACAATGTTAAAAAAACTGACTTTTTAAGGAGAAAAGAAATGAAAAAAGCTCTTTTAGTGATCGATGTCCAAAATGGAATGTTCCAAGAGGGAAATGCCGTATATAAAGGAGATGAGTTTCTCCAAAACTTGAAAGGGTTAATTCTCAGGGCACGTTCTTCTGACACACCAGTTATATATGTACAACATAACGAACCAGCGGGGGAACCGTTAGAGTATGGTACAAGAGATTGGGAGATCCATCCAGAGATAGCGCCTGAAAAACATGATGTCATCATACATAAAGAAACTCCTGATTCATTTTTCAATACCCCTTTAAATGAAGAACTGAAGAAACTAGGTGTTGAACATTTGTTAATGGCAGGCATTCAAACTGAAGTATGTGTTGATACAACATGTAGAAAGGCTTTTAGTATGGAATACAAGGTTACTTTAGCTTCAGATACACATAGCACATGGGGAAGTGAAGAGTTGACTGCTCAGCAAACTATCCAACATCACAATGGCGTATTACGTTGGTTCGCAGATGTCACCCCTTGTACTGATATTGACATGTGAGTTTGAGTATTGTGTGAAAGGAATCGAATTATGCACAATGAAATGATTCGAAACTCGTTTTTCACTATAAGTCTTTAGAAAAGGAGCCATGGAGTTGGAAGTACAACAAATTAAACCTGAGCAAACGTACAATCTACGACATAATATTTTGCGCCCGCATCAACCTTTTAAAGCCTGTCAGTACGAAACAGATCATGACCACAATGCTTTTCATATCGGGGCGTTTCACAATGATGAGCTGGTCAGTGTCGGCTCCATTTACTTAGAATCACACCCCGAGTTCAATAAACGCAGACAATATCGGTTAAGGGCCATGGCTACGGCTGAGGCGTTCCGGAATAAGGGGGCAGGGAGGGCTGTCGTTGATTTCGCTGAGAAGATAATCAAGCTTCACGATGGAGAACTTTTATGGTGTAAAGGTAGAACGACTGTTGAAGAATACTATCAAAAGCTTGGCTTCAAACCATTTGGAGAAGTTTTTGATTATCCACCGATCGGTCCTCACCTCATAATGTATAAAAAAATTCAGAAGTAGAAATGAGCAGAAGAAATGCTGCAAAGTGGTCAAGGCAGTATGTTCTGCACTTGCCCCCACCCAGTACAGGAAAAAGCATCATATGGTTGTTTGCTATGGGAAGATACTACATCAATGGTTATACCAATCTTGCAGCGATGTCTCCCTTAGTCCTTACGGTGATAAATGTCCCCGTGTCCAGGTGAGTCAAATGAATGTTTCTGTGATATTTTTCAAAAATCATACTCCTCCTCAAAAACCTTTTCTTAATAAGGGTTTTAGATTACGAATTTTTAAATGTAAGAGAATAACCGCTTATCGTGGACTTTGCTAAAGCATTCACCCTAAAAAGTGGTAATCAGTCCCATTGAGTACGTCTTTAGCTGATATTTTCTAATAAAGCAGCTTTGACAGAAGAGCGCAGTTTTATTATCGTCTAATTGAACACTTGACAGAACTTTCAGAAAAAATCGGGGAGGTGATTTTATTCCAACGACTAAAGAAGAAGTAAAAAACTATGTATTTTCCGAACCAGAGAAGGCCGATGGTGCAGCGGTTTATGAAATGATCGAATCTATCCCGATCCTCGATTTAAATTCATCCTACAGCTATTTGTTATGGTGTGAGTTTTTCAGTGAAACCTCTGTAATTGTGAACGATGGAAAGGAGACGGTCGGGTTTATTTCAGGTTTCATCAACCCGACCTCGCCCGATACGTTGTTCATCTGGCAAGTTGCAGTAGCGGAAACTGAACGGGGACAAGGTCTTGCGACAAAAATGATTGATAGTATATTAAATCGCCAGGTTTGCCAAGGTGTGGAATATGTTGAGGCCACGGTTTCACCCTCAAATCAACCCTCGCAAAAACTTTTCAAAGGGTTTGCTGAAAAGAAGAACGTTTCTTGTGACATTAGTGTCTGTTTTGAAGAAGACGATTTTCCAGGGGAGGAACACGAACAAGAAAACACATTCAGAATTGGACCACTAAAAAACTAGGAGGATCTAATATCTATGAATTATTCTAACCAGCACACAGACATGAGTGTTTTTGAAAATCTTGAATCATCCGTACGCAGTTACAGCAGAAGTTTTCCGACGATTTTTGAAAGAGCCAAAGGGCACGAATTGTGGGATGTGAATGGAAATTCCTACATCGACTTTTTTGCAGGTGCCGGAGCTCTGAATTATGGTCATAATCATCCGGATATGCAGGAGAGGTTGATTGAATACATTCAGAGTGATGGGCTTTTGCACAGCCTCGATATGGCGACAGGGCCACGTGCCGAGTTTCTGCAAACCTTCCATGATGTAATTTTAGAACCGAGGGGGATGGACTATAAAGTCATGTTCCCGGGTCCGACCGGTACGAACACCGTCGAAAGTGCTCTTAAAATAGCAAGAAAAGTTACCGGACGCGAAAAAGTGGTAACATTTACAAACGCTTTTCACGGCATGACAATCGGTGCACTTTCTGTGACAGGGAACGCATTCAAGCGTCACGGTGCCGGGATCCCACTTACTTACAGTATGGCTATGCCATATGATGACTATATGGACGGTTTCGACTCGTTGAATTATTTGGAAAGAATGATTGAGGATGATGGCAGTGGGATCGATCTGCCTGCCGCTGTGATTTTGGAAACCGTCCAGGGTGAAGGAGGAATCAACGCGGCCAGTTTCGAATGGCTGAAAAAAGTGGAAGAACTGTGCCAACGCCATGGTATCTTCTTGATCATCGATGATGTCCAGGCGGGATGTGGTCGTACCGGGACATTTTTCAGTTTTGAAAAGGCAGGAATCAGTCCAGATGTCATCTGCCTGTCCAAATCGATCAGTGGCAGCGGGTTGCCTATGGCTATTACATTGATTAAACCTGATTACGATCAGTGGGGGCCAGGTGAACATAACGGTACCTTCCGTGGCAATAACTTAGCTTTTGTTACTGCATCAGAAGCATTGAAATACTGGAAATCTGAAGAATTCAGTATATCCATACAGAAGAAAAGCGATATCTTCCAAAAACGTCTGCATGAATTTGTGGAGTCATATCCTGAATTAGAAGGAGAAGTACGCGGGCGCGGGTTGATGCTGGGAATCGCCAGTGAAAAACCAGGACTTTCTGGTCAAATAGCTGAAAAGGCTTTCGCAGGAGGACTGATTGTCGAAACTTCTGGACCAGACGACGAAGTCCTGAAATTTCTCCCACCGCTGATTATTGATGAAGAAGCCATTACAAAAGGACTCAACATTATAGAAGATAGTATTAAAGCTGTATTAGGCAAGGAGGAAGCAAAAGTATGAAGGTGACCAAACTAGAAGATTTACTAGGTACAGATCGAGAAGTAAAGGATGATAATTGGGCCAGTCGAAGATTCCTTTTGCAAGGAGACAAGGTAGGATTCAGTCTTCATGATACGGTGCTTTATGCTGGGACTGAAACGTATATTTGGTATAAGAACCATATCGAAGCAGTTTATTGTATTGAAGGCGAAGCAGAAATTGAAACAGTGGATGATGGTAAGAAATATCAAATCAAGCCAGGGACTATGTACTGCCTGGATGGTCATGAAAAGCATTACCTGCGGGCAATAACTGACTTCCGTGTCGTTTGTGTCTTTAATCCGGCACTAGTCGGAGATGAAATACACGATGAAGATGGTGTATATAAGCTGCCGGAAGAAAGTAAATAAGCAAAGCAAAGAGGGCTTCCGATAAACAGGGAGTCCCTCTTTTTTTTAGGCAAACTTGAAGGTTAAAGTTTCCCTGGGTGGTAAGTATGTATACCTACGCTTTTTGCTGCTGCGGCGATAAAACTCATTTACGCCGATAAAATCCGTAATTACCGAACCTCCCTTTACATATGCAAAACTGAATAAATCCAATCGAATGCATTCCTAAAACTTATCGAATTCCAATTTATTGAAACTTTTCATGATGTTTTCCGTATGGATAGTAAAAGAAAGGGAGTGGCACAAGTGTGGACATATTTATGGGTGGTTGTATTAATCGCCGGGCTTTTTTTCTTATTCAATTGGTTGATGGGCTACAGAAAAGGTCATATGCAAATAGATTTTGATGAGCGGTTTAGGAATCATAAAGAGTATGTGTTAGCGATTCAGAAAGAACTTGAAAATAAAGGGCACAAAGTCAGTTATGAGGGCAATTATAAATTTTACATAGATGGCAGATCTTATGTGTTTATCGAAAGAAATGTGAACATGGGAGGGGGCCCTTTGCAACGGACTATCTTGAAACCTGTGAAATGGTGATATGGATGGACACCCCCGTTTCGAACCTTGACCTCACTTGAAGTGGGGAGGGAAGTCTGTAAATGAAAAGAAGCTATCCCCTTCATACTTCCATCCTTCGAAAATTTTAACTGTATAACGTTATACACGAATCTTAGAACATCGGATGTCTCAAAAGGCTCAATATGAATATGGATGGTAATAATAATTATATGATGGGTTTCTGTAAGGCAAAGTTGGTTGAGAATAGGGATATGGATAGTTGGTTTGTTTTTGATTGGCTTGCGCCTGGTTATTTGAACAGGACGGTCCAATATAAGTACTTGGCTGTACAGGGGCTGTCGTTTTGATCCATTCCTTCTCATCCATACAATAGGTATGAGCCATTACCTGAGACGGGGTGAACTTCAAGATATCGGATCCTAATATTACTTCTGGTGTAGGGGCATCAAAGATAGCTAGTAAATGAGTGTTGTCTTCGGTCGCTTCTTCATAATGCCACCAGCCTTGAGGAACATTGGCTACTTGCCCCGGGGTAATGGTAAAGTTGAGGATTTCTTTTGTGAAGGGGTTCAACGTAGACACTACAGCTGATCCTGATATGCAATAGACGAGCTCGGCAGCATTTTGGTGATAATGGGGTTCAACGACATTATGCTTGCTAAGGTAGATATCAAGAAGGGAGGAATTCTCAAGAGTATTCAACTGGCTTACGCCCAAGATGTTGATTAAGTTTTGGTCATCTTTTTTGAACAGGGTGCTTCCATTGAGGTCAAAAGCAAACTGAGCTTGAGGGGAAGTGTAGTCCATATATTTTGTCATCCTTCTCACCGTCACTTTCATATTTGATACATATTCACTATTATACATTTATATGGATAAGTGGGTGAATTGTGATTATTAAAAGTGCTTGAAGGAATATGGGAGTGTCTGGTACACATTTTATTCATCTTCCTGTCGGAGTTATTCGGTTCCTATATTAAGCATAAGGAGATGGATCGATGGATCAAGTCCTTTTGTTCGGCGTGCTGTTGACTTTATTTTCATCATTGACCATCAAAAAATTGAAAGAAGAGACGAATGTCCAAATGTTCTTTCACATTTCATCCCTCATCATTGGTCTTTTATTATTGATTCTCTTTTCCATTCAATTTTCTACATTTCTAGAATAGCTTTTTTTCAACGAAGTGGTTTCAATCCTGCATAATCGTGCAGGAAATATCGGATGCTTCTCAGGATTCCCTGCTATTCTTTTGTAGAAGGGAGGTTTTGCCGATGGATTCGCTTAAAAGAATGAACGAATCTTTAAATTATATTGAGCAGAATTTGACGGAGGAAATTGATTATAAAAAAGTAGCCTTGATCGCACAGTGCTCAGAATATCATTTCAAGCGTATGTTCTCTTTCCTTGCAGGGGTTTCTCTTTCGGAATATATTCGGCGCAGACGATTGAGTTGTGCAGCCCTGGAATTAAGGAAAAGCAAGGAACGGATCCTTGATATTGCACTTAAATATGGGTATCAATCAGCAGATGCTTTCACGAGAGCTTTTCAAGGTTTACATGGAATTACTCCGTCAGCAGCTCGGGAGAATAGTCACTCGTTAAAAGCTTTTCCACGCATGACCTTCCACTTAACCATTGAAGGAGGAAGCGAAATGAATTATCGCATGGAAGAGAAAGAGCCGTTTCGGATTATCGGAATCAAGAAAAGAGTACCGATCATATTTGATGGGGTGAACCCGGATATTGCCGACATGTGGAAATCGTTAAGTGAGGATAAGATCGAGCGCTTGAAAGCTCTTTCGAATATAGAACCGGAAGGATTGATCAGTGCGTCCACGAACTTTTCAGAAGGACGCATGGAGGAAAAAGGAGAGCTGGATCATTATATTGGGGCAGCATCCACAAAAGATTGTCCCGACGATTTCACCATGCTGGAGGTGCCTGCATCGACCTGGGCTATATTCGAAGCCATCGGTCCATTCCCGGATGCGCTTCAGGAAGTATGGGGGAAGATTTACTCGGAATGGTTCCCGACTTCAAATTATGAGCAGGTTGCAGGTCCTGAAATTCTTTGGAATGAAAATAATGAAGTGCATTCAGAGAAGTTCAGAAGTGAAATTTGGATTCCGGTCCGGAAAAAATAATACCTTATCCAAAGCCATGTAAAAGGAGGCGCTTATTTTTTAAGCGCCTCCTTTCATCACTTATTCATAATTTCTGCAACAATTTCATAAGAACGTAAACGAGCGTCATGATCGTAAATCTGGGAAATGACCATCATTTCGTCTGCTTGTGTATCCATTTGGAATTTCTCGAGCTTTTCACGGACGGTGTCAACGCTCCCGATAATGGAGGCTCCTAATTGCTGCTGAAGTGCCGCTTCCTCCTGTGTTGTCCAGACCTCATCCATATCATCGACAGGCGGCTGCAGTAATTTGTTCGTATTCCGTACAAGGTTAAGGAATTGCTGTTGGAGTGAGGTGGCTAACCGTTGCGCCTCCTCGTCAGTATCCGCTGCAATCACGTTTACACCAACCATCACATAAGGCTCGTCCAAAGTTTCAGACGGCTGGAAGCTCTGGCGGTATAACCGAAGAGCACCATGAGTATTGTTCGGTGAAAAGTGGCTGGCAAAGGAGAATGGTAAACCGAGCTGTCCAGCGAGTTGAGCGCTGAAACCGCTTGATCCTAACAACCATATCGGAACATTCAACCCTTCTCCTGGAATCGCTCTGATCCGGCTGTCTCCAGTAAAATATCCGCGCAGCTCATCAAGTTGTTCTGGAAAATTATCCGGATTGCTGTTTCCGTTTCGTCTCAGTGCCTGCGCGGTCAGCTGGTCTGTCCCTGGTGCGCGTCCGAGTCCGAGATCGACCCGGTCGGGGAAAAGTGTTTCTAATGTGCCGAATTGTTCCGCAACTATCAGTGGTGCATGGTTTGGAAGCATCACTCCGCCTGAACCGACGCGAATAGTTGATGTATGATGTAACACGTGACTGATGGCAATCGATGTGGCGGAGCTTGCGATAAATGGCATGTTGTGATGTTCAGCCATCCAGTAGCGCGTAAAACCCCATTCCTCCACATGCTTTGCCAAGTCTATCGTATTACGAAAAGAATCCACAGGCGTGCCTCCTTCAATGACAGGGGCAAGGTCCAAAACGGAAAACTTCGTATCCTTCAAAGGTATATCTCTCATGATTTCATCCTCATTTCTTTACAAAATTCATATTTTGTCTATCTTATCAATTTTGTTTCGTGTCTCAAAATATTTTGTTCGTAATGATAGTTTGAAACTTCAGAGGTCTATTTACGTCTAATTTGGTGAGAGGAGCATGTCTATGCGACAACTTTATTCAGTCCTTGTATCTCTTGTATTCTTTTTATCTGCCTTTCTTCTATGGCCGAATGTCACACTGGCTACTTCCTGGGAGTATCCGTTCGTCGTCTGGGATGGGTATATTTATGTGATCACAGATGAGTATGTAGAAGAAGTAAATGAACCAGTCGGCAAGGTAACGCGATATTCAGAGATGCACCAAGACACGGGAAACTTTTCAAATTTCTATAAAAAAGGAACCACCTATTTTTCTATCGTAAAAACGGACACGGATGAAGCCATTGCTATTGAAGAGTCAGAGGACCTTTATCGGAAGGCAATTAGAGAAAAGCCTTATACATATGAAGGGGGAGGAGGGGATAATTCGAATTGGAATAACTTCCTGGGGGACACTCATGAGGAAACCAAGGAAGAAAGGCATCTAATTGGCTGGTCGATCCTATTAGGCGTTCTTTTAGCAATTATGGGACTTGGTGGGTACTACCTGTTCAGCAAAAGAAGGGGAAATTCAGCAAAGTAATCGAAGTGCAGATGCTTACCATGATAAATTGAAAAGAATCATCAAGATGAAAGGAGGAAACGGCCGATTTGCTGGATAAACTGAAATCTATTTTTTCGAAAAGGCAATGCACCATCTGCAGACAACAAGCAAAAGCTCCTCAACCTTATTATAACGACAAAGGTGAACGGGTATTTGTATGTAAGAAATGTGTACCTTATGCGGAGCGACGGGCGGGCGATGAGGAAAGGAAAAACATGAAAGGATAGCCTGTGTAAAAACTTCATCCTCATTATTCCACAAGTCAATGATATAATAATAGTATAGTTTCCTACTAAAGCTGTCGCTTATCACAGTCTTTATAATGCCAAAGAAGACCTCATCTAAAATTCCATCCCGTTCTTTCAAAAATCCTTTGTCTCTTGTGCAAACCATCCATATTTCAGTAGAGTGCTGTTACATGAAGTCTGGTTACTTATACTTTTCATTTCGAAGGAGGCATGCGATGGACAACATTAAAGAAACGGTCCTAGAGGTGATTTTGTCGATCCTGCCCATAACTGTTGTGATTACGATTTTGCAATTCACCCTGGTCTGGCTCCCTCTCGAGATGTTTCTCCAATTTTTAATTGGAGTACTGATGGTGGGAATCGGTCTGATTCTTTTTTTGCTAGGTGTGAACATCGGTTTACTCCCAGTTGGTGAGATGATCGGTTCGGCTTTATCCAAAACGAAAATGGTCTGGCTGATTGTATTCTTCGGATTTTTATTGGGTCTTGTGGTAACGATAGCAGAGCCGGATGTTAGAGTCCTCGCCTCGCAGGTAGACCAAGTTTCCAGTGGAGCGATCCCCCGAGATATTTTAATTATAGCTGTTGCTTTAGGGGTGGGGATCTTTGTAGCGATCGCTATGCTCAGAATCATTTTCAACATTAATATCATCTATATATTGGCTGTCGGTTACAGCCTTGTTTTTTTACTTGCTGCGTTCACACCTTCCCATTTTGTGCCGATCTCATTTGATTCAGGTGGGGTGACGACAGGTCCGTTGACCGTTCCTTTCATCTTATCTTTAGGAGTAGGGGTAGTCACAGTCATGAAGGGAAAAACCTCAACAAGCGATGGATTCGGTCTTGTCGCCCTTGCCTCCATCGGCCCGATTTTATCTGTACTCATCTTAGGGGTGATTTACGGGTGAAGATTACAACCTTTGAAGGTTTTGGACATGTGTTTCTGGATGTCGCCACCGCTTTGATTCCCCTGCTATTTCTATTTCTCATTTTTCAGATCATCTTTCTTAAACTCCCGCTAAAAAAGTTGCAAGACATCGGAGTCGGTTTCCTTTTGACATTCCTTGGTCTTGCTTTTTTCTTACAAGGCGTACACATCGGCTTTCTTCCTATAGGGGAAATGATGGGGCAGAAGCTTGGCGCCATCGATTATATTTGGTTGTTAGTTCCTATTGGTTTCGTGCTCGGATTCGTAGCCATCTACGCAGAACCAGCAGTCAGTGTTTTGACCCATCAGGTTGAAAAAGTCTCCGGGGGTTACATTCCTCAAAAAGTGCTGCTTTACACACTGAGTATAGGAGTGGGGCTATCCATCGCTTTATCAATGGTACGGATCATTCTCGGAATCCCTATTTGGTATTTTGTGGTCCCAGGCTACATTATTGCTCTGATTATAGTAAAATATTCGACGAAAACGTTTACTTCTATCGCCTTCGATTCGGGAGGGGTGGCCACGGGACCGATGACAGCGACTTTCATATTAGCCTTGTTTGTAGGCATTGCATCAGTTACAGATGGACGTGATCCTCTTCTTGATGGCTTCGGTATGGTGGCTCTTGTCGCTTTGTCCCCCATTTTATCAGTCCTCACCTTAGGGATAATTTATAGACGGAAGGAGCAGGAGCAATATGAAAAAGACCAAATCCGGACAAAAGCTCATAGTAACGATCGTTAAAAAAGAAAAAGCGAAAAAAGTTGTTCATGCCTCTACATTAGCTGGGGCGCAAGGCGGAACCACTTTTTTTGGTAAAGGATTTCGGATCAATGAGAAGAAAAGGTTCTTGGGTATTCCAGTTGAACGGGAGAGGGAAGTCATATTGACTCTTGTCTCTGATTCCATCTACCACAAGGTAATGAATGCCATCATAGAATCTGTGAAGCTGAATAAACCACAGCATGGGATCGGGTTTGTCATAGATACGAAAAGAATCAGTGGTATATCGCATATGCTCGGCTTAGGGATTGAAAACGAAGAATATAGTAATGAAAGTGAGATGAAGCAAATGGACATCCAAAAGTTTTCCTATGATTTGATTGTAACGATTGTGAATAAAGGAGATTCTGATAAAGTTGTCGATGCTTCGAAGAGTGCAGGAGCGGAAGGTGGAACGATTATTTCAGGACGGGGGACAGGTATCCACGAGAAAGCTAAGCTGTTCAACATCCTCATTGAACCTGAAAAAGAGGTAATATTGACGCTGATTATTAAAGAAAAAACGGAAGCGGTTTTAAAAGCTATCGAAAGCGGAGCCGGTCTGGATCAACCGGGTAAAGGGATTGCATTCGTACTGGATGTCGACCAGACAGTGGGGATCAATCACCTGTTAAATTCACAAGTCAGTGACGAAATGAAATGACCGATCATAAGGAATATGAGTTAGGGGGCAAGGTTAAGAAACTCGGAAGCTTTTGTTCCCGAGCTTTCGTTAGTTGCCTTAAACAATGGTGATGAATTGATCGGACATATCCTATTGACGAAAGTGACTATTGGCAAAGGTCATAAAACGCAATCTCTCGCCCTTGCCCCCTTTCTGCGCTTCCTCAATACCAGAAGCAGGGAATCGGTAAGGACCTTATCGACAAAGCGATAGAAAAGGCGAGGGAACTTGGCTATACTTCTGTCATCGTGCTTGGACACCCTGAATATTATCCTGAGTTCGGTTTCAAGCTAGCTTCTAGTTTCGAAATTGAAGCACCACTAGAAGCTTTTAGGGCCTTAGAGATTTATGAAGGTTCCCTGCATAATGTTTCGGGAATAGTCAAGTATCCACCCGAATTCATGTAGGTGGCGCACCCCGCTTATACTTAAGGTAAGCTCTTCAGAAAAATCAAAAATAGTGACACCATTAGCAATAAAGAAAGATGGAAGTTTGTGATCTACTTCCATCTTTTTTATGTTCTATAGATTTTTTGAGTGTTTCGGGTCTGCTGATTTAGTACCTGCACCTTCAGAATCATACATCTCCTTCAGAGCGGCCGGGTCTTCTTTCTCTATTTCACCATTTGATTTCCTTCTTCTCTTGCGTTCAAAGAAGATGGAAAGGACGATCAAGCCAGCTGCAATCAAAAGCAATAGCCATATCATGAGGAAGCCCTCCCTAAGATTTATTGGCTTACATTAATACTATTCCCGAAACTCTACCTTTTATCTCTATATGTCAAAAAAAAGACCTTTTGGACCACTTCGTGTAAAAATTGTCATGTCACTGTTATGCTTGGTCGCTACAAAATGAGCGCCCATACACTCTTTTGGCAGTACACATACCCTACGAGGAATGCATTGAAAGGGGCGACCGATTTTGGATCGAGTTTATCATCACGGTCACGGTACTTACATTCCAGGCTACGGGTATCACCACGGTCATGGTACTTATGTTCCTGGCTATGGATACCATCATGGACAAGGGACATATTCCCCAGGCTACGGGGGATACCATCATGGTCAAAGTGGTTATTATCCAGGATATGGGGGATATCACCAGGGGCACAGTGGTTACTCTCCTGTGTATGGCGGTTTTCATTATGGACATGGGGAGTATTACGGTTAAGATTAAACGAAAAGGGAACTTCTAAAATCAGGAGTTCTCTTTACTGTTAACTCTTCTTTCTCTGGAAAAGGACTGAATATGTTACGATTATGATATCTAATCATACTAAAATAATTGCAATTTTAGAGTATGGGTCTAATAATAGATATAGATAGTACATAATAAAACAGAATTTTGATGAAACAAATAACTAATCAGTACAGGAGAGATACATATGGCTTCCCAATCAGAAATGAAACTTTTTACATTAAACTCCCATGAACCCCTTGCCCAGGAAATCTCTGATATTTTAGATGTTCCTCTAGGGGAAAGTTCTGTAGTCCGATTTAGTGATGGCGAAATACAAATCAATATTGAGGAAAGTGTGAGAGGTGATGACATTTACGTTGTTCAATCGACTTCCCAGCCTGTGAATGAACACGTGATGGAGTTGTTGATCATGGTGGATGCACTGAAAAGAGCATCTCCTAAAACCATTAATGTCGTCATTCCATATTATGGATACGCACGTCAAGACCGTAAAGCTCGTTCGCGAGAGCCAATCACTGCCAAATTAATCGCTAACTTACTTGAAAAGGCGGGGGCTGCCAGGGTGATCACTTTGGATTTACATGCACCGCAAATACAGGGCTTCTTTGACATTCCTGTCGATCAGTTGATGGGGATTCCTATTCTAGGTCAACATTATAAAGAGAAAAACATGGAAAACCTGGTCGTCGTCGCCCCTGATACCAGTGGTCTTACCCGTGTAAGGAAAATGGCCAACATTTTAAATGTTCCAATCGCGTTTATCGACAAACGCAGACCTGAACCGAATGTGCCTGAGGTTAAAAATGTAGTCGGGTCAGTTAAAGGGAAAAACGTCATAATCGTGGATGACATGATCGATACAGCAGAAACCGTAACCCAGGCAGCTGATATCCTTAAGGAAAACGGTGTGAATGATATCTATGCTTGCGGCACGCATGCAGTTTTATCCGACCCTGCTATCAACAAAATCGATCGTTCTCCTATTAAAGAGTTAGTAATAACAAACTCAATTTTCCAACCTGAAAATAAACAGCTGGATAAAATTACAACGCTTTCAGTTGCGCCTCTGCTGGCGGATGCTTTAGTTAGAGTTCAAAATGAGCATTCCGTAAGTGAATTGTTTGATTAAAATCTTCAGTGAATCATTCCGAAATTGATTACCATGGGATAAAATATTGAAAAACCCTTAGAAACAAACGTTTCTTACAGGGATAAGTGAGCATCTCTTTCTTAAGGGATGCTTTTTTATTGTTAATAAAACTCTTGTCCAGTGATCCCTTTGCTATGACAAAAAGAAGATCTGTTCAGTATTGGACGCCAAAAGTGTTTAATTGGATACTTGTAGTGTTTTTAAAAAACGGCTATAGGGAAAAGGGGTGGTAATAATGTTTTAAATGGAGGGAAAGACAATGAATAAAGAACCGAAGGTTAATTATCACATTACTGACTTTAAAGATTTTAATCGAGTTTGTTTGGAAAACAAGGGCCTTGCCTTTCCAGAGCTGGAGAAAGTCTTGGAGGATTATATATTAAGTCAGCCAAGGGAAACGATGGAATTCAAGGAGTGCTGGATAGAGGATGAACAGGTGGTAGAAGGTGAGATAAGAAAAGTTCAAGTGAATTTCTTTGATCATAATATGGGAAGTTACATACGCCTCTGGGGATCTAAAAATAATGATAATGATCAAGTTTTAAATATGAAAGTGGATGCAATTGATTTAGAAACCAAGGAAATTGTATATGAACGTCAATTATCCTGACGTTCCAAAAGAGGAACCTCCTGATATGGGAGGTTCTTTTTTGGGGGATAACCTGACAGGGAATAGCAAACGAAGACAGGTTTTTATGGTAAAGTGTTGGTACAATGATAGGCAAGGGAGTGAACGAGATGAATTGGGTACAGACGATGCAGCAAGCGATCGATTATATGGAAAATCATTTATTAGATGATCTTACTATTGAGGAGATTGCTGCTTCAGGTTGTACTTCTCCTTTTCATTTCCAAAGGATATTCAGCCTTCTTACTGATACGACAGTGGCGGAATATCTCAGAAGAAGAAGACTGACACTTGCCGCCTCGGAGCTGAATACGACGAAATGTAAAATCATCGATCTTGCCTGCAAGTATGGATACGAGACTCCCGAGTCTTTTTCACGAGCGTTCAGGAACCAGCACGGAATTTCACCACGAGAAGCAAGAAACAACCAGGGAAAAGTGACAGCTTATAACAGACTGGTCATTCAGGTGAACTTGAAAGGAGCGGAACCGATGCAATATGAAATTATCGAGAGAGAAGCATTTGAAACGGTCGGAATAAAGAAAGAACTTTCATGTGTAAATGGAGAAAATTTAACAGCCATCCCTCAAATGTGGAAAGAAGTGAATACTGATGGTACAGATCAGGTTCTGATTGAACAAAACAATGGGCAGGTAAATGGAATCTTAGGTATTTGTATGGATAAAAGTCATCTTAAGCCCAATTACATTGATTATTGGATTGCAGTCGCCCACGAAGGAAAGTACCCGGAACAGCTGGAAAAATTAGAAATCCCTGCAGCAAAATGGGCGGTTTTTCCTGTCCATGGGGCAATGCCCGATGCCATTCAAAAGGTTTGGAAAGAAATCTATTCGGAATGGTTTCCATCCAGTGGTTATGAAAATGCAGGTGGTCCAGAGTTGGAAGTCTATCCGGAGGGTGATCCCGAAAGAGACGACTATTATTGTGAAATCTGGATTCCCGTTAAGTAAAGAGAATGATAGGTATGGCGTTTTGTTAGACAGAGGGGAAGCATAACTCAAAAAGGGTTGTGCTTTTCTTCTGACTAATAAGGATTTTTATACCATATAAATAATATTATAGAAATCAATAAATGCTATTACGTATAAGTCTCCTATTTCACTTACAACAGTTCCAAGGGATTAGGCTTATCATGTCAACCTGAGAGTAATCAGGGCAGACGGATGGCGCAAAGGATACTTCAAAAACTATTACAAGTCTATAAAGAAGAGAGTATTATTGATTATTTGCGGGGATGGTGGCAATGTACCAACAGACATTATGTTTTATAAAAATAAATAATGAAATACTCAGGCTGAATAGGAATTCCTCCCCTTTAAAAGGTCTTTGGAACGGAATAGGGGGTAAATTGGAAAGGGATGAAACTCCGATACAATGTGTTCAGCTAGAAGTGAAAGAAGAAACAACTCTTGATATTCCAGCGGTGCAATTTCAGTATAAAGGAATAATATATTGGATGGTCGATGATCTGTACGAAGGGGGATTATATGCATTTTCAGTTGATTTTCCAGAAGGCATTTCGTTTCCTACACCGAGGAAGACAGAAGAAGGTATTCTAGAGTGGAAGAGAATTGAATGGTTGTTCGAAAAGGATAACCTGGGGGTAGGAGAGATGATACCCTATTATTTTCCTGAACTATTATGTCAGGAAGAGCCATTAGTAAATAAATGTTATATCCGTAACAAGGTACTTTTCAATTATACCTATTCATTATTGAAAGGAGTGGAAGAATGAACAGGTGGTGTGGTGCTTCCGCTGTTTGTTTCAACGACCAAAATGAACTGTTGATGGTCCTTCAAGGGAAACCAGAAGAAGAAAAAAAGTGGACAATCCCCTCTGGTGGAATTGAGAGATTTGAATCCTTTGAAGAATGTTGTAAGCGTGAAGTTTCAGAAGAGATAGGGTATATCGTCGAAGTCATTGAGAAAATAAAAGTGAAAGAAGGTACACATGAAGAAGCAGGAATCGAATACGAGGTTCACTATTTTTCTGTGCGTGCAATCGGAGGCGAGATGAGAATCCAGGACCCAGATGAGCTGATTCATGAAATTAAATGGGTTTCAAAAGATGAGTTAGAAGAGTTGAATTTATCTTTCCCTGAGGATCTGGATTTTTTGGCTTTACTGATGTGGGACAGGTTATATGATTATAAGGTTTAACAGAAGGAATAGAAATAAGGATTGACAGAACAATCTGATAGCAGTAATATATTCTTAATTTAATAAAAAGGCATGGATAGAAGCGAGTAGTGTGGATTTCCCTGTTTCAGAGAGTCGGTGGATGCTGTGAACCGATACAAAAATCCAGATGAATTACTTTCTTGAGCTTCTTCTGCGAAAACGATCAGTGATTAGCAGAAGACGGTAAATCCGTTATCTTTTTGAGTGGAGAGTGAGCCTTGCTTACTTTTAACTTGGGTGGTAACGCGTGAGAAAGACACGTCCCAACGATGGGATGTGTCTTTTTTATTTGTTCAAATGAAAACAGGAAAGTAATCAGGAGGTAGAAAAATGGTGGATTGGAATCAATTGAGCAAACAAGAGCAGACAGAAGTGGAACGTCAATACAAGGTGTTATCATATGGAGTCGATACAATTCTTCCACAAGATGAATTTAAGAAAAAGCTTGCTACATCCATAAAGGAAAAACGCCCATTGAAAGTGAAGCTTGGTCTTGACCCGACAGCACCGGATGTCCATATCGGTCATACGGTTGTTTTGAATAAATTAAAACAGTTCCAGGAATTCGGGCATACCATCCAATTAATCATTGGAAACTTTACAGGAAAGATCGGGGATCCGACTGGAAAAGATGCAGCTAGAAAAGCATTGACAGATGAAGAAGTGAAGCATAATGCCCAAACCTACTTCGATCAGTTCGGAAAAGTCATCGACATGGATGCGGTTGAACTTCATTATAATGCAGAATGGCTCTCAAAAATCGATTTTGCAGAAGTCCTCCGACTTGCAAGTCATGTAACAGTTGCACGCATGCTTGAAAGGAATGATTTTCACAATCGATACACAGATAACAAACCAATCTACTTGCATGAGTTTTTTTACCCTGTCATGCAGGGATACGATTCTTACGCGCTTGAGTCAGATATCGAGCTTGGGGGAACAGATCAAGAGTTCAATGTGTTATTCGGCCGCCAAATACAAGAACAATTCGGGAAAGAGAAGCAGGTCGTACTGCTTCTTCCATTGATTGAGGGACTTGATGGAGTAGAGAAAATGTCCAAATCCAAAGGGAACTATATCGGTATTGATGAAAGTCCTGGTGACATCTTTGGAAAAACGATGTCTATCCCTGATGAGCTTATCGTCAAATACTTCCGTCTTGCCTCTAACTTGAAAATCGAAGAAGTGGCAAAGATTCAAGCAGACTTAGAAGACGGGGGATTTCATCCGAAAGATGCCAAGATGCGTCTTGCTTATTCTTTTGTGGAGATGCTACACGACCAAGAGACAGCGGATCGAAGCAAGGAGAACTTTTTGAATGTTTTTCAGAAAAATAAGATGCCTGGTGAACTTCCTGAAGTATGGTGGGAGAAGCAAGAAGAAGTGCCAGTCATAGATCTGGTGAAAGATCTTGGCTTACTTCCTTCCAAAGGTGAGGTCAGGAGGATGATCAAGAACGGCGGTATTCGTATCAATCAAGAGAAAGTCGATGATCCTTCCCTTATAGTTTCGGTCGTGGATGGACTGGTCGTTCAAGTAGGAAAAAGAAAGTTTGTGAAGCTGAGAATTCAATGAAATCAGCTGTTCATTTCCTCTTGAACTTATATTTGTAAACTCAATAGGATGAAATTGGACATCATCTATTCTCATATCCCTTGTTCTCTTTTCTTCTTCTAACCATTCAAACTTAAGTTTTGGATGGAGTTTAAAAAATGGATTTTCTCAATGGAGAAGGAAATCAATGAAAAAAACAGAAAAAAGTATGTGGAAGGGGGAGGATTTCAATGGAAAGTCCAATCTTGAATCAAGTCGGTACTATTTTCATTCCAGTACAGAATATTGAGAAAGCGCGGGATTGGTATGACGAATTGCTCGGGTTTTCGGTTAAAGGTGAAATTCAGTTCGGACATTTGTACGTTCTGCCTATGGAAGGAACGGGTGTTGTATTAGACAGCAAAATATATTCGCATGAAAAGGTTTTTCAAACACCAGCTTTTCATTTCAATACAGAAGACATTAGGGAAGCTCATCAATTTATGAAAGAAAAAGAGGTAGAACTGGTGTCAGAAATTCAACACAATCACTTTTTCAATTTCAAGGACCCTGATGGAAATCTCTTGATGATTTGTCAGTGTTAATTGATAGGCTGTGCTTTTTTAAGCAAGGAATTAAATATTAAAAAAACATACTAAGATTAGTGGGCAATGTCATCGACGGGTGACGTTACCCACTATTTCTTTTTTAAGATATAGTGAGAGGTGAAAGGAAGCCCGACCACAGCCTCAGGGATCGCGAATCCGTATAAAAAACCGGGCTTCTTCACTTTCATT
>NZ_JBQQCI010000015.1:0-50468 GCF_052246715.1 Halobacillus sp. H74 | reverse complement strand
GCGCTCGACTTGCATGTATTAGGCACGCCGCCAGCGTTCGTCCTGAGCCAGGATCAAACTCTCCATAAAAGTTAGTTTGACTTGCTCATTTGCACACCGAATGTGCTTGTTTCAAATCTCTTCTTTAATAAGAAGAAACATCTTGACGTACTGGTTGGTTCGTTCAGTTTTCAAAGATCAAAATGTTGTTTGCCGCTTCAAAACAGCGACTTAATCAATATACCATGGCTAAACGTTATCGTCAACAACTTTCATGAATTATTTTGTCAGCCGTTTGCGGCTCGCCGCCTTTCTTAATGCGACAAATAATAATTTACCATGGTTGTGATAGTAAAATCAAGACTATTTTTATTAAAAAATTATTCTGACGATTATCAAAATCACATAATCATGAAACTCACACAAGCGACCTTTCATAATGTAAAAGAACCCCCGTGAAATTCGGGGGCTCACTTTATTAATCACGATGCCTCATTTGCGGGAACAGTAACACGTCACGGATCGATGGTGAATTAGTCAGCAACATCACCAGACGATCTATACCAATGCCCAGCCCCCCTGTAGGTGGCATTCCATATTCTAATGCTTCCAGGAAATCCTCATCCATCATATGAGCTTCATCGTTACCTTCTTCTCTTTCTTTCAACTGAGACTCAAAACGCTCCCTTTGGTCAATCGGATCATTAAGTTCAGAGAATGCGTTCGCATGCTCGCGCCCCACAATGAAGAGTTCAAAACGGTCTGTGAATCGCTCATCTTCAGGATTCTTCTTAGCTAACGGAGAGATCTCAATCGGATGACCATAAATAAAGGTTGGTTGTATAAGCTTTTCTTCAACCCGTTGTTCGAAAAACTCATTAACGATATGACCGAATGTCATTGTTTCTTTAATCTCGATGCTGTGTTCATCAGCCAACTCTTTAGCCTGTTGATCCGTCATCTTCTCCCAGAAATCTACTCCTGTGTACTCTTTAATAGCGTCTACCATATGCAGGCGCGTCCATTCTGGCTCTAGATCAATTTCTTGATCATTATAGTTCACTTTCGTCATCCCAAGGACTTCTTTAGCGATATGAGCCACCATGTTCTCTGTAAGGTTCATGATGTCATGGTAATCAGCATACGCTTCATAAAGCTCTATCATTGTAAATTCAGGGTTGTGGCGTGTAGAAACCCCTTCGTTACGGAAAACTCGGCCAATTTCATACACTTTCTCCAGACCACCTACAATAAGACGCTTCAAGTGAAGTTCAATCGCGATGCGCATATAAAGCTGCATGTCCAGAGCATTGTGATGTGTTATAAACGGACGGGCAGACGCCCCTCCTGGAATTCCGTGCATAAGAGGAGTCTCTACTTCCAAAAAGCCTAACCCATCTAAATAACGGCGCATAGACTGAATTATTTTACTTCGCAGGACAAATGTATCTCTGCTTTCAGGATTTGTAATCAAATCTAAATAACGTTGGCGATAACGTTGCTCTACATCTTGTAAGCCGTGGAATTTTTCAGGAAGTGGACGAAGTGATTTTGTAAGTAGTTGAAATTCATCCGCTTTTACCGATAGTTCCCCTACTTTTGTTTTGAACATCACTCCGGTAACACCGACAATATCGCCGAGGTCGGCTGAGTTAAACAACTCGTATGCTTCTTCACCGATGCGGTCTTTCCGGATGTAAAGCTGGATTTGGCCTGTAAGATCTTGAATGTGAGTGAACCCAGCTTTACCTTTGCCGCGTTTTGTCATAATGCGACCAGCGATTGTTGCTGGAAACTGCTTTTCTTCGAGTTCTTCTTTTGTATATTGATCATATTTTTCTTTAAGTTCTTCTGCATAGTCAGTACGTTCGAATTTATCACCAAAAGGGTCAACGCCTTGTTCACGATGGGCATTCATCTTATCTCGACGCACCCGCATGTGTTCATTGAGTTCTTCTGTCATTGCTATCACTCCATCCCTGAATTAATTTTAATGCTCAAACCGTCACAATAACAAAAACTGCCAGCATAGCACTGGCAGTATCTAACTATGGTTTAGTATAGAAAAGTCCTTAATTCGTGTCAACGCTCAAAAGGTGAAGGGTCTCACATTCCGTCTTTTATCTCATTGTGAAGTCTTACGGGATGTTGAGCATCGTCTTTCCAGTTTCTGCTTGATTGATACGATGAGCGGGTTGGACCTTTTCTTTCAGACCTTGCAAGTACCAGGACGCGTGTTTTCACATTTCCATGCATGATCGCCACTTTTTCATTTTTCAAATGAAGCAAGCGGTCCATGTGAAGCATATCCACATCTCAAATGCGTCCCCACTCTCTAATGCTTTCTACTTCCGTTGCTGGTAGATGCCCCAGCACTTCTGCAACTGTCTGCTTTATATGAGGAAGGACTACGTCAGCATCCAAGTCCGCCAACGGGACCATTACGAACGCCCTTTCCTGCATATGCGGATGGGGAATCGTAAGACGTTCTGCTTTCATATTTTCATGATTATAGAGCAAAATGTCAAGGTCTATCGTTCTCGGCCCCCATTTAACCACTCTTTTTCTTCCTAACTCTTGCTCAATCCCTTGGCAATAATCCAGTAAGTGAAGAGGCGGTAAATTTGTCTGTACCTTGATGGCCATATTCAAAAAATCGTTTTGTTCTTTATAACCTACAGGTGCCGTTTCATACACAGATGACTTTTTGGTCACCTGGATATCATTATGTTCATCCAACAGGGTAATAGCATCTTTCAGAAATTCTTCTCTTTTTGTTATGTTGGATCCCAGCGCAATATAAGCGGTGTTCATGAAGGCCGGCTCCTGTGAATTTCTATAGCGACGGATTTGTAATGACCCGGGATCGGAGGATCAGGCTTGTACACTTTCACTAAGCATGCATCTAACATGAGGAATTGTGCAAATAGCTCTTGTGCAATTTGCTCAGCTACTGATTCCACCAAGTGAAAGGCCTTCCCCTCCACAATCTTCTTCGCCACTTCATAAATGGCCCCATAATCAATGGATTTGGTCATATCATCCGTTTGAGCCGCTGGTTCCAAATCGAGCTCCAATTCAAGGTCAACATAAAAACGCTGTCCTAATTTATTCTCTTCCGGAAACAATCCGTGATAACCCCAGAATTCCATTTGGTTTACATAAATTTTATCCATCCGCCTCATCCTTTCCGAGCATAGCATCCATCATTTTCGTCATTCTTACGATCGGTTTCACATCATGAACTCTTACGATTTGCACCCCTTGGGCTACACCGTAACATACCGTTGCTCCTGTCCCCTCCATACGTTTATCCTTAGGCAGGTCCAGAACTGTTCCAATAAAAGACTTCCTGGATGTCCCTAACAGGATCGGATAGCCAAGTTCGTGGAAATCCTTCAGACGGCGCATAACCTCAAGATTATCTTCCTGGCTTTTAGCGAAGCCGATGCCGGGATCTAAAATGATCTTCTCATCATCCACTCCAGCATCTTTAGTAATCTGGATACTTTCCTCCAAGTCCCTTTTCATATCATCAATGAGCGAGGAATAATTTTGGTTTGTTCGATTATGAGTCAAAATGATCGGCACTTTATATCGGGCTGCCACTTTGGCCATTTGCGGTTCTTTCCGCGCCCCCCATACATCATTGATGATAGAAGCCCCGGCTGCCACTGCTTGCTCAGCAACTTCTGCTTTATAGGTATCGATGGAAATCGGAATGCCGACAACACCTTTTATTGCTTCAATAGCAGGTAAAACACGACTGAGTTCCTCATCCACGGATACCGGGGCATGACCAGGACGTGTGGATTCCCCACCAATATCAAGAATATGAGCTCCTTGCTTTTCCATTTCCACGGCTTGGTTAACTGACTTATCTATATCAAAATAAAGACCTCCGTCAGAGAACGAATCAGGGGTCACATTCAATATTCCCATCACGAGCGTCTCTTTAGTTAGGTCATATGTTTTCTTAGTTGTTTGTAGTTGAAAGCCCATCCTTGCTCCCTCGTTTCGTTAATGACTCTTTCACTATTTTACATCATTTTCAGATACTTATCATTAGCATAAGCACCTCGCAAACTCCAACAACTTTTCTAAAGCCTACAGAAGCTTATTTCATAAATTCCTGAACAAACAAAAAACTGCACCCAAAGCGGGTGCAGTTCTCACGTTCAAGCGTATTATTCTTCGTCTTCAAATTGATAAAGTGGCGTAGATAGATAACGCTCCCCATTACTAGGGATGACTGCCACAACTTTTTTACCTTTTCCTAACTTTTTCGCCACTTCCTTAGCTACGTGAATAGCAGAACCTGACGAAATTCCACCTAAAATTCCATCTTTCCTCGCTGCTTCTCTTGCCGCTGTAAAAGAATCTTCTTTAGAGACTTTGTATACTTCATCGTAAATCTCTGTGTCTAATATACCAGGTACGAAACCTGCCCCGATTCCTTGAATCTTGTGCGGACCTGGGTCTCCTCCAGATAAAACGGCGGACTCTTCTGGTTCAATCGCATAAATTTTAATATCAGGATACTTTTCCTTTAATACTTTCCCAGCGCCAGTTATCGTTCCTCCTGTGCCGATACCTGATACGAAGGCATCCAATTGATCGCCCATTTGTTCGACGATTTCCGGACCTGTCGTCTTTTCGTGTACTAAAGGGTTCGCTTCGTTATTAAACTGCTGAGGCATGAAATACCCTTGATTATCTTGTAATTCAGTCGCTTTTTTAATAGCGCCTTTCATTCCTTCACTACCAGGAGTAAGAACTAATTCTGCTCCATAAGCACGTAGAAGGTTTCGACGTTCCTGACTCATTGTATCCGGCATCACAAGGACCGCTTTATAACCTTTTGCCGCCGCAACCATCGCCAGGCCGATTCCCGTATTTCCACTCGTAGGTTCGACAATCGTATCCCCATCCTTCAGACGACCTTCTTTTTCGGCCTCTTCAATCATTGAAAGAGCAATACGATCTTTGACTGAGCTCCCCGGGTTCATATATTCCAATTTCAAATAAATTTCTGCGCTGTCATCCTCAGCACTGCCGTTCAATTTTACCAAAGGTGTTTGACCTACTAATTCAGTGATATTGTTTACGATTCTCATACATCCACTCCTAAAACCAAGTATTTTTATAGGATTTAAACCTAATGTACTTAAAATCAAAGCAATTGTCAAACATTTCAATCTTCTTAACGGAAAAAACTATTGAATAAGATTCTAATAAATGACGGAACACAAGTTCCGTCATTTATTATTAAAGTCTTAAGTTTATATTATGAGGTAGAATCTGAATCATTGGATTTTAAACCATTCAAATCAGGCACGTC
Organism: Halobacillus sp. H74; assembly: GCF_052246715.1. Classification (NCBI taxonomy): domain Bacteria; kingdom Bacillati; phylum Bacillota; class Bacilli; order Caryophanales; family Bacillaceae; genus Halobacillus; species Halobacillus sp. H74. Next base: position 45,148 of record NZ_JBQQCI010000015.1, on the reverse strand, counting down.
AAATAGATATTCTTCATTACAAAAATGACACTTGGCTTCTGCCCCCTGATCCTCTTCAATCATTCGTTGGATTTCTTCATCCCCCAGACTTGAAATGGCCACTTCTACGCGTTCACGTGAACAACGGCACTGAAATTTCACTGGCATGGTGTCTAAGATTTGGACATTCTCTTCTCCAAGAACGGTGTGTAAAATTTCTTCTGGAGTGTTTCCATCCCTCACCAATGAGGAAATAGCAGGCATCTCAGTCAATCTTTTTTCAATTTCGCTTGTGGTTTTTTCGTCAGCCCCTGGCATCATCTGAACGATAAAACCTCCGGATGCGAGGATTGAATAATCGGTATCTACAAGGACACCCGCACCTACAGCTGATGGGACTTGTTCTGAGTTAGCAAAGTAATAAGTGAAATCTTCACTGATCTCACCTGAAACCAGTGGCACCTGTCCGGTGAAGTGATCCTTCATCCCCAAGTCTTTAACGACACTCAGGGTACCTGATGTGCCTACAGCCCGGGCTACATCCAGTTTCCCTTCAGCATTCAAATCAAAATCGACATGCGGGTTTTTAACGTACCCTCGGACTTCCCCTTTGGAGTTCGCATCTGCGATAATCGCCCCGATCGGTCCATCCCCTTCAATTTTAATCGTTATTTTATCGTCACCCTTAAGCATGGCCCCCATCATGGCACTGATCGTCAGCGTTCTTCCGAGAGCGGCTGATGTTGTGGTCCATGCATCCTGTCTGCGTCTTGCTTCCTCAACAGTTTCTGTAGACTGTACTGCATAAGCTCTGACCTGTCCATCATAGGCCAGTGCGCGAACTAAATAATCTGACATTGTTGATCATTCTCCTTTAAAAACTTTTTTCTCTTTGTTGCGCTGGTATATTTTATGAAGACCTTTAAGGGTTAAGAAAGGATCTACTTGATCAATCGTTCTCGACTGTCCGGCAATTAAATTAGCCAGCCCGCCTGTAGCAATTACGGTAGGGGATTGGTCTGAAGTTTCCTTCATTCGGCGCACCACTTCATCCACTTGGCCGACATATCCGTAAAAAACCCCTGATTGCATAGCTTCCACTGTGCTTTGGCCAATGACGTGTTCCGGGCTTTTGATTTCAATTTTCGGAAGTTTCGCGGCTTTTGCATACAGAGCTTCCATCGAAATGTTTATTCCCGGGGCAATAGCACCACCGACATATTCACCGGCCGGATTAATATAGCAGTAGGTTGTGGCTGTACCAAAATCAATAATGACTAAAGGCAATGGATACTCATCGATAGCTCCCACCGCATTGACAATCCGGTCAGCCCCGATTTCATCAGGGTGAGGATATTGCATCGGCAAGCCATGATCAACAAGACCTTCCCCAATAATCATGGGCTGCTTTTTAAAATAATAACGAGACATCCGGTCGAGTGCAAACATAATAGGCGGCACAACTGAAGAAATGATGACACCATCAATATCTTCAAATTTAAGGCCCTCATGGTCCAGCAATGATTTTATCAGCATTCCGTATTCATCTTCAGTTTTATGACGATCAGTTTTTATTCTCCATTGGTATTGCAGCGATTCGTTTTCAAATACACCTAAGACAGTATTGGTATTTCCCACATCAAGGACAAAATTCATAAATATAGCCTCCCGTGTCATTTCCTTCGGCTACCATCATATCACAAGCACCCCTCATTTCGCTCTATAGACACATAAAAAGCCACACCACCTTAAGAAAAAGGCTGGTGTGGCTTCCCTATGATTTAAGAACGACGATCTTCTGAATCTGTCGAGTCATTCTCGTCTTGTGATTCTTCACTTCGATGAGTTTCTTCTTCAGAATGCTCACCTGTTTGTTCCTGTTCTTCTTGTCGTTCATCTTCTTTGGATTGAATGTTCACACGTACATCTTCGTCTGTAGAAGATGTATTGTTCTTGATTTTCGCATTGTTTTTTCTTGCGATTTCTTCAAGTTCATCATCCGTAGGAAGACGTCCTTTATCGAACAAGGAACGGATTTGAGTCGCATCTAAAGTTTCTACATCTAACAATGTCTTCGCGGTCAATTCCAGCTTGTCTTTATTTTCAGTCAAAATCGTTTTCGCACGGTTGTAACAATGATCGATGAAGTTCTTCACTTCCTGATCGATTTCATAAGCAATCTGATCACTATAATTCTGTTCATTCTGGATGTCCCGGCCTAAGAAGACTTGACCTCCAGAGTTGGAACCGAACTGTAACGGACCTAGTTTTTCACTCATTCCATACTCTGTAACCATCTTACGAGCTATGCTGGTTGCACGTTGGAAATCGTTATGAGCACCTGTACTTACTTCACCGAACATAACCTCTTCTGCGACACGACCACCGAGAAGACCTGTGATCTTGTCGAATAGCTCAGGCTTAGTCATGAAGTAACGATCTTCTTTTGGAAGCATGACAGCATATCCGCCAGCTTGTCCTCGCGGAACAATCGTAACTTTATGAACCATATCCGCATCATCCAGAACCATACCTATCACCGTGTGGCCACTCTCGTGGTGAGCAACAATGTTACGCTCTTTCGTAGAAATGACACGGCTCTTCTTAGCTGGTCCTGCAATGACCCGATCAATGGCTTCATCCACATCATACATATCAATCATCTTCTTATCTGTACGAGCAGCTACAAGAGCAGCTTCGTTCAGTAAGTTTTCTAAATCGGCACCTGAGAAGCCAGGAGTACGAAGAGCGATCGTCTTCAGATCAACATTTTCAGAAAGCGGCTTATCCTTCGTATGAACCGTAAGTACAGCTTCACGACCTTTGACATCCGGGCGGTCTACTGTAATTTGACGGTCGAAACGGCCAGGACGCAGAAGCGCTGGGTCTAGGATATCTGGTCGGTTTGTGGCTGCAATGATGATTATTCCTTCATTGACTCCAAAACCATCCATTTCCACAAGCAGCTGGTTCAACGTTTGTTCACGCTCATCGTGTCCTCCACCAAGGCCGGCGCCACGTTGACGACCAACCGCATCTATCTCATCAATAAAGATGATGCCCGGGGCATTCTTTTTCGCGTTTTCGAATAAATCACGGACACGTGAAGCACCGACACCGACGAACATTTCAACGAAGTCAGAACCACTGATAGAGAAGAATGGTACGCCAGCTTCACCAGCAACAGCACGGGCTAATAATGTTTTACCTGTACCAGGCGGTCCAACTAACAGAACACCTTTCGGAATACGGGCCCCTACAGCAGTGAATTTACGAGGATCTTTCAAGAAGTCAACGACCTCAACAAGCTCCTGCTTCTCTTCATCTGCTCCTGCTACATCCTTAAAGCGAACTTTCTTCTTCTCTTCTGAATACATCTTCGCCTTACTCTTACCAAAGTTCATCACACGACTTCCGCCGCCTTGTGCCTGGTTAAGCAAGAAGAAGAATAAGATGAAAATAATGACGAACGGAATGATTGATGTCAGGAAAGTCACCCATGCACTGGGTTGCTCTTCCTCTTCGACACTTAGCACGCTCTGTTCTTGAGCGGTTTGTGTAATATTTGAAATGACTTGATCATTTGCAGGAATTTTCGCTATGAAGGTTTCCCCTTCTTCAGCACCTTCCTCATGACCAGTGACGCGAATCACCCCATTGACAGGCTGAATGGTCATTTCCTCAATTTCACCATTGTTTAATTTATTGTAGAACTCATTGACATTATATTCAGTTTGCGCATCACCTTGACCTCGGAATAGACCGACCACGCCGATTACTACGAGGAAGATAAGTAAGTAAAATATAGTGTTACGAAATATCCGGTTCATTGCCTACCTCCTCCCAAACGAGAAAAACTATAGTAAATACTACCATAACAAAAACGGACGACACAACTAATTACCCTTAAAACAAGTGTGTTGAAACCCATGGCTCCAAACCTTTCATTAACCACCATAAACTTCAGGCTTCAATACCCCGACATATGGCAGGTTTCGATATTTTTCCTGATAATCCAACCCATAACCGACTACAAATTCATCAGGGACTTCGAAGCCGACTGTATCCGCTTTAATATCAGCTGTACGGCCTGTCGGTTTATCTAGAAGTGTTACGATCTTGATCGACTTCGCTTTACGATACTTGAACAAGTCGACAAGGTATGCAAGCGTTCGACCACTATCAATGATATCCTCAATGATCAGAATATCTCTTCCTTCTACTTTAGTATCAAGGTCCTTAACAATTTTGACTTCTCCTGAAGATTCCATTCCTCCGTGGTAACTGGACACATCCATGAAGTCCATTTCTAAATGGGTCTCCACTCTTTTTAAGAGATCGGACATGAATGGGGTGGCACCTTTCAAGACTCCGATTGCCAATGGGAACCGCCCGTCATATTCTTCGCTCAGCAGAGCTCCCAGTTCCTTGCACTTTTCCTGGATCTCCTCTTCAGAAATCAAGACCTTTTCCATTTCATTATGCATGATTGCTCCTCCTACGTGTCTGCTTTGTTTTTATATTGTAACCGAAGCCATGGACCTGAAGACAGGTCGATAAGAACCCCGCCTTTTTTTAAACCGACCACCCATAAGATTTCTCCTGTTTGATCTGTCACAATCGGCCATGTATCACGCAATCTTGCAGGGACTTTTTGATCGATAAAAATATCTTTCACTTTTTTCGATCCTCTCATCCCTTTTAAACGCATTCGATCGCCATCTTTTCGTGTGCGAACCACTAGAGGCAGCTTTACGTGATGGGAATCACATAGGTGTACATACCGACCTGCGGATTCGCAATCTTCTGTCCACTCTGCAATTACAAACGAACCATCAGGCAGCTTTGCCTCCTCCCCTGGTTGGAAGGTGTATGAGAACGCTTCTGTTTCCTGCGCAGCGTGAAAAGATAATGTGATTTCATCATAGGCGCGTGTCACTTTTAAACCTTGTGGAAAATCCAAGGTTGCGTTCGGTTTTTCATCACTTAAAAGGTTCATGAACATTTCTTCATGCAAATAAGAAATGTCTTCGTTTTGCTTCATATACAGATAGTTCAATATTAGATGAAAGGCTGTCCTTTGTAAAGCAAGCGGGAAGGTTTTAAAAGATCGATTTGAAAATTGTACGAATTTCTCAACATTTGAAGAAAAATGAACGGTTTTAAGGACTTCTTGCGCCTGCTCTCTTATGTATACCCTTTCGTCTCTGGCCCTTTCACTCCACGCCTGCATATGTTGATGGAATTTAGGATTTTGTTCTTTCATAAAAGGCAAGACATGCCGGCGGAAAGCATTGCGAGTATAATCTGTCTCTTCATTCGTTGGATCAATTCTTGCTTCGATATGGTGAGTGGCAAGGTAGGAGGCGATCTGAGCTTTGGAAACTCCCAACAATGGACGAATGATTTCACCGTTAGCAAACGGTCGCTTAACAGGGATTCCGTGGACCGCTTCCGGGCGGGCACTTCTTACAAGCTGCATCATGATTGTTTCTGCCTGATCATCTCCATGGTGACCCATTGCGAGCTTATCAGCCTGATACGTATTCATCATCTTTTCGAAAAAAAAGTAGCGGAGGGTGCGTGCAGCTTCTTGTGTCCCTTTCCCTGATTCTTCTTTATACGAATTCACATCCACTGAAGTTCCGACAAATTCTACATCCCACTTATTACAAATGTTTTCGACAAAATCAAGGTCTTCCATTGATTCCTGCCCCCGTAATCCATGGTCAACGGAAAGCGCGATAATTTTCAGAGGCATTGTCTTTCTCAAAGAACACAAAAAATGAAGAAGGGCAATTGAGTCCGGCCCTCCAGATACAGCAACGAGTACTTTATCATTTGGTTCTAGTAGTTGGTGTTTTGAGATGAACGTATGGATAATTCGATCCATTTGACGTTCCTCCTGTCTGAATCAGTCTATCTCTACTTATCGTATCACTCTTCTAACGTTCTGCAAAAGAATACCTATCAAAACCAAAAACTAAAAATCGACAAACTGAAAACTAACCCAGCCACGATCGATAAAGCTGTCAATTCCGCACCTTCTGCTTCCACGCTGCCGCTTCTCTTCCTAATACGAGATGAGGGGAGAGGTTTCTGCCGCTTCATGAGAATATCAGACAATCCAGTTTTCATCTCTGATGCATTCTTGAACTTTCCTTTCCAGCACTGCTGGATAAAGCGCCGATAAGGTTTGAGCAGGGAGGAAGCAGCCAGTTTTGTTTCTAATTTTTTCAAAGGATGGGAACTTTTTTCGAACCTTTGCGGATAAGCCATTTCCAACATGATCATAGTTACAGCGAATAAGTCGTAAGATGGTTCCGCTTTTCTCGAACCCATCCCCCAATATCCTCGATCATAGAACTCTGTATATTCTTTAATGGCTCTGCCGACAGCCGTCACTCCCCCTACATCAATCCAACGGACACGGGAAGAGGACATCAACAAATTATCTGTCTTCAAATCCCCGAATACATACCCTTCTTTATGGAGGTTTTCTAGATCCGATAACAGCTGAACTGTACAAATTCCCACCCATTCTTGTGTTTTCCCTTTTAAAAATTGAGGGAGCGGGGTACCGTCGACATATTCCATGATATAGAATGGATAAGTTTTTCCTGTGGCATCCACCCAATCATCTACATCAACAAAATAAGGTCCAAGCTTCACCCCTTGGACCTTGCTGAATTTCTTGAGCATATTTACTTCTAACATCATTCGAGAGCTATCTTCGCCAACCTTAAGGGCATACGTGTCCCCTTGATGGGAGCGGCATTTAAAAACGGTGCCGCACGCCCCTGAGCCCAGCTTTTTGATGATGGTATATACATGCCCATTCCACTTACCCCTCACTGACATACCAGGTGAAAGGTTAAAAGCCTGTTTCTTCATAAGGATCTTCCTCATCTCGTATGCGCTCAAGCAAAGGGATTCCTGCAAAACTGTATAATGCTTCTTTCAACGCAGGACCGGTCGGGGTGTACCCGCCACTGTTCAATTTTGAGAATATACCATGGATTTCACCAAGCTCCGGAGTCCAATCCACCATTTGTCGTATCGTTTTCTTAGGATCAGGAAAAGCATACACACTAAATTGATTTGAACCTGACCTTGCATTCAAACTTAGGGAAAGATCGAATAATGCTTCCTTCACAGTAGGGAGTTTATGATGCATACTGGCGCTCGTATCGACTAGGACAAGCACTTCAAGGTCACACTGCTCCCCTAACTCATCCACAACTTCAACTACTTCCCCCCGTTGTTCAGGTGGAAGTTCTTCGATTGTTTGATTTTTCCCTAAGATCTCTTGTAATTCTTTATTAACGACACCTTGAATCGTTTGGGTCATGGCTTGTCTCGTCACCATTTGTACGGTTTGGGACAAACTTTTCTGATATACAATTTGACTGACGCCTCCACCTGCCTCGGCAATCGATTCAACTTCTTCAAGCCCTTGTGGCCTGCCATTTTGCCGATCGTCAAGAACGCCAATCACATTGACCGTTATTCCCTGGTTACGAGCAAGGGCTGCTACCACAACCGGGTCTTCTCCATGGTTCGAGCATCCATCCGTTAACAAAAGAATCTGCTTCAATCGGCCTGGTTTCATATTATTCATCCCTCCTGTTTCGTTGCTTCCATCTTCGCCGAAAAGGAGGAAATCTATACTTTATTCTAGGCCTCTTTTTTCTCTGCAGGAATCGATGTCCACTCCGGCATATACCGATCGATCCGTGCGACAATAATTGTCATATCGTCATCTATTGAACCAGACTGAGTCCTTATTACCTCTTCTAATAAAAGATCAGCCATCATTTGTGGGTCTTTAGTGGAAATTTCTCTGATTTTCCGCTTTAACCACATTTCCACATTCTCAATTTGTTTCGGTCCTTCCAAGATGCCATCACTCATCATAAGAAGGAAGTCTCCTGCCTTGAGTTGCTCACTCGTCATATCAACGTCGACTTCCGGAATGATTCCCATCGGTAAATTACCAGCTTCAACTGTGAATATCTGCTCCCCTCTTTTGATAAAGCTTGGTGTGCTTCCAACCTTAACGAACTTAGATGTAGCTTGATGGAGATCAATCACGGCTAAATCCAGTGTAGAAAAGATTTCATCATTCGTTCTTAATGAAAGAATCGAATTAATAGACTGAATCGCTACAGACTCCTGAATACCCGATTGCAGGATTTGCTTCAAAAGCCGCAATGTTTCCATACTCTCTTCATGTGCGCGTTCACCATTACCCATCCCATCACTGATGGCCAGGGCATATTTGCCCCTTCCTAATTCCATCATTGTAAAGCTGTCCCCTGAAATGAACCCGCCTCCTTTAGCCGCATGGGCGACTCCAGGCTCAATAGAATAATGTTTTGCAGAACCAAACGTCAAATAACACCTACCATGTGGATATGGAGAGATTTCTTCCATTGTAACGACGATCGTCTCTCCTAATATATCCGACAAGACTGGTGCGATGACTTTCGCTCCTTCCCCACGATAATTATCAATCTCCACGACCAATTCCAAGTCCATATTTCCTGCATCCAAAGAATAGATTTCCAGTTTTTCTATCACCATCCCCATCCGCTCTAAAGCGTGGTAGATCACTTGCTCTTTATGCTCATGGTGCTCTCGCTCCTTAACAATCTCTTCCGCAAATTTATTCATGACATCTGAAACGCCTTGAAGCTGCTCCGCTACAAATTTACGACTCTCTAAAACCTGGCGCTTCAGTTCTTTATTTGCATGATAAAAAGATAATTCATGATTCATCGTATCAATCAACTTTTGTGATTTCACACAGTGTTGATCGACGTTCTTTCTAAGCATCCTGCTCGGCTCTCCTTTCTCATCCAGTTCAGACATCAAATCTGTCATCAGATCGTGAGTGTCATCGAATTGCTTAACCCAGCACTTTTCTTTTTTGAAGCAGGACTGGCATGTTTTTTCAGTCACATGGCTTAGAAAATAATCTATCTCTTCTGCTTCTCCACTCTCCTCCTTAGGGGGTTCTAAATGGGTGAAACTTTTGGATAATGCATGAAAAACATCAGAAAATTTACCAACTCTGACTGCCGTGACATCACGTACCTTTTGTAAGTATTTTTGTTGTTCCGAATGATGTTCATCTGTACCCGGAATATACCTGGACAACTGTTTGACCCAAGAGTTAGGTGTCAGCATAAACAATGCAACCGCCCAGGCAGTAGCCCATAAAGAAGCAGGCAAGTCAGCACCATTGCTTACATAAAAGCCGATCAGCAGTGTCCCGACGATAAGCCCTGCGCTGACTCCGGCTTTTTTTCCTTCTTTTAATAAACCTCCTAACAAGCCTGAAAATGCAAGCAGGCTCATTTGATAGATATGATCCATGTTTGATAAGCTCAGCACGAGTCCTGTCACCACCCCTACTGTTGAACCGATAGCTGCTCCCGCTGTAAAGGCAAGCAAAATAACTAAATATCTAGCAAAAACGTCGACCACGGCCACACCCTGGATCTGCCAGCCGATCATGCCTGTTAATACAGATGCCAATAATATAATCAAACAAACAATTTCTTCATTTTTCAATGAAGGCTGAAATCGTTGTGGTGTTAAAAGAGGAATACTCTGCATAAAGATAAGTACAAGGATAAAACTGAGCACTCCTTCTGCAAACATCAAAGTAAGTTCGTACAGCTGCCAACGATCCAGTAAAGCCAAACTGGCCGTTCTCGGAATTAAACTGGCCAGTAGCGCTAGCGTCGGCAGCCATCTCTGGGGGTGACTTGTTTTGTGCAGCGCCAGGCTTAAGAGCAAAAAAGTCGTGGAAGCCCCCACAACGAAACCCGCATGGCCGTAGCTGTATGTAGAAGCCCCAGCTGCCATTACAATTGTTACGGGTATGACGAGAGGACGCTTCAACCACCAGATCACCGCGAGGAATGCGACTCCAAAAGGGGCCATAGATGATAAAATAATGGCTCGCCCCAACAATAAGGCCAACACCATATGGAACACCCCTTTGTTCGCCATAAAAGAAAATGCACCGAACGAAACCTTTTGTAACCCTTGAACGATTCCTGACCCTCGTACAGCTGCTTGACGACTTCCTCGTTTTGAAACTGTTCCTAACATCATCATCACTCCTTCTGTGTGAATCCTATTAAACCACATGCTGGACAAGCATTTTGTCAAAACAACAGGAGTGCAGAAACAAAAACTTCGATAGTTTTCACAGAAACAAAGGCTCTTTCTACAAATTAAACCCCGGCAACACCCTTATGTTTCCAAAAAACTCCCTCATTCCCTAGCGAAATAGACAGACTAATCTGATATTTTTATTTTTTGTTGACAGTTTTTTTGTCATGGTGTACTATATTCCTTGTGACTTTGAGAAAACATTTTCCAACATGGCGGTGTAGCTCAGCTGGCTAGAGCGTACGGTTCATACCCGTGAGGTCGGGGGTTCGATCCCCTCCGCCGCTACCATTTATTTTTTTCCTACATATAGGCCCGTTGGTCAAGTGGTTAAGACACCGCCCTTTCACGGCGGTAACACGGGTTCGAATCCCGTACGGGTCATCGGAAACATTCTTGTCCTAAAAAGTGCCGCATTCTCATAATAGAGAATGCGGCACTTTTTTATATCCATAAGCATATGAAAAAAACAGCTGCTGTACTTTTTATATAACGCGAATAGCTGCCCTTACTATGAACTATTCAATTAAGGCCCCCCACATCCGGAAGACTTAGTTTCGAGGCTTTTGTATGTGGAGATGGTAGCTGGGAATACGGATCGCTTTCCGTGGGCATGTGGTGAGCTTCCTCAGGCTTTCGCCTTCCGGGATCTCACCAATCATGTTCATCCCACAGGAGTCTCACCGTTTTCCCAACCACCATTCGATTGAAAGATACTCGAAACTACCTTCGTTTATAGGGAGCTTTTGAGGAAAATGCAATGATCACAGCAGCGCTAAAGTATAATTTATTCACCTCATTAAGGGCAGTTTCATCCTCAAGTGATTTTGAGAAACGGATATCGCAAGGGACCGATGGGGGTGGAAACATCTCCGGATGCTCTGCTTCAATTGCCCAGAACGCTTCAAGAGTGAAAAACGTGCTGAAGGACGCTTCCCTCTAAGCTTATGGCGTCGTTCATTCCATGTTGAATGGGGTGGCTTTGAAATGACGAGACTCCCGCGGGAGAAGGAACTAGGCGAGACCCCACAGGGAGTGTGAATGACCGAGTGGCCTTGCCAGTTCCCCCGCAGGAAAGCGAGTTATTTCAGAGCCATCCCTATACCTTATTAGGTAACGAACCCCCTCACCTCGGAATCGAGTCTTCAACAATCTTGCACGTTTAAGTAATAACAATAGAATTAAAAAAGAACAGATCCAAAATGGATCTGTTCTTTTATATGAAAGACGCGCACCTTTTACTCATTGTCCTAGACAGCAAGCTATCCTCTTTTAGAACCTCGACCTCCACGTTTGGATTCCGTGTGCTTTTTCAATGATGCCAGACGTTCGTCGCTATCCTTAATAAAATTGTTCATCTTTTGTTCGAATGATTCAGCCGGTTTACGAGGTTTAGACGGACGACGGCTTCGGTTGTTTTCTTTTGCTTTTTTAATGGAGAGTCCGATCTTTCCATCATCTCCGACATTGATGACTTTCACTTCCACCTGGTCTCCCTGGCTTAAGTGTTCATTAATGTCTTTAACATAGTTGTCGGCAACTTCACTAATGTGAACCAGCCCCGTCTTACCATCTGGAAGCTCGACGAACGCTCCGAAATTAGTGATTCCCGTTACCTTACCCTGCAGCTTGCTGCCTACTTCAATTGACATAAAAAAATTGCTCCTCCTTAAAATTTCGATAAAAAAAAGTATCGTTCCTATATATTATATATAAGCTTTGAAAAGAGTGTCAATATGACGGGTCCTCATTAGGCATTTTAAAGATGATTTCTCCCTCTTTGGAAAAGAAATAATTCGTCCTCGCAATTTGCAATACGTATTCCTCGTCATTCAGAAGTTCAATCTCCTGCTCTAAACCTTTTTCCTCTTCCTTCAAAGCACTCATTTGTTGTTGTAGTTGTTCGTATTGCTCATGTTTTTCAGAGTACAAAGCTTGTTGTTTCATATGATACATCACCATGGAGCCACTAACAATCGCCACTAACAGGGCAAACATAACAAGACGGCGAATTAAGCGCTTCTTTTTTCTTTGATGTCTGTCCAGATAGGCATCGTAGTGCTTCATGTATGTAGAATCCAGACGTGCTACCGACTCCGACTGTCCCTTTGCCATGTGCGTTTGGCCTCCTTTACTTTTGGATTCGTTTCATCCAGTTCTTCATAGTATTCTTTATTTTATCCAAAAAACCTGCTAAATGCCTTAAGTAAATTTTCATGTTTTTCGGCAAGAACCGCCAAATGACCAGAAAAAATACCCGGATTGGATAAAATATGACAAGAAACAATATAATGATACCCTTTAAAAGTATCTTATAAACGCCAAGAAGTAAAGAAATAATAAGTAAAATGATGGTTTTCGAGGGGAGGAAAAATAAATAATAAATCATCTTTCTCAAAAACCTCAAAATAGTCATACAAAGACGTACCCATACTTCAAGCGTTCGTAAGTAAAGGTTCTGAAACAACGCACGGTAGGCAGCAAAACCACAGGCAATCGCCACAAATACATACACTCTCAATTCCCCATAGTTAGCCAAATACAACAAATAAAAAAGAAAAGCGGCCTGAAAAAGCCAGAATCCCAATTGAAAAACTATTTCAAACCAGCTTCTCTTGTTCCTTTTGCGGAATAACCTTTCGAACGTATCCAACGCAGCACCGACGAACAAACCTCCACCGAGCATGGATAGAATGGTGATGAACTGAGTGGTCAAAGTCATTTGAAGAGCTTGCTAAATAGTCCTTTAGCTTTCTCCCCTTGATGCTCGTCCAAGTAGGTCATTTCATATATTTTCCCCTTGATTGACACGACACCTGAATCCAAATCCAGATTTTTCATCTGCAAATTATTGCCCCGGATCACAAGATAACCCATCGATGTTTGCAGCAAGAACTCCTCACTATCAAAGCTGTCCACTTCTTTTACACCTGAAATTTCTATATTTCTTCTGTTCCATATCTTAACATTATGCTCAACCGGTTGCTCACTCCGATTCCCTTGAACCTTCTCGAATCCTTCCATCACATACCAGCCTCCTTCTCTTGTACAAACTATGAAAAAAACAAGAGAATTAGAACATCGAATGCGGAAACGCCTTGGTCACCCCCGACAAGCTTAAGCGAACCTTTGAAGTGGCGGTTCTTTGCCACAGCAAAGGGCTTGCTTAAGACCTTGAGGGGGTAGGCGTTGTAGCTGGACGTGCCGAATGCGAAAGCGCCTTGATCAGCCTCGACAAACATCAGGGTAGTGAAGCCCGCTTATACAGCACAATATTTTCACCGTGTGATATAATTTCTTCCTTCACAAAAAACCACAGCCCTTTCCAAGCTGTGGTTTCCGTACTATTCAATTCTGGTTGACCGGTTCTTCTTTTTTAATTTCATAAAGCGTTGCCGCTTCATTCTTATTGACGTTTTCTTTCAAGGATTTCACTTCAATCGTCAAAACTTTTTGTCCGAATTGAATTGTCAATTCATCACCGATAGCTACATTACTTGCTGCTTTGCTTTGTTCTCCATTTATACGAATACGCCCTTGGTCAGCCACTTCTTTTGCTAAGGTACGTCTCTTGATCAACCTTGAAATCTTCAGAAATTTATCCAAACGCATCATTTATTCCGCTCCTTTATGTTTTGCTTTCGCTTGAACCCACAACTCTTCTAAAGAATCCAACTCGTAATCTTCCAAAGTCCGTTCATCTTTAGCTGCTTCCTTTTCCATCCAAGATAGCCGAGTCCTGAATTTTCTATTCGTCCGTTGAAGGGCATTTTCACTACTGATCTTATAGTGCCGTGCTAAATTAGCAATGGCAAATAACCAATCACCGAACTCTTTCTCCATTTCTTCCCGGTTTCCAGAATCACGTGCTTCTTGGAATTCCCGCCATTCTTCCTCTACTTTTCCAAGGACGGGGTCGACAGTGTTCCAATCAAACCCGACTTTAGCTGCCTTCTTCTGCAGCTCCTCCGTTTGCAGGAGTGCCGGAAAACTTTCAGGCACTGAACTAAGGATAGAGAGAGGCTGTCCACCTTTTTCTTGTTGTTTGATGGCATCCCAGTTGGTAATGACTTCATCGGCATTTTCCACATTGGTTTCTCCGAATACGTGCGGGTGACGACGGATCATTTTCTCCGTTATCGATATAATTACGTCATCGACTGTAAAATATCCTTCATCTTCCCCAATTTGACTATGCAACATTACTTGAAGCAGAACATCTCCCAATTCCTCAACCATATGATCATCGTCTCTGCGATTAACCGCATCAATGAACTCATACGCTTCTTCAATCATATATTTCCTCAGGGATTCATTGGTTTGTTTCCGATCCCACGGACAGCCTTCGGGGCTTCTTAATATCCGAATGACTTCCCTTAACCGGAAGAACTGGTGGTTGAGTTGATCTTTCTCTACTGGAGGGATATAAACACTTGTCAGGTTGTCTATTTCAACATTCCGATCCAGTTCTTCCAAAGGGACAGTCATGATTTTTTCCTGATCACTGCCTGCTGCTGTGACGATGGTCACAGGATAATCAGGGGTAAGGTCTTCAAGAAGTGTCAATTTCACTTCAGAAGCAATCATCGAATCGTAGACCTGGCATAATATCGTATGATTTAAATATTGTAACTGCTCACGGCGCATATCTGTAGCATCGATAAACTGAAACCCTTCGACAGGATCAATTTCCAGAGCTGTGAAGGTAGCATCCAAAAAGCTTTGACCACCTTGGATATCGAGCTTTATCATACCGGCCTCTCTTTGTTCGATCAACAATTGGACCGTCCGCTCTGCTAACATCGGGTGGCCAGGGACAGCATAAAGGATATCCGCTTCTTGAGCCGCACGGACCAGCTGATTGACAATTTCCATATATACATCACCAAATTGATGGTGGGCTTCATAAATTTCATCAAAGCTCTCCCATGCCACTCCTTCATTTTGTAACTCTTGAATGACAGGGTGTTTACTTGTTCGAACATAAAGAGGAGCATCTGTCCTGATCAGCTCTCGATATACACCGAGCGGTAGCTGATCCATGTCGGCCGCTCCAAGACCGAGTACTTTAATGGTATTCATTACTTCATTCCTTTCGGCAATAGTTTTATGAATTGTTCATGAAAAGGTAACGTTTCGACTTCATTATTGGAAAAACCCCCGAGACGAAGCAAGAGGATCAAATAAATCATTGCTCCCACACCGGTAAGGATTAAAAGATAAATCAATAAAGTAAGGCGATGGTCAGGGAACCAAAATAATTGCACAAAGGTGCTTAGAATTTGTAACCCGATAACCATCCCCATGGTTGAAAAGACAATCGGCACCAAAGGTAAGGATAACCATTTTCGCATAGAGATTTCTTGTCTTAAGATTACGACATTTCCAACCAAAACAAAAGTAACAGCCATTATAGAAGCCAGCGCAGATCCATATAACCCTATTGAAGGGATCAATATCAGGTTCCCTGCTGTTTTCACTACGAGTCCACCTAATACTACCAGAGCTGTTTGTTGTACATAATCGAGCCCTTGCAGAACAGATGACATCGTAATCGAAATTGAACTACCTACAATGACAAGCATCAACATTCGCAAAGGACCTGTCCCCTGTGAATCCTGAAAAAAGGCCTCATTTATCAACGGAAATAGAAAAACCAAACCAGCTGTAGCCCCAAACGCAATCATGACTGTGACCTTCACAGCACTTAAAATGGCATTTTCCACTCTCTCAAAGTCGTTGTTCAATCGTTTTCTTGTAACAGAAGGGATCAAAGCTAATGCGATGGAAGAAGCAAGTACCGTACCTAACTGGATCAAAGGCTGTCCGCGATCGAATATTCCTTTCAATAAACGAGCTGAATCGATTCCCACTTCTGTTTTCACAAGACTTGGAACCAATGTGAAAGCATCCACGAGCTGCAATGAAAGCAATAACATATAGTTCAGGCAAATAAACACCCCATAGAAGAAGATTGTTTTCATATAGGATGTAGTGCCTTTCCAACGGTCCCATGTCCATACCCGTCGACTTTTCCTTAGCCAGCCTCCTAATAATAAAGCCGCTCCGACAGCACCTGATATAGATCCCCAAGCAGCACCGATGCCTATCGAATAAGCATCTTGTCCTCTTGCAACTAGAACGGATGTGGTAATGATGACGGTGACACGAAAGATTTGTTCAACAATTTGGGATACAGCCGTAGGGGCCATATGATTCTTCCCTTGAAACACACCACGAAAAAGAGAGACGAAAGGCACCATTAAAAAAGCAAAAAAGGAAGCTCTGATAGAAGGAACCAGTTTTTCATCTCCCATGATTTCAGCGATTCCCGGCGCTTGTGTATATCCTAAAAGGAAAATCAGCCCGGATACCCCCATCAACCAGAAGAAAACCGGAAAATAAAAAGAAGGGATAGATAGAGGATTTCTGTTTTCCTCTAGTTCAGAAACCAGTTTTGAAATAGCAGCAGGAAATCCATACAAAGATAAAATTAAAGCCATGCCTAAAATCGGGTAAACTTGCTGGTAAATATAAAATCCCAGATCCCCTGTTAAATTCTGCAACGGGACCCGATACCCTGCGCTTATGATTTTGCTGAGCAAACCAGCAAACGATAATATAAGTGCTCCCTGGAGTACGGTACGATTACGAGATTTGGTCATTTTGGACCCTTTCTAATTATATGTATTCAGAGCATTCATTATATCATATATAAAGGCCAGATCCCTTACCCGCACGGACCTGACCTACGTTATTACTCCATTTGTTTAGCTAAAAAGCTTGCTGCTGTCTGCACAGCTTTTGTTGTACTTTCATCAAGCGGGGAACCTTCTTTATTGAACGCGACTACACATCCTATAGGATCTCCCTGGGCGATAATAGGATAGATAAGGTATGATATGACATCTTCTTCTTGCCCTCGGATAAACTCTACTGGATCCGGGTGCTTTTCGAAGGACATGCTTCTAGCATCCATGACCTCTTCAGCCTTCGCGCCAATGGATCGATTCATATAATCCTTCTTAGCACTGCCGGCCACCGCTATATACTCATCTCTATCGCAAATCAACACAGGAACTTCTAAAGATTCACTAAGGGCTTCTGCATATTCTTTCGCAAAATCACCCAATTCACTTATTGGTGAGTACTTTTTCAAAATTACTTCACCTTCGCGGTCTACGAAAATTTCCAGCGGATCTCCTTCTCGTATCCTCAACGTACGGCGAATTTCTTTCGGGATAACCACACGACCTAAATCATCAATACGACGAACAATACCAGTTGCTTTCATTCTCTATGCTGCCTCCTTTTACTGTGATGAATTCCTTCCATTCTCCTGATGAAGCGCAAGCAGAATAAGCGGGTGATTAAGGATAGTATGATTCAGCAGAAAAAACCTATACGTCCTTTGTATGGATTTTTTCATAAAAAATGTAAGATTTTCACGCGAGGTAGCATCATCCTGAACAAAAACTCGGGGTAAAATACGTAATGGATGTCTTTTTTGCATATTTAATAAGGTCATCACCCTCATAAAGATGATGACCTCAGGGTCTGGCTGAAGATAAAGTGGTGCTGGCCACGCCGAAAATCAACATCCGCCGGTAACCTCTTTTCAAAGTAAAACCCCATCCTTATCGGATGGGGTGTTCATTAAGCTGTAGTAGTTTCTCTCATCATTTCAGGAAGCTTACTGATAAACTCTTCCACGATCTCGTAGCGTTTCCATTCACTTTTGCGGTCCCAGGTAATCGTTGCTTTCAACTGGCTGTCTTCTGTCCCGAGTTGAACCATCCTTCCGTATTGATTGGCGAATTCAAACAGTTTGGATCCATCGATTTGCTGACTTTGGTCGGATTCCATCAACATTTCGATTTTCTTTTTCTTCTCTGTGACAGATTCGATACGGGACCTCTTTGCATGTAAACGTATAGATGAAACACGGAACAAATTTTCTACTTCTTCTGGATATTCCCCGAAACGATCGATTAATTCGTCTCTAAGGTCATGGATATCCTCCAGAGATTCGATTGCTTGAAACTGCTTATACATATCTATTTTCTGTTTCTCATCAGCAATATAGTCATCTGGAATATAAGCATCTACCATCATGTCCAGTTCAGGCTGGAAAGGCTGGATCGCTTCCGGTTCCTTGCCTTGACGTTTCGCTTCTATCGCATCTTTCAACATTTGCGAGTACATGTCGAACCCTACAGAATCGATATACCCGTGTTGCTGGGCCCCTAGTAGATTTCCGGCTCCACGAATAGATAAGTCACGCATGGCAATTTTAAATCCAGAACCAAGCTCAGTAAATTCCTTTATTGCCTGGAGTCTTTTTTCCGCTACTTCCGTTAATACTTTATCCTTTTGATATGTGAAGTAAGCATATGCCACCCGATTAGAGCGCCCTACTCTCCCTCGCAACTGGTACAACTGACTAAGGCCCATACGATCCGCATCATAAACGATTAGCGTATTCACATTCGGGATATCGACGCCTGTTTCTATGATGGTCGTACTGACTAGAACATCAAACTCCCCTTCCAGGAAGGAGAACATGACATTTTCCAGTTCTGTTTCATTCATTTGACCATGAGCAAAGGCCACGCGGGCTTCAGGCACTAAAGCAGATATCTCTTGGGACATCCGTTCAATATTCTCTACACGGTTGAACAAAAAGAACACTTGTCCGTCTCGAGCCATCTCTCTTTCCACCGCTTCTCTGAGAAAAATCGGGTTGTACTCCAATACATAGGTCTGAATGGGAAAACGGTTGGCAGGCGGCGTTTCTATAACTGACAAATCCCTTACCCCAAGCATCGACATATGCAAAGTCCGGGGAATCGGTGTGGCAGTCAATGTCAGTACATCGACATTATGCTTCAATTGTTTGATTTTTTCTTTGTGTTTCACCCCAAAGCGCTGCTCTTCATCCACAATCAATAAACCTAAGTCCTTGAACTGGACATCCTTGGAAAGAATACGGTGTGTGCCGACTACGACATCAACCAAACCTTTCCGCAAACGATCAGTCGTCTCTTTTTGCTGCTTCTTCGTCCGGAAACGGCTCATCAAGCCTATATTAATACCGAAGCCCTGGAAGCGCTCCTGAAGGGTTTCATAGTGTTGTTGAGCAAGAATGGTCGTCGGCACCAGCAAGGCTACTTGTTTACCTTCCACAATGGCTTTAAAGGCTGCTCGAATCGCAACCTCCGTTTTACCATAGCCTACATCACCACAGAGCAATCGATCCATAGGCTGGATACGTTCCATATCGGTTTTGATTTCTTCAATACAGCGGACTTGGTCTTCTGTTTCTTCGTATGGGAAAGCCGCTTCAAAATCGCGCTGCATCTCTCCATCCTCCGTGAAGGCATGCCCTCTAGAAGCTTCCCGCTCCGCATAAAGCTGGATTAAGTCGTCTGCAATATCCTCTACCGAAGATTGGACTCGGCTTTTCACTTTTTTCCATTCGCTTCCGCCAAGTTTATATACTTTCGGTTCCTTACCTTCTGAACCGACATATTTTTGAATCAGATCAATTTGGTCGATCGGCACATAAAGCTTATCGTTACCTGAGTATTGGACCATAAGAAAGTCTTTATGGTTGCCGCCCATCTTCAAGGTTTCAATTCCTAGATATTTACCGATGCCATGGCTCGCATGAACAATATAATCGCCGACTTTCAATTCCTGATAGTTCTTGATCCGCTCTGCATTCGTAAGTTTTTGCTTCCGTTTCGGTTTGGCTGTCCGTTTCTTGAACAATTCGTTTTCGGTAAGTACAGCAAGCTTATGCATCGGCCATTCAAAGCCGCTGCTAATATTCCCTGTGATAATCGTAGGTTTGACTAAAGGAAGACTAATTTCATCTTTAGCGATAACTGCTTCCATCTCATAATCCTCAAGAACGCTCTGTATCTTTTCCCTTCTGTTTCCATCAGGCGCAAGTATGATGACTGAATAATCCTGCTTTATCCAGCGGTCCATTTCATTTTTCAATAAGTTCATCTGGCCGTGGAATTGCTGCATTTGACGACTTGATATATTGACGACATTCTGAGGCTGAGTATTGGGAATATGACGCATGAACACCGACAGATATAAACGAGGATGCTCCATTTTTGCCCAGGCGTCCTGCCAATCAAAAGATATATTGAGCTGACGTACTGTTTGATTGACTTCCAGTAAGCTTTGATGCCACTCTGCCTCTTCTTGATCTAAACGGTTGGCTGTTTCCTGAATCCGGCTCATCTCATCAAGCACCATGATACCGTTCTCAGGTAAATAATCTAGTAAACTCACAGGTTCTTCATAGAAATACCCGATATATTTATACATTTCCTGGAACCGGTCCTGTTGCTTCAACCGATCCAAATCATGCTCAATTACTTGGGTCAACGTTTCCTTTGCTTCTGGCTTTGTCAACTTTTTCAGGGAATGACCGAGGGCCTCTTCCAGCCTGTGATACGCACGTGTGAAATCTTCCGCTGTTAAAAGCAGCTCTGTAGCAGGGCCGATGGTAACTGCCTCCACCTTTTCATGGGAGCGCTGCGTTTCTGAATCGAATGTGCGGATCGAATCCACTTCTGTATCAAACAATTCAATACGGTAAGGGAATTCAGCGGTAAGTGGATAGACATCCATGATTCCTCCACGCACGGAAAACTCCCCTGGTGTAGCTACCATTTCCGTCCGTTCATACCCCATACTTACAAACCGTTCCAGATAAGTATCCAAATTGATTTCTTCTCCAACACGAAAAGGGAGCTGATTATGCTCCCAGTATGCTTTCGGTGGCATCATCCGTTTCAGGGCAGCCACAGGTGCGATTAATATTCCCGATTCTTGATTCAACCATTGACTAAGTGCGTCGATTCGTTGACTTCTAAGCTCCGGACTAGCAACCGCGATCTCCGAGGCAATCAGCTCGTTGACTGGATAAAGGTGAACTTGATCACTGTCGGTCAATTCTTGCATATCTTCATACAATTGTTGGGCTTGGATCAGTTGATGTGTGACTAAAATCACTGGTCTTTTCAAAGACTCTTGCAGCAATGATAGAAGTACACTTCTTGATGCTCCCGATAAACCGGCAACCATCTGTTCTTTCATCCCTGACCGGAAACCTTCGACAACAGAATGAATATCATCCCGTGGATATAGATAATCCTTAATACCTTGCATAACGAACTCCTCCACCATCCCGACCTTCGATAATCCAAAGGCAAAGATTTAATGAATAAAAAAATCTAACTCATGATAATGTGGATGCTCATCCAGAGATTCTTTGCACGAATCGCAAATCGTCCTTATGTCCATGTTACCACTTGTTGTCATATGGACCATTTGCTGTTGGTCTTCATCATTTAAAAGGTCGAATCCCAACTGTGATACATCCACTTTCTTAGCGTCTAATTCACCGACTTGGTTTTGACAATGACGGCAGAAATAACGAATTTTCATATCCATCCTCCTAGAAAAGGTGATGGTATGTAGTTTCTCCGTCATAGTTGACTGTTATACGATGACAAATCTGGTTCACTTTACGTTGTAGTCATTCATGACCTCGTTGAATGAGTACGTTGTCCAGGCTCCACAAGCATCTGTCGCTTGTTGAATGCTTTCTCGAACAGCCTCTTTTTCTTCTGAAGTAAAGCTGCCTAATACATGGTCAATAACGGATTTCGACCCTTCAGGACGCCCCACGCCTATCCGGAGCCGTTTGAATTCTTTCGTACCTAATTGCTCAATGATACTCCTTATGCCGTTATGGCCGCCATGACCGCCTTTTTTCCGTAAACGGATCTTTCCCGGCGGCAAATCAAGATCATCATAGATGACCAGTACATCTTCCAGTTCAATATCGAAATAATCCATTAATGGACGCAATGATTCACCAGATAAGTTCATGTAAGTTTGCGGTTTCAATAATATGACCTTTTCACCGTTCACCCGCTCCATCGTGTACATCCCACTGAACTTCTTCTGGTTCAATGACCAGCCATTTTTATCAGCTAGTTCATCAATCACCATGAAACCGACATTATGCCGGGTCTGTTCATATTTTTTCCCTGGATTACCAAGACCAACAATACACTTCATACATAACTTCCTTTACTGGATTGTTCTATTTCTTTATTATATCAAAGCTATAGCAAAAATATTGTCATAACACGTTCGATTCTAATAAAGATATGGCTTATGTAGTACATGACATACTCTGGCCGGGTTTATATAATTTATATTAAGAAAAAGGGCGGGCCTTCTTGGCCACGCCCTTTCCGAATCATTCAATTCGTTTTATTACTTATCAGAATTCTCTTCAGAGTCCTCTTCCTCATCATCTGATTTTTCATTGATGACTTCAGGCTCTGCATCTGCATTATCTGTGTCTGGCTCTTCCGGCATCTCTTCCGGAGGAGTGACAGAAACGATTGTCGTATTGTCATCTTCAGTGATTTCATACTTACGTGCCTCTTTCAAGTCACTAACCATAACACTGTCACCGATATTCAGTTCAGAGATGTCGACAACGATTTCCTCTGGAATGTCTGCAGGTTTCGCACGGACAGCCACTTCATAAAGAGGTTGTTGTACGACACCGCCTTCTTTAGAGCCAGCGGCTTCTCCTTCAAGATGTACAGGAACTTCAACGTCCATCTCTTCTGACATGTCAACGATATAGAAGTCTGCATGAATCAATTCATCCTTCAAAGGATCGACTTGATATTCATGGAGCATAACATCTACTGTATCTTTTCCTTCGATATTTAGGGAGATGATTGCGTTCTTCCCTTCATCACGAACAGTTTTAAGTAGCTCTATGCTGTTAACAGCAACCGTCATCGGTTCTTTATTCTTCCCGTACACGACACTCGGGACTTCGCCCTCTAAGCGTAAATCACGCGTAACGGATTGTTTGAGATTTTGCCTTTGATTTGCTTTCAAATTAATAGCCAAATTAATCAACCTCCAGTAATTTACCAATCATTTTTATCAGTTTCCCGTTTTTCACAAGAGTTAAACCTGAAATCTGAAATTTTAGTCGAACAAAATACTAATGGATTGACGTTCATGAACGCGGATGATGGCTTCACTAATTAAACCGGCAACGGATAGTTCAGTGATTTTATCACTTGTTTTCTCTTCTCCAAGAGGAATTGTATTAGTAACGACTAATTCTTTAATCTTAGAATTATCAATCCGCTCAATGGCTGGACCAGAAAGGACCGGGTGTGTACAACAAGCGTACACATCCTTGGCTCCATTTTCAACTAAGGCGTTGGCTGCAAGAGTAATCGTTCCTGCTGTATCAATAATATCATCAATTAGAATAGCTGTCTTGCCTTCGATGTTACCAACGATATTCATCACTTCAGAGACGTTCGGACGCGGGCGACGTTTATCGATTATGGCAATCGGCGCTTTCAAGCGGTCAGCCATCTTACGCGCACGTGTTACACCACCATGGTCCGGAGAAACGATGACCACATCCTCAAAGTTCTTTTCTTCGAAGTAATCAGAAAGGATCGGAACTCCGACCAGGTGGTCGATAGGCAAGTTGAAAAAGCCTTGTATCTGCGGGGCGTGAAGGTCCAGCATAAGGACACGGGAAGCTCCAGCTGTTTCCAGCAGATCCGCCACAAGCTTAGCCGTAATGGGTTCACGAGCGCGTGCTTTACGGTCTTGTCTCGCATAGCCATAATAAGGCATGACGATATTGATCGTTCTCGCAGAAGCCCGTTTCAAAGCGTCAATCATAATCAATAATTCCATGATATGCTGATTGACTGGCTCACAAGTAGATTGGACGACATAAACATCGCAGCCACGGATACTTTCTTCGATATTAATTTGAATCTCACCGTCACTAAAGCTCGTGACTGTACATTCACCAAGGTCTACTCCGATGTTATCAGCTATTTCTTTCGCCAGTTCAGGGTTTGAGTTCAGTGAGAATACTTTCAGTTTTGAATCCTTATAGCCAGTTGCCATGGATGGAACCCTCCGTTAATCTTTTTTAATGGATTTCATTTTACTCGCATAGCCTTCTTTGTTCGTCTGTCTTGAACGAGCTATGGACAAAGCTTCTGACGGAACATCCTCGTTAATGGTAGAACCCGCAGCGACATAGGCTCCTTTTCCAACTTTCACTGGCGCAATCAAGTTCGAATTACAGCCGATGAAAGCATCATCTTCTATTGTTGTCAGGTGCTTGTTTTCTCCGTCATAATTCACTGTTATTGTACCACATCCGATGTTCACACCACTTCCGACATCTGCATCACCTATATAACTCAGGTGTGATGCTTTACTGTCTTCACCAAACGAAGCTTTCTTCACTTCGACAAAGTTACCTACTTTTACATTATTACCTAATGTGGACTGCGGACGTATGTGGGCGAAAGGTCCGATTTGTACACGTTCCCCAATACGACTATCAGCTGCGACGCTTTGTTTAATGGTTGTTCCTGCACCGATGTGGCAATTTGTGATGGTCGTGTTCGGTCCGATCAAGGCATCATTTTCTATCGAAGAAGTACCTTCAATCACACAACCTGGATAGATGACGACATCTTGACCAATCGTAACATCAGGCCCGATATAGGATTGATCAGGATCTACCAATGTAACCCCATTCTTCATATGTTGCTCGTTTATTCGTGATTTCATCAGTTTTTCAGCTTTTGATAGGGCAACACGATCATTTACACCTAGTGATTCGGAGAACTCAGGTGTTTGATAGGCACTGATGGTTTCTCCCTGGTCTTTCAGGATTTCAATAACATCAGGCAGGTAATACTCTCCTTGCACATTATCGTTTGAAACATTTTTCAATGCATTAAAGAGCGTGGCATTGTCAAAGCAATACGTACCTGTGTTGATTTCTTGAATTGCCCGCTCCTCTTCGGAAGCATCTTTCTGCTCCACAACACGCTCAACTTGCCCGTTTCCTCCACGAATGACACGGCCATATCCATGAGGGTCTTCAGCGTGAGCCGTCAAAATTGTCGCTTTCGCTTTTTCATCGTCATGATGATCCAGCAATTTTTGAAGGGTCTCCCCTGTTAAAAGAGGAGTGTCTCCACAGACGACAACTGTTGTTCCTTCTTTATCTCCAAGGATATCATCAGCCTGCAGAACGGCGTGTCCTGTTCCCAACTGCTCTTCTTGGACAACATAATGGCTATCTTTACCAAGTTGATCCTGAACTTTTTCTGCTCCAAAACCTACTACAGTAATTAACTCTTTCAGATCTAATGTATTTAATTGGTCGACAACGTGCTGAACCATCGGCTTCCCGCATACAGAATGCAAAACTTTGTATAGTTTTGATTTCATACGAGTGCCTTGGCCAGCTGCTAGCACGACAGCATATCGGTTAGTCATGAACGTACCTCCATCCTAATTATCCACCTTGAATCATATCTTAAACCAATGTCGATTTCAACAATTGAGGAAAAAGGTAAATTACGGATCATTTCCTGTATTTTAACAAAACAAAACCGCAGAGCCTTGATCATCCACGGCAAGTTTATGGTTGATTTATATACACCCGTGAATCGCAAAAAAAGAGCCTAACCTGTTAGGATTAGACTCTTGTTGTGCTTAAGTATTAGGAAGCTCCTGCTTCTTCAAATTCAACTTCCGCTTCTTCCTCTTCACCTGCCCGGTGGTAGGCTTCAAGTACAGCATCCTGGATTTTTCCGCGTGTACCGGAATTAATCGGGTGTGCAATGTCTCTGAACTCTCCATCTGGTGTGCGCTTACTCGGCATCGCTACAAACAACCCATTGTTGCCATCAATCACCCGTATGTCATGGACCACAAACTCCTGGTCTAAGGTAATAGAAGCAATTGCTCGCATTCTTCCATCAGTATTAACGCGTCGCAGTCTTACGTCAGTTACTTCCATTAAGATTCACCACCTTTATAACAAAAAGAACTTATGTACACAAATTCCACAAAACGGGAAAAATTCCTGCTAATTTTTCTAAAAATTTTTCTATTTAATAAATTCAGGTGATGTAAAGGGAGAAAAAAGCCCTCATACAAAAGGATGAGGGCTTTACACATATTATGAAAAAAATCAGATATTATCCAATAGGTTCCCTGGGCGGACTTCAATGGAAAACTTCCGGTCATCAGCGTTTACAATTTGTACAACGGAAAGATATTCTTCTACCACACGATCTTCCTCATCATCTTCTGCTTCCGCCAGTACACCGATCCCGGCAAGCTCTGCATCAAATTCCTTCAATAGGTTGCGCATCCCATCGATTGTTCCTCCCGCTTTCATGAAATCATCAATGATACATACACGCGATCCTTGTTCCAGAGATCTTTTCGTCAAGACCATGGTTTGAATCTTCCTAGTTGAGCCTGAAACATAATTAATACTGACCGTAGAACCTTCAGATATTTTAGGATCGCGACGTGCAATGACGACAGGTACATTCAAGTAGGAAGCCACGGCATAAGCGAGCGGAATCCCTTTAGTCGCTACAGTCATTACTACGTCGATTTCCTTATCGCGAAAAGCAGAAGCGAAGAGACGGCCGATGTTTCGTGTCGTTTCCGGATCGCCTAACAGATCACTCATAAACAAGTAACCACCAGGGAGAAGTCGGGCAGGGTCCTGCAATCGTTCACACAGTTCACTTACGAATGAATGACTGGACTCCTTTGAAAATTGAGGGATATATTTCACCCCTCCAGCGGCGCCAGCGATTGTTTCTAAATATCCAATACCTTCATGCTGAAACATTTTATTGATGATACCGAGATCTTCACTGATCGATGATTTAGCCGCTTCGTATTTTCCTGAGAAAAAAGGGAGGGAAATTAATTCCCGGGGACGATCAAGAATGAAATGGGTCATCGCGACAAGCCTTTCACTTCTTTTCATAAAAAGGACACCTCAAAATCCGAATATTTTAATTAAATATAACAAATTTGTACGGTTTTTTTCAAGTGTTTTCTCGATATCCAAGTATTCTCACCATATATACTTCCGTGCAAAAGCCCTTCAGGCTGTTATAAATCCTTTGTGCGCGGGCATCTTGTTCAACAAGTGAAAAAACAGTCGGCCCGCTGCCACTCATGAGAACCGCGTCGGCTCCCGCTTGCTTCATCTGGGATTTGATTTGTCCCACTTCCTCATGCAAGGCCAAAGTGACTCCTTCCAGTGTATTTCCGACGTTTGCACAAATCCCCTCATAGTCACCATTCTTCAAGGCCTCTACCATGGCTGTTGTATTCGGATGTTCCGCTCCATCCAAATCCAGATTCTGATAGACCGATTGGGTCGATACACCGATAGTTGGTTTAGACAGGACCACCCAGCAAGGCGGGGGAGCTTGCATCGACTGGATCTTTTCCCCTCTTCCAGTTGCAAGGGCCGTGCCTCCATAAACACAGAAAGACACATCTGAACCAATTTCAGCTCCAAGTCGAGCCAGTTCATCCATACCGAGCCCAAGCTCCCACATACGATTTACACCGCGCAGCACCGCTGCCGCATCACTGCTACCTCCTGCAAGCCCAGCGGCGACAGGGATGTTTTTTTCAATGAAAATCTTCACCCCTTTCTCCACACCGAAGCGGTCTTTCATAAGTTTAGCAGCTCGATAAGCCAAGTTCCGTTCATCGTTAGGTACAAACCTGCTTTCAGATTCAACACTGATTTCAGAAGGTCGAGGAGTCAATTCGATGCGATCAGCTAAATCCACTGTCGTCATAACCATTTCCACTTCATGAAAACCATCTGATCGTTTATGTAGGACATCCAAAGACAAATTTATCTTCGCAGGAGCTTTTTCAAGTATCTGCATGCAAGCACCTCTTCTCCAAGATTATCTTAGAGCATTGTACCATATTTAGAATAACAAGGAACGCCTGGGTGTGAACCAATGATCAATTCCCCGGAAAATGAACCTTTATAATTCAAAAGAACCCCTCGATGCAGGAGCATCAAGGGATTCTTTTTTAGTTCTGGTTTTTCACCATTTGTTCTTCTGCCATTTGTATTGCTCGTTTCACCATATTACCTGCATCACGTGTAGTAATGCCGCCCCAGCCATCTTTCTCGACCTTGTCGTAAAACCCAAGTTCTTTCGCGATCTCTTCTTTCAACGAATCGGACATCATACTTCTCTTACGTCCCATCGTATTCAGCTCCTTTCGCTTTCACTTAGTTACGACAAGCTTAGTATGTGACAATTCGTGGGTCAGCAACAAGGTAGTTGTATGTAAAGATGGTAAGAGTTACTTGTGTAACTCTTACGGATAAAGTCAAAAATAAAAAGCAGCAAACGGAAGGTTTACTGCTCAAGTGCCATAGTTTGTAAATCGTCGAAATTCAATTCGACTGTCTCTGTAAGAACATCTGCATAGCTGTACGATACACGTTCAAAAGCATTTTCGTCTTGGTCAAGCTCAACAATGAATACGGCCGGATATGTTTCTGCCAATATACCAGAACGCTCGATCGTTTTACGACGTCCACCGTTCGCTTTTAATGTTAAACGTTTACCAATTTGCCCTTCTAGGGATTGCTTAATTTCTACTAACGTTTTAGCCACTGCACTCCACCTCACTGTATATAAGCTTATCACACCAAATGGACAAAGTCAAATAAAATTATTAATTATACCAATAGAGCAAAAACATTGCAACAGAATGATATAAATAATATTTCTCAGTTAGGTTATCCAGTATTAGGAAAATTATGCGCGCTACATATAACACAAAGAACCTGCGCCCTGCACCTTGATAAGCATGCGCATCTTCATATTTTTTCCCGCGGTAAAGGGAGAAAGAAAATCCGGTTGATCATGACGAAGGCTTCCCCATAATTCAAGTCAAGATACCAAAGGGTTAAGTGCTTGAATGAACACACGGATCATGTTGTGCTAAAGGTTTACAATCAATTTTATTATGATAAAGAAAACCGTTGCCCATTAAGCGACAACGGTTACGTTTCCTCCTGATCCTTTGTATAGGGAATACCAATCCGCAGCAAGCCCTTTGTTTCTACACCGCCTAAACCATCTTCCCCACTGATTGTATTCCTGATGACTTCCCAAATATTGATGTGATCCATGAATGAGGTGTAGGCCACACGGGCAGCTACATACACAGGATCAATAGCATGGATATTGACTCTCGCAGGTGAGCTTGCAAAGTTAGCCCCAGCTCTAATGATCGATTCAAAGTGGGACTGACAGGCTCCTGCGAAAATAACCAGCTGATCAAAATTCGGGTAATGTTGTCGGATGTTCCTCACCGCTTCGACAAAGTAACGGGAGTGTCGATACGATTCCAGCTCCCTAGTGGTCCCTTTTGCCTTTGAATACGCGTCATGCCCAGTCAAAACGACAATTTCCGGACGCACCTTTTCAATTAGAGGCAGGACTTGGTCAGGCATTTCTTTTTCATTTAAATATTGACCATGTACTTGCAATCCCAATTGTTCATATAAAGCAATACACTTCTTCAAGAAAAGAGGATCCCCATCAATATGAAGGATTCTTGGAGGGATTTGAAAATAGTTAGCTTCTTTACCAGTGGTGTAGCCACTTCCAGCTTCCGCCTCTCTTTTCTCTTTCAAAAGTCTATAATCTTGCCGAAAAAGACGGTACGAATAAGCTTCCTGTTCATCCACTTTATTTTTTCTGCGGTGAAATTCAGCACCGGTCACTTTTTCCAAATCATCGAGAGGGGCGTCGGCTTCTAGTCGTATATGCTCTCCCATGAGCTTGACGATAGAGGCAGCCTGTGTTTTCACTCGGAAGATTATATCGTGCTGATAAGACTTTCGTGTAACGAGATCTCCACTTGATATCATCATTTCCCCACCTCATTCCAAACACTACTGTAGTGTATGTGAGAAAATGGGCATTGTGTCTGGAGTCTACAGAAAATTACTTATATAGAACATTCGCAAGTGATGCAAACTCTTCCATTGCCAATGACTCTCCGCGACGAGATGGATCAATCCCCACCTTTTCAAGACGATCACGGATTTCCTGCTTATCCATTTCTCCTTTGAAATGACGTGCCAAGTTATTCATCAGCGTTTTTCTCCGTTGACCGAACGTCGCTTTAACTACATCAAAGAAAAATTCTTCATCCTCCAGTTGAACAGGAGGCGCCTTCCTCATTTCAAGATGGAGCACCGAAGAATCCACATTCGGCTGCGGCATAAAGACCGTTTTCGGGACATTCAATACCACTTTCGCCTCAGTATAATACTGAACAGCAATGGAAAGGGATCCGTAACTTTTCGTATTAGGGCTTGCCGCCATACGATCCGCCACTTCCTTTTGAATCATGACGGTTATGCTGTCGATGGGCAAACGATCCATCAATAACTTCATCAGGATCGGTGTCGTAATATAATATGGCAAATTCGCAACGACACGTACTTGCTGCCCCTGTTCAAAATGCTCTTTAATGACACGCTCTACATCTGCTTTCAAAATATCCTGGTTGATAACGTTGACGTTATTGTGACCCTCTAACGTCTCTTCCAAAATCGGAAGAAGCCTCTGGTCGATTTCAAACGCTACAACACGATCTGCATGCTGGGCAAGCTGTTCTGTGAGCGCACCAATCCCAGGGCCAATTTCAATCGCACCCACGGTTCCATCAATTCCTGCTTCTTCAATAATATTCTTAAGAATATTGACATCGATAAGAAAATTCTGCCCTAAACTCTTTTTAAAAGAGAAACCATATGTCTGTAAAATTTCCTTTGTACGCGTTGGTGTCGCCACTGCTTTACTTTTCATCTCTTTCCTCCTGCATGATCTTCTTCATAGTTTCTTCAAGCTGATTGGAAGTGACATGGAACATATTCAAACGCCGGAGCAGTTGCTTGCCGTTCGTCTTTCCTATTCTCAGTTCAACCCCTAGTCTCCCGCGGAGGTTGGCTGAGTTCATCCCACCGATGAGCCCGAAATCCACCAAATCCTGTTTGGTTATTTCTCCTTGAGCTGCATCTACCAGCTCATATACGGAGGCTAAGGCTGTACGAATATCAGAAACACTCGCATGTTCAATACCGATTCCTTTATCCTGCTTCGAGCGTGCCTGATCTTTTGGCAGAAAAGCGTGCTTGCAAGCAGGAACATTCTGGTCAACTATATGCCTGATTCGTTCTCCTGGATAATCAGGATCTGTGAATATAATGACTCCTCTTTTTTGCTGTGCGTGCTTAATCTGTTCAAGAACCACCTGATCAATCGCTGATCCATTCGTTTCAATCGTATCCGCATCGACAGCAGACTTTATTTTAGCTGTATCATCTTTTCCTTCTACAACGATGATCTCTTTGATTTTCAAGTTCTTTATCCTCCCGTATCGCCTACCATAATCTTTCCATAGCATACCACGAGTTCATACACGGAAAAAAGCAGAGGAATGAATCCTCTGCTACCTTTGATTAATCCAATATTTTCACTTTTACATTCTTACGCCCGAAACTTTGAGCCTGGCTTTTGGATGAAACAAACAAATCTATGCGCTTTCCATTGATTGCGCCACCTGTGTCTCCTGCGACGGCATAACCATAACCCTCAACCCATACACGGCTTCCTAATGGAATGACGTTCGGATCGACAGCAACCACCTTTTGGTTAGGATTAGCTTTTAAATTGATGCCTGTAGCCGTGATGCCGGAACAGCCGCTGCAATTCGCTGTATATGCTGTTGCGTGCATATATAACGTTTTTGCACCATTTGTCTCTCCTCTGGAAACTGTGGTGGATGTCTGGCTGGCAGAACCTGATGATGAACCAGCTGAACTTGATGAGGGTGAAGAGCTTGCGGAAGCTGTGGCCGTCGGTGCTTTTTTCTCAACTTTGGTACCAAGAGCGACAACTTCTTTTTGGCTTTCCTTCTCTACCTTTTCCTCAATCAGCTCGCGGCTTGTTTCTTCCCCATTTTTAATAATCACTTCATATTCCTTCGTGACCATCCCTTTTTCACCTGTAGCTACGATTTCCTTTTCACCTTTAGGTAATGAGTCGTCTTTACGCGTTTCAACAGTGTAGTCAACCTCTTCTTCTACGATATCCGTCACTTTTTCCACTCTGGTAATCGTAAGTGGTTGATCTTTGGATAAAGGATCCTTTTTTGTAAGATTCATTTCATCCAGTTCATTTAGGGTGACTTCCTGATTTTGAAGAAATTCCTCGACAGTTGAAGCAGTGGTCCAAACTTTTTGTTCTTCTCCACCATCCTCAAAGGTGACTTGAATGGCTTGATTAACTTCAATATCCATTCCTTGTTCAATCGGAGCGTCTGCTGAGTGGGAAAGTTCATCCCGCTCTTTGAATTCAAGACCCTCCTCACTGAGGAATTCACCTACCGTTGAGGCTGTTGTGTAATATTCTTCTGTATTGGTACGATCGATGGCTAGATTGATAGACTTAGATGCTATGTAATTGACATCCATTCCATACTCAACCGGATCGGATAGTTTATGTGATAGTTCATCATGTTGTTGTACCGTGACTTCTAGTTCAGATAATAGATCTTCGATAGTATTAGCATGAGTGCGAATTAATTCTGTCTGACCATTTTGAGTCACTTTTACTGAAGCTTTCGTAGCTTCATATGAAACGGTTACTAAAAAGGCGATACATAGGACTGCGATCACAGATGCCCAAATCAGTGTATGACTTATGGCTGATTTCAACATATTCCCTATTTTCATCCTTTAGCCTCCTTTCTTAAGCACGCGTTTTATTGTAGTCATGTGACATTTTGATGTCAAACAATCCTCCTCAAATAAAAAAAGGAGCCAGTTGAATATCACTGACTCCTTCATTATGCTATTATACCTAGTTAATTAACATAACAGGCATGTTACAATTCCCATACAAATCCTTTGCTTTTGTAACATTCCTACCAAGGCCCCCTATGTTACGACTTAATACCGAAAAACTCGAGAGCATTCGACGTTGTCACTTGACTGACCTCTTCATAAGAAACACCTTTCAACTCAGCGATTTGTTCGGCAACCAGTTTGACATAAGCTGGTTCATTTCTTTTTCCACGATTCGGATGCGGGGCAAGAAAAGGACAATCCGTTTCAATGAGTAAATTTTTTAAATCCACTGCTTTAGCGACCTCTTTCGGTAATTTCGCATTCTTGAAGGTGACTGGGCCTCCTAAAGAAATCATGAAATTCATATCCAAGCACTCCTTAGCTATATCTACCGGACCGCTATAACAGTGCATGATCCCGCCAACTTCTGAAGCTTCTTCCTCTTTTAATACCTGCACGATGTCCTCTGTCGCTTCCCTGTTGTGGATGATAATCGGCATCTTTACTTTTTTCGCAAGGCGGATTTGTTTTCGAAATACTTCTTTCTGTGTCTCTTCAGGGGATTTGTCCCAGTGATAATCCAGCCCCATCTCCCCGAGCGCTACAACTTTCGGATGGGAGGATAATTCTTCTATCCATTCGAGATCTGCTTCCGTCATATCAATCGCATCTACCGGATGCCAACCAACTGCTGCGTAAATACGTTCATTGTTTTCAGCTATTTCTATCGCTTTTGGAATTGTTTTTCGGTCGAATCCTACGACTGTCATGTATTCAACGCCAGCATCCTGGGCCCGTTGAATTGTTTCTTCTAAATCTTCTTCAAACTGGTCAGCATTCAAGTGTACGTGTGTATCAAAAAGCATAATTGAAACCGCCTTTCTATTCTTCATGGATTTATTAAGCTTTCGGATCGGTCCCTTGCCATTCAGAAGAATCTCTTGTTTTAACAATAAGAAAACCTCCATTAATCACATAGCACTTGTTCCGAAATGGATGCATCCATACTTGTATAGAGATTTCTGAACGATGGAAAAGGGAAAGCGCTGTAAGAGCTTTCCCTTTTCCTATCCCTGTTATTTAACTTTCGTGCCGTTACTCAATGTCTGATCGACTGAAGCTAACGCCAACTTTCCGTCATCTTCACCAGCCAAAATCATGCCTTCAGACAATTCCCCGCGTAACTTCACTGGTTTAAGGTTAGCTACACATATGACCTTCTGACCGACAAGTTCTTCGACTGAGTAATGTTCTGCAATACCTGAGACGACTTGGCGTTGTTCAAATCCAAGATCCAGTTGAATCTTCAAAAGTTTATCCGTTTTCTTCACTTTATCCACTTTCAAGACTTCAGCTACACGGAAGTCCAGCTTCATAAAGTCGTCAATCGTCACTTCTTCTTTCTGATCTTTCTTTTGTTCTATATTTTCTTCCTTTTGCGGTGCAGGCTTTTTCATCATGTCCTTGATGATTTGAGTTTCTTCCTCTGCATCTAGCCGAGGGAAAATCGGTTGACCCTTTTCAACGTGAGTTCCTGTTGGAATCGCACCGAATTCACTTAAACTGTCCCATGCCTTATTCTGATCATCCTTGATCCCAAGCTGTTGGAAGATACGTTCAGGCGTCTGGGTCAAGAATGGTTGGAGCATAATAGCTGTCTGTCTTAAGGATTCGGCAAGGTGAGCCATCACATTTCCAAGACGCTCTTTTTGATTATCATCTTTGGCAAGTACCCATGGTTGTGTTTCATCAATGTATTTGTTTGTACGGCTGACAAACTTCCATAGATCGGCCAGAGCTACAGAAAACTCCATATTCTCAAGTGAATCTTCCACAGAGAGTCTTGTCTCTTTAGCTAATTGTTCAAGGCTCTGATCATATTCATCTTCTCCAAGCTTAAGTTCAGGTATTTCACCATCAAAGTACTTGCTGACCATAGCTACCGTACGGTTCAAGAGGTTTCCTAAATCGTTGGCAAGGTCATAGTTCGTACGCTCGACAAATGCTTCTGGTGTAAAGACACCATCTGAACCGAACGGCACTTCGCGAAGAAGGTAATAACGCAGCGCATCTAAACCATAACGATCACTTAATTGGACAGGATCGACGACGTTCCCTTTTGATTTGGACATCTTCCCGTCTTTCATTAAAATCCATCCATGTGCGAAAACTTTCTTCGGCAGTGGCAGATCCAAAGCCATCAACATGATCGGCCAGTAAATCGTATGGAACCTGACTATTTCTTTTCCGACAAGCTGAACATCTGCTGGCCAGAATTTTTGATAACGTTGATTGTCATCAGTATCGTAGCCCAATGCTGAGATATAGTTACTCAGTGCATCAATCCATACATAAATGACGTGCTTTTCATTCCCTGGAACCCCAACGCCCCAGTCGAACGTCGTACGAGATACAGCAAGGTCTTCTAAGCCAGGCTTTATGAAATTGTTGATCATTTCATTCTTACGGCTTTCCGGTTGAATGAACGTAGGATTCTTTTCATAGAATTCGAGCAGCTGGTCGACATAGTTGCTCATTTTGAAGAAATAAGACTCTTCTTTAACCTTCTCCACTTCACCGCCGCAATCCGGACAATGTCCACCCTCTAATTGCCGTTCTGTAAAGAATGATTCACATGGCGTACAATACCATCCTTCATATTGATCTAAGTAGATGTCGCCTTTCTTCATCAAGTAATCAAAGATTTTTTCGACAACTTTCTTGTGACGATCTTGTGTCGTACGGATGAAGTCATCATAGGAAATGTCTAATTTATCCCATAGCTGCTTAATACCGCTCACAATATCGTCGACATATTCTTGTGGAGGCACGCCTTTTTCTTCTGCTTTCCGCTGGATCTTCTGGCCATGTTCATCTGTTCCTGTAAGGTACATGACTTCATATCCTCTTAATCGTTTGTAGCGGGCCATTGCATCCCCTGCTACAGTCGTATAAGCATGTCCAATATGCAAATTACCGCTAGGGTAGTAAATAGGTGTCGTAATATAAAACGTCTTATTTTCCTCTGGCATACTGTTCCCTCCTCAAATCTTTAATCCATTACCAATAAGGTCATGGTATCATTCTATCGATTTATCTTCTTTATTTCCATTCCTAACATTAAAATATACCGAATTTTAAGTAAAACTGTCAAAAGAAGTGGATATTTACATTTCACATATGTAAATACTTTGGTAAAATATAATGTATAATACCCAATTGGTTAAACCAACCAAATATGGGACAGATAGAGATAGGAAGTATAGGTATAGGCCTGAAATAAATGCTCATTTCCAGCATTCCATATACCTTACCTGGTATGTCTTACTGGAAATCCTTTCCCCACTATTAGGAATTGACACGTCTGGGAATGGTTGGTACTATAATGTCGAGACATATGTCGAATCATGACGATAATACTTTTGATTGAGGGGAGACAAAAAAATGAAATCTACAGGTATCGTACGAAAAGTCGATGAGCTTGGTCGGGTAGTTATCCCGATTGAACTTCGTCGCACATTGGGAATTAATGAGAAAGACGCTTTGGAAATTTATGTCGACGATGATCGCATCGTCCTTAAAAAGTACAAGCCTAACATGACTTGTCATGTTACGGGGGAAGTTTCAGATGAGAATTTGAAACTGGCGAATGGCAACCTGGTGCTAAGTAAAGAGGGCGCCCAAATGTTACTGCACGAACTGCAAGACAACCTAAAATAAATAATTATAGAGATAAATAATTAGACGATTGACTGGTTAATAGAGAAATCAAAAAGACATATGTTCTAAACGAACCCCTTGCTGTCCACAGGCCTGACAGTAAGGGGTTTTTTATGGAAATGCTGTTCAGTTGGATTCCCCATCGACGTGATAAGCTTGATAGACATCCCGTTTCGGAAGCTTACGGTCTAAAGCCGTTTGCTTAATCGCTTGTTTGTTTTTCAACCCTTCTTTTTCCATATAGTGCACGACGTGATCGATCAATGATAAGTGTGCCCACCAGTACTCTTCCTTATGCTCCCCTTCTTCTGCACCTTCTAATAGAACACAAAACTCTCCCCGCAGTTCCCCTTCATTTGCCCATGCTGCCAATTCTTCTAAACTTCCCCGCACATACTCTTCGAAACGTTTCGATAATTCCCGGGCCAATGTCGCCTTGCGTGAACCGAAGTGTTCTTGAAGATGCGCCAGCATGTCCTTCAAGCGGTGAGGAGATTCATAAAAAACTAACGTAGCCTGAATAGACTCAAGCCGCTTTAGAACTAGAGCACGCTCTTTTTTCTTCCGTGGTAAAAAACCACAAAAGTAGAACTCCTCTGTAGACAGACCAGAACCGGCCAATGCAGGTAATGCAGCATTCGCACCAGGCAATACAACCACTGGAATATCTTCCTCGATCGATCTCTGGACAAGATCTGTACCCGGATCAGAAATACCGGGCATCCCTGCATCACTGACAATTGCTATGTCATCTCCATTGAGAAGACGATCGACTAAGTGTGGACCTTTCGTATGTTTGTTGTGTTCATGATAACTGACGAGCGGCGTGATAATCTCAAAATGGTTGCATAGTTTCTTTGTATTTCTTGTATCCTCTGCACCAATGACATCCGCATCTTTTAATGTCTTGACAGCACGGAAGGTCATATCCTCTAAATTCCCTATAGGGGTAGGAACAACATACAGAGTTCCAGTTTCTGATTGTTCCTTAAAGCTCTTTTGAATTTTCATCTTCCTTAGCCCCTCCTTTCTTGCAATTTAAAATCCACCGTTCTTTTCTTTCTCTTGTCATCTGTTTGAGTCGATACTCTTGCTGTAAAGCTTCTGACTTTGTCTCATAGGTTTGAAAAGCTTCTAAAACCAATGGACCGCGACCTCTCGTGTACTTGGCACCTTTACCATCGCGGTGTTTCTCCAAACGAGCTTCTAAGTTGTTCGTGTACCCTGTATATAAGCTGCTGTCTTTACACCGTAGCATATACACAACGTGTTTATTCATAAAGAATTTCCCTTAATTCTTTTGTATATTCATCATTTTGTGTCAGGGCATATAGAGGAGGGAGGATTTTAAGACCGGATTTACCATCACGAACTCCTTCAATCAGTAAAATATTCGCCTCTTTTCCCTCCTTCGGGTACACAAGACGCATGCGCTTAGGTTCCAGTTTATATTTTCTGAATAATTCAATGATTTCCACCATCCGCTCAGGTCTATGAACCATTGAAACCTTCCCCCCTGATTTTGTTAACTTACTGCAAGATTGAATCACTTCTTCAAGTGTACAATGAATTTCATGGCGGGCTATAGCTACATGTTCATTCAAGTTTTGTTTATCTGTCTGAGGAGTAGGGAAATATGGAGGATTGCATGTGACAAGGTCAAATTTCCGATTGCCATAATAAGCGGGCATCTCTTTCAAATCTCCTTGAATCACTTCAAGCTGCTCCCCTAAATCATTCAATTCAATGCTTCGCAAGGCCATATCATAGAGACGTTCCTGAATTTCTACTCCGGTAATCGGAACGCTCGATCTCGTTGATAGAAAAAGCGGGATTACTCCATTACCTGTACACAAGTCGAGAATCTTTCCCCGGGTTTTAGGTACATATGTAAAATCTGCTAATAAAACAGCATCCAATGAAAAAGCGAAAACACTAGAGCTTTGGATGATCCTCATATTTTCCTTAGCTAGCAAAAAATCAATTCTTTCATCACCATATAATTGAACCATCTATGTTGTTCCTTTCTATCTATTAGCTATTACTTTATTTTTCATGTGTTAACCACTGGTAAATTCAGCCTTATGTTGAATAATCAGTTTCGATACATTTGGTTGTGCGAATAGGGGATGGGAAACTACTCGCTTTCCACGGGGAAGACGGCCTCCGCACTCGTTGACACTCCCTGTGAGGCCTAGCTCCTTCTCTCGCGGGAGCCTCGTCATTCCCCTTCCAATCCACCTGTATCTTGGGTGAACGGACATTTCCATAAAAGAAAGTGTGGCATGTAACCCATCCGAATGCTTTTATATCAGGTTCTATGCGCCAATAGATACTTATATTCCCGCTCCATTAAAGTTGGACATACCATGTGATTTCGAGAAGAGTATACGGCAAAGGGGCTGGGGGAACGGCGAGACTCCTGCGGGAGGAGCGGGATAGGCGACAGCCTGAGGAGGCTCAGCACACGCCCGCGGAGAGCGAGTTGTTCCCCGCAGCCCCTAGAATCTTCACGACAGTCTCGAAATCGAGTCTTTGAAGAATCGTTCTGTCCAGAAGCTTTTTGCCAATAGCACTTAGATATAAAGAGAGCCCTTCCTCGGACGAGCAAGGAAAGGCTTGGACCTGGGATTATTTCTTTTTATTCAAGAAAGACAAGCAAAACAAACAATCTTCATCTCTAGGACTGCCAAAATGCAAATTACAAATATGAAAGCCTTCTTCATAGAGCCTGGCAAGGTTATCGTATCCTTCACCAACCACAGCACCTTTGTCCTGCTTAGAATCTGTATGTGAGGAAGTTTGCGCTTTCTCATTTTCTTTCTCTAATCGTTGTCGCAAATGATGATTTTCAAGGGATAAATGCTGGTTTTCCTCCAACAAATAAGCAAGCTGCTTCTTCAAATCGCCAAGCTGTTCATAGAGCTCTCCGATTTGACTTTCAAAATATGATACTTGTTCAAATATGGCTTTCTTCTTCACGCTTGACTCCACCCTTTTATTCTGAGGCTTCTGTTTGAAGGACTCCTTCGTCGATCAACTCTTGTAAAGAGTATTCAAGGACCCGTTCTTTATCGCGGAATTCAACCTGGACCATACGTTCCAGCATATTAAGACCGACAACCTTTCCTTTACCAAAGGAAGTCGCAATGCTTTCACCTAGGTCAGGAAGCTCTTTTTTCGCACTTTCATAATCATCATTCTCGTACTTGAGACAACACATCAGTCGACCACACAAACCAGAAATTTTCGCTGGATTCAAGGATAAGTTCTGATCTTTGGCCATTTTTATAGAAACAGGTTCGAAATCACCTAAAAAAGTTGAGCAACAAAGCATTCGGCCACATGGACCGATTCCACCCAGCATTTTCGCTTCATCCCGCACTCCGATTTGCCGAAGCTCGATCCGGGTCTTGAATACAGAAGCTAAATCTTTAACAAGGGTACGGAAATCTACTCGGCCATCTGCCGTAAAATAGAATATGACTTTATTACGATCAAACGTATATTCAACATCAACAAGATTCATGTCCAACTTATGTTCGCGAATTTTCTTTTCGCAAACCCGGTAAGCTTCCAGAGCGTTGTCTTTGTTTTCATCCACCGTTACTTTATCTTTATCATCTGCTAATCGGATGACTTTCTTAAGAGGTAAAACAACGTCTTCTTCATCTATGGATTTATTAGCAATGACAACTTTTCCGAATTCGATTCCGCGAACGGTCTCTAAGATGACATAGTCTTCTGTAGTCATTTTCAGTCCGCCTGGATCAAAATAATATATCTTACCTGCCTGTTTAAATCGGACACCTACAACTTCGATCATTCGATCATCACCTCTGTAGTTGAAGGGTAAGTTGTTCCATCACTAAATTAGGATGGGCATTTTGATTTATCTTTCGTTTCGCCTCAAGAATATTGGATAAACAGCGTGCAGCTGATTGACGTGACCATCTCATGGAGGCTTGGCTCAGCTTCTCTCTCTCTGTTGTAAATATGATGTGCTCTTCCCGGTCCAAATAATGATTAATTACATCTTGGAACCAAAGCATCAACACGTCGAGACCACGTTGCAACTGGGTGCGTTCCTTAAAATGAGGCATCCACTGATGATTGATAAACAAAAGTCCTTCATTTGGTTTATTTTGAAGCACTTCAATTAATTGTATCACTAATTTTCGCACATTCGCAAACCACTCATCTTCATTCATGGCAAGAGCGTCTGTCAAATTGTTCGTCAAAGAAGCCAGGAGTTTGGCATTTGATGCGGATACCCCTTCTTCTATTAATTTTTCTTCGACCCGTACTGGGTTCAATGGTTGAAAAGCGAGGAGCTGACAACGAGAACGGATGGTATCCAATATCGCTGGTCCACTCTCCGTCAATAGCATTGCCGTCGTCTGTTGACTTGGTTCTTCTAAAAATTTCAATAAACGATTGGAAGCATTGACGGTCATTTTTTCTGCGTCTACGATAATGTAAACTTTTTTATTGGACTCAAGCCCTGTATATGTGAATTCTTTTTGTAAATGTAGAATTTGATCTTTTTTTATGGATTGTCCATCAGGTTCAATCCAATGAAGATCCGGATGGTTACCCGAATCGATGCGATGGCAGTCACGGCAATTTTGACAAGGACTGGCCCCATCTCTATTTTTGCAAAAGATACTTTTGGCAAAAAGAATACTCATCTCTCTTTTTCCTGTGCCACGGTTCCCTTGAAATAGATAAGCATGGGAAATCCGGTCTTTCATAAAACTG
Source organism: Halobacillus sp. H74 (assembly GCF_052246715.1). NCBI lineage: Bacteria > Bacillati > Bacillota > Bacilli > Caryophanales > Bacillaceae > Halobacillus > Halobacillus sp. H74. Next base: position 3,654 of record NZ_JBQQCI010000015.1, on the reverse strand, counting down.
TTCATCAACATTTGGGCAGCCAGTGGCTGGATTTGTTTCAGTTCTGTCCATGTCTGCATACTCATTCCGTCCTTACGTATATAAATTGATGAGCAGCCCTTTGATTTCTCCTATGAGACCGAGCAAATCCACCGATCGGCTTTCCTGGTCCATGACGGCCTCTGTCAATTCAGCCAATTTTTCATCTACGGATTCGACGATGGTCAATTTTCGTGTTTGTCCATGTTGGTTCCAACTGTGTGAGTGCTTTAGATTCATTCCATATTGTACAGATTCCTTAACAAAATCTCTGATCAACCGTTTATATTTTGCTAAATCACGAAAAGAGCGAAAACGAGCGACTCGTTCTCCTTGTGTAGTAATGCTCTTCATTAATTGGTTCAACTGCGTCTCTTGAAGTTGACGGGTCTGAGATTGAACCATGGCATCAAAGTTCGGCTTCCCTTGCATTTGCCGGGAAGCCTGTTTTTGTGCACCATCTATTTGTGTACGCATTTCCTGACTTATCTTCATAGGTGAATCCTTCCTTAATTAAAACTGAAAAAAGGAATCGACGGGCAGGATGAAGACCGTAGCGCCACCGACTTCCACTTTCACCGGTTTTGGGATGTATGAATCTGCATTTCCACCCATCGGTGATATTGGAGCTACCATTTGTTCTCTCTGACTGCAGTTCTTTTTTATAATATCAAGTGCGTCATCGACCTCACCATCGTCACATCCAATCATGAATGTGGTGTTGCCTTCCCTTAGAAAACCACCTGTGGTAGAAAGTTTTGTCGTTTTGAAATCATTTTCCGATAACGCTTCCGTCAAACGGTTGCTATCCTTATCCTGAACGACTGCAATGATCATTTTCATTCGAACATACCCTCCTATTGGGTGTTTTATCCTATTATAACAAAAGGAAGGAACCTATGATGACAAGTAAGTATGCAAAACTTGTAAAGCATCCTTCTTTACGTTTTCAAAAGACTGTCCTGCTTCTATGATACGTATTCGCTCCGAATACTGTGAAGCAAGCTTTTGATAAGCTTCATAAACCTTTTCATGAAATCCTATATGTTCCAGATCCAGGCGATTCTGCTCTCTGCCTTTGTTAGCAGTTATTCTGGCCAATCCATCTTCCGGCTTAATATTGAACAGAAGTGTAAGGTCAGGCATACAATTCTCAATAGCAAAATCGTTGATTTGATGAACTTCATCTAAACCTAATCCACGGGCCACTCCTTGATAAGCCAGACTGGAATCGATGAAACGATCACATAGCACTATTTTGCCCTCTTCTAACGCTGGAACCACTTTTTCCACCAGATGCTGCCTGCGTGCAGCTGCATAAAGTAAAGCCTCTGTACGCCCATCCATTTCCATATGAGAGGGATCTAAGATGACTTCACGGATTTTTTCAGCAATCCGGATACCTCCAGGCTCTCGTGTCTCCAGCACTGGATATCCTTCTGCTCTCAGTTCTTCCCCTAGCTCACGAAGCATGGTTGATTTACCTGCCCCTTCGCCACCCTCAAACGTTACAAACAAACCCTTCACAAACATTCTCCTTTAAACACTCGTAACCCTTGTTCAATGTTTACATTTTGAAAACGCGCCCCCTGATCTATAAGCGACAAAACATGTTCATAATGTATTTTTGAAATGCGTTCTCCTTTCATAAGCAAAGGAATTCCCGGAGGATACGGAATGATGGCCTCAGCAGCTATGCATCCCACAGCCTGTGACCATCTCATCTGTACATCGTTCATCCTTTGCATATCTGCGTAACCCATTTCTAATGTTTGAATTTCTGGAAACGATATATTAACTTCTCTTATTGTAGCATTGTTTGAAGTGTTTTTTAATCGCGAATCAACGGAATCGAGACGGCGTTCCAACTCTTTACGATCCAAACTCGGTTCCAGCCCAAGGATTAACAGTACCTGATGAGAAGTAGCCAATTCAGGGACAACTTGTACTTCCTCTAAAAAACGCGATAATTCAAACCCAGAAACTTCATCTACTTCCAGCGTCAATTTCAAAGGGTCGTCGTATTCCCCGACAGGAAGCAATCTCCATGTTGAGGTAAAAGACCCGAAAGCCTCTCTCACTTCTTCAATAAATGAAAAAAGTGTAAGTCTCTCCGCTTCCCCCCATCCTTCCATAAAAGCTCTTGCCAAGTCGAGACTTGCCATTAAAGGATAGGATGGACTGCTGGATTGGACCATCTGTAAGTAGTGACGGATCAAGTTGATATTGACCCGATCCCCTTTCACATGCAAATAGGAGGCCATTGTCATCGCCGGGGCCATTTTATGAGCAGATTGGACAACAACATCTGCGCCAGCAGCCATAGCGGAGGTGGGAAAGGACCCATCTAAATGAAAGTGGACACCATGTGCCTCATCAATTAACAAGGGCAATTTATGAGCATGAACGAGATCAGCTATTTCATTCAATTCATAGGCACGCCCAAAGTAGTCAGGATAAGTCAACAAAACTCCTTTACTGTCAGGGTGTTCCTCTAAAGCTCTTTTCACACTATCCCTAGAGACCTTGCTATATCGATTCGTCTCCTCTTCATAGAGGGGAGATAGAAATATCGGGCAGGCACCGGCCAATTCTATACCATTCATCACAGATTTGTGACAGTTTCTTTGGATGATAATCTTCTCCCCAGGTTTACATACCGATAAAACCATCGCTAAATTCCCAGCGGTTGATCCATTCACAAGGAAAAAAGTTTCATCACTTTCAAAATAGCTACTGGCCAGCTCCTGAGACTCTTTGATCACACCTTCTGGCGCATGCAAATCATCTAACCGTCCAATTTCTGTTCCATCTAATTCAAGAATGGAGTGAAAACTTGATTTTGCATTGCTCGAGAATACCTTTCCATATTTATGACCAGGGACATGGAATGAAATAGGGTCTCCCTTTATATTTTCACTGAGTGCCTCATATAAAGGCGCACGGCTGTAAGTCACTTCAAACACCTTCTTCCACCCTCAAGCGTACATAAAAAGAATGACACAAGCAACACAAGTAGCGGTCTTCACCAGATAATGGATAAGAGAGAATCAACCCTTATAGAAAAAACACTTCATCCCAGTCTGGGATGAAGTGGCATTCAATCATAGCTGCTACGCTATTTTAAGAAGGAATCATAGATTTGTGAGCTTTGGCCATCCGCTTGACGAAATATTCATACCTTGGGTCATCGGCAGGAGTACCAATCATTTCTGCCTCACAAGCTTCACAAATATAAACTCTTAACAAATAAATGCCCTCTTCCGTTTCTCTGGAACAAATGCTGCATTGATCTTTTCTACTCATTACGATCCCCTCCTTTACTATTACTTTCTAGCGAACTTTACTAGATTTACTAATAGTATCTCCCAATCTATCAACCTTATACATATAAAAAGAAAGTTTATGGAGGAAAATTCAGAGAGTAAGTCATCGACAGCTGAATATCTGCTGGATTGATGGGCATTCCACACAGAAAACCCCTTCAGGAAATTCCTGAAGGGGTTAAGAATGACGTGGCGGCGTCCTACTCTCACGGGGATCGACCCGACTACCATCGGCGCTGAAGAGCTTAACTGCTGTGTTCGGCATGGGAACAGGTGTGACCTCTTCGCCTTCACCACCACATCAATATAA
>NZ_JBQQCI010000014.1:0-58385 GCF_052246715.1 Halobacillus sp. H74 | reverse complement strand
CTCTTTTTCTTTCTTAGAATCTAATCCTTTTTGCTCATCAACAGATCTCTGTAAAAAATGAAGAATGTTGTATTGAATCTTTTCATCCAATCCTTTGAGCTTTACTTCCATTTCTATCTCTGATTCTTTGAAATAGATATCCAAGCTCCCCACCTCCTAATTATTTTTTAATTTACCACATACTGTGTACAAAATTAAGATAATTTCCAAAAAAGTTCACATTAAGAAATTTATCATAGGAACAACCCCCCTCTGTATATTACTATAATATTTCAAGGGGGGTCCAAAGAACTGACAAAAATCGACACTCACAGACTTTTGGCATATCTATATAGAGCTACGGCGAAATCCCTTCTTCTCAATGGATCCGTACCTCCAAAGTCACCATTCGGATAACCGCTCATAATTCCTTGCTCTTTGACCCATTCAATAGCAAGATCATAGGTAATCTCGTCTTCCTGTTTTGCATAACGATATAAAGCTATAGCGAAATCTTTTCTTCGTAATACATCATCACTGCCGAATTCATCATTTCCAATACCAGATAAAATGTCTTCTTCTGCTAGGAATTTAACTGCTTCAGCATAATAAGCTCCTTCTTCTACATCAACAAAGCCTGTGTTTTCCTTATTAACAGCCATTTCATACACTCCTTTATCTTTAACTTCCACATATTTTTCAGCAGCCGTAATCCAATACACATCACCATCACTACCACGGATCTTGAACATTTCAGATCCATCAACTAAATACTTCCCTAATATATCCCTTGTTTCACCGTACTTGTAAGCATGATAAGGGTTGGCTTCCCAATCAGGAGTACGATAGATATTGATGCCATCCGACTTCTTATAGATGATTCGGATAACCTTCCCTTTATAGTTGCCACCTAAATCCCTTGGCTCTCTCAGCGCTTTATCCATAGCCTTTTGACTGTTAGGACCAAAGGAACCGTCAACGGTTATCCCTATATCTTCTTGAAACTCCCTGAATACCTCGTCCGTTTCAGGACCAAAGGAACCGTCTATTTTCAACGTGTATCCAAGTTTCCTTAATTTTTTCTGAAGGTCTTCGACTCGATCACCATCATCACCTTCTTTAACAAACCATGCACCAGCTACGACACTTGAAGGCCCTTTTTGAATTCCATTAATGAAGGAATCCCAACGTGGAAGTAAATTGCTGGGGCAATTCTTTCCATAGCTTGAAAAGGATTTGTGCGGTTCTACGTGATAGACTTCGATATTCGGGAATTTCTTTAACAGATACCGAACTAATGCCTGTGTGTTCTTTTCGGTTTGTGATCGACTTGAACCTCGTTGTTCACACATTTCAATACTGATTCCTCTACGATTTCCCTTACCATAAAATCCATCACCTGCTTGCCAACCAACCTGATTCAATTTAAGGTTCTGGACAATCCGCTTATCATCAACTGCATACGTGAATGAAACGTTTGCTGAACCGCCACCATTACGGACGAATTTGTTGTGCATCCAGGCATCTGCTCTTGGATCGTAATTCTCTGTTTCATGAATCACGATATATTGAGGAACCATAGTCAGATAAGGGACGTTCTCATTGTTTGGTGCTATGAGAGCTTTATAATACGGTGTGCCTTCAATATAAAAATCAGGTGTAGGCATATTACTTCAACCCTACCTTTCGTAAATGTTGGGCCTGTGCATCCCCTTTTTTAGAAAGATAATTATTCTTCCACCAAGCAACAAGAGCAGCTATAACAGTAAAAGCATAAGTTACAAAGTTCTGGACCTCTTCCTCAGTGAACGGAAGGGTATCCCATCCAGCCATGACTAAACCTTGATTCAACATAGCAAAAGCTAATACGACTGTCCGAATGATTGTACCTTTATCTTTCTTATTTTTAGGCATAAAAAAAGCCCTCCTTTAAGGGTTGTAAGGTTTTGCGTATCCTTCATCTATTAAACGTTGATTGACATTGATTCCTTGATAATAGACATATGCCAGGAACCTACCGAAGCTATCTTTCTTTCCTCCTGAAAACACTACACCTTTTCCAAGAATAAGATTCTCCAAATATTCCTTTGCTTTCTGTCCTTCAGCTTCTTGATCTCCATACATTTCAGGTGTATCAATATCCAAAAGCCTAAACCGAATTTCTTTCACCGTGTATTCCAAATCTAAAAAATGATGATACACATCAGCATCCACTGTGTCACCATCAATAACCCTAGTGATTTTACCTGCAAATTCGTGAATCAGTATCACCTCCTTTAAAAGATGAATTTCCCTGCCCCGACCAATGCAGCTATCTGAGCCACCGCCTTTACGAAATCAAGGATAAACCCTCTCCATCCTGTATCCTTTTGTATCGTTTCCGTCAGTGAGGACAATTCTGTTTGGATTGACTTCAGTTGAAATTGAATCCTTTCCTCAAATCGAACTCTTGCCTGAAGTGATCGGTCATGTTGCTTTAAATCATCTTTCATTTCCTCCACTTCCTTGTGCATATACCGGAATTGCTCTTTTAATACTGGAAGTTCATCGGGCATAGATGAGTTTCACCTCTCTTAGCCGCCACATTGCAAGAACAGTAAGAGAAAAATAAACTCCTGTCCCTGTGTGAAACGGAGCATTAGACCATATATAACCAGCGCAGATCATACCAAATAACAAAGAAAGCGTGGACAACCCCCACCTTCTCAACTTCCCAAAATCTTTATACATACCAATAACATTGAACATAGATGAAAAGAAAAATATACCCGCCCAAACTTTTTGTCCTGCAATTTCAGCCACACCTACATAGATAGTGGGAAGGTCATTAAACATATCTTCATTTACTAGCAAGATCACCACCCACCATAATCCCACCATCGTTAGGAAAAGGTCAGTCTTAGAGGTTTTTTTCAAATATACTCTGGACGTATCACTCACTTTTCGCCACATACATATACATGCACCCTTCCCCCTAATATTAATAAACACATTAGCATTAATTTTACTGTTATAGCTGCTTTAAACATACCCTTTTAACAAGCTCACTAATATTAATAAATATATTATCGCTACTGTTGATACGATTATTAATATAGATATTAACAAAAACATCATGAACAAGGTGACAAAGTAACCTTTATATTCGTTTGATTTTGACATCGTTACGTTCAAGATTGGGGGAGCTTCCTCCAATCAATCCCTTCCATTCATAATAGAATTTGCCTACCCCATTAAAAATATAATCATAAAAATATTCTCCGTCCGTATTACGATTTGCAGAAGATAAGGTAAATTGGTCAAGTTGTTTCCAACTATAATCAAATATTGTGAGTATGACTTCATCAGGAAATACGACTTTATCTTCCCAATCGTAAAACGTGCTAACTAAACGGACTGTATCACCATCAAGATAATATTCACCCATTTCTGATACTCACCTCTACCTTCCTATTCATATCAGACACTTCAATATTTCTGCTCTTATCAGATGCTTCAGCATTCCGAGAATAATCTCCCACGGATAAAGAAAAGAAATATTGTTCAGATATATTAATAGATACCGTTTCCACATTAGAAAGATTGTCCACTTTGTCTTTCACCTGAACATAAAGAGTGGAAATTCCAATCGGGAAATCGTTAAAATACATAACTCCATGAAATCTGTCTCCTAAATGTTCAAACAAAACATTGCGACGATCTCCTGCAGCATCTATAAAATAAAAGTCCTGATAAGGAGATAATTCTTCATTTCCATAAATCCATATATCCGTTTTTGCGCTAGAAGTAGTGTAGTTAGGTGCAGTCAATTCTATATCTGGACCCTTGGTATCTAACTCTAATTGGAAGCTACCCGACATAGGCTGTCCACTCCCCTTGTTCGTTTTTTCCATAGATGTTAATGGTATAGGTCTTATCTCCGTTTGTCAGTTCTTCATTATCAACTACGAACGTAGCAGAACCATAGGAGATTGAATTAAAGGTCGCAGCTCCCATTTCAGACCAAAGAGTACCATAGGTTTGAATCGTTTCATTCCAAGGGTTTTGTAGTTTCAAAGCGTACCCATCTTCTAATGCGGTCCTTTGCTCACCAACAAGTAACCCCTGTCCTACACCCATTCCTTCTGCTCTAGCTTCCCATTCCATTAAATCTTGATTAGTGGAAAAGGTAACAGTCGAAGAATCTAAGCCTGTGACCTTTCCTATTTTATTTCTTGATACTGAATCAATCGTAATGGTTGGAGCTGTCATATCTTAAATGCTCCATTGTCCCGAATCATCTAAAGCAAAGACCTTCACGATCTTGTCACCGTCGCCGGAGCTTGCTGCCTCGATATCGGAACCATAAATAGAACAATCTATAACCGTACCTGAAGTGATTGTTGTCGTTCCGCTCATATTCGTTGATCCATTAGTTTCTGGTATCTGTGTGCCTGTATCATGAGAAGCTCCTGAACTTGCTACAACTTTAACCTTATATTCGGTAATATCCTCATTTACTGAGAAGGAGAAGTTAGAAACATTCGCCCCTGACTGTTTGGAAATAGCATCTTTATCCGGTCCAGTAATCGTAACAATAGGGCGTGTCTGGTCTAAGGTGATAGTGTCAGACACCTGAGCCGATGGGTTTCGAACATCATCACGAATAATTAAGTTGACTGTCTTTGTCCCATCCCCACTGGAAAGCCTTAATTGATTACTAGCAGAATAGGTAATCCAAAGTGCAGAAGCTTCATCGACTGAAGTAGATCCAGAAGCAACATAACCGTTAGTAATTGCCCAATCGAGGTCAATATCTCCAAAGACTTTCATTTGATAACCAGTAGTATCTGTATCATCAGTACTGACCGTATAATCAATTAAATCAGTAGTCGCAAAAGTAGCCCCACCATCCAACACTATCGAAGGATTAGCCGGGCCAGTCGTATCGAGAGTCAGAGTAAAATAGTTAGCGATAATGAATCTCTCCTTTTAATTATATAATCTTTCCGATAATGACCCATGTTCCATGAGCTTTAGCAATTAACACATAATCATTTGCTGATGGAGAATAACTAGCCATATAAGGGTATCTTTTACCACTTACGTTTTGATCTCCAGGAAATAATAATTTCGGCCTTTCATTTCCTGAATGGTTCGGATTTACCTTTGCCATCTTCAAAAAAGGATTCTGTTCAATACTGTTCTGAGAATTTTGTGAGCTATTCTTAATAACTTCCTTATGAACGAGCTCAGTAATAGAATTTAAGAAGTCGTTAGGGTCAGTTAAATTTAATCCACTAATATAAATCAACTACCTTCCGTACTTCATGACTCATAGTACCTCCAGGTTCCAAAGTCATTTCCCAAGCAGTTTCACTATATTTCCCCTCAATTTCAAGTGTGTTATTCCTGATAAACAACACATCGTGATAAGAATGCCCTGGCATTAAAGCCGTTTCAAATTTAACTTTTCCGTACACTTGAGAAGCATTAGCCGCAATTCTTTGAACGTATTCATCCAACGCTTCCTGGTCCGCTATATCATCAACTTCTCGATAGTCCACTTTCGTATAAGTGTTTACGATACTGTTCGGATCATCGACTTTCCTATTTTCATAAACGGCATACAAAACAGGTTCTTCACTTGATTCATCCACGTTATCGGGATTGCTATAAACAACCACCCATTTGTTAGGAATCAAATAATCAACTTTTTCCGTCATGCCATTGAACGTAATAGAAACCTCATTATCCATATAGTCATAGATAGGAGAACGGTCTTCAGGATTAGCGTATTTACTGGAAGTAAAATATCCGTGTTCATCCACCCATATAGGAGTGAAGTTCACGGATGCTAACAAGTCATTGACAGCTCTGATTTTCTCTGTGCCAATAGACCATTCCATATCTGAACTTAATGTTTTTGTCGTGTCCTCGATGTTGTACTTTGTGATATTCGCAGACTTTAAGATTTCAATAACCGCTTGATCATAACGCTCTCCAGCTTTAACCGTATATCGTTGGTCGAACTTATCCTCATTAAGAATAATTAACTCGTCAAAGGCTTCCACCTCTCGATCTACACCATACCCTTGCTCAACTTTGGATGGGGAAGATAGTAAGAAGATACCTAAAGGATAGGATAACCAATCTTCATTTATCTTGATCTCCATAAAAGGTTGAATACGATCACTTATCCAATTAATGTTCTGTTCCTTTTGGAAATATAAATCTATCCAATTAGCCATAAGTAATCCCCCTTACGTTGGACGGAATACAATCCCATCCATTGACACGTAACTTCCGCTCATGTTGTATATTTTTACATCTCCAGTAGATTCCACATAAACATCAGCGTGTCTTTGCCTATAAATCATAGAAGCTATTGGAATATATCCTGACGGTAAAGTGAACATTACAGTTCCATCAGTAGATGTTCCATTTTGAACCCTTCCACGCAAATGCACTTCTTGAGAAGAATTTTTGTAATAAGCTAAGGGCATAGCACCGATTTCTTCCCATCCATTCACAAGATTGGAAGCTAGATATTTCCAAGGATCAATAACAGGGGGCTCGAACTTCTTTCCTCCAACTGATAATTCTTGAAATGCTGCTGATCCTGCCGTTACACTCGTAACACTCAATCCTGCATTAAAGATATGCTTCTTATCGGAAGGAGACAGAGGGTATAACCTGTTGTTTATTCTAATAGCATTCATATAAGCTACACGATAAACGTTAGAGGGCGATCCTAATGATGAATACCATATCTCATATAAATTAGGATTGCCATCAACAGTTTGCATTGATGCTCTATAAAGTCTTTGCGCTTCATGAGGATATAGCATATCAACAAAAGGTGGAAACGTTGTCCAGCTATCCCCATCATCTAGTGAATAACCATAATGAATCTTTCCTTCTGTTCCACCATCGTTGTAACTGGAATAAATCATTTCTAATCTTCCATCAGGGTTTTCACTTACATGAATGTGCCAATAATACCGATCAGAAGGCATCCCTGTTGTAGTTGTAGATTGAAAACTAGACCAACTTAAACCATCAGTGCTTGTTGTCTTTTCCAGTGTTCCAGCATAATCATTGACCAACCACATCATAAACTGTCCATTACGATAAACCACTGTCGGACTTACTAAAGCGTTAGTTGTATCTGGTCCTATTACAGTTTGGGGCGCAGTCCATGTAATTCCATCGGTGCTTGTCATTAGTCTTATTCGTTCTTCTCTTGGAGTAACACTTTTCATAGTTTCTCGATACCAAATCCATAATTGACCATTATGATGTAAAATACATGGATCAGAGTTGTGGTCAACATTTGTTCCCGGTGAAGCTATCAATGGTTCAGGTGCTCCAGATGGAACATCCCAATTCACACCATCATGACTCACTAGGATGGAAGGTTGTTCTGTTTGGTCATCTCGTCCGGTTAATGGTGTCATCACCATCCAATAACGCCATAATTCAGGTCCGAATCCATCATGGATATAGATTGCATCAGGGTGTACGACTTCTCCAGAACCGTCATAGGTTGGTGTATCTAACACAACTGGATAATGCCTATTTGTGTTAGTAATACGTTGCATCTCTGTTTCGGTTATCTTAGAATTATCTTTGAATTTTTCTAAATTCAAAATATCCGCATCTCTGACATCGTTCTCTGTATCTAAGGTGTCGTACATATCATCAATTTTTGTGAAGTTTTCTGATAAAGAAGTATCCACTTCTATATCATCATTCCGGTTTGGCATATATAGAGCTAGTCTTGACGTGTAATTCGCCATTATAAATCACTCCATTCTTTGTTACTCATTTCTTTCCAGGTGTAATAACTTTGGATCTCATAAGATTCATCTTTCATTTGAAACTTGCCTGTTCTCTTGATATTAGAAAAAGCAGACATGCTAATATTTCCGCTTTTGATTGTGTTCAACTCTCTTAATTTGTTGTGGTTATTATCCAGGAGGAAATAACGGAAACTAATTTCACGGTCCCCCTTAACCATTCGCAAAGCAGCTAACACTTCTTCATGACTATATCCCTTCTGTGATAAATCCATTAACCTACTTCCTCTCTATAATCCATTTCTGTGATGGAGAAAGATAGATCATAACCACCATTCGATTTATCTTTTAAAGAGTAGCTTCCTAGTGTTACGAACATTCTTCTTCCTTTGCTATCTCTATAAAGCAACGTGTTTTTGCTGTCTAATATCTCGAGGATATGGTTAATGTCTTCATTAGCACGTATCGCAAAAGATAAATCCAAATTATTTTCAGTGATACTATCAAATTCAGATACAAAATTAGACCGTCCGTTAAACTTGAATAAATGACGGTTTAAGTCTTTGTTCATAGTCCGTTCAGGATTCCAACGCAACCACAATTTATTATTTAAATCAGTGGTTGTACTTAAAACAGAATCAGAAAATTCAACTGAACCTGAAACTGTATCTGAATCAACAAACGTACCATTGTCACCCCAAGAACGTACCTTGTATTCATAAACTACATTAGATGCAGGAGTGTTATCTGTATAAATACCATCTTTCAAAACAAAATCAGAAATCTTAATGAAATTCTCTTGTCCACCTTCAGAACGGAATACTTCATTTGAAAGTACAGCAGGCTCGTTTGGTTCACCTGAAAATACATTACTTATCCCAATTTCAATTTTTGCTTCTTCATCAAATTCAGTAAAAAACAGTTCCGCTTGTGTTGGCTCTATAAAGCTGGTTTCAAACGTATTACTGTCCCAATCACTCCACAATCCATCGGAGCTTCTGACAGCTATACGTATGTCATAGGATTGAACATTTTCTAAGGCATAAGGCAAAGTGAATGCTTTTGCAGTAGTTGCCTTACTTTCCTCCCATACAATACTACCGCCCGTTATCAATTCTGCTATATATTCTTTCTGATCAGAACTAGACCACTCAATAACCGGATTAGAAACAGTAACTGTTTCCCCTGAGTATGGAGTTAAAATAGTAGGTGCATCTGTTGCTTCCGTTGCATACACAATTTGAATAGGTGACCATGGACTATCCAGTTCTCCTTGGTCAATCGTTTCAACTCGCCACTCAATTTCACCAACAGGCAGGGTATTTGCAGGAAGAACGTAATATTCGTTATTCGTGCTTCGGTGTATTTCATTCCATGTGGAAGTTCCTTTTTCTCTCCATTGCAATTGGAAACGTGATTGAGGTTCGTCATCGTTATGCTGCCAAGTAAATAATTGGTCCTGTGTTCGATCAAGGTAAAATCCACCACTAGGTTTTAAATTAGTGGGTATGTCAGGTGGAGAGTTATGCCTGATAGTAAACACATTGGAATGAGTGTAATCACTTCTCAATTCACCATCTGAAGCTCTAACCGCTACTTTCGCAGATGAACTTTCAGGGAAGTCGGAGAAATCTATCGTCTTTGTTGTATCTCCAGGAGAACCCCAATCATAATACTTCCAACCTGTCCCTGAACTAACTGCAAATTGATACATTAATTCAGAAGAAGATTGTTCTGAATCTGTTGCAGGGTTCGCTTCAACGGTATGAACTTTATTAAATATTTCTCCACCGCTAGGATATTTAACCGATGGTGAAGATGGTGCAGTATTCCAAGTACCATGAATCTCTACATAACAATGATAAGAGTTTCCGGTGTAACCATAACCCTCTGTATAATATTCGTCTCCAGAACGATAAAAAACAGGTCCTTGAAAGCCTTCTTCTAACGCTTCTTGGAATGAGTTTGCGTTCGTGTCTGTCAAAGTTCTGTTAAAGTTCGTTATATTGTAGGTGTTCCATCCATTAGAAGCATCGAGAGAACGACCTGTCCAATTATAATAAGGTATCCCACTTGATACTTCCCGATTGTATGCTTCTTTGTGCATTCCAAAATCCATCGGTCCCGGATCTGTTGCATAGAACTTCAAATAAATCGAAGGAGCATCCACTGATGATTGCATAGCTTGTAAAATGCCATTTGTATCAAACCCTAAGAATGAATTATATCCATCCCATCCACCTACACGAATAGGGTTTGTTCCTCCGTAGTAACCATTAGAAGATTCTCTATAAACCCCCATCCACTTCAGTTTAAATGTTTTTATAGCCACTTAATCACCTGCTTTTCACGGTCTGACTTATTCCGTTAATCATTCCTATTAATTTCTGTACATCATTAATCTGTTCAGCATTAACATTCCATTGGTGATTATGAACTTCACCGCCAATATTTCCTTTCTCATATTTAGAAAGTTGTTTACCGATGAAATGCGTTTTCGTTTTAGATTGATTGTTCATATGATTTAGCCAATCATTCATATGATCTCCATCTTCTAATACTGCTGAAGTATTTTCTAACTCCTTCGCAAAACCATCTTTAACTCTTTTCGCTACGGATGCAGCTTTCTTAGCAGCACTACCAGCCATTCTACCCATACCACGAATTAAACCTTGTATTGTAAATACACCTTGGTCGTCCATTTCACGACTCGGGCTACCTAGTCTCAGCATGTTTGCAGTTGCAGATTTAACTTTCTCCGCTATTTCCCCTGCTTTTTTCTTAACGGTTTCAATCATGCTACCCAAACCATTAACAAGACCCTTAATTATATTTACTCCAATATCATAAAGATTGATATTTGACACTTTTCTAATAATATCTGACTTCATTTCAGTAAACTTGCTTCGTACATTACTTAGCCAGGAAGTGACTGAATTATATAATCCAATGACCGCAGAAATAGCAGCACTCTTAGCATTATTAAATCCGTTTCGTACTGCATCCTTAATCGAATTTGCTTTGCTGATGGAATCACTTCTCAAATTGGAAAAGAAGCTTATCACTGAAGAAACCATGCGCTTGAAGATATTAACCGCTCCAGATCGCAAAGCATTAAACCCATTAACTACCCCATTTTTAATGGCTCGACCTGTTGCGACTAAGGCATTTTTTCCTCCAATAAATAAAGATTTAAGCAGATTCCATAAAGTTCGACCAATTGCGATTACTCCAGTTTTCAAGGCTCGCCAAATCATGAGTGCCTGATTTTTTATGGCTGTACCTATCGCAAGAAGTCCTAACTTCAGCCCTTCCATATCTCCAGTAAGAAGGCTGATAAAACTCGTTATAATGCCCAATACAAAGAGTTTTATATTTCGGAAGGTTTCCGTAAAGAAAGAAATCAAAGGACGAATGACAAGCATAATACGCTGCCCTAAATTAACAAAGAAGTTGATTGCCCCGATAATTAAAGCGTGAACAATCGCTAATGTGTTAATCTTCAAACGAAGCCAGATTCCTTTGAGTGAGTTACCTAATTCTTTTATTCTATTTACTGCTGAATTTTTAAGGTTCGTAAACCAACTGATCACATTGTTATACCAAGCAGGTAATGTCGTGGTAAAGAAACTCAGGAAAGATTGGAACCCTGCTTTCACAGATGACCAGGCATTATTTACAATCTCTCTGAAACGGTCAGATTTCTTGTATGCTACAACCAAAGCCACACCCAGACCTACTAATATAGCTATAACAAGTCCGATAGGGTTAGCAAGGAGGGTAGCGTTTAAAAACATTTGAGCTTTTCGCCACATGTTAGTAAGGAAAATCGCCCTACTAATTGGATTTGCCATAATCAAAATGGCTCCACGTAATAAAGCCACACCTGCTGCCACTTTATTAGCGATCATGAGCGTTACAAAAGCCGCACCTAAACCGGATACTATCGGGATCAATGGCTTCCATTTCAATATTGCCCCTACTATTTCACCTAGCTTTTGAACAACAGGACCGACAGTATTTTGTATCTTTTTAATGTTCGGTTCTAACCACTCAGAAAAAGCTCGGGCCAATGCAGTCACAGATGAAATAACATCATTAATCGCAGGCTTCAATAGCGTAAATATAGCAATAGACACGCTTTCCATAGCACTCATGAATGTTTTCCAATTTCCAGAAACATTACTACTCATAGTTGATGCCATTTCTTTTCCTGCGCCTTCAGCATTTTTCAATTCGGTGGTCATTTGCTTTAAGCCTTTTGAGCCTTCGTTCATCATTGCCAATAAACCAGGACCTGCTTCCATACCTACCAATTCCATTGCTTGAGCAGAATTCATTCCTGCCCCTTCAAGAGCACCTAAGATTTCAGTCAGACTATTGGTGGCAGGGTTCACATCCTTAACGGTCAGACCCATTGATTTCAAAGCATCTTTAGTCGCTTTTGTCGGGCTTTGCAGTTTGGAAATCATACCACGCAGAGCCGTACCTGCACGTTCACCCTGAATACCTGCATTGGATAACATCCCAATAGCCCCTGCGGTTTCTTCCAGAGAAAGGCCAGCACCCTTAGCAACAGGAGCAACATAAGACATAGCTGAACCCATTTGCTCAACACTCGTATTTGCGCTTGCTGCTGAAAGTGCTAGAACATCAGAGACACGACCTGTTTCTGAAGCTTCCAAATTAAAACCACTGAGGATATTGGAAGCAATATCAGCAGCTCTCCCTAATTCCATGTTTCCTGATGCAGCCAAATCTAGAAGTGAAGGCATGGATTGTAAAATCTCATTGGTTTTATATCCCGCTTGTCCTAAAAAGGCTTGCGCTTCCGCTGCCTGAGATGCGCTGAATTTGGTTGTTTTCCCTAGCTCCTTAGCTTGTGCTTCAAGTTGAGCCATTTGTTCATCAGTGGCTTGTGTTACGGCTTTTACTCTCGACATGGTTTTTTCATATTGAGGTCCGGCATCTGCAACCGCTCCAATAGCAGCAGATATACCGGAGAATAACGCAACACCACCCATGACTCCTGCAGCCGTTTTACCTGCACCTTTCAGAAATCCTACTAATCCACCTATCTTTTTTCGGGCTTGGCTATCATCAGCCGTTATATTGACATTAGCTGAACCAACATCCGACATTTAATGTCCCCCCTTTAAGACATAAATAAAACCTGAGCAATATTACTGCCCAGGCTTCCACCACATTGTTGTGACGAATTTTTCTTGATTCTGTTCTTTCTTATGATCTTTAAGCCTTTGAATAGCTTCTTCATAAGATGGGAGGATTTTATCTGCTTCCTTACCTTCATTGAATACAATATCTAACACAATCGTTATACCTTTTTGAATACCGTCCGCTTGGAATCGTCTTTCCTCATACAATTCACGGTCTGCTTGCTTATACTTTCGGTTCAACCAAAAAACGGTTTTATCCAAAACATATTCTTCGGTATAGCCAAAGTGAGAAGATACCGTTTCAACCTTATCAACTAGGTTGTCTATCAGCTTGTACCAACCGTCCCGAATTTCTGAGGTTGATTTTCGTCCATCGTCTGATTCGCTTGCATGTTCTGACCTTTGAACTTCTTCATCAGCTTCTGGACGTTCGTAAAAGCCCTTTCCACATCTGTATTTTCTACATACGTTGTGATAATTTCCAAATTATCGAATGGATCAATTTTCAAAGCTTCTTCATCAGAAATTCCAAGAAGAATAGCAAGCAAGCGAATAATCTGTTCATCTGTTAATTCAGATACAATAATAGATACCTTTTCAGCATCCTCCATCTGAGAATCATCTAAAACATTCCGATATTTTTCATATATCTTCATACCATCAATTGCTATAAACTTAGCAATACGAATTAACTTAACTGTTGTTAATCGTGGTATGTCTAACTTCCTACCATCTGATAATTCCACGGTTGCTAGTGGTTCAATATCCAAAGAACGAACATCTGCCATTTATAATACCCCCATTATTTCTTTGATCCCTTACGACCTTTTTTCCTTCCATCTTTGTTACCCTTGCCGCCTTTAGCTTTACCTTTAGCCATTGAATGTCATCCTTTCATTAAAAGACTTGTTCAATTTCGTAGTACACATTTTCATCTTCAGGTGCAGCATCATCAGCAAATGCAGTTAAAGTCAATGGAAGAAGTCGCTTACTTCCACTATAGGTTTGTTCTTTATCTTCACCTGAAATCTGAGCTTTTCTGAAGACCGCCATATACAAGGAGCCATCTTTCTTTTGACTGATTAACGCATAGGTATATTGCGGAATAACCGAAACCGTACCATATCCAATTCGTTTATATCCTGGTTCTGTAACAGGAGTAACACTAGCACCTGTGGAAGTATAGGAATATGAAACAGGTGAAGTTAAATACACTGTCGTTCCTTCCAAACGAGAAACTTGTTTCGTTTCAAGGTTTCCACCTTCGGAAAGTTGAATAAAACTACCCTCGCTCATATCCGCTGCTGAAGTTACATCGATAACCGTTGCATTAATAGATACATCACCTGTTAATGTTGTCTCTGTTCCTAATGTTGGAGCTGTTTCTGTAATCGTCCCACCGATCAAAGCTAATTGACGATTTTCTACTGTGTTTTCTGCAAGTTGAGTTTCAAGCGTATGTGTCCATTCTGTAATGTCTGTATCAACCGGACCATTCACTTGATCCACAGTAAAATCTTCTGTATCAAAAGAACGGTTTGTGGTAATACCTTCATTCGTTGCGCCTAAATCTTCCCAACCATCGACTAAATCAAATGGACTGGTGGTGTTCATTACATCAGATATAGTTGCAGGGAATGTTCCGTCATATTTCTTAGCAACCAAACGACCAGGACCGCCGACAATATTTCCGCTATTCACTGCATAAATGCTTTCAGCCATTATGAATCAGTCCTTTCAAATTTCCATGAAGTTGTTGTTTGCAATCGAGTACCCTCTTTTTGAGTTAATTTTCCTCCATTACCCACAGTGATTACTTGCCCAGGAATAAACGTTTGAGTTGTTCCATCATCTTTCTTAAAACGTAATACTTGAACGCCCCTATTTGTTCCTGAACTAACAACTTTTAATTTATATTGATTTGATTGATTTGATTGTTTGTTCTTCTTTCCGCTTTCTTCTGCCATGTGTAACCCTCCTTATGCTTCCATGTGTTCTAAACGCATGTAACACCAAGCTTCTGCTGCCCCTGTGTCTGTGTCTGTATCAGAAATAGGTAGTGACTCTTTAGAGCACCACAAAACATCAACTTCTTTTATTGCTTGAGCAGAACGTTCCATGTGATTCATAGCACGTATCAGTAATCCCATAGCTTCAAAATCACGGTCTGCCCTCGCGATCAATTGAACCCTTGTATAATTCGTACCTCCAGCCGTCCTAACCAATAAACAAGGTGGACTGACATTCATAGGAAACGTGTTTCCATAAACTCTGACATCTTCAAAAAATAACTCTAAAAATCTAGTGATAGGAGGTATCGGATCAACATAATCAATCATTTGAACCCTCCTATAAATTCAACGCTTTCTTCACTTGCGCTTTTGCTACCGTATTCATTCGACCTTCAGAAACATCCAATCCTCTTGCCATAATGCCGTACCTTTTCTCTAAAGATGCAGCATATTCAACGGCTGAACCTGTTTTCAAAGTGGTCTCCGCTCCTGATTCATTCAACTCATTAATCACATCGCTTTGAGATGCAGGGCTACCAGTTACATAGCCAATAGAATTCACATATAAGCTTGTATCAACATGATTTTCATTCCTGGTGATTTTCTTCGCTTCATCTGCCCAAACCATTCCACAGGCTTCCACTACATTTTTACGAGCTTCCGCCAATTTTTCAGGTGCATTATCGAAGAAATTTCTCGCCCTTGAATCTAACGTAATATCAACTTTTAGACTTCCTTTAGCCATTTGATGATCCCTCTTTTAATGTGATCTCATAATGATTTATCGTTCTTCTTTTATACATTGGAGCTATTTGTTCAACCTCATAGACTCCATTGATAATCTGATTTCCGTTATCATCTACAAAATCTTTAAAACGAGTATCATTATTAACAGGTTGATTTTTTCCAATAAAAATTACATGTTGTATCACAAAATCCGTTCCGTATTCATCACGGCTGGTATGCTGTCTGATCTGATCTACCCTACAAGGAACATTTCTTTCCACATTTTCCTCGTATATATCCCTTCCATAAGGGTCTTGTCCTGTTACTACACCAGGAGTAATTAATGTGCAGCTATGAACTAACAACCTTTCTATCCGCATATTTACCTTCTCCTAGATGGGCCTGATATTGAAAAAAAATTAACCGCAGGAACCACCTTTAAAGATTCTAATATTGAATCTAATTCCGGATTTCCAAAACCATCCCTCATAAAATCCCTTTTATCTTTCGTATAAGAATACGATCCGATCCTTTCTGACTGAATAGGATCAAGCGATTCCTCTAATACATCAGGTTGATCATGGAACCACAAATAATCAACGATCAAAATGACCGCTCTTTGAAGATCCATTAAAATCTCAGATTCGATCTCATCATCAAACCGATTGTTGGTAATCCTATGAATCCAACGTTCAGCTCTCAAATTATATTTCTCTATCTTTGCATCAGACATAGAATAAGACACTTCTTCAAAAGAAGTGCCTTCTCTTATGTCTTGTACGCTTGCATACTTCATTTGCTCGCCTCAACAATGAACCCATTACGGATTCGTTCGATTAGTTGGGGAGATGGATTTTCAGGAAGTTCCTTCTCCTGATCCCCGACTAATGTAAATCGTGGTTCAGAATAAGAAGTACTTGGATCAGCCAGCTTATACTTCTTACTATCTTTTGTATCACCTGTTCTTACTTTTTCAGCTTCTTTTTGTGTTTCTTCAGTAGCTTCAACAGTAACATCCGTTTCTTCAGCGCTTGCTACTTGTGCATCTTCTTGCTTTTTCTTAGCCATATTAACCCTCCTTAATATTTTCATTCATATTAACGAGCGCATTAACATTAATGTTTCCGTCAATGCGCTCATTAACATTAATATTACCTAGCCGCATCAACAGTAAGAACCATACGAGCATCCGGTTCAAACGGAACAAACTCAGAAATTTCAGTACCATAGGAACCTTCAACCTGAGTCTTCGCGGAACGTTCAGATTCAACTCCAAATCCTTTACCTTCATAACGAACCAAAGCAAAATTCGTATCCACTAGAATAATACGATCATCTGGAACCTGATTAGAGATAAATGGTTGACCATTTACCACATCAGCAAACCGTCCATCTTTCAATTCTTCACGATAGAGGTATTGGTCACCTTCTCTCATGTTCGTTACTTGATAAGCTGTGTTGAGATTCATAATAGACATGTTTGGAGAGAATCCTTTTTCTTGCTCCTGATACTTAGCAGCGTAAAAGATATCTCCCAGAGTTAAAGTGCCAGCCGTTTCAACCCCAATTGTCGGAGCAGAATCATCACCTGAAGGGAAGTATCCGTTCAATAGACGATCAACCGCTACACTTTCATATTGACGGCCTAAATTCAGCCCTAGCTTTTGCAACCATAGACGAACCATATCAATATTGGCTCTCTTTGCTTCATCTGTCCATTCAAGACCGCGACCTCGTTTATGCATCTTGATGGAGTTATCGCCGATTTGAATGGTACTTGTAGGAATTGGAGCACCTTGTCCAATATCCCTTAGATCATACCAATCATCTTCATGTTGCAAGTAGTACCATTGTTGACTCAACTGATCAGAAGGAATAGTAGATGCAACCAAACGATTCCAATTAGATTGACGCTCAAAACCCATGCGCAGACCATCTTCAACAATGGCGTTGAACAAAGGTTTCGTTCCATCATTATCTAATAGCTCCCGAACATTTATTTTTCCAATGTCCTCATAACCTAAAGCGCGAACAACATCTTTCATCATTACACCATTATCAGACAGATAACGCTTATACGCTTCTGAGGATGCTGTTGCCGCTGCCTTAGATCCATAATCTTTTTCCAATACACGAGTCAAGCCAGAACCAGATTCAATATCAACCGGTTTTCCAGCTCTGTTTTTAACTTTCAAAATTGTCAATTGAATAACCTCCCTTTATGGCAATAGAACTTCAACATAAGATAATTCAGCATTTACAAATTGAACTCGACCAACGCCTGTTTCTCCAGCTGCGCCATCCTCGGCACGAACACCGCCGGCGCCATTAGCAACTACCGCTGTTCCGATTCCTGGTGCAGTTCCTGAGAAATCAAATTTATGCACTCGTCCACTAGCTCTCCACACACCTAAAGGAGTTAATGCATCTTTAACGGTGTGCTTTGCGATCAAATCAAAAGCAGAGCCATCAGTAGCAATAGCCGCCGCATATGGCTCTGTATCGTCATAAACCAATGGATAACTATCATGAACTGGATTTGTTTCTGTAGCCGCAGGAACTTTCACTGTTAATGAAAGAC
The DNA here is from genome assembly GCF_052246715.1 of Halobacillus sp. H74. Lineage (NCBI taxonomy): Bacteria > Bacillati > Bacillota > Bacilli > Caryophanales > Bacillaceae > Halobacillus > Halobacillus sp. H74. The sequence goes on along the minus strand of NZ_JBQQCI010000014.1, from coordinate 40,129 downwards.
CATAAGCATCTGGTGATTGACCTCCGATTCTTGACATTATTTATCGCTCCCATCATCAAAGAAATTAGTCTTGAAATTATCTGCTCGAACCACTTCTTCTTCATGCTCTTCTTTTTCATCCTTATGATCTTCAGGGTTTTCTTCTTCTGTCTGACGACCAGAAGTAAAACGCTGTTCAGCCATGCGTTCATAAGATTCAATCTCTTCTTTGATCGCATCGATATCCCCTGAATTCGTTAGCATAGTACGATAGCTCTCAGGATTGAATGTGTCACCTTGAGCCTTCACCCTTGCTGATACTGCTTCATCAATCACATCAGCAAGATAACGGCGCCCCTGTTGAGCTTCTTTCTTCAATTGGCGAATAGATTGTACAGAAGAATAATCTTTCCCTAACTCATTCCTTAAAGCGATATCATCTGGCTGACGGAAAGGATCCCCTTCATCAGTCAAAATGTCATATACTTTCCCTTTTTCAAGCTTGTTTTCACGGATTTGTTCACGTAGTTCATCCAAAAAATTCATGCTTGTTTTTCCCTCCTTTTTAGGCATAAAAATAGAACGCTTCCCATCGTCTAATTTGACGCGGTAATGGCGTTCTAACGCAGGTATATGCTTTTGTGGCAACTGACCCTGAGACATATATTCTCTTGCTTTTTCAATAAATGCTCCAGGAGTAGCCCCTTTATAAACTGTACTAACTTCTCTTAAATGCCCTTCAACTACCCAGCCGAAAGATATTCTTCCTTCTTCATCCTCCATGCCAGGTAAATGAGGACAATCAAAATTCATTAAATCTCTTCCACAGGAAGAACACCGATACCACAATGTGTTACCACCAAAGCCCACAGACATATCTTTCAATATGCCAGCTTTAATGGCTCTGATTGTATCGGAAGTGTTATCGCCATTAATATTGGTATCATTTAGAATGTACCAATGACCTCTTACCTGAGTTAAATCCCCATCTGCTTCATCCACTTTTAATACTTCGCCCTCATAAGAGCGACCATACGGACTTTTCCTGATATCATGAGATGGCAATAATGCCACTCCACTCTTCAGATCTTCCGCATAGTTCCTGAGTGTGGTTGTAGGATCCATTTTAGTTAAATAAGAATCCATTCGATCATTAGAACAGATTCCCGAAAATGTGAAAATATCATCAGCCGTAACAGGTTCCAATGTGTGCCGATTAATCTTTTTCAACATTTCATCTGTAACCGATTCACTATGCACACGAACAGGAACATGAACGCTTTCTGCTCCCACAATTTCACCCCCTTTCAAAGTTACGAATTCTTGATCTCTTGCTTGACCTTATCTATTTCTTCTTGACTGAAGCCGTATTCCAAACATAAATGTTGATAAAATTTCTCACGGCTTTCTTCGTCAAGTTGTTTTATTTTTTGATTGGCCACCAACTTCAACTTTCCGTTTCGTCTTGAATAGGCATAAATATTATCTCGCCCTTCAATCAAACGATTATGAAATGCCGGCTCCATTCGATTATGAAGTTTGTTTTCCATTTCACTCACTCCATTCATATTTCTTCGCCTTCCAATATCCTCGTATAAAAACACCTACACTGAATGGTATTATCAGCACTAGCACCCATTGAAGAATCACCTGGAAACATTAACGGTTCCCCCTTCACAATAAACGGTTCATCAAAGGGAACCCTTTGGCCATCCGCTTCACGATGATGTTCTCTTGTTCTTTCTTGTAAAGCTGAACGCCATACCTTCCCGATTACCATCCCTGATTGTCCATCAGCATGATATTGCCCTGCTCGTCCAGCTGTAATAATCTCAGTTCTAGCAATCGTATTCGCTCTAGTGGGGTCAAAAGCATATTCATCTTGTAATGCTTCTGAAGCTTTACCAATTGAATAAGAACCTTCATAAACAACATCCCATAGCGACATAAGCACTCTTTCATCAGATACTCCTTGTATAAGCTCTGCTGACCTTCTAGAACGATCAGAAAGCCACCTGATCATGTTGGTATCCTCTGGATCAAATTCTATCTCTGTACTCAATTCAGCCAATGTTTCAGTTCCTGCGATCAACGCCGCTTCATTAATCCAAGTCATTGTCATTTGTTCCATTTTGTCAACTTGTGCTTCTGAATCATACAAAATATTCACCCTCACCCATTCCTCAAAATCAGGAGGAGGGTCGGGTTTTTCTTCCCTTTCAACTCTTTTCAGACTCACGATATCTGCTAAAACCCTAGTGGGGATTTCATCAGCATCTTCCAAACGGTTAATATATTCATCCATTTGACCTTGCAAAAAATCCACATAATCACTTTCGGCTCTTTCACTCAAATCCTCGATATCGTTAGCCCATACCTGATTAATCTCAAGGGAATCATCCCTGTCATCGATTAACCTCTTTTTTATTTCACTTCCTTCTCTTCGGCTATGACTTCTTAAAATCCCTGATTGCGAGCCCTGTTGTTGCTGAGGTTCATCCACTGCTTCATGACCCACAATATCCATAGCAGCTTCATCATTTGAAATCCAACCCTGCTTAACTTGAGCAATCTTATTGTCTGTTTCTGCTTTTTCAGCTTGAGCATCTTTTAATCGATCCGTTTTCTCAATAGCATTGAATGTCACTCTAGCCCGTAATGGTCGGCCCTTTATCTGAAGGACCACATTATAAGCCTTTTCTAAAACCCTTTTAACAGACCTCTGAATGGATTCAATACCACCGACATATATCTGCCATTGAACAGTTCCATGCGTCTCTGTAGTGCCCTCATTTCTCCCTAGAAGGATAGGTAATTGCTTTAAGGAAGTAACCATCTGCTGATTGATAATATCTATAACTCTTTGAGCATCCATTGTTGCCCTTTGAGATCCACCAGCCGTATCTATATTGATTGAATCCGTGTGAAAGAAATCATCATCCGGTTCCAAATCTGCCATCTGGCTTTGAACATCTGCAATATAACTATTCACATACTCCTGAATAGCTTGTGGTCCAGAGCTTTTTACTTGATCTGGCATATTTTCAATAATTGATTCCTCAACCACTGATATATCAAATCTTTCATGCCCTTGGTGGTGTAGAACCTTTTTCAAATCCTTTAATACTCCTGCCTGGAACATAACCACTTGCAAAGCAGGTAAGATAGGACTCCTTCCATATGGATCTCCCAACGAGGGATCGATAGGATAGTAGAATACTTGCTCACGATTTAAAACCTTATAATCGCCATTATCCAATATCTGAACAAGCTCCATTTCACCTGTTTCTTTATCTCTCCGATAATGTAAAGAGAAAGGATCAATGGCATGAAAATCCACCACATCTGTAAGGCCCTCATTCAATTCAACCTCTAATGCTATTGCTCCTTGCGTAAACGCTGTAACTAACAGAACATTAATTAACTGATCGGTTCCACCGCCATAATAAACCCCTACACGTTTAGCAAGCTCATTCAATTCATTTGTGGCTCCTTTATGAACCTTCCCATTAGTCGTTATAGCTTCAAGCGTATGACCATTGTTTGCCAATCTGAGAATGTTCCATAGAGCCATTGAAGCATCCGGATTTAGATCACGAATCACTTCAAGCTTCTTCATAACGTCTTTTGTTCTTAACTCATTACGATTCACCACCCCATCATATTTAAAAAATTGATCTTCCCATTTAGTTGTGACTTGTCTTCCCGGTGATAATCCTTTGAAAGCTGCACGTAATGAGTGATCAACGATTCTTTCAAGATCCTGATTCTGCTTTTTAAAAAACCTGTCTAATAATCCGATGGAATTCACCCCCTTTTCAATCCAGAGATAGATGGACTTACACCGTATTTCGGAAGCTCTCGGACAAACAATTTATCAAAAGCACCAGAAGCCGCGTCAACCATATCATCATGCTCTGTGTGGGGAAATCCTACTGCTTCATCAACAAAATCACTGTTCCATGTTCCTGTTACCAGAAAGACATTTCCCGCTTCCACGGCACTAGAAAGAGGATTCGCCCTCACTTCTTTCTTTCCGGTGACCTTATCACCGTAGAAGGCAAATCCTCTTAAGACATTTCTCTGATAATGATCAATTGTATTTACTCCCGATGAACCCGGTTCTTGCTCCATATGAATCTCTACCTCCCGTCCATCGGTTATAGCCGTGTTATAAATCAACTGTTCGACCCCTTTGGGAGTAGTACGATCTCTTACTACATTCACTATCCAATATTGGCCATCCTTTTCAGCCATCAAACATCCAGCCGTATAATCGGGATCCTTCCCTTCTTTAGGTTCAGTTGCTGCTAAATCCCAATATCTAACCATTCGAGCATCTTTCGGATAATCTTCGGTATATCTAAACCAAGACGTTTTAAATTTGTTCCCATCGTTAGCTGCATCCCAATCACCGCTTCTTAATTGCGCTCTTGTGACCGGATCTAGCTCCATCAAGCTTTCTTCGTATTCTTCAGCATCTAAATAAGGGTTGTCCTCCAATTTAGCCGGAACAAACAATCTGCCTTTTTCTTCACCTTCTATAAGAAAACGTTGCCGAACCCACAAATGGCCCCTACCGCCCGGATTACTTGCTACCCTGGCACGAATAGGGATCTTAGAACCTTGCAACCTTCTTAAACGTGAAAACAGATATCTATATTGTGATTCTTCGAACTGAGTTAATTCATCGAACGCAACAAACTGGTACTCAGAACCTTGATAATTATATTTGTCATTATCATGCGCCAAATAAGCAAAGGTTAAAGTAGCCCCACTAGGGAACTTCCAGGTTTTCTGATTCTCCGACCACTTCGCATCCGTTCCATCAAGCCATTCATGCGCACGATCCAATAACGCACCAGGTAAAGCCAAATCTTTATAAGTACGTCTGAATATAATAGCCGCATAATTAGGAACTTCCACATATTGAAGAGCCGCCATCAATAAAGCATCTGATTTACCTCCACCCGCCGCTCCACCATATAAAGCTTCTTTATCATCAGATAATAGAAATTCTGCTTGTTTTACAGTTGGATCATGAGGGATATATTTATTCTCTAAGATTGTAACTCTCATGATTGCTTTCTTTCTGCTTATTTCATCAGAACCAGTAACGATCATAATTATTCATCTTTCAAAACATCATTTTCTCTTTGAGCTACTTTACTATAAATATCCTCATACTGATCAATCCGCTTAGTAATATCAACTTCAATTTCTTTCTTGTTAGTCACTTGACCAGAATGATTAAGATCAGCCGAAACCTTATCTTTCTTACCCCATCGCTCAGGGTATTTCCGCTCTAACATCCAAGCGATTCCCTGCCAACTATTATTATCAGAAGCTATCTTCTGAAGATCCGTAATTAATCGAACTTCAGCTTCAGCTTCTGCCTTTTTTACCCTATCGAAAAACTCTTTTTTCCTACCGCTTTTTGCTTTTTCTCCCTCTTGCATCCACTTGTACCAAGTCGAGGGATGAATATTCAAATACTCACAGACTACCATGTTATAATTACCAGCTTTAATAAGCCTTTCAGCTTTATTAATTAATTGCTCTGTCAGCTTTGTTTTTCTCCCCATGACTCAATACCCCCTATATCTCGAATTCTTTTTTATCATCAACATATTGGCATTTCGGACACACAACAGTAGCATCTAATTCTTGTGAGTTATCTTCTTTCTCATCCGCTGCTTCTTCAGATTCCACTCTTCCTAATAAATCATCAATCTCGGATTCATTAAATCCAGTTAATGTAGGATCAATATCATCTTCTTCAAATTCAGCCAGTAAAATCTCTAGTTGTTCCATATCCCATTCACCGCTGATTTTATTCAACGACAAATTAAGAATTTTCTCGCTTTCTTCATCCAAGTTCACCTTGACCACATCAATTTCTGTGAATCCAAGATCGTTCAATACCTTATATCTTTGATGGCCACCTATAATCCTATTATCTTTTTCATTCACAATAATAGGGCTGACATATCCGAATTCTTTAATGCTTCTTCTTAAATTCTCATACTCTTCATCCCCCGGTTGTAAATCTTTTCGAGGGTTATACATGCTCATTTCAATCTCATTCATTGGCAACTTTTCTATCTTCAATACGTTCACACTCCTTTCCGAACCATTGTTTTATAACCTGTGAAGCAACACCTTTCATCATCAAAGGTGGAACACTCATTCCGCATACATATTGAACCGACTGATCCATAAAATCATAGTCTTGAGGAAAAGATTGCAAACCAATGATCGTTTGATCGTTCAAATAATTCGGCTCCTTGTAGTGCATCAAATTGTTATCTGATGCTGTCACTGTGGGAGCAACTCTTTTCCGGTTCATCTTATGATAATTAAATAAAGATCCCTTCGGATGAACATAACTTAATGGCTTCCCTGCAGGTGTTTTAAAAAAATACCTTCTCATACTATTGCTGATAGGCTTGCCAAGTACAGAAGAAAGTTTCTTCTCCACCTCTCCAAATGGAACAGGCTTCATATCAAAATTCATCTTCAATTTCGGAAACTCTAAATCTTTTCTCTTAGACACAAAAAATACGCGCTCTCTTGCTTGCGGAACACCCATCAGCGCCCCATTCAGCAAAAATAGCTGCGTATCATAACCCGCTTCGTCATATCTTTTGATAATTTCCTTCACATAGCCTTTTGCATTTCCTGAAATCATTCCTTTAACATTCTCCGCAATAACCACTTTAGGCTTTAGCTTTTCAACTACATCTATAAAGTCAAAGAACAAATCATCAAGAATTTGCTCTGATTGGCCTTCTTTAAACTTCTTCTTTTTCCCCCACCCTTTTTCACGCGCTCCAGCTAACGAAAAAGAAGAACAAGGTGGACTCCCATCCAAAATATCCAGATCAAACAACTCACTTGGAATTTCTTCATCTGGATACTTTTTAAACTCCCTTATATCCATATTGAAGCTATATTTAGGATTATGGTTTTGTTTATAGAGCTTGTTCATTTTTGAATCGATTTCCACATTTCCTAAAACGGTGCAGCCAGCCAATTTATATCCAAAAGAAGATCCACCACCACAGGAAAAGCATGAAAGAACCTTCAATCCATTCTTAGGAATACTATTCAAATCTGATTTATACCATTTCCAATCCAATCCCTTCACCCCCTATTTATTAAAATAGAACCCACATTCCGGACACATACAATCAAAATTTTCATCCTCAAAATCATCAAGATCCAATTCAGATGAATTAAATTCTTGCGCTGAAGATGAATTAAACATTTCCTCAACTTCACTCAATTCAAATCCTGATAATTCAATATCCATTGATCCTCCATCAATCTCATCCAAAACGTCTTTCAAACGCTCAACGTCCCAATCACCGCTTATTTTATTTAAAGCTACGTTCAAGGCTTTTTCTTTTCCTGCACCAACATCCAGAACAATCACATCGACTTTTTCAAACCCTAAGTCTTCCAATGCCTTATATCGTTGATGGCCCCCAACAATATTACCTGTTCTTTTATTGATAATTATTGGATCCACATATCCAAATTCTTTGATCGAATTTTTTAGCTTCTCAATTTCAGAGTCAGATATTTTTCGAGGATTATAATCTGATGGTTTTAATTTTTTTATATCCATTTCTTCAATAACTAAGGACAATCATTTTCAATCCCTTCTGAAATAAAAATAAAAAGCATGACCGCTAAATGCGATCATGCTTCCTAGGAGGATAGTTATGCGTTACAAGACTAACAAAAGAGGTCCTAGAGGTATAGGAAACACATGCTTAAGTTGGTGCGAAGGAAGGGACTCGAACCCTCCATTTCCTACTTAGAAAATAGGCGTGTTTCCTTTACACTACTTTCGCATATGAGCTGCCAGGATCGAGTGCCTGACAACTCAAAGTAACACTAGGGGTAGAGTCATAATACATGGGGGTCTATGACCTACTAATATCATAATACCACGACAAAAAGGAAATATCGTTCACGATTAGTGTCCTATTTTTGAATAAAGTTTGCACTTAGGATGACATAGACAACAGAATTTTCAAACTGACAATCAACTCATCCTCCACTTTATCCCTGATCGAATAGACACTTCGTTTATTTGCATACTTCAATTTAGAAGCAATCATATCCATATCCACACGTTGAAAATACCGCAACTCCACAAACTTCCGCTTCGTCTTATCCAAGTGCTTCAATGCTTCATCTATAGATCCAATGATTAACTCATATTCATCGATCTGTGCTTTCAAATTCTCGAATTCTTTTTCCATCCGCTTGAGGGCTATATCCTCTGTCTGTGACTTATAAGTGAAGGCCCCTGTGCTTCCACCACCCACATCATCATACGTTGCTGTAACCCTCGGATATAAGCTCTCATAATATCTTTTCATGTTCTTCAAACCGACCAAGTAATTGTTATATTGATAGAGATACCTTTCAATCCTTGCAAAATCCTGATTCATTCACTTTAGCCCCCATCCTCTTTAGTGATTTACGGAAGATCTACTATCGCAAGATAATCCAAAATAACTCCGCGTCCTGGTTTAACCAATGGACAATTCATAACAAACCAATCATACGGAATAGACTTCCTTCCGCCCTTAAATTGATCGTCCCACCACTTCTCAAAATCATCATAAGAAAGATAATAAACTTCACGATGTTTCCGGAATTCTACAAGAAGAAAAGCTATGCCCCCTTGCTCATTCCAAACCTTCAAATCATTAACTTGATGCTCATGAACATTATCCAGAGGAAATCTTTTTCGTTCCTTGGTGCTCTTAGCTTCAAAAGCTATCGGTCTTCCATTGGATATACCAAAATAGTCCACGAAACCTTTTGACTCAAACCATCCAGTAATATACGGCCCCTTTTGACTCCTAACCTTCACAGGAGGTTCTGACTTCTCTATGAAGCCCCATTTCTTTCTTGCATATGTAATATTGGAATACTTGATCAACGTCTCAAAAGACTTCCCTCTGTTCTTGTAATTCACATTCAAACAAGTTCCCCCTCTACCCCGAATATTCCATGAGGTCTTTCTTTGATTTTTCCTTTATCGGCACGATCCATAATTAGGACCGCGATTTCAATCTTTGTCCTCTTCAACATCTTACATATCTGAAATATACTTGAGCCGCTATTCCACATGTGTTCAAAAGCTTCAACCTCATCAAGTGAAAAAGAAAGGTTTTTATTTTCTAATGCAATATAAACACTTTTCACTTCAAACACTCCTGTCAAAAAAGGGAACGCAATTACTCACGCCCCCCTTCAGTTATTTTATTGGTATTGTGCCGTTTCTTCAGGTATCTTTTCCATCTGCATTTCATGAACATAAGTAGTATCACGGTTTCCTTCTTCATCCACACTAATCACCGCTCCATCATTAGCCATCTGTTCAGCCAATTCAACTGATTTAGGTGCATATTGGAGAACCTTCTTCAACATAGTCTTCATGGCCATAGCATCAAAGTTTCGGTTCCAAGGACTAGAATACTTCTCGATGCCCTGACTGAACTGTTGAGCATGCATTTCAATTCTATCTTTAGACCATGTGAAGAAATCATGACCGCCATTTTTTAAGTGATAACAAGCATAATATCGAACAGGCTCCCCTTTCGGAATATCGGCAGGAACATGATATAACCGTTTGTTCATCCCTAACTCAAATTCAAATTCATCATTTTCAAATACTTCATGAGCATAAATCCGATGATACTTATTGGTTCTATGCGCTAAACTCAATAATCCTTGATAACCCATCTGAAAACTCGCTTCAAACTGTGCACGATCTTTATTGTAATAAGGAATGATATAACCCTCACCTAATGAAGTATTAGGCTCTAGACCTAACTGAGCCGCTTCTAATAAAGACCCTAAAAAGCTTGTCTTCTCACATTGAGCCAACTTCGGATTATTCCTGATCGATGTTAATGCAATTCGCATAATCCTCTCCGGTTTAATCCCTGAAGGTAACGAATCTTCCAGCTGTGCCGTCATTTGCTTAACCGTAGAAACTAACGTAGATCCTACTTCCTGCTTTGGTGCTTCAGGAGCAACATTTAACTGTTGCCCCTGATTCTGTTTCTTGTTTTCCGCGTTCATCTTCAACTTACTAGCCGTGTTTTGTGTGTTTACTTGATTCATTTTAAAACCCCCATGTTTTTATTTAACTGTTAGACTACGAGACTTCGGTAACATATAATTTTCATAAATATCTTTGTGCTTTTTCTTGAGCTCTTTCTTGTCCAATGTTTCAGTTAAAAACTCTTGATATAACTCCGGTTTCTCTTTCTTCAATTCTTTTTCATTGAAAGATCGTGTGACGCTCCAATTTACCTTTCTTTCTCCAATAGATCCGACTTGATGTTCACCCATTAACTTCATCAATTTATTCTTCACTTCATTAAATTCATTCTCCATCGTTTTGAGCGACTGTTTATATTCATCAAATTTCTCAATTAATTCTTCCGCTTCAGCCGGTAAATCTTTCACAATCTCTTTCTCATAAACATCCTCACCAGGATATAAGCGTTCTAAAATCTCTTTAGAAGAACTTGAACCATCAGGCTCTGGAGCTACCCTGGCCACCACATTATTCATCCAGAAATCCTCTTCAATAAGTACTAATGATTCAATTAACTCTTCATCACGTTCAATATAGAATTCTCGGTATTTATTACCACCGATCAATACCGCAAACCATCCCCAATTCCATCCCTTAACCGCTAAATAATGTTGCATCTGTATTAAATATTCTTCAGGAACAACCTCATCATTCCAATCATCTTTCTTGAATTCATTTGCTGATTTAACTTCAAGGACTCCCCAACCCTTTTCAGGATCATATAGAACCCCATCTACATTCGCTAACATAAAAGGATGCTCTGGATGCTGCCACATGATGAAATCTCTTCTAACCTTCAATTCCGGATGATTCTCTTTGAATTTATTTCTTATCAAATCTTCTAATCTAGTTCCCCATTCAGCCGCTTCACTTATAAAGCCGCCTTCATCAATAACTTCCTCTACTTTATCTAAATACACTTGCCAAGGACTTGAATACTTATTTAGCTGAGAAATACTAGCCGCATCAGATCCTCCAATCCCTTTCTGTCTCCATTCCAACCAATCCTGACGACTTAAATCTTTTGTATGAACAAGTTTCTTTGCATGTGTTTTCAATTTACTTCCACCTTTCAATGATTTTTATATTGCAAGGTGAAACGACTTCGTGTTATACTATCCGTGAACTTAACCAGTTTAGAAGTCGTTTCACAAGGTCTGTGTTACGCAATGTGTGACTCGTTCTGCCCGTTCGAGTCACTTTCTTTTTTATAATAGCGACTAATACATTCAAATGAATTATGAATATATTCATCTTCCCAAATCTCAGATTCTACAAATTCTCCTTCTTCCATCAAGATCTCTTCATTACAACTTTCACAACAAACAGATTCTTCAACTTCATGAACATTACTCATATCAACTTGATAACAAGAAAGTTCTGAAGGCATTGGAACCGAAAACCTATCAAGATTTACACTCATTTCTTCACCCCCTTTTTCACGAGGTAAAGAACAATTAACTAATAAGTTCTTTATCATCTTCATAAAATCTCTCCATATTAAATTCTAATGCTCTAGCAATCTTCAAACCTAACTTACCTGAAGGTGTTCGATTACCTTTTTCAATTTCAGAAAGATAAGATTTTCCAATCCCGATCTTTTCCGCTAACTCATTTTGTTTGAATCCAGCTTCCTTTCTAATCTGAATCAACCAATCTCTTTTCTTGCTCATAATAACTCTCCTTTATATTCGTAATGTGAACTTTCTAAATTAATCATAACGTGCGTTTTTCCGTTTGTCCGCAATACGAGAACAATTAATGCTAAAGACCCGTATCACTTAATACAATCGAACTCACCCTTCACGTTATCTTAACGAGAACTTCACAGAATGATTATAACGCCATTTGCAAACTTTAGAAACCACAAATTCACAAATTATGAAACCTTCATTAAATTTTCCATCCAATATAATACAAAGTACTCTCTTTTATTGATTTTTTCACAAAATTAGTTTTTAATATGAATATAGATACTTATCGAGAACTTTTTATAAACAATAGGGGTATTTGTTTCGCTAATAGACTAACTGGGGGAATTTATAATGATATTTAGCAAACGCATGAAGGAAATGCGGAAAAAATGTGGTCTAACTATGGATAGTTTAGCTGAAAAATTAGGCTTAAGAGGAAAATCTACAATAGCTGGATACGAGAATGGATCAAGGCATCCTTCCCAAGAAAAACTAAAGGAAATAGCGATCATCTTTAATACATCAACCGATTACTTATTAGGAATAACAGATAACCCCCACCCTCCAAACGATGACTTAAATAATTTAGCTCAGATTTTAGAATCAAACAAATTTCACTTTAATGGTCGAGAGTTAGATGAAGAAGATCTTGATTTGTTAATGAACATATTAGAAAGAATATCCAAGAAAGAAAATCAGAAATTAGATATCAATAAACAAAAATAGAACATAAAAAAAGACCCTTACATATGAGTTAGGGTCTTTTTTATTTGATTAAAGTTAAACCTGATTTCTCTATCTTCCTCCGCTTATATTTATCATTAGGATCAATTACTTCTTTGATGTAATACTCAGTAACCACAGCCACTGTATTTCTATCTATCCACTTTGGACTCCCGACTTTTTCAACATAGAGCTCACAAATTCCATAGTTCGGTAAATCTGCTTGCAATGACTGCCCAGCTTCGGGAAATTCCTCTCCATACTTCACTAAACAACGATCTGAAAATCTTACACCTTCAATCAAATTTTCCATGATATCCCCTCCTTAATTATCTATTCTCATTATACCCTAAATTTACCTTTTATTTTCCCATTCATTCAATAATTTAGCTCGATTATGGCTGATTCTTCTTTTCATCTTTTTATCCTTTAACTCTAAATGATCTAACATTTTAAAATGTTCAGGACAAAAATCATGAGCTTCCGATCCTTTAGAACACTCTTTACACAAAGGTAAATCGCAAGAACCTGTAGTTGCTCCATAATTAGACATCCACATATAACTCACTACAAAATCGCACAACTGAGTAGCTTCCTCAACCCTGCATATAGCACAGGGATTCTCAGGCATTTTTACAACCATCCCAACCCTCCTAGAATAAAAAAATAAGGAGAGAAATTTCTCCCCTTTAAAATCTCTGATAAATCCTTTCACTTCCATCTTTAAGCTCCACAGTTGCCTTATCTCCCCCGGAATATGAAATACTTTCTATATCCTCAGCCATTCCATCAATTTCAATCAAATCCTCTGTATCAAAATCAATATAATCATTTTCTACAAATGACCAAGCTCCAGGAATAAGTAAAGACATTGCATTTTCTAATTCTCTATACGTTTCATCAAAAATATTTAGTTCAATCCCTAACTCTTCAAATTTAATGAATTGATTCTCTAAATTCTGATTTGCTCTTTTGATATAGTTAATTATCTCTGTTCGATTTTCCATCATTACTTAACCAATCCTTCCTTCTACATCAACACTTGAAATGGATCTACATGCTCACAATCTTCTAGAGCAGGGCCTTTCATTGATTCATTAACCCCAGGTTTATCTAATGCCTTTTCTAAATCCATAATAACATTTTCAAACCCCTCATAATCTCCATTAACATCTGGAACCATAAAATTATTCAACATACTTCTAAGCATTACCACTTTATCTAATGTTTCTTCAAGAACTTCTATTTCATCTAACAAATCATTGTTCTCTAGATTATTATCCGATCCTAAGATATGAATTTCATTAAGTATACTAGCTTCTAATCGTTCCAATCGATTCTCCACATCTTTCCTCATTTAAAGACCCCCGTTTTAATATTAATGTTAATGTTAATTAGTGAATGTAATCAACTAAATTCCAATCTTCAAAGCCCTCTACTCTTTGATAAATACTTTCTTCATCTTCATCCAGGACTATCTTCAACTCACAAGCTTCCCCATCATTAGCCGCTTCATAATAGCAAGCATGATTATCTTGATCCACACAAACAATTAAATCAAAGCCACGATCCAAAAGCTCACCTTCATAAGGGACATTAACAACCTCAACAGCTAAATTTACACACATATTTATTCCTCCTTTAATTTTCTATATTCATTTAATTTTTCATCGATGGTTTGTGATATCTCAACTGTAATCACTGATGTATATCCATACTGTTTACCTGCTTCATACATTTGATATCTCAACGAATTTATTTCTTCAACAATCTCTTCCATCCTCATTCCTCCTTCCTCCCTTTCGGTTCTCTTATCGGGAACTTCTTAATCATAATATATCACAAAAAGAGAATTTTACAACCATTATTTTCTAAAAAATATATAAATAAAGAGCAGCCCCCCTGTAGGACTGCTCTAAAGCCGTTATTCCATATTCAGTTTTCAAAAATCATTTTCATGCCGAATGAACCATCAGGTATTTAGCTTTCAATCATCATTTGAGGATCACTGTTGTTTTGGAAGATAAAGAATGACTAACATGCACATAGGTAGGTTTAGGAGCAGCCCCTCTCCTTGACACTATAAATCCACTCTATCCTCCTTTCCCTTAAAATGATTGATCCCAAATAAAATGAAGCAACCTCATAAAGAGGTTGCTTCTATAATAACAATATGTTCTCCTTTTGAAAACAAAAATGTTGAATTTTTTAAAAATAAACACATATCGTGAATTTACTTCTCTCTCCAAATTCCCTTTCTTTTTAGAGCTGACTCAACAGCTGCACTCACAAACTCAGATTTTGCGCCCTTTTCTAAATTTTGTACATAATCGTTTAATTGATCTTTCACTTCTGGACGAAAGTAAACTCCCACTAACTCTTTGGCTGTTTTTCCTTTTTCCTGCTTCTTCTTAGTTCTAGCCACTACTCGATCTATTGGATCCATTTCATCTTCCTCTTTTTCACTAACGTTAGCATTAACATTATCCTCTTCACCAGGCATTAATTCACCATGCGCTTTCCGAGGGTTTTTAGTTGTCTTTACTTTATCTTTAAAATCATCTTGTTCCGTCATAGATCAGACCCCCATCCTTTTCTTCAATTCTTCATAAAACTCTTTATATTCTTTTATAGCTGACGATAACTCTTTATTATTGAAAAGCCCACCAACCGCTAATCTCCCGGTTGTAGCTTTTCTCTTGATTATCGTATCGAAAATTAAATCAGAATATTCATCACTGATCAACTTAACAAATTCTTTACTATCTATACGTCTGCCATCTGTCATAGTCCTAAGTATTCCTGCAGTTTTCACTTTAGGATTAACTTTTTCCTGTGCATAATCCACTACATCAATAAATCTCGGAATTGCGGTATAAGCCCACTTTGATGATTCAGCTAACACTACTACCCAATCTGATGCACAAATAGAGTTGGTCATTTGTTCTCCTAATGAAGGTGGAGTATCCAACAGGATGAAATCATAATGACTTTTCAATGGTTCAAGAATATTATTCAAAGCATCTGTGGGCCTTCCACTGTAACCCCGATAAAGAAATCCAGCCAAAGTCGCAAGATAATCATCAGCAGGAATCACATGCAAATTATCCATTTCAGTACTTAAAATATAAGGGAAAGCATCCCCTGCTTTAATCGCTTCCAATACCGTCTCGCCTTCAATTTCTACAGGGTCAACCTGGGTAAGCAGATCCGTTACATTCCCTTGCGAATCCATATCAACCACTAAAACCCTATACCCTTCTTGAGCCATCAAATATCCAATAATGCCTGTGGTGGTAGTTTTCCCAACTCCCCCCTTTTGAATACCGAAAGTAATTACTTTAGCCATCATAAACCTCCCTGAAAACATTAATATTAACATTCATTACTCTAATGATACCAGTTCACTATCTGTTGTTCAATTGAATAAAGGAAAGATCACTGTTTTTTCTTTGCTATTTCTCGGAACATATCGACTAAACAGCCCACATTATCCCAACCAGATTCAGCAAGCCAATTAATTCGAGATCTTTCTTCATCAGTTAAATGACGGTCTAAGCAATATTCCAATACATATTTCAAATCCTTATATCCTTCTACACGGTCTGTATATTTACTCCAGCGCTTCACCTTCTCCACATCCATTTCACTCACTCCTATTCTTTTGTATGATCACCCCTTGATGCATAGATTTATCCTAATTCATTTAATCATGTAATCCAAATACTTCTTTCACTATAAAAAAGTCTTGATAAACCGTTTTAGCTTTATTTTTTCTGATATAACGATTCAGTTCATGGCCAGTCACATCAAAAGCTTTCTTCATCCGATATTTATTCATGTAAACAGAATTCGGTGGTAAACTTCCGCTATTATAAACAGGCATAAACTGCACAATATATTCAGCATGCAAAAGGTTTATATCTTCATCATCAGCAACCGGCAACATGTAATAATCCGTGAAATCTTTCTCCTTATGAGCAAACAGATTCGGAGTAGTTTTCGAGCATTGGCCAATATAAACAACCTGATCATTATCTAAAAGGAAATATAAATGCCTACCTTCTCGGAACGGTACACTTTTTCTTGCAATCTGCTTTTCTGTTAATAAATTCATTTATTCTGACCCCCACGATAGATTAAAAGCATTTAAAAGCCTTCTCAGCCTTTTTCGACACTAAGAGTCCTAACACACCAGTAAAACTGTTTAAGAAGGAAATTGAGCCACCTACGGCTCAAACTCCCTTACTTTAAACGGTTACATTCTCTTTTGATTTAAGTTTTGCAATTCGTTGAGCAATATCACTTGTATCTACTTCTTGATTCTCATTAGCAGCCTTTTGATTTGACTCATCTTTACGATCATTCAACCAGACAGGAATCACTTCATTGCTACCACTATTCGAAGCTTTAGCCCTCTTCTTGTTATTGTACTCAATACTAGCAGGGACACGATCAGCCATAAAATTATCAATATCGTTAATAGACTTCTGTTTCAAAGCAAAGTCTAAAGCATCTAAGTAATCACCAATATATTTGACCTCGGTTTTATGTTTTAAATAATTCCCTTCGATTTGTTCCAATGAAATATCCAAATCAATCAATCTCTTAATCTTTCCTCCAAGATACTCTTTCATATCATCTGGAAGGTCGGACTCTATGATTGATTCTTTTATAGAATCTTGTTTATAAATTCTTGGTTCGTAAGTTCTTGATTGATTACCATCAAATTTTGACGGGGGCCCATCATTTTTTGACGGGGGTACATCAAATTTTGACGGGGGTACATCATTTTTTGATGGGGGTGTTTTAGTGCCGTTTTTCGCTTTCTTTTTAGCAGCTTTTTCCTTTTGTCTTTCCCTAATCGATGCTTTCTTTTGTTCAACCATCTCATCATCCCAAACGCTATTCACACGAATACGAGCTGGAACCTTCAGTAATTTATACAAATGAGTATGATGTTCACCATTCTCTTTTTTACCTCGATCTATCACCTTGATCAGGCCCATTTCTTCCAGACGATCCAACTGACCTTTTAATGTATTAGGAGAAGAAACTCCAACCATTAACATCAGCTTACTGATACTTGGGAAAATACCTTTTTGAAAATGCGCCATACGGCATAAGCACATATATAATAATTTATCTCCCGGTTTTTCAAAGCTCATAGAATCAATAATATCGTTTTCAATCTGAGTAAAAGGTATTTCCCTTTCATCATAAACATTCATATCGTCATTTCTGTTCATTAAAAAAACCCTCTCTATGTTTGGTTCAACAAAGAAAAGGCAATAATAATACCAATCAATTAAGACGTTTATTCTTCCCCTAAAAATGCATCCAACGTATTGTAAACTTGTTGAATTTCGTGTATAATAGGGTTAAATATGAATAAACGCAAAGATTGCGAATTGCCGCGCTGTTCCACTAAGATACTTTGGCGAGTATGTGGAGCAGCTTTTTCTTTGTCGTTGTTTAAGATTATACAATGCGCGAACTTATGAATCAACTAAAAATTTTATACGCTTCCTTTATTTTCCCCGCTATTCCCACTATAATAGCGTTAATTCAACCAAACACCTCAAACCACTCCACTACAATATTCCATTACCGTTACAACATTACATATCCTTTGCGGTTATTTCGAGTTTTTAATACAATATGTAACAATATTGGGAAAACAACAGGGAGGGATCATAATGACAGCTCAAAAGAACTCATTGGCCTTTTTTCTATTAAACTTGCATGATCAAGCTCGTCCGATTGACCCTAGCATAGCAAAACAAGTTCAAATCCTTGCACTGCTAAAGAACATTTCCAATAAACAAAACATTGAAGACCTTAGCAGCCAACGAAATGTAAAATACATATTGGAGAAATTGGATGAAGATCCAACTCCTTTCATGCATTAACAATCCCATCCCTCAACATACCATACTGAACAAAGAAAAAACCGCCCATTTTATCAGGCGGTTTTTTTCATGTCCTATTTTTTCTTTCTTTTACGAGGTCCAGATCTACCTTTCAAACGAGAATCTTTCTTGCTATTCGTCTGACTATTTTTCGCGGATACCGGTCCAGAATTATGAACTCCACGTGCCATGATATCCCCTCCTTTATAGAACAATTCCACGATTGAAAATAAATACACATGAAATTCCACAAACAAACGGAAGCCGAACAATACAACAGCCATTCCTGCATGTTACAGATTTCTCATTTTAAAAATAACATCCATTAGTCATTGGAATAATCTGGACAATTCTCTATAATCAAAACAAACTTCACTGACCTGGAATTCTAACCAACTTTTCATTACACTCCATCATCGATTCACTTCAAAGCAGCTAAAATGCACCCATCAAATTCAAATAAAAATGGCTATGCTCCAAAGCCTGATCTACATAAATTAGAATTGTCAGAAGATGATAATAAACCGTCACAGGAAAAAATATCAAAAAGTTGAAAATAGTTCTTGCAACGTGAACAATGATGATATATACTAGGTGATAACAAAGGGTTAGTCAAAGCTAAACATAAACAGTTAGTTAAAGCATATAATACAACTAACCCTTTAAATAACACCTTAGTTTCACCCTGAACCTTGACAACTCAATAGTTAGGAGCAAATACGGAAATACATTTATTTTCCGTGACTCTTTCCATAATATCCATCTTCTTATGGAAAGTTTTATAATCATCACGCCCCATAGTCGAACTCGTTCGCTCATTGGTTATTCTTCCGCTCTATATATCCATGCGTAAACCTGCTATCCAGCATCTAAACAAATGCTATGGCAACCCTAATACATGGAACCATATAGAAGGAGGAACCATCCAAATGTTCGAGAAAGATTCTAAAGATATCCAGAATGAATTAATAGGTAAAATCATCATATTTGGATTCCCAATTTATTTCCCTATACTGCTGATACTGTATTGGATTTTCTACCCTGATAAAGTAAATGCGGTACTGAAAATTGCTCTTCCATATATAAAAACAGGAACATTAACATTAATAATCGCATTAATCTTAACCCTAACGTTACTCACTATAAGATGGATTATTGTTCGGAAAAATGAAAAGAAAAGATATCTGTACTATCGAATTCTTCCTCATATAAAACAGGAAATCGAATACAAAAATATCTTAGAAATGCTTGAACAATTTGCAGGATATAGACGAGGAAAACACAAACGATGGTTAAAGGGAAGAGAATGGTTTCAGTGGTTAATTTATTGTGGTGATGAAGATGAAATAAGTTTTTATATCGGATTTCCTGCTGATCGTAAATCTGGAGTTCTCAGAACCTTGCAAAATGCTTACAAAGATGCAGAATTTCATTTCGTTCCTGCTACTCAATCACAATATGAAAAACTCCAAGAACAGGCTAGAAGGAACGGAAAAGATGAAAGCAAAATAACAAACATCCTACCATTCCCTAAATCAAAAGATTGGTCAGGAAGAATGTATTTTGATTCTTCAGGAATAGAAAGAGCGCTGCCATTCAAAACTTATTCCGGTGATGATGGTATATCTAATCTCATTTCTTACATGGAACCAGGAACATGGGTGGATGTTTCATTTTCACCTTCCACCCGCTCCACCATGAGAAAAACACTGAAGAAAGCTCAAAAGAAACTGAAGAAAAGGATGCCTAAAGCAAGTGAACGAGATTCTTTCCAAAAAGAAGAATTGAAAGATTACTCTTCACGGTTATCAGGAAGGGATAAAGTTTTCAAAATCGCGGTATCAATAGCAAGCTCACACAATAGAAACAAAGCAATTGTTTCATCGATAGCAACCAACATTGGAACCGTAGTCAACGACAAAAACGGTCTGGATTTCACTAAAATTCCTAACGCTATCAGCTTTTGCCCTTCTCCTATTTCAAAAACAATGGAATGGACGGGACAGGAACTTGCAAACCTTATTCAATTACCTGATACCGAAAGTGAAGTATTCCAAGAACATATTAAACACTTACGAAAAGGCCAACGTTATCTTAAATCCAATGAACTAAATAACGGCGTAACCATTGGATATATGCTCCACCCGCTTAATATCGATCGAAAAATTAAGATCGCATGGAAGCAATTAACGGAGCATTTCTTCCTTTCAGGTCAAACAGGAGCCGGTAAATCATCCATTCTGATGATGATGCTTCAATCGATTATAGATGAATGGATACAAAAACCCGATAAAACACCAGGATTTACTTTTATAGATCCAGCTTCCGTTTCAGCTAAAACCGTAATGAACCGATTAAGAAAAGCTGAACATGATGGCCACGCAGTTCCATGGAATAAGGTTCACTACATCCGCTTGAAAGATGGCGATAATCCTATTGCTATGAACCTTCTCCATAAAAACGAATGGGAAGATACTGATACTGTAGTTAACAACATCATGGATCTCTTCAAAACAATCTATCCAGGTGAAAAAACAAGAATCGATAAATACTTGAAGAATACACTCACCGCGCTAATTGACGATTCAAAAAATCATACCTTATTCGGAATTAACAAGTTTTTATCTGATGAAGACTGGAGAGAGCCAATCATTGAACGCATGACTGATGAGATCCTTAAAGCTTTCTGGCAAAGCCAGAACCAAAAGGATATTGATGCGGTTAAAGAAGATATATATAGCCGAGTCAATGCATTTGAACAATCAGAATTCATGCGCTTAATATTCGGTCAACCTAAATGGAGTCTTCCAATTCGAAAATTCATGGACGAAGGCCATCTAGTTTTTGTTGATACACAGGGATTAGGAAGAATTAATACCAAACTAATCGTGGGTCACATCATCACTCAGTATCATCAGGTTTGCCAACAAAGACCACAAAATACAAAAGAACATTTCTTAATCCAAGACGAATCCCATATGGCACAAATTCCGATCATGGATGAAATCATAGCCTTTGACCGGAAGTTCGGTCTATGTCTAGGGCTTGCCACTCAATACATCGGACAATTTGAACCATGGTTACAAAAAGCCATAGACGGAAACGTTCAGAACATTATCTCAGGATCTCAAGGTGAATCAGAATCTCATATAGCGTCTAAATTAACTAAAAATTCTTTTGAATCTGATCTCCTTCAATATCTGCCAAACAATCACGCAGCCGTTCTCACTAAGAACAAAACCGGAAAACAAACCAAGCTCACATCATGCTTGATTAATAGTGACCCTCCTTTTCTATATAAACCAGATGGAGAAGTTGCTAAATATCCAGATGAAGAAGAACAAAAACTTGCTATGGAATGGGCTGATGAAAAAGCTCAGGAACTCCAGGAAAGGGATGGTGAGGATAAAGAAAAAATAAAAGACTATTACCTAAATTATTTAGGATTACAAACGATTACTTCGGCCCCTGCCACGGATAGCTTTTTTAAAGGAGGTGATGCTTCAAGAAAAGAAAAGAACAGCAAAGAAAATGAATCAGATAGTGAACTTTATAGCCCTCCTGGCTACAAATCCGATATACTAGATGAAGTTGAAAATGTAGCAACTGGCGAAGAAACCAACGAAAAAACAGAGAAGGAGGAAAACAACAAGCCTTTTTCCTTCTTCTCTTAATAGGAGGGCTATAATTGGCTAAAGAATTATATCTAACAAAAAGGGATCAAAACTTTCTAGAGGATTTATACGATATGACTTTTCTGGATGTTGATTACATTCAAACGGTGATCTATCACACCACTTCCAGACCAGCTATCTACAGACGATTAAAAAAGATGGAAGAAGAAGGTTATATCGTATCTACTCGACTACCTTTAATGGACGATAATCCATCTGGAAGAAGTAAAAACATTTACACACTTGATACAAAAGGATGGTATGAGGTTCAAGAAATCATCGGTGAATGTGAATGGGATTCCAGGTGGACTAAGGTGAAAGCTCCATCCTACGTCCATCACCAAACAATGCTTTCTATGGTGAAAGCAGCTTATCAAGCTAAAGAAGGAACATATTTCCGTTTTAAAAAATGGCTGAATGAGCGCAGGAGTTATTGGGAATTCTCGGACAACAAAAAGGATGTCGTTAGACCCGATGGTAGTATGATCCTACAACACAAAGAACATGAAGATGGTTATGGTTACTTCATGTTTGAACTGGAAAGGAGCCGACAAAGACCTGAAGTTTCTATCAAGAAATTGCAAAGATATAATCGCTACTGCAAAGAACAGGCTTGGAAGAAGCAACATGTTTTCGGAGTCAATTTAGTTGATCCTCCCCGGATAATATGGGTATCTAACCGACAGAATGAAATGTTGAAACTGATCGAACATACCAAAGATGTAAAAACCGACTACACTTCAGGAATCTTATATACCACTTACGATCAAATAACCAACGATCCATACGGGGAAATATTCTTTGCTAAAGACTCGAAAGACCCAATGAAACAATATGGAATAGCTGACCCTATTGTAAAAGAGTGAAGAATATCCAAATGAAAGAAGGAGGAAAACATGGGGAAAAAGAAAAAAGCAACTCTTCCTAAAAAGTCACGCGGGAATTTGATTGCAAAAATTATCGTCTATATGATCATTATCTTTTGCCTTATTGGATCGGTTCGGTCATTTACCGCTTCCGGTTCATCCATCCCAGAAACAGAACCTAAGCAGGAAATGAAAAATAAAGAAGATGAAAATGCTGCTATTAGTATTGGAGCTCAAACATTCGCTCAAAACTTTGTAGAAGAATATCTCGAATGGAATACAGAAGCACTCCAGAAAAGAAATGAGGATTTAGAACAATATTTAAGGTCAGGAGTTGCTGAAGATGCCGGCCTAAGATATTCCGGTTTGAAATCACACTCTACTCCACATAAAACTGAAGTGATTAACGTTGAAGAAACAGGAGATAACACTTCAATTATCACGATTCACGCTACTCATTATCTTATAACTAAAAAAGATGATGATAAGAAGAAAACGGAAAAGAAAGGACCTTATAGCAAGTACCTAAAAGTTCCGATCATCACTGATGGTAAAGGATATTTAGTTAATGATATCCCTACCTTCACCAGCAAACCGAAAAAGCCAGAAATTAAAGAAGAAAAAGAAGAAGATCGAACCACTTATAAAAAAGCAGACCGATCTTCTATCGAAAAGTATTTGCCAACCTTCTTCAAAGTCTATTCAACTGGCACCACTGAAGAACTTGAATTTTACACTGATGATTTAACCTTGAACCCTCTCGGTGGTGACCTGGTTTTTAAAGAGGTTGAGAATTTCAATGTTTATGATGGGAAAGGCGATTCCCTAGACATTAAAGTAAATGTGATTTTCACAGATAAGAAAACTGAAGGCACTATCCTTCAAAAATATAACATGAACATTCTTGAAAAAGATGGCCGTTGGATTATCCAAAAATTAAACTAAAAGGAGAATGATCAATTATGGAATTTGGATCAAATTTATTCGAGTGGGCTCAAAGTCAGGCGATTCCTATCTTCTTGCTTATTTATATAGTATTAACCATTTCTTGCATTGCTAAACGCTCTCTGTTCGGTTGGATTAGTGTTACAGTAATGTTCATGCTTGCTAGTGTCGCGGTCTTCAACCCTGAAACAATCAGCGATTTAGGTCAAAATATCTTCCAAAGATTGTTCGGGTAAGATCTTATGGAAATTAAAAGAGCAAAATGCTACACAAAACTATGGAAATATGACAGGATGCTTTACTCCATCGGGGACATTAAATTAATTGTCCCCGTTTCCATTAAAACCTTAATCATTTTTTTAAGCACAATTATATCAGTATGGATTTTAGCGAATTGGTTCTCAGTATTGAATACCTATTCGCTTTTTTCATACGGTGCTTTACCGGTCTTGATGAGTTGGGCTCTCCAAAAACCAAATCCTGAAGGGAAAACACTGCATAGATTCCTAATTAGATATATGCTATTTGTATTTGCAAGAGGTCAATATAACCGCTTCCAGCCAATTGAAAAGAGAACAAAATATAACTACTCAAGCACTGTATCCTATAGAAAAAAAGGAGTCGATCATTAAATGTTAGATTTCAAAAAAACTCAATCATTTTTTAAATCAATCTCTAAAATGGAATTCCCAATTAAATATTATGAAGAAAATAAAATCTTTGCCCATGATGGATCATCATGGGCTTATTTTGAAATTGATGGCTATGAATACGATTATTTATCCATAGAAGATAAGCTTCGACTTTCAAGAGATTTTGAAGCTTTCTTTGCTGCTACTGGATACGATACTCATCTTCTTATAGTCCCTCAATATCATTCAATCCAAGAAACTCATGATCAATATAAAAAGAAAATCTCAGGCGACTTAAAAGAAGCTGCCTACAATCATCTAGATGAAGCCGTACCCGTTATAGAAAGTAATATCGGCGCTGAAGCCACCGATGACCATTATTATGTTGGTGTGAAATTACCTGCTTCAGATTACGATGGGTCCGATATCAAAGGATTAATTGAACAATTTAAAGAAATGAAAAATAAGCTTTTTACCCTCATGAATTTAGAAAATCCTGATATCACAAAAGAAGAATACGAAAGAGCTTATCGAAAATCACGCTCTGTTGAATCTTCCCTTAGACAAAACTTGAAATCATATTCAGGTATCCGCCCCATCAATGAAAGGGATTGCCAATGGCTAATTAAAAGAAACTTCTTCAGATCCATTGCAAAAACCCCTATCATTGACGATTTTAGACCAACTTCTCAAACAACTGAAAAAGGAAAACGTGTATTTGCTCCTGAACTATTGAGACTCTCAGAAGGAACCATTGATAATCAACAAATTGGTCACTTAGGCATTACTCAAATGGTTGATGGTGAACCGAAAACAGGATACACCACCTTCCTTACTGTTTCTTATATACCTGAAGAAATAGGAGTGATCGGTGATGAATGGATTTATATCAATCAAATATTTGATTTCCCAGTAGAAACTTCCATACGTACTCGCACCATTAACCATGAAAGTATGAAAGGGAAAATCTTAAATAAAAAGAAAGCTCTCGATTCAGAAAGAGAACATGCTGAAGGTGCAGGAAGTGAAGCTCCAGTTGATATCCAAGAAAACGATGAATTAGTAAGAGATCTTGAACAAAGAACAAAAACAACCAGAATGCCTACCCTTGAAATGACCGTTGTATTATGTGTATCTGCTGAATCACCTGAAGAATTACAAAACCGAGTAAAATCTATCAAAGATGAATATGCCGACCTTAACTTTGAGGTTGAACAACCAGGCTCAGATCAATGGATCTTATTCAATGAATTTCTTCCTGGCTCAGATCAATATATCGATGATTACTTGCAAATCGTTGAACCTGCACAATTAGCTGCAGGAATGTTCGGAGCTACAAAAAACATTGGAGATGGAGAAGGATTCTATTATGGAATGGAGCTCACTCAAAAAAATCCAGTCTTCATTGACCCATCATTAGCAGCCAAAAACGTAGTGTCCGGATCTAAAACAAGAACTCTCAACGCTTCCTTCATAGGACCTCCAGGAGGAGGAAAATCATTCGCTGCTAACTTAATGATCTATCTAGCTGTTTTATCTGGTGGGAAAGCATTAATCATTGATCCAAAAGGTGAACGCTCCAATTGGCCTGAAGACTTAGTTTACATGAAAGACCACGTTAACGTTTTAACCTTAACTGCTAATGAAGAGAATCGAGGAAGATTGGATCCTTTTGAAATCTGTGAAGATATCGATGAAGCTCAAGCATTGGCTGTTGGCATCCTATCCTTCCTTACACAAAGATCATTTGAAGATTACGAATTCACGATCATTAATGAAGGTGTAGAACGTGTGGCAAAGTCCTCAACTCCTTGCATGATGAACGTTGTAGAAGAGCTTTTAAATCATGAAGAAGAAGAAGGACAAAAAGTAGGAAAGCAACTCAAAGCCTTCACAAAACTATCCTTTGCTAAATTGCTTTTCGGTAACGGAAAAACACACCAATCCATTAACACTAAATACGCCATCAACATCTTGCAGATCCAGAACATGAAAATGCCACCAAAATCAAAGAGCATCAAAAACTATGACTTTCAAGAAAGACTCTCCATGGCCATGATGTTTCCTATCGGTGAATTCGCTTATAACTTTATGAAAATATCCAATAAGATTTTCAAAATTGTATTCTTTGATGAATCTTGGTTCATGGAGAAAACAGACATTGGAACAGATATCATTGACCGCTTGCACCGAGAAGGACGTTACCATAACGCAGGTGTTTATCGCGCTACTCAAGCTGTTAAAGATGTTGATGATGAACGAAAAGCCATGATTGGAATGAAATTCGTCTTTCAAAATAACAACGTTGAAGAATGCCAAAATGCTCTCAAGTTTTTAGGATTAGATCAATCTGATGAACACAATATTAAAACCATTCAAGACTTAGATTTAGGGCAATGTTTATTCCAAGATATCCGAGGACGAACCGCCCAAATTCAAATCCAGCATCTTTTCAAAGACTTAGAGAAAGCTTTCGACACTAGACCCCCTTCTCAAGACTTAACCGAAGAAACACAAGATGAAGAAAAACAGGAGTTGGTACATGTATGAAAAACTTATTAAAAGCCTTTATAATCCTTAGCTTCTCCCTCACCATTGCTGCTTGTAATGGTGGGAAAGCTTCTCCTTTAGATTCAAGACATATCGCTTTGGAGTGGGCAGAAGCCGAATTGCAATGGGACGGAGAACAACGAATGAAACTTTTAACCAGTGAAGCAAAAGAAAAATATCGAGATTCCACACATGTAAAAGGGGAAGCATTAAACCCTGATCTCACTATTGAGAATTATGAAATGACTGAATGGAAAATCAATGACTCCACCTATATTTACAAAATCCGCTATCCTGATCAAAAAGAGATTGATACAACTTGGACAAAAATCCTGAAAACCGATGAAGGTTGGAGGGTTTCAGATATAGCTTATTACTACTATGAAGCCAAACCGCTCATTAAAAATATTAAACCTACTACTATTAAGGAGATGGAAAGATGAAAAAAATAATGATCCTGCTAATATTACTTCTTTCATTTACTTTCCTTTCTTCTCCTGTTCAAGCTGCTGAAATTAGAGATAGCTTGGTTCCAGAAGAAGATGATAAAAAAATAGGATCCGTAGAGCTTCAATACGCAAAATACCCTGTTAGCCACTACTCCATGGATACGAAGATTCCAGAAAACGAATGGGGAGATATCCTCCCCACTGGATGGGATAATGCAGCTTCTAAATCTCTATGGCAAATGATGGCCACAGTAAACTCAATCATTTGGCAATTCATAACGCTAATTGGATCATGGACCGGAAAACTTGTTGAATATGCCTTCACATTAGATTTTATAGATAGCATGATAAATGAGATCGACAGAGCCATTTCAAACATTGCCGGGGTTGGAGCCGGGGGTTTCACTTCAGATGGATTATTCCCGATGTTTGCCCTCACCTTCTTCGTTATTTTAGGAGTGTATATGGTATGGATCGGTCTTATAAAGAAAGCCCATTCTCAAGCTATCGGTGTAATGATTCAAACCATCGTATTACTCACTCTCTGCTTTGCTTATGTCATAAATGCAGGGCCTTTCTTAAAATACATTAACGATTCTACAACTGATGTTTCTCAAAGCATGCTTGCATGGACTTCTTCAATCACTGATTCTGACGGAACTTATTCAAAAGAAGAAGGCTATGCAAATATGAGAAATTCAATCTTTAACACCATGATTTATCAACCTTGGCTTATTGCTGAATTCGGTACAACAGATGAAGATAAAATTGAAAGCGAATATAAACGATCTGGATCTCGAATCAATGACTTATTAAAAACAGAAGATTACTCCAAAGAACGATTAAAACAAATCGATTATGAAGTAGAAGAGCAAGGAAATTCAAACATGGAACCACAAGCGCTCACCGATCGATTCGTTCTTTTGGGCTTTACATCAATAGGAATTTTGATGATGGCTTTAATCCTCATACTCATAAGTGGATCCATTATCTTCTTCTCCTTCATGGCGATTATCTTTGCTTTACTCGGACCAATAGCTTTGTTAATTTCATTGCTTCCTACTTATTCAGGAAATGCGATCACTTGGCTTTCAAAACTGCTCCATCCTTTCTTAATGAAAATTGCCTTTTGCTTCCTGATATCTGTTCTTTTCGCAATTCAAACAATGATTAATAGTTCCATAGATCCTGACCATGGCTTCTTTACAATGATGCTCGTATATCTTTGTTTAACTATCGGCCTTTGGGTATATCGTGATCAATTCTTATCCCTGATTGTTAAACCAACAAAAAGATCAGGACTTTCCACTGGCTCCTATACAAGAACCGCAGATTATAAGAACACATACCAAAAAGGAAAAGGTTATATCAACCGATTCACAAAACCACTTTCTAAGCCAGCTACACCACAACATCAAAGAGCATCACACAAAATCAAATATAACCCTGGCGTTGGAGCTTCCGAAAGAAATTGGAGAGCTTACACCATGAGCAATTCTAAATATCAAGGCTCTAAAGGTGTGAAAAGCGCACCGAATCCGGTTGAAAG
Organism: Halobacillus sp. H74; assembly: GCF_052246715.1. Lineage (NCBI taxonomy): Bacteria > Bacillati > Bacillota > Bacilli > Caryophanales > Bacillaceae > Halobacillus > Halobacillus sp. H74. The sequence goes on along the minus strand of NZ_JBQQCI010000014.1, from coordinate 11,021 downwards.
CAATAAAACAACTGATCGGACTTCTTCTGATCAATCAACCGCTTCAAAAACTAAAAAACAAAACAAAACAACTAATAATCAAACAGCTAGAATTGATAACACTTCTTATAGCAATAAACATCAACCGCCTGAAATTTCAAAAGAAGATCTCAACAGCTTAGACAGAACTACGAATAAAGGTGGATGGGGATATCGATCTACTGAACAAAAAGAAGCTTCGACAACCAGAAAGAAAAGTGCAGGAGATTTCAGAATGGTTAAATCGCAGGATGAAAAAGCAAATCAGAATAACGTAGTTGATCGAACAGGAGGAATGACCAATGACAACAAACAATAAAAAGAAGAACATCTTACTTTTCTTCTTTCTTTTAATCCCTACTATGATTTTAATTACTGGTGTATATTTTCTGACTGGATATTTGAGAGCTGATGAACCAAAAGAAACAGAAGCTGAAACTAACGAACAAGAAATTCACACAGAAGCTCCACAAGAGGAAGATACTACTCAGGGGGATGATTCCCCCTCTGCTTCCCTTAATGAGTCAGAAGGAGAGCCTATTGGCATTACAGAAGAAGATAAAGAACAAACAAAAGAACTTGCAAAAGGATTTTCCAAAAGTTTTTACAACTATAACGCTAATGATATCCGCTCTTACTTAGAAGCATCAAAGAAATATATGACAGAAGAATTTTATGAATTTGAAAAAGAAAACCCCCGACGCAACACTCTTTCCAAAACCATTACACGGGCTCAGGATATTGAAATCTACCCTGTCGAAGGCCGTGACTCAAATGATGAAATTGCTTGGAATGCTCTCATAACTGGAAAAGCTACCTCAGTCGATAGCGTTGAAACCTTAGTAGAAAGCTCTTTATGGATTGTCTTTACAAAAGTAGATTCAGAATGGAAGGTGAAAGGAGCTAAATTCGATGGCTGGTGAACCATTAAGACAATATGAGGAAGAACAGGAACTTCCATCAAAGAAAAAAATAATCATTAAGAAAGCCACATCCCTAGTATTTAAAAAGATCCTCCTCTCCCTTCTTCCTGTAGGGTATATAATATTAATAATAATCTTAATACTAACGTTATTTTTCGCCGGTCTTTTCTTTCTTAACTCTCAACCTGAAGAATCTAAATTTGGAGAATGGGAAGTTGGGGGAATAACCGAATTCGGAAAGAATGAAATACCTGCTGAATACATTCCCATTTATAAAGCTGCAGGAGAAAAATACAATGTACCTTGGAACCTCTTAGCCGCTCATCATAGAGTTGAAACAGTATTTAGTACGATCGAAAATATGACCTCCCCTGTCGGAGCAATAGGACATATGCAATTTATGCCCCTCACATGGATTGGATGGGGATATGGTGGGGATAGATTAGGCAATGCAAACATTCCAGAATCCATCATCACTAGCCCAGCAAAAATTGAACAGTACGGTGGATATGGTCAAGATGCGAATGGAGATGGGAAAGCAGATCCCTATGATATCGAAGATGCGATTTATACAGCCGCTCATTATCTTTATGAAAATGGCATCAATGAAGGGAACATAAGAAAAGCCGTCTTTGCTTACAATCACGCTGATTGGTATGTAGAAGAAGTCTTAGGATTTGCAGATGCATATGTATCAGGATATAAAGCCATAGACACACAAACTCCCGGAGAAATAAAAGACGGTATCGCATGGCCGGCTCCTGGAATCAAAGGAATTTCTTCAGATTATGGCATGAGGACTCATCCAGTAACAGGAATTGTTTCCTTTCATAATGGTGTAGACTTTAACCTTCCAGGCTCAGCTGATCTTGGAAATCCAATTGCAGCTTTCAGAGAAGGAACTGTAATCTATGCAGGGTTTAACGGAACCTATGGGAACTGTGTGATCATTGATCATGGAGATGGAATGACTAGCCTATACGCCCACTTAAACAAGATTAAAACAAGCGTAGGAACAAAAGTAGAACCAGGTCAAAGAATTGGAGACTTAGGAACAACAGGAAGATCCACAGGACCACATTTGCATTTCGTAATAAAGATCAATGGTGAACCTGTAAATCCCATTCAATACCTTAAACATTTTCTATAAAAAAAGAGCAGCCATTTATAAGCTGCTCTTTTTCTTATTCCTTTATTATCTCTATATATTTATCTCCATTCTCCTGAAGATGCTCACACAGTTCATCAACTGTATGTAATCCTTCCTCTTCAGCTAAATTATAAATCATTGTCATTAGTTCAAAATAACTTAATTTCATCATTCATCCTCCTTCTATAAAAACATCCCATAGCCATAATAAGCTACCAAAAAACACAACCCGATCAATACCCCTTTTTCAATAAATCCTCCAGTACTAATTCCTGGTGGGATCCTAAAATTAAAATCAAACGGATAAAACAACTTAACTCCATCTTTAGTAACTGAATCTAAAACAATATGACTTACTAATCCAATCATTATACCAATCTCTAATGCTTGTGACAGGTTCAAAAACTGAAACGCCACTCCTACTATAACCAAGAACAAAAGACTGTGTGTGACCGTCCTATGACCGAATATAGAGGATATTGGCTTTGAAAGGAACGGTAACACCCTTCCTAACTTCCCTTGTGGGTGATCTATATCTGGTATCAACGACCCCACCATACAACCTACCAGAAAAGGGGTTGTATCCCCTGTTCCAACAAGCACAGAATAACCTACACCAGCTGCTAATCCACCAACAATATGTGTTTTACCTTCCATTTATTAACCACCTTAATCAATCCATATTTTTAAGAATACAAGAAAAATAAATAACCCTAAACAAAAGACCCCCACCAATATTGCAAATCTTAACCATTCTTCTGAAGTAAAACTAAGGTCAAACCCAATAAATTGAACGAAAAAATTAACACTTAAAACAACAACGAAAACAAGTAACACCGTTAAAAAAATCCCTCTCCATTTCACTCATAACCCCCCTTAATATTAGTGTATATATCCATATTATCACTAATATGAATATTAATGTACACAATTTGTAAACATTAATGTACACATTAAGTGTACATTAACCATAACAAGAATATTAACTTAACATTTACATTAATATTTTCGTTAATATCAATACTCAGAAATCCAACTATCCTGCCAAATTTTCCACAATTCATTGTACTTAGCTTGTGGATGTTCTGGATCACTAACCCTCTCACATTTCCCGCAATACCTTAGCAATCGTCTGGACTTAATAGCAAGATTAAACTTACCGTGGTTACAATAAGGGCATCGGGAAGACTTGTTTTTTTGATCACTCATATTATTTACCTCCTTAATATTAATGAATATATTAATGTTAAAACAAGCTCAATTGCTCCGTGTGGGATGAGTCAACTTCTTCTAATACCTGAAATCTTTTCGATTGAAAACATCCCATATGTGAGCTCTCATTATCAAATCTTGATACATAATAAGAAGCTCCAGCCGGGAAAACAAAATATTCCCGGCCTTCTTCTAAAACCATAGAACCTGATGCGTTAATACATTTAGCCTTCATTTCCTCTCCCCCAAAACAATAATATTAATATCATTATTTACTTAACATTAATTGCCGTGTAGATTTATGATCTTGCTTATAACAACATGCCACACAGATAAAATCGGGACCGACTTTCATCAATTTACCTTTACGTTTACAAGAAGGACAACGAACCTTTTTCAGATCCATCATCACCGCTCCCTTCAAATATTTATGAAAACCTCTTGGCTGTCCTTCCTCTGAATGAATTTGTAGCATCTTTCCGCAGAATCAAAACCTACATGTTCCTCTTCATTGGAAACTTCATAAATACCTAAATGATTGAGAAAAACCTTATATTTCCCTAAATTTACGCTATCCTCTTTCTCTAGGTTTGCTACTTTCTGATAAATCGGATCATCACCAGATCCAAAATAATTATAAATGTTTATTTGGTCTTTATTGTTCATAACTTTCACTCCTTAACCACAGAATGATTTATATAAGATGATGTAAGTACAGATAAATAACAGAAGATATGTCTTATCTAAAAGATCCAGGCGCCGCCACTTCCATTTAGCCGTTTCTAATATCATGGTTAACACTAATATACCCCCTAATATTAATGTTATTAAAAGGGAAGCTATTAACTTCCCTATGTATATAAACATTAATGTTAATGTGTTTATTAACTTACATACCCTTTAGTTTCAAGCTGACCTAAATAATTTTGAATGTCTTTCTTATTCCAACCCATAAACTGTTTAGTAAGCATTTTTTCTTTTCCATCATGATTATATTCTGGTGAATTATCTTTCCAGCTCTTGATTACCGCAGGAACTAATTTTTGAACAAGATCTTTTTTCTTCATGTTAATTTCCCCTTTATTTAATATTTCAAAAAACTAAAGCCTTCGCTTTATCCATAACCCACATTGCAAATTCAGGCGAAAAATCCTCTTTAATCTGATCAAGGACTTTCTTTGTTTCCTTACTTCCATAATTAATATCACTTGCCATAACATCAGCTACACGGTTTATATGTTCTACAGTTACTCGATCTACTTGAAAATTATAAGTCATTTCACATTTCCCCTTTCCTTATCTTGTAACTTAATTATAATCTGATTTTATCCAAAAGTCCACACTTCGAGAACTTTTAATTTAAAAAATTCTCCTTACGAATAAAAAATTCCCCTAATCATTTTAGGGGAATTCCATCATACAGAAATAGCTTCTTTATAAACATAAGGCTTCACACACATTTCAGGAAGATTAGCTCGAACCAGGGCTTCAGCAAATGGAGGTGGAACAGAATTCCCTACCCTCGCTACTTGCTCACTCTTCGGATATTTCTTTCCAGTATAATCACGATTTATAATATACCTCTCAGGAAATCCCTGAGCTTTAAATAACTCATATGGTTGAAGCATCCTCATTCCTATATCAGTAATTTCATAATCCTTACCATGAACCGTAACTAAGCCAAAACGATCTTTTGTTGTTATAGTATGCAATGGATCATTTAAGCTTTGCCCTATGTCTGAACCATAATATTTAGTTAAAAATGCAGAAACTAAACCGAATCTGTTTGCTGTAGGTATCGTTGGTAAAGGTTCATCTAATGAACTTCCTCTTGTTTCTTTACCTTGATGAGTATAATAATGCTGAAGAAAATACGCTTTATTATTTACCACATAAGGATTATCCGCTTCCACAATAAACTTTTTTATTCCTCTTTTAATCCTTAACATCGTATTTTTACTTAATGGCTTTTTCCTTCCATAAATACTCTTTGGAGGTAAAGACCAATCAATAACTTCACTCGCTGCTTTATACGGCTTTTTAAGTCCCATCTGAACATTTAATTCTTCTGATGGTCCATGTGTAGGCTCTGGCCATTCAATCAACTTCCCATCACATCGAGCAATTAAAAACAAACGCTTCCTTGTTGTTGGAGCTCCATAATCACATGCCCTTAATTCTTTTGTATCCACTTCATATCCTAGAGCTTCCAAAGACTTCACAAATGATTTGAATGTTAATCCTCTTTTATCTGGATCAGGACGATCCCCTTTCAATGGCCCCCAGGTTCTAAACTCTTCTACATTTTCCAATATAATCACTCTCGGACGAACCTTAATAGCCCAATTAACCGCAATCCATGCTAATCCTCTCACTGTTTTATCTACCGGTTTTCCACCTTTAGCTTTACTAAAATGCTTACAATCTGGAGAAAGCCAACACAAGCCAACCTTCCGACCTTGTGCAACGTCTTCTGGATCCACATCCCAAATCGATTCACAAAAATGCTCTGTATCTGGATGATTAGCTTTATGCATTGCAATAGCCGAAGGATCATGATTAATAGCAACATCAACCGATAATCCTGTCGCTAATTCAATTCCTGTTGAAGCTCCACCCCCACCTGCAAAATTATCAACTATTATTTCTCTGAATAAGTTAATTTGCTTCATTTATATACCCCCAAAGAAAGGAGGGAAAGCCCCTCCTGTTTTATTAATTCCATGCTTTTATAACCTGTCTTCTGATAACTGGTTCCGTGATCCGCTTCCACATATCCATATCTCTGTTATCAATAGCTTCAAATAACTTTTCCTTTTCATATTGAGACATATCTTTCATTAATCCCTTCACAACTTCTAACATTTCCTTATGTTGCTCCTGCTTTCTTTTAGTTGCCAAACGAACATTCAAATCAATCACTGACATTTCAAGACCCCCATATTATTATGTGTGTAATATCAACATCAACAATAATGTTCACATCAATATTAATGTATTTATTTACATTCATTATACCGTGTTCCTCGAAAAAGTCCACATAACGAGAACATTTTTATTAAAGTTATGCATTTAGTCATAAAAAAAGAAGGGTTCCCCCTTCTTAATGTTAATGTAAATATTATTGTTAACCCTTTATAAATTCCCTTACTTCATCAATACTAAGTCCAGCTTCTTTAGCTTCTGTTATTAAATCTTTCCATTCTTTATCTGTTTCAAACAAATCTTCTATCGTTTTGTTACCTTCAAAAATATCCGTTACTACTTCCAATATAAATCTTCTCTCATTTACATTTGTACTAATCACGATCTCTTCATAATCTGTATTAATAATACCATCCACCGCTACATCAGAAGCTTCAAAATCATTTTCAATTTTTTCTGCTTCAGTCATATCTTCAAAATTCTTACCAAATGAAAATTCATCCGCACAAATCCCACTAACTTGGAGAATCATAATCAAATCATCCGTTTCCTCATACACTCTTTTCAATTGATTCTTTAACATATCATTCATCTTAACCTCTCCTTAATTCAATTAAAGCTTTGACTTCTTTATTTACTTGTTCTTCAGTAGCTGCTTCCAATATCACTTTAGAATACTCACGAAATTCTGAAGTACATCCATCACCTTCAATAAGTTTTATTTCTGTCTGATCATCTTCATACCAATGAAGAACAGATACACGCAATCCAGTAAGTTTACTATCTAAATGAAAAGCACGTATTTTTCCCTTTCTACCTAACCAAGTACTTTTCTTCCATTTACTCCAAGTATTTTTCTTCATCATTATCTCTCCTTTAATATTAATATTAACGTTATCCTATTAGTTGGATCTCAAAATTTTCACCTTTTAACCATTCAATAACAGTTTCTAATGGAAGCTCATCCGCCTGACTTTCATCAATAATGGAGGAACCAAATTCTTGAACATATAGATCATAATAAAACTCTCTCAATTCTTCCTCTTCCGCTTCGATCATTGCATTTTCTTGTTCTAAATCAGTTAATAAGTATCTCATTGTTTTTCCCCTCTCTTAACTTTCTAAATTCATTATATCGCGCATCGAGAACATTGTCCGCTATTTGCGAACATTTAATGCTATTTACCCGCAAATAAAAAAAGAGTGGCTAAAGTGCCACTCCTTTAAATCAACCATGATTCACCCCTTCATTAATATTTTCGTTAATATTAATGTAAGTATTATTATAGATATTTTATCTCTACATTTTTAAATTCTGATTCAACAACTCCTGAAACTACCAAAGCACTTTTAATTCCTTGCAAAATATAAGCAGGGCGTTCTGTATAAGTATTAAAAGAATTTTCATTATACTCTTGTGAAATCAATGTTCTTCCACCTGATACCTTTTCTACTGTAATCGGATCATTACCATCAATAATTTTAATTACATCCCATTCACCATAAACCAATTTTTTAAGATCCTTATTTTTGAACACCTTTTCTTCTCCATTAACAATCACTTTACCATTTACTTTAATCATTTTTTGTTTTCCCCTCTCTTAACTTTCTAAATTAATTATATCGCGCATTTTTCATCCTGTCCGCTATTTGAGAACTTTTTCTTTTAAAAGTTTTCGACATAAAAAAAGAAAGGGCAAAGCCCTTCCCTTTCCAATTTAATATGGTTCAATATCATAAGGAGCATTTTCTAAGTTCTTCGGATACCCTTGACTTGCCAATTTATTCAAAGCAATTTCTCTCAAATCTTCCTCTCCCACTTCTTCAGGAACTTCCCTAAAATAAACAGTCACACTAATTTCCTCTTCCGTATTAAACCTCACTAAAACATCTACACAAGTCATAATTTCATCCCCTTCTTAATTCTCATCTTTCACGATCCCAATCATTTCCCCTATTTCATAAGCTAGTCGGTTCCTAATCTGTCTCAACTGGTTCTGATCCAACGTATCATCCCACCGTCTAATAGCTTCCGTCAATAAGTCTTCAGCTGTCACATAAGTATCAAAACATTCAGCCGTAATTCTCGGAATCCGGTTCAAAACAATTCCATCAGTCATTTTTGCTTCTTCATATAATGCTTCCGAATCGTCCCAGGTGTATCCATCCATAAATTCTGATAGTTTCATATCACGTTCATTCACCTTTTCTTCCAGCCAATCACGAGTAACCTCAAACTTACCTCCATGCGTTTCCAACATTACAACTGACATGTAAAACCTCCTTTAACATTCTTGTTAACATTAACATTAACTATTTCCACCATAATAATATCATGTATATCCCTTGTTGTCCTCTTTTCGAGAACTATTTAAAAAATATTTTTCTAATGGAGAACTTGAAGCATAAAAAAAGAAGGGTCAAAGACCCTTCTTCTTACTGTAATTCTGACTTTTCAATTTTCCATTCGATCTCATCACCGCTCCAAGAGAATGTAGGTTCATAGTACAGTTCGTAATACTCAGCTTCTGGAACATCAAAGTACAGTTTCCCTTTTAGCTGCTTACCGTCTCTGATCTCACCGCTTAATTCCAGTTCGTTATATCCAAAGTATCCTTCAGCCATATTACCATCAGGAGTTGCCATAGTGAATTCAGTTGCATCCGCATATATTTCTTCAGAACCATTATTCTTAATCGTTGCATCTAATGTAATAATCTTTCCGTTTTTCGACTCTGTATATTCAGCCGCTTCCGTATATTTAGCAGAATCAATGGTTACCAAGATATCACCTAACTGAACCTCATCACCTACACTGAATACTTTATCTTCAGCAGGTGCTTCTTCTTTTTCACCTTCTGCACTTGCTTCCGTTGACTCGTTATTATCAACTTTTGTGGCCGAATCATCTTCATCACCAAATATAAAGGACAATACAACCAATCCTACAATAACTATAAGACCCCACTTAAATAACTTCTTCATTCTCTGACTACCCCTCTCTAAAATGTATTACTAATCGAGAACATTCTCACTATACAATGTTTCACTTATAAACACAACAGATATTTCCTTTTTTATTGCAGAATCATTACAAATAAAAAAGAAGGGGAATCACCCCTCCTTTTCCGAGTTTCTTCTATTATATAGTCGTTTCCTTTTCTGCTTTCATTTGCTTGGCTCGATGATAAATAGTGGATCTTGGAACGCCTGTTGCTCCTACAATATCATTCACACTCATTCCATTAGTTTTTCTATCTTGATAATAATTCAAAGCCCTCTTTATATTCTTTTCATCCTGGCCAGGTCTTCCCATATGTTTTCCTTGTTTCTTTGCTCGTTCCCGTCCTTCGGTGGTTCGTTCAACAATAAGATCCCTTTCAAATTGAGCAAATGATCCAAGGACATTAAACATTAGAGTCTGCATACTACTTGATGATTCATCAGCCATGAAATCTAAATTATCCTTAACGAATCGAACATTAATTCCATCCGATCTTAGATCTTGAATTATTTTGTTCAAATCAATAATAGATCGTGCTAACCGATCGATCTTAGTGACAATCAAAGTATCACCTTCACGCAAAAACTCAATCGCTTCTTTTAATGCTTTTCTTTGTGCTGTACTTGTTCCGGTTACTTTTTCAACGAATATCCTTTCGCAACCTTCATGGTGTAAAATTTCCCTCTGTGTTTCCAAATCTTGAACAACAGTAGAAACTCTTGCATAACCAATCTTCATTTTTCAGACCCCCATGTCTAAAAGATATTTAACTTTCACACATATAATTATAGACGTACTTTTAAATAGATTACAATATAAAAAAGAAGAAAATTTAGCCACACAAATCATTCGTCTAATACTTAACACTTTTAAACATTGGTCTGGTTGCAAAAAACACTCCTTTTTTGTAATTTGGTTGCATTGACGATACTCGCTTATTTTTCCATAAAAAAAAGAGCCGCTTCAATCAGCAGCTCTCTTTCATACTTTCTTTCTTCTTATTTATAATAAACAGTACGATCAACGTCTGATATTCCAATTCACTCATTTCTCTTTTCATCTTATGGAAATTGGATGTATTATGCAGGTTCAATATACCAAGCAAAGCATAGACAACCATCCATACATACGAACCGTTAATTCCATCTATGACACTCATGGCCAACATGATGAACACACAAGCGTATAAGATAACCAGCCATAAGGATAGTTTCATCAAACGCTTCCGTATATCTTGAAGTGTTTCAACAAACTTTTTTTCTTCCTGCTCTAATTCATTCAAATCAATTTCCATAATCGGTTCCTCCAAACCTATTTTTAAGGAGCTGCCCATTTGGACAACTCCCTCTCTTTTTAGTCTCTATATATGTACTCAATCGTCTCTTACGTCTCTATATTAGTTCCAGTTCGTCCCCGCCAGGGTTTTTGTTGCATTGAAGTTCCTTTGAAAAGAACCTGCGATGTAATAGTTGTTATATTCATCTTGATACCCGAATCCGTGTTCAGTTGCAAATCTTACATTCATTCGACTACCACATTCATGACAGTTAGTATAAACGGATCCTTTCGGAACATAGCGCTTCCCTTTATGTCCGCAATCACTTTCTTCACAAATGTAGAATAGCTGATAACGCTTTTCACCATCATCCGTTTTCTTCACACCATATTCTTTTGGTGGTTTAGTGGTTTTTTTCAAATTCTTTATCTTTTCAAATTCGGATGTAGGGTGGTGAAGTCCACTTTTCGTGGTTGCCAATGCTTGATAGCCTGCTTGATACTCTTTTTCTTT
>NZ_JBQQCI010000013.1:0-60188 GCF_052246715.1 Halobacillus sp. H74 | reverse complement strand
CGCTCGTTCCACGAGCTTCACCCCCGAAGGGGATCCGCTCGCTTCCCGCGCTCGACTTGCATGTATTAGGCACGCCGCCAGCGTTCGTCCTGAGCCAGGATCAAACTCTCCATAAAAGTTAGTTTGATTTGCTCATTTGCACACCGAATGTGCTTGTTTCAAATCTCTTCTTTATAAGAAGAAATATCTTGACGTACTGGTTGGTTCGTTCAGTTTTCAAAGATCAAAATGTTGTGTGCCGCTTCAAAATAGCGACTCAATTAATTTAACACATCTAATTGTTATTGTCAATAACTTTTCGACTGTTTATTTTGTTGAGACGTTTTGGCGACAAATACTAATTTATCATGGCTGTCGTTTGATGTCAACAACTTTTTCAAAGGAAGTTTCCATTGAAATCGTGTTTAATTGTTTCCCGACAACGTTTAATAATATAGCACAGAATAAAAAAGAAATGCAATACTTTTTCCCGAATTCGTTTATAAAAAATTATCGGAATAAATACTTGGCTATTAAGGTCGTAACATCCTCTAAGCTCTCGAGCTGGATGGGGCTAATGCAGGGCAGGAAATTTTCAGCTGGAACTTTATATTTTCCAGATCATAAAAAGAAAGCCACGGAATCATCCAAGGCTTTCATACTCTCCACTCTTCTTTACCGGAACGTTATCATTTCAATGTTCAGTTTCAGTTTTGTTTTTTCTTTCTGGGCATATATTGTAAACATTCTTCTCTGTTAGCAAACCTACGGAAAATTTGAAATAGCACTTCATACCTTTCTTCCATAGCAACCTTCAACCCTTGGTCGATTCTGTGGTCTCCAAGGTCAAACGTTATTTCTTCCATTTCTCTTTTAAGCAAGTATTCGATTTCACGACGTTCTTGATCATCAATAATTAAACCATGCATCTAATGGACCTCCCTGTTAAGCAACTCTCTTTATTTTTACCCTAATTTCATTGTTTTTAGCATAGGTTGTCCTTTTTTTCATATGTATAGAACATATTGGAAGGAAGGAGAATCCTGAAATGAGCTTTTATACATGGAAGACTGATCGCTTGAAGCGTTATAGTATTGTAGTAATCCTGGCTTTATTTTGCGCCTTATTCCTTTGGGTTGGCCAGTGGAGCCAACTTCCCGTATTTTCGAATAAAGGTGAACCTCGCGCATTAACTCAAGGAAGTGACGAACGTTCTCACGTGGCGCTCACCTTCAATATAAGTTGGGGAACCGATAAAGTTCATGAAGTCTTAAAGCAGTTGGATGCCCATAAGGCTCAGGCTACCTTCTTTGTCAGCGGTGAATGGGCAGAGAGGCACCCGGATATTATGACTGTCATCCAAGAAGGAAAACACGAAATCGGGATGATGGGGTATAAGTATGAAAGTTATTTAGAGCTCAAACCCGAACAGGTGAGTGCTGATCTCAGGCAGGCTGCACAGGCTTTTGAAAAATTAGGGTTTGAAGATATCGAGTGGATCCGGCCGCCGCATGGTCATGTTGATAAAGAGGTCTTAAAGATCATTGAAAAAGAAGGGATGCAAGCCGTCCAATGGAGTGTCAATCCTAGAGATTGGGAAAATCCAGGGACTAACAATATAATTGATCAAGTAATGAATGAAGGCTCAGAAGGCGATATTATTCTTATGCATGCCTCTGATTCTGTAAAACAAACCCCCAAAGCATTGGAAGTTATCCTTCCTGGATTGCAGCAAAAGGGTTTGAAGCTCGTAAGCATTACAGAACTGGTCAGCGGCAGCGAATCTGAAACCTCACAAATAGACTAATCGAAAGGGCCCTGGGAAAAATTTTTCACAGGGCCCTTTTTATGTTAAACCGACTTCTCATTTGTATTCGTCAATCGATGTAAAAGAATCAGCTGGTAAGCATTACATATGAAAAGCGGGATAATCATCAACCAAACATAATCGCTCCCCTGCGCTCTTAAAGCCGGCACCCATTCAATTGTTGTTACCACTACCATAAAGAACATAGCAGGTATAAAAGCCTTCATATTCGTTTCTTTAGCTTTCACATAGGATACGATTGCACAAAGGATCAAAAACACAAGGGCCGTCCATAAAAATGGCCAGACTGATGAGTCTTCAGCCGCTGCATACCTGAAATAAACCAAATCAAAAAGTGTAAATGCAATTAAAAAAAGTTGCACCGGAAACCAAAAGGAGCGAAATATCCCTTTACCGAACTGATTGAGTGTCAAATAGGCGAAGAATCCCATCTGACTGATAATACTGAATATAAAACCAAGACCTGAGAAAAATAACAATAACCCGACAAGTTCAAATAACTGAAAAGGCTGAAATACTTCAGCATATGAATCAAATTTAAATATAAAACTTGTGACCAGTGTGATAACTCCACCGATCAATAAGGTAGTCAAAAATAATCTTACCCATTTGCGACTGTTCACGAGTGGTTCCCCCTAATGTACAAAAAAGACTTTTCCATCGTATTTTACCATGAAGCGAATCATTTTTCCTCCAGTCGTATAAAATTTGTCGTAACGCAAATAGTAACCCTAAGGAGAACTTAAGAAAGGGGACATGCAACAATGTCCAAACTCCGCATATTGTGTCCCATCCTTATTCTTGTTTTCCTGGCCGCTTGCGGCGGAAGTTCAGGAGCAAGTGAACAGGCGGACTACGATACAACTAAGAAAATGATGGTTGATATTCTGAAATCTGATGATGGAAAAAAAGCAATGACAGAAGTTCTTTCCGATGAAAAAATGCAACAAGCGATGGCTTTGGAGTCAGAAGTTGTTTCCCAAGCTGTCCAAAAAACATTGGTTTCTGAGGAAGGAAAAGCATTTTGGAGTAAGCTTTTTTCTGACCCGAAATTTGTGCAAGAATTCAGCAAGGTTCTTGAGGATCAACAAAAACAATTGATGAAGGGTCTCATGAAGGATGCAGAATATCAGAAATTAATGATTGAGTTATATAAAAATCCCGAAATGATGGATCAAATGGTAACCGTCATGCAGGGACAGAAATTCCGTGAGCATTTAGAAAAAACTATAGAGGAAACGATAAACAGCCCAGTCTTCCAAGCTAAGATGAATGAAACTTTATTAAAAGCTGCAGAGAAGATGAAAAGCGGCGAATCTCAATCCTCAGGTAAAAAGCAAGAAATTGGTAGTGAGGAACAATCAGGAAGTGGCGGCCAAGAGGAACAAAGTAGCCAGTCCTCATAAAAAAAATCACGCGTCCCCCACCAGGGAAACGCGTGATTTTCCATTTTTAATACTTATCAATGACTTTTGCAGCTATATTCCGATATATGACACCGATAGGATGATCGGTTTGATAAACAGATGGAGCAAAAACGTCTTCTTCTTCGTAGGGTTGTTGAAGAGGAACATGTCCTAATACACCTGTTTTCAATGTATCAGCAAGCTTCACACCGCCTCCACGTCCAAAGACGAATTCCTTGTTTCCAGTTTCTTTACTCTCAAAGTAAGCCATGTTCTCGATCACTCCAAGGATTTCGTGTTCTGTCTTCAACGCCATTTGTCCTGCACGCGCCGCTACGAAAGCCGCTGTCGGGTGAGGAGTCGTGACGATGATTTCTTTAGAGGAAGGCAGCATGGAATGCACATCTAATGCTACATCTCCTGTCCCAGGTGGCAGGTCAAGAAGCAGGTAGTCAAGATCTCCCCATTCCACCTCTTTAAAGAAACTTGTCAACATTTTACCGAGCATTGGGCCACGCCATATGATCGGTGAGTTGTCTTCTACAAAGAAGCCCATAGATACAAGTTTGACTCCAAAGCGTTCGACCGGAATAATCTTTTCACCACGAACTACCGGTCTCTCTTCTACACCCATCATATCCGGTACACTGAAACCGTAAATATCTGCATCAATGATTCCAACCTTTTTCCCTAAACGAGTGAGTGCAACCGCTAAGTTCACTGTAACGGTAGACTTCCCTACGCCGCCTTTACCGCTGGCGATGGTAAGAAATTTCGTACCCGCATTCCCGCCAAGAAGGGAGGCATCTTCCGCTTCCTCTGCGGCAGGCTGGAGCTTTTGAATTACATCATCTGGAAGCTGATCAAAACGTAAACCTACAGTCGTTGCGCCCCCGCTTTTAAGGGCATTGACGATGGTTTGCTGTAACTCCATCTGTTCAGCGGTGTTCGTTTTGCCAATGAGCACTTTCACACTCACATGATTCTTATCCTCTTTGATCTTTATATCTTCAATCCCTTCGGTTTCCTTTAGCGTTTTATGTAAAAACGGATCTTCGATTGGATGAAGGATTTCTAGTACTTTTTCTTGTGTCAACATGCCGATTCACCATCCTTAGAAAATGTTTCAGTAGTGTTAGTATAACATACATGAAACGCTTTCTAAGTGATATGCTTACATCAATCCGAAGAAGAATATTCCCGTTCTGTCACAAAACGCAAAACTCCCTGGTAGATGGAAGCAGCTATCTTCCGTTGATATTCATCGGTCTTAAGTAATTCCCGCTCTCTTTCGTTGGATAAAAAGCCAGCCTCAACAAGGGCTCCTGGAGCTTCTACATGTTTAAGAAGGTAGATATTCGTAAGTCCAAGCGCCTCCCGATCGGTATTTTCCATATTAGACCGGATTTCTGATTGGATGAACTTAGCCAAGTGTTCACTATCCGCTACCCCAGGATTATAAAAGGTTTGTGCGCCACTCCATTTCGCTGAAGGGATAGCATTCAGATGAAGACTTAAGTAGAAGTCCGCTTCTTTTTCCTTGATATATTGAACGCGATTACGAATATCCTCAGACTTACGCCGCGATAGACTTCCTGCCCCTTCTGAGGAAAGATCTGTATCTTCATAACGTGTTAAATAAACGAGCGCCCCTGCTTGTTGAAGGTAATCCTGCAGATACTCCGCCAACTGTAACGTGATGTCCTTTTCTTCTGTACCGTCTTTTCCTGAAGCACCGCCGTCCGGCCCCCCGTGTCCTGGATCAAGTACAATGACTTTACCTGATAACGGAGATGACCACACCGTCCACGCATCTTTCGCTTCCTGAAGCGGATAAGATACAGCACAAACAAGAATGACGATTCCTACCAACCATAAAAAGGTTTTCATTCGTCGCATTTAACATTCCTCACTCCTTTGTACTCCTCCCTACATCACTATATGGGACAAGGTCAGAGATTATGAAAGTGAGGTCATTTAACTCGAGTAGGTCTCACATATTCTTTAATAGGAGGTGGGCTACACTTGAAGCCGGATATAATTAGCGGACGGGTCTCTTGTCATTATTATATTTCCTTCTTCTTGTATCCAGGCATCCATTTTTCTCAATCGATCAACGGCTGCCTGTCTCAAAGGATCGTTTGGATAAATAATATCAAACGAACGTAGCCCACGGCTGTTTTTATCTGGAGGCGGGGCACCTGTCCCCTTCCATGTATTTAATCCGATATGATGATGATAGCCTCCACTTGAGATGAATAAAGCTTGATCACCAAAGCGGCTTACAACATCAAAGCCAAGTCCATTACAGTAATACTCTTCTGTATTTGATAAATCGGAGACATGAAGGTGTATATGACCTAATAAAGTTTCCGGTGGAATCCCGCCCCATCCTTTTTCCTCAGCACTCATAATGAGTCCGTTAAAATCCAGGGGATCTACAGTCATCTTAACTTGACCTTCCTTCCACACCCACGCCTCCGATGGTCGATCGATGTACACTTCTATTCCATTTCCATCCGGATCAGAAAAGTAAACCGCTTCACTGACAAAATGATCGGATCCAGCTACTTGAATATTTTCACTTATCAAATGCCTCAAAAAGTTTGCTAAGTCTGATCTCTCCGGCAATAACAGAGCAAAGTGATATAAACCGGTAGCGCCCGGATCCAAACCCTGACTTTCTTTTTGTCCTTCTATTGTTAAAAGCGGATTTATTCCGTCTGCAGTCAACTGAATCATCATATCCGTTTGTGCTAAGACCTTAAACCCTAGCACCTGTTGATAAAACTGTGAGGAACGAGTAACATCTTCTACTATTAAATGAACACTTTTTACGTAGACCTTCTCTCCATCATGGAAATTCATGTTCTTCCTCCTGAGACCGAATTTTATATTTGATTATAACCATCAATTAACGAAAGGAAAAATTATATGACTTCGTTTAATCCAGCATAACTTCCGTTTCATAAATCCCTGTAAAGTAAAAAAAGACTCCCACCCCATAGGGTGAGAGTCTTTCTGCGATCCAAATATTAACGCTTGGAGAATTGTGGCGCGCGACGTGCACCTTTAAGACCGTATTTCTTACGCTCTTTCATACGTGCGTCACGAGTCAATAGACCTGCGCGTTTAAGTGGTGTGCGGTATTCCGGATCCGCTTGCAACAATGCACGAGCGACTCCGTGACGGATCGCACCAGCTTGACCAGTGAATCCTCCACCATCTACGTTCACATAAATATCATAGTTACCTTCTGTTTCTGTAACAGCAAGCGGCTGTTTAAGAATCATACGAAGGGTTTCATACGGGAAAAAGTCTTCAGCATCACGTTTGTTTATTACTACACGACCAGTTCCTGGGACAAGACGCACACGAGCAGTTGAGCTCTTACGTCGTCCAGTACCGGAGTATTGTACTTGTGCCACTTAGATTACCTCCTTTTATTATCCGCGAAGTTCGTAAACTTCTGGTTGTTGTGCTTCATGCTTGTGCTCAGCTCCAGCAAACACATGAAGTTTCTTGCCCATTTTACGTCCAAGACTTCCTTTTGGAAGCATACCTTTAACAGCAAGTTCTAGCATTTGCTCAGGGTATTTCGTACGCATTTCGTTAGCAGTACGAGATTTCAAACCACCCACGTGGTTAGAGTGACGATAATAGATCTTATCGTTGATTTTGTTACCTGTTAGTTGGATCTCACCAGCGTTGATGATAATTACGTGATCACCTGTGTCAACGTGTGGTGTGTATGTTGGTTTATTTTTACCGCGAAGGATCGCAGCAACTTCGCTCGCTAAACGGCCAAGTGTTTGCCCTGCAGCATCCACAACATACCATTTACGTTCAACGTTGTTTTCATTTGCCATGAAAGTTGTGCGCATATCGGTTTCCCTCCTGAATAGTTAATTTCACATAGACTTTAGTCAATTTATCATTTATCTCAAATACGATTAGTTTCCGGGGCTAACCGTGGTACAGAAATAAAATGCCATAGAATATAATATAACACTATCCACATATATGTCAAGGGCCTGTACACCTGGAATCGTTGTTTTTTTACATGCGCCTCAGTCGTAATATACCTGCCACAAGAATAATCCACGAGGAGGAGCAGTATTACCGGCTTCATCCCTGTGTTTAGCCTCTATCACCCGAGTAAGATCCTCTGCCTCTCTTTCGTGACGACCGACCTCCAGCAGAGTACCCGTCAAAATACGGACCATATTATACAAGAAACCTGTTCCTCTGAATGTGAATATTATTTCAGATTCTTGTCTTGTCACGGATGCTTCATGGATGGTACGAACCTTACTGCCTTTCACATCCGATTTCGGAGAGCAAAATGAGGTGAAATCGTGTTCGCCCTCTATATACTGACACGCACGCATCATCGTTTCCACATCAAGATCTGCTCTCACATGATGTGTATAGTGCCGCCGGAAAAGGTCAGGTTCTTTATGATTTCTCACAAAATACCTATATTCTTTACCTGTTGTATCATATCGAGCATGGAAATCTGATGATACTCTTTCGGCTGATACAACTTGAATATCATCAGGAAGAATGGGATTGAGTGCACGCTTCCAATTTTCTAAAGGCACATTCAAGGGGGTATCAAAGTGGACCACCTGTCCAAGTGCGTGCACTCCGGCATCCGTGCGCCCTGAAGCTGTCACTTTTACAATATGACCCTTATGCATCTTTCCTAATGCTTTTTCTATTTCTGCTTGTATTGTGTTACCATTCGGTTGAACTTGGTATCCAGCATAAAACGTGCCATCATACTGTATAGTAAGTCGCAATCTTTCCACGGCAGGTTCCTCCAAATCAACTTCTAGTCAAAAACAAAGCGACGATCAACAACACGAAAACAATATACAAATAAATATCGCTTTTACCGATTTGCAATTCTCGCAGTTTCGTTCGCCCTTCTCCACCCTGGTACCCTCTCGCTTCCATGGCCATAGCAAGCTCCTCAGCACGTTTGAAAGCGCTGACGAATAAAGGGACTAAGAGAGGGACAACAGCCTTCACACGGTCCTTAAAGGCTCCTGTGCGAAAATCCACTCCTCTCGAGGCCTGAGCTTTTGATATTTTTTCAGTCTCCTGCATCAAGGTCGGGATAAACCTTAGAGAAATAGACATCATCAAAGCCAGCTCGTGGACTGGAAATCGGACTTTCTTCAATGGCCCCAACAATTCTTCAATAGCATCCGTAATTTCAATAGGAGTAGTCGTCAATGTCAACAGAGAGGTGACTAGAATTAAGAGAAAGAAGCGCAAAGAAATCGAGCCACCTTGAACCAGACCTTCTCTATAAACCTCCCAGCCTAAAATAGAAAAGGCCACATCCCCTTCTCTTGTGACGATGAGATGTAGTAGAAAGGTGAAAATTATTAAGAACCAAACTGGTTTTAACCCTTTCATAATATATCGAAAAGGAATCTTGGACATCAAAGCACTTCCGACAGCAAACAAGGCTAACACCCCATAACTCATAACGGAGTTAGCAAAAAAGACGATCACAACAAAGAAAAAGATAATAGCGATTTTCGAGCGAGGGTCTAATCGGTGGATGGCCGAATCCGTCGGGATATACTGACCAATAATCATTGAGCTACTCATGATCGCGGCCCCCTCTCAATTTCCGGGCTAATTCCTTTGCTAACTCTGCTATGGTCTCACCTTGATAATCAAGTTCCACACCGAGCTCTTGCCTGGCTTTATTGATAAATTCAATAACCTCTGGTACATCGAGCTGCACATCCTGTAAAGCTTCCTGCTGTTTGAATATCTCTAATGGAGTGCCTTCCCGGTGCACTTCCCCATTATTCAATATAATGATATGGTCCGCGTAAGTAAGGGCCGCCTCCATGCTGTGTGTGACTAATACAGTTGTCAGCCTTTTTTCCTCGTGAAGGTCATAGAACATGTCCATGATTTCCCTTTGCCCACTTGGATCGAGGCCTGCAGTCGGCTCGTCCAGCACAAGCACCTGTGGATCCATTGCCAGCACACCAGAAATGGCCACCCTGCGCATTTGACCACCACTCAAATCGAATGGAGAACGTTCAAGCAATTCCTCAGGTAAGTGAGTAGCCTTTACCGCTTCTTTTGTTCTTCGGTCGATTTCACTTTTCTCAACTCCGAAATTATGTGGGCCGAATGCGATATCCTTAGCCACCGTTTCCTCGAACAATTGGTGTTCAGGGTATTGAAAAACAACACCGACTTTTTCTCTCAATTGTCTCAAGTGTTTATTCTTTTCTTTAGCTTCCAATACATAGTCACCGATACGGACTTTCCCTGACGTCGGTTGTAATAAGCCGTTCAAGTGTTGGATCAATGTCGATTTCCCTGACCCTGTATGACCGATAATCGCGACAAAAGCTCCAGATTTTATAGAAAACGATAAGTCATTCAAGGCTTTATGCTCAAAAGGGCTGTCAGGTTGATAAACGTAACTTACATGGTCGAACGTGATATCCATAATTCCTCCAACAACTCCTGGTGATTGAGTGGCTCACGAGTCAGCTTCACACCCTCATTTTTCAGGTGATCGGCCAGTTTACTGACAAATGGAGTATCTAAGCCAATTTCAGTTAATCGTTCCTTTCTAGAAAAAACGTCCCTCGGGGAACCTTCTGTCCATACTTCCCCTTCGTTCATGACGATAACCCTTGAAGCTTCCGTCACTTCCTGGAGATCATGGGTGATTGTAATCAAAGAAAGATCTCTTTCTTGCTGCACCTCACGGACAGTCTCCATAATCTGTTTTCTACCTTTTGGATCCAGCATAGCTGTCGCTTCATCCAATATGATGAATGTCGGTGAAACAGCTAGTACGCTGGCTATGGCTACACGCTGCTTCTGGCCCCCAGACAGCCGGTGTGGTTCGTGATGCTCGTAGTCCCCCATCCGAACAGCTTTCAAACTCTCCTGGATACGTTCGACCATCAACTTTCTTGGCATTCCATGGTTTTCCATGCCGAAAGCAACATCATCACGAACCGTAGTACCAACGAATTGATTGTCAGGGTTTTGAAAAACCATACCTACTTGTTTTCTTATCTCCCAGACACTTTCTTGAGTGACCTTATTACCATCTACAAAGATTTCCCCTTCTTGAGGAAATAATAACCCATTCATCAATTTAGCAATAGTAGATTTCCCAGAACCATTGTGACCTATGATCGCTACCCATTCATCTGGGCCGATTTTGAAATTGACGTTCTTCAGCACCCACGGCATATCTTCTTGATAACGGAATGACACATTCCGAAACTCAACTTGTCTCTCACCCACCTGTATTCCTCCTCTGCTCAACTGACTATTTCCCAGGAAATACGACATCATTTCCTAAGAACCAACTCCTATAAATCGACGAAGACTATAGATTTTTAGCTGCCAGGGCTTGTAACCAATAAAAAAGCATAAAAAAAGGGCTGGATGCAACCTCACAATGAGATTCAGTCCTGCCCTTTTACCCCAATGGTACTCATTAAACTAGTTCAATGATCGCCATTTTAGCTCCATCACCTTTACGCTCGCCTAGCTTAAGCACGCGAGTGTAACCACCTTGACGGTCTTCATAGCGTGGGCCGATGTCAGAGAACAGCTTTTGCAAAGCAGTTTGCTCGCCTTCTTCATCAGCGTCCGCCTTATAAAGGAATGATTCAGCTTGACGACGGGCATGTAAATCGCCGCGTTTCCCTAGTGTAATCATTTTTTCTACAACAGAACGAAGTTCTTTAGCCTTAGCTTCTGTTGTTTCTAAACGTTCATGAATGATCAGGTCAGTCGCTAAGTTGCGAAGTAGCGCCATACGCTGATCTGTTGTACGTCCTAGTTTTCTAGCCATTGATAATCCCTCCCTTTTCTGGATCTCTTAGATGTGTTCTATCAATCAATCGTCTTTTCTTAAACCTAAGCCCAACTCATCCAACTTGTGCTTCACTTCTTCAAGTGACTTGCGACCAAGGTTACGAACCTTCATCATATCTTCTTCAGATTTATTCGCAAGTTCTTGCACTGTGTTGATACCAGCGCGTTTCAAGCAGTTGTAAGAACGGACAGAAAGGTCAAGTTCTTCGATCGTCATTTCTAGAACTTTTTCTTTTTGGTCCTCTTCTTTTTCGACCATGATTTCAGCTTTTTGAGCTTCATCAGTAAGTCCTACAAAAATATTGAGGTGTTCCATATAGATCTTAGCTCCGAGAGAGATCGCTTCTTCTGGACGAATACTACCATCCGTCCACACATCTAACGTTAATTTATCAAAGTTAGAAGTTTGACCGATTCTAGTGTTCTCTACTTGATACGTCACACGGGATACAGGCGTGAAAATAGAATCAACTGGTATAACGCCGATAGGTAGATCCTCGTGGTTATTTCCTTCTGCTGGACGATATCCTCGGCCACGTTCTGCTGTAATACGGGCACGGAAGCTAGAGTTGCTATCTAGTGTAGCGATATGGATGTCTGGATTCAGTACTTCCACATCACTATCGTGCGTAATGTCTGCAGCTGTAACCTTTCCTTCACCCTGTACATCAATCTCTAAAGTCTTTTCTTCGTCAGAGTAAACCTTCAAAGCTAGTTTCTTCAGATTCAGAATAACCGTAGTTACGTCCTCGACGACTCCTTCAATTGTTGAAAACTCATGAAGAACTCCATCAATCTGAACGGATGTAACAGCAGAGCCAGGAAGTGAGGATAATAGGATACGACGCAAGGAGTTACCTAGAGTTGTACCATACCCACGCTCAAGCGGTTCTACGACGAACTTACCAAAAGTAGACTCATCGCTGATCTCGACCGTTTCAATCTTTGGCTTTTCAATTTCGATCATTACACAAAACCCTCCTTCAAAACGTCGAAACCCCGGTTAGACTTACGGTCTAACCGAAATTCCTCAGGTAGGCAGTTCCGATACAAAGACAACTGCATATTTTCTCTGTCTAATGCGATGCTGATTAAAAGCTATCATAACCCATTATAGACAGGGTGACAAATTCTATTCAGAACTATTATACGCGACGACGTTTTGGTGGGCGGCAACCATTGTGTGGTACTGGTGTTACGTCACGGATTGCCGTGATGTCAAGGCCTGCTGCTTGTAGTGAACGAATAGCTGCTTCACGACCAGCTCCAGGACCTTTAACTGTTACTTCAAGTGTCTTCATGCCGTTATCCATAGCATCTTTCGCTGCGGCTTCAGAAGCCATTTGAGCAGCGAATGGAGTAGATTTACGAGAGCCCTTGAAACCAAGGGAACCAGCACTGCTCCAGCCAATAACGTTACCTTGAACATCAGTGACCGTTACGATTGTGTTATTGAATGTAGAGCGGATGTGAGCCACACCAGTCTCTATATTCTTTTTCACGCGACGCTTACGACTACGAGTGTTTCCTTTACGTGCCATATAGTTAGTTTACCTCCTTTGTGTTGCTATTATTTACGTTTGTTAGCCACTGTACGACGTGGACCTTTACGTGTGCGAGAGTTGTTTTTCGTCTTCTGTCCGCGAAGCGGAAGTCCGCGACGGTGACGGATACCACGGTAAGAACCAATTTCAATCAAACGTTTGATATTTAGAGAGTTCTCACGGCGAAGGTCACCTTCTACGTTGTGCTCTTCAACAGCTTTACGGATCTTAGCCAGTTCGTCTTCAGTAAGATCGCGAACGCGAGTACTTTCAGATACACCAGCATCAGCCAGTACGTCTTGGGCTAGAGATTTACCAATACCATAGACATAAGTTAATGAAACAACCACGCGCTTATCACGAGGAATATCTACACCTGCAATACGTGCCATAAGTTACGTGCACCTCCTTCGGTTTAGCCTTGTTTTTGTTTATGCTTAGGGTTTTCACAGATAACCATGACTTTACCTTTTCGTTTGATGACTTTGCATTTTTCGCAAATTGGTTTTACAGAAGGTTTTACCTTCATCATCCATACCTCCTTTTAGATCGGAGTTTTATTTATAACGGTACGTAATACGTCCTTTAGTTAAATCATAAGGGGAAAGTTCTACCGTTACCTTGTCTCCAGGCAATATTCGAATGAAGTGCATTCGAATTTTTCCAGAAACATGAGCTAAAACGGAGTGACCGTTCTCGAGTTCAACCTTGAACTGTGCGTTCGGTAAGGTTTCAACGACGGTCCCTTCTACTTCAATTACATCGTCTTTCGCCATCGAGTTGATCTCCCTTCTTCAAATCAGTCACTGCTTCATTGACATATTTTGATACGGCAAATCGAAGCTTGCCATTTGTGACACGACCAGTTTCCAGAAGGCTGTCCTGGACTTCCGGAGAGATGAAATCCATAAGCTCAACGTGTTGCAAATTCTTTTTCTTTGGTCGATCATACTTACGTTTCTCTCCGTCGGCAAGCAGCACAAAGCGGCCCTCCAGCACATCGATCACCACCGCGTACTGTCCTGCCTCACGCCCCTGCACAATACGAACAATTTGACCTATTCGCGGACTCGACTCAGATTCGTTCAAAAACGATCACCTTCATTTAGGATTTTGTTAAGATTTCGTAACCCTCATCCGTAATCGCGATAGTGTGCTCGAAGTGCGCACACATTTTACCATCTTGTGTGACTACCGTCCAATGATCACTTAGGGTCTTCACATAGCGAGAGCCTGCATTCACCATTGGTTCGACAGCCAGCACCATGCCTGGTTTCAAGCGTGGGCCTTTGTTCGGAGGACCGTAATGAGGAACTTGTGGATCCTCATGCAGTTCCTGCCCCACTCCGTGTCCCACATATTCGCGTACAATCGAAAAACCTCTCGGCTCGACGCAGCTTTGAATAGCATGAGATATATTTGAAAGGCGTTCACCTGGTATTGCTTCATCAAGTCCTTTAAACAAGGATTGTTCTGTAACTTTCAGCAATTCCAAAGTTTCGTCATCGACAGTGCCAACCGGATAAGTCCAAGCCGAATCACCATGATAACCTTTATATTTAGCACCAATATCGATACTAATGATATCTCCTTCGTTCAATACCCTGTCTCCAGGGAGTCCATGAACGAGTTCTTCATTGACAGATGCACAAATACTACCACGGAATCCATTATAACCTTTAAAAGAAGGGATTGCATCCATACTGCGTATGAATTCATCAGCAATCTTATCCAATTTTCCAGTTGTTATACCTGGTTGGATGTTTTCTTTCATTTTTTGGTGCGTTAAGGCAACGATTCTGCCTGCTTCACGCATAATATCTAATTCCCGTGATGTTTTACAAATAATCATTTAGCTAGATCTCCCAGCTTTTGATCAATGTCCTGAAAAACGTCGTCGATATCCTTGTCACCTTCAAATGATACCAAGTAGCCTTTTTCGCGATAGAAATCAAGAAGTGGCTGCGTTTGTTCAACATTAACCTCAAGGCGTTTTTTAACCGTATCCGGCTGATCGTCCTCACGTTGAATCAACTCGGAGCCATCATGATCGCATTTCCCGTCTACTTTAGGCGGGTTGAATACGACATGATACGTAGCACCGCATGTCGGGCAGATGCGTCGTCCAGTCAGACGCTCGATGAGTTGGTCCTTAGGAACATCGATATGAAGGACATAATCTAAGGACTCTTCCATATCTGACATTAGATTTTCAAGGGCATCTGCTTGGGCGATGGTTCTTGGAAAACCGTCCAGTAGAAAACCTTTTTGAGAATCCGGCTTACTTAGACGCTCGCGAACGATACCGATAGTCACTTCATCAGGAACCAATTCACCTTTGTCCATGAAAGATTTGGCTTCTTTGCCAAGCGCTGTTCCTTCTTTGATAGCTAAACGGAACATATCTCCAGTTGAGATATGAGGGATGTCATATTTTTCGACTATCTTCTCAGCCTGAGTACCTTTACCAGCACCAGGGAGACCCATCAGAATTAAATTCAACGTGTTCCCCTCGCTCTCATTTATTCATTAGCTTTCACACTAATTATTTAATAAATCCTTTATAGTGGCGTTTCACAAGCTGACTTTCAAGCTGTTTCATCATTTCAAGGGCAACACCCACGACGATGAGCAAGCTTGTTCCTCCGATTTGTACAGTCGGCGGAAGCTGAGCAACCGATCCTAAGATAATCGGTAGGATAGAGACAGCTGCTAGGAAGATTGATCCTACGAATGTCAAACGGTACATCACGCGTGTTAGATACGTTTCTGTATTCGCGCCAGGGCGAATGCCAGGGATATAACCGCCTTGCTTCTTCAAATTCTCTGCCATTTGCTCCGGGTTAACCTGAACAAAAGTATAGAAATAAGTGAAAGCAATGATTAAAACGACGTAGATGATCATTCCAGGCCAGTTTTGATAATCAAAGATATATTGGATCACAGAGGCTACTTCACTGTTTTCAAAGAATCCAGCGACGGTTCTTGGTGCGATGATGAATGATATCGCGAAGATTACCGGGATTACCCCTGCGGCATTTACTTTGAGTGGTAAGTGAGTAGAATGCCCACCTACTGGCGAACGGTTAACCAACCGTTTCGCATATTGAATAGGAATCTTACGAAGGGCTTGTTGGATGAAAATAACACCGACAACTACCGCAACGATGACTAGTGCAATCAATGCGATGATCACTAAGTTAATGAACAGCTCTTGTCCTGCACCGGAAATATACTGATCATACAACTGGTTTACACCTGTTGGGATTGCAGCGACGATTCCTGCGAATATTAAGATGGAAATACCATTTCCAACGCCGTTTGCAGTGATTTGCTCACCGAGCCACATTAGAAACGCAGTTCCGCCAGTTAAAACAAGGGCAATGATAAGGAACTTTGTTACGCCCGGGTCTGCGATCAGCTGACCTCCTGCCAGAGCGTTAAATCCTATCGACATGCCGATTGCTTGAATAAAAGCGAGACCAATCGTTCCATAGCGGGTAAACTGAGCTAATTTTCGACGGCCAACTTCACCTTGCTTTTTCCATTCCGCGAACTTAGGAACAACGTCCATCTGCAGTAATTGCATGATGATGGAGGCAGTAATGTAGGGCATGATCCCCATAGCAAAGATGGAGAAGTTTTGTAATGCCCCGCCTCCAAATGTGTTCAGAAATCCGAACGCATTCTGTTCATCCATGAAGTTGATAGCGTCTCTGTTAGTAAATGGAACCGGGATGAATGTTCCAAGGCGAAACACAACGAGCATCAACAAAGTGAAGACGATTTTCCGTCGAATATCACCCACGCGCATAAAATTGGAGATTGTCCGGAACATTAAATCACCTCAGTTTGACCGCCCGCTGCTTCAATTGCTTCTTTCGCTGAAGCAGAGAACTTATGAGCTTTCACTGTAAGTTTTTTCTCGATTGAGCCCTTAGCTAGTACTTTGATTCCGGCTTTTTGGTTACTTACCACACCAGATTCAAGCAATAGTTCAGGAGTAACCTCTGTGCCTTCGTCGAAGCGATTCAAAGCATCAAGGTTGATAATCGCAAATTCCTTACGGTGAACGTTCGTGAAACCACGCTTAGGCAGGCGTTGGAAAAGTGGCATTTGACCACCTTCGAAGCCTGGACGAGTTTTACTACCAGAACGTTGACCTTGACCTTTGTGGCCACGCCCGGAAGTTTTACCGTTACCAGAAGCCATTCCACGACCTACGCGGTTACGTTCTTTACGAGTACCTTTAGCCGCTTTTAGTTCATGCAGTTTCATGCGTTGCACCTCCTTATTACTTTTATGAGATTATACTTCTTTAACTGAAATTAGGTGAGATACCTTTTTAGCCATACCTCGGATCGCTGGGTTATCTTCAAGTACGACAGTTTGACGGATCTTGTTCAGACCCAGCGCCTTGACAGTAGAGCGCTGATCTTGCGGTCTACCAATAACACTGCGCGTGAGGGTAATTTCTAACTGTTTAGCCATTTTATTTCCCTCCTTATCCTACAGTTCTTCTACAGACTTGCCACGAAGTCTAGCGACGTCTTCTGCACGCTTAAGCTCGCTAAGTCCAGTGATTGTAGCACGCACCATGTTAATTGGTGTGTTAGAACCAAGTGACTTAGATAGGATGTCTTGAACACCTGCAAGCTCAAGCACCGCACGTACAGGTCCACCAGCGATGACTCCGGTACCTTCTGTTGCTGGTTTCATAAGAATGTTACCTGCACCAAAACGTCCGTTGATTTCGTGTGGAATAGTCGTGTCCTTAACTGGTACTGTAATTAGATTTTTCTTCGCATCATCAATAGCCTTTTTAATCGCTTCTGGTACTTCCTGGGCTTTACCTGTACCAAAACCGACATGACCATTTTTATCTCCTACAACTACCAATGCAGCAAAGCGGAAACGACGTCCACCTTTTACTACTTTAGCTACACGATTGATAGTAACTACGCGTTCTTCAAGATCAAGTTTGTTAGGGTCGATGTTTGTATTCATTTATGTCCCTCCTTTAACTATTAAAATTGTAGGCCGGTTTCGCGAGCGGCTTCTGCTAGTGCTTTCACACGTCCGTGGTACAAGTAACCTCCACGGTCGAATACGACAACTTTAAATCCGTTATCAATCGCGCGTTTCGCCACCAATTCACCGACTTTTTGAGCAGCCTCTACATTGCCTGTAACATCAAGATTGAAGTCATTGTCAACAGTAGACGCACTTGCTACTGTTACTTGGCTTTCATCGTTGATTAGTTGAGCATAAATGTGTTTGTTAGAGCGATATACGTTCAAACGTGGGCGTTCAGCTGTGCCAAAAACGTTTTTACGAACACGCGCGTGACGCTTCTTACGTACGACATTTTTATCTGCCTTCGTGATCATCTGGGTCACTCCTTTCTATTACATTACCTAAGAACCTTATTTAGCTGTCTTACCTTCTTTTCTGCGTACATGTTCGCCTTCGTAGCGAATTCCTTTACCTTTATAAGGCTCTGGAGGACGGATTGCACGAATTTTCGCTGCAACAGCACCTACAAGTTCTTTGTCGATACCTTTAACCGTTACTTTCGTGTTAGAAGGAACTTCGATTTGGATTCCTTCGCGGTTCTCGACTTCTACAGGGTGGGAATAACCAGCGTTGACTACAACCGTTTCTCCCTGCTTCTGAGCACGGTAACCTACACCGATGATTTCAAGGCTCTTTTCATAACCTTTGGAAACACCTTCAACCATGTTACCGATCAGGCTGCGTGTAGTTCCGTGAAGAGCACGGTGATCTTTGTGATCGCTCGGACGTTCTACGGTAAGAACGTTGTCTTCGATTTTCACTGTGATGTCCTGGTGGAAAGTACGAGTCAATTCACCTTTAGGACCTTTAACCGTAATTGTATTGTTATCCTGAACGATTTCAACACCTTCAGGGATATCAAGTGATTTTAAACCTACGCGAGACATATTTCTGCACCTCCTGTCTGATCTGTTTTTTTTACCAGACGTAAGCTAGAACTTCGCCACCGATGGCTTGTTCACGAGCTTCTTTGTCTGTCAATACACCTTTGGATGTGGATACGACGGCTACACCTAGACCGTTAAGAACTTTCGGAAGTTCTTCAGCGTTAGCATAAACACGCAATCCTGGTTTACTGATACGCTTAACGCCAGTAATAACACGCTCGTTGTTTTGTCCGTATTTAAGGAAGATGCGAAGAACACCTTGCTTGTTATCTTCAACAAATTCGTAATCACGTACGAAACCTTCACGCTTAAGGATATTAGCGATTTCTTTTTTTACATTGGAAGCCGGTAGTTCAAGCTTCTCGTGACGCACCATGTTAGCGTTACGAATACGCGTCAGCATATCTGCAATTGGGTCTGTCATTGTCATAACTCATTTACCTCCTTCCCTGTCTCGGGTTTACCAGCTGGCTTTTTTGACACCAGGGATTTGTCCTTTATATGCAAGTTCACGGAAACAAATACGGCAAAGCTTAAACTTACGAAGTACGGAATGCGGGCGTCCGCAACGTTCACAGCGAGTATATTCGCGTACTTGGTACTTCTGTTTACGCTGTTGCTTCGCGACCATTGATTTTTTAGCCACTATTTTCCCTCCTTATGGTTAGCTCATTATTTTTGAAACGGCATACCGAATTGAGCTAATAGTTCACGTGCTTCTTCGTCAGAGTCAGCAGTTGTGACAATTACGATATCCATACCACGCACTTTATTTACTTTATCATAGTTGATTTCTGGGAAAATCAATTGCTCTTTAATACCAAGTGTGTAGTTACCACGACCATCAAAAGCTTTTTTAGAAATACCACGGAAGTCACGCACACGTGGCAGGGATACGGAGATTAGCTTTTGGAAGAATTCGTACATGCGCTCTCCACGAAGTGTTACCTTCGCACCGATTGGCATACCTTCACGCAGGCGGAAACCGGCAATTGATTTCTTAGCTTTTGTGATTACTGGTTTTTGACCTGTGATCACTGTTAGCTCTTCTACCGCTGTATCAAGTGCTTTCGCGTTTTGAACAGCATCACCAACACCCATGTTAATTACGATTTTCTCAACTTTAGGTGTTTCCATAATGGAATTATATTCAAATTTGCTCATCAAAGATGGAACAACTTCTTCTTTATATTGTTTCTGTAGTTCGTTCATCGTGTGGCCCTCCTTTCATCTCTGGGTTATTTATCTAGTGCTTCACCAGATTTTTTCGCGATACGAACTTTCTTACCGTCCTCGACTTTGTAGCCAACGCGTGTAGGCTCTCCAGTCTTAGGATCGACAGGCATTACGTTAGATACGTGGATCGCTGCTTCTTGTGTCAAGATTCCACCTTGTGGATTCTCTTGAGAAGGTTTGGCGTGTTTTTTCACTTCGTTCACACCTTCAACAAGGACACGATCTTTCTTTGGATAAGCTTCAAGGACGTTACCTTGCTTGCCTTTATCCTTACCAGTAATAACAATTACTTTGTCACCTTTTTTTACGTGCATTCTTCGCGCACCTCCTTAACAAGGCATTTCATTCAGACTTTATAATACTTCTGGAGCTAGAGAAACGATCTTCATGAATTTAGCATCACGAAGTTCACGAGCAACCGGTCCAAAGATACGAGTACCGCGTGGACCTTTATCATCACGTACGATTACTGCTGCGTTTTCATCAAAACGGATGTAAGAACCATCTTTACGACGTACTCCACTTTTAGAACGTACAATAACGGCTTGTACTACTTCACCTTTTTTAACAACGCCCCCTGGTGTTGCCTGCTTCACAGTAGCAGTGATGATATCACCAATGTTAGCTGTTTTACGACCTGATCCACCCAAAACTTTAATGGTTTGGATTTCACGAGCACCAGAGTTATCTGCGACTTTCAGACGCGACTCCTGTTGAATCATACCATGTAACCTCCCTTCGGAATAACTCCGAGCGAACTTTAATTAGATAATAACAGACTCTTCAACAACTTCTAGCAAACGGAAACGTTTAGATGCGGATAGTGGACGAGTTTCCATGATGCGAACGACGTCGCCATTTTTCGCTTGGTTGTTTTCGTCATGTGCTTTGAATTTTTTAGAATACTTTACACGCTTGCCGTAAAGCTTGTGGAACTTATAAGTTTCTACTAGTACTGTAACGGTTTTATCCATTTTGTCAGATACGACACGGCCAGTATAAACTTTACGATTATTACGTTCAGTCATGTGAGGGTGACCTCCTCTCATCTATTAGTTATTTACGCCTAGCTCACGTTCACGAGCAACAGTTTTCATACGAGCGATGGACTTACGAACTTCACGGATACGTGCAGTGTTCTCAAGTTGACCTGTTGCCAATTGGAAGCGTAGGTTGAAAAGTTCTTCTTTAAGAGACTTAACTTTTTGTTCAATTTCGGCAGTGGTTAATTCACGGATCTCATTAGCCTTCATTGATTTCACCACCAATTTCTTCACGTTTTACGAATTTCGTACGGATCGGCAGTTTGTGTGAAGCAAGACGCAACGCTTCGCGTGCAACCTCTTCTGATACACCTGCGATCTCAAACATAATTTTCCCTGGTTTCACAACAGCTACGAAACCTTCTGGAGCACCTTTACCGGAACCCATACGTACTTCAAGGGGTTTAGCAGTATAAGGCTTATCAGGGAAGATTTTAATCCAAACTTTACCGCCACGTTTCATGTAACGAGTCATCGCAATACGCGCTGCCTCGATTTGACGGGCTGTGATCCATGCAGGATCGATTGCTTGCAAACCATATTCACCAAAAGCAACTTCAGTACCGCCTTTTGCACGGCCTTTTAAGCTAGTACGGTGTTGACGACGATATTTAACACGTTTAGGCATTAACATAATGCTTTTCCCCCTTCCTTACTTGTTAGTTTTAGTTGGAAGGACTTCTCCACGATAAATCCACACTTTAACACCCAGTTTACCGTAAGTGGTGCTAGCTTCTGCAGTTCCGTAATCGATATCTGCACGAAGTGTGTGTAGTGGTACTGTTCCTTCACTGTAATATTCTGCACGAGCGATATCCGCGCCACCTAGACGACCAGATACTTGGGTACGAATACCTTTAGCTCCTGCACGCATAGCGCGTTGGAGTGTTTGTTTTTGAGCACGACGGAAAGATACGCGGTTTTCCAATTGACGTGCGATATTATCGGCTACAAGTGTAGCATCAAGATCTGGCTTCTTCACTTCAACGATGTTGATGTGAACGCGTTTACCAGTTAGTTGGTTAAGTGATTTACGAAGTGCTTCCACTTCAGATCCGCCTTTACCGATAACCATTCCCGGCTTAGCTGTGTGCACAGTAATGTTTACACGGTTTGCTGCGCGTTCAATTTCAACTTTTGAAAGAGCAGCATCTTTAAGACGTTTTTCAACATATTCACGAATTTTGATATCTTCATGCAACAAGTCTGCGTAGTCTTTGCCAGCGTACCACTTGGATTCCCAATCGCGGATGACGCCTATACGAAGACCTACAGGATTAATTTTTTGACCCACTGATTATCCCTCCTTTTTTTCTGATAGGACCACTGTGATGTGGCTAGTACGTTTGTTGATTTGGCTTGCACGGCCCATTGCGCGGGGGCGGAATCGTTTAAGAGTAACGCCTTCGTTTACAAACGCTTCGGAAACATATAGGTTTTCCGGGTCCATTTCATAATTGTGTTCTGCGTTAGCGATCGCAGAGTTAAGAAGTTTCTCAACTACTGGAGATGCGCCGCGTTGTTTAAGATTAAGTGTCGCTATCGCTTCACCTACATCTTTTCCTCGAATTAAATCAATTACCAAACGAGCTTTACGAGGAGCGATACGAACGGTTTTAGCAACTGCTTTAGCTTGCATTAGAGTGCCTCCTCTCTATATTAACGTTTTGTTTTCTTATCGTCGCCAGAGTGTCCCTTGAACGTACGGGATGGCGCGAATTCACCAAGTTTATGACCTACCATGTCTTCAGTAACATAAACTGGCACGTGCTTACGACCGTCATAAACGGCGATTGTGTGTCCGACAAAGTTAGGGAAGATAGTAGAACGGCGAGACCATGTCTTCACGACCTGGTGTTTATTATCTTCGTTCAACTTTTCGACTTTTTTCATTAAATGATCATCTACAAAAGGTCCTTTTTTCAGGCTGCGGCCCATGAATAAACCTCCCTTCGTGATTGAGAGACGGGTTTTACTGCCCGCCCGACAATCCCGTTATTTTTTACCACGTCTACGTACGATATATTTATCAGACGGCTTGTTGCGTTTTCTCGTCTTGTATCCAAGAGTCGGTTTACCCCATGGAGATACAGGAGAAGGCATACCGATTGGCGCACGTCCTTCACCACCACCGTGTGGGTGATCACTAGGGTTCATAACAGAACCACGTACTGTAGGGCGTTTACCTTTCCAACGAGAGCGTCCTGCTTTACCTACACTGATAAGTTCGTGTTCCAGGTTACCGACTTGCCCGATTGTCGCACGGCAAGAACTTAGTACCAGACGAACTTCTCCAGATGTAAGACGGACTAGCGTGTATTTTTCTTCACGACCAAGGATTTGTGCTGAAGCACCTGCAGAGCGTACAAGCTGGCCTCCGCGTCCTGGTTTCAATTCTACGTTGTGTACAATTGTACCAACTGGAATATCTTTAAGTTGAAGAGCATTACCAGGTTTGATATCTGCACCTTCACCTGAAATGATTTCCGTACCAACCTTAACCCCTTTTGGAGCAAGGATGTAACGCTTTTCACCATCAAAATAATTGATTAGTGCAATGTTAGCGGAGCGGTTCGGATCGTATTCGACTGAAGCAACGCGTCCAGGTATTCCATCTTTGTCACGCTTAAAGTCGATAATACGATACTGACGCTTATGACCTCCGCCCTGATGACGAACTGTCAGCCTACCCTGGTTGTTACGTCCACCCTTCTTGTGAAGTGGAGTGATAAGGGAGCGTTCAGGTTTGTCAGTTGTAATTTCAGCGAAATCAGATACTGACATGTGTCGACGACCGTTTGTAATTGGTCTGAACTTTTTAATCGCCATCTTTATTTCCCTCCTTCTTTAGTCAATTAGTTATTTATACTTCAAAAAATTCTAGTTCTTCACTGTCCTGAGTCAAAGTGATAACTGCTTTCTTACGATCAGAACGGTAGCCGCCGTAACGACCCATACGTTTGAATTTACCTTTAAGGTTCATTGTGTTTACAGAAGCAACACTTACACCAAAGATTTCTTGCACTGCGTTTTTAATCTCAGTTTTGTTAGCTTTAGGGCTAACTTCAAACGTATATTTCTTTTCTCCCATAAGATCAGCAGACTGTTCAGTAATGACAGGGCGCTTAATGATATCGCGTGGTTCTTTCATTATGAGAGCACCTCCCCTGCTTTTTCAGCTGCTTCCTTCGTTAGAATCAGCTTGTCATGCGTTAGCAAGTCTAACACACTTACTTCTTCTACAGGAAGACTTTTCACTGTAGGAATGTTATTAGAAGAAAGAGTTACATTCTCATCTTTCTCTGCAGTGACGATCAATGCCTTCTCGTTGACTTTTAGTGCATTAAGAATGCTTGCTACTTCTTTAGTTTTCGGAGCGTCTAGAGAAAGACTCTCAAGAACAATGATATTGTCCTCTTTCACTTTTGAAGAGTAAGCAGACTGAAGCGCTAATCGACGTACTTTTCTAGGCATTGTGTAGTTATAGCTGCGTGGTGTAGGACCGAATACAACTCCACCACCTACCCATTGAGGGGAACGGATGGATCCTTGACGCGCACGGCCTGTACCTTTTTGGCGCCATGGTTTACGTCCACCGCCACTAACTTCAGAACGTCCTTTTACTTTGTGTGTGCCTTGACGAAGATTCGCGCGTTGCATCAACACAGTCTCGTGTAATACGTGAGTATTGGGTTCAATACCAAAAACGGATTCGTTCAGTTCAAATTCTCCAACGTTAGAACCGCCTTGGTTTAATAGTGCTACTTTAGGCATGACATATCCTCCCTTCGTTTAATTATTTGCTAGCCTTAATTGCACTTGTAATCTTAACGTAAGATTTTTTCGCGCCTGGTACATTACCTTTGATAAGCAGTAGATTGCGCTCAGCGTCAACTTTTACTACTTCAAGGTTTTGTAGTGTTACTTGTTCGCTACCCATTTGTCCTGGTAGATTTTTTCCTTTGAATACTTTTGATGGGTCAGCACCCTGTCCCATAGAACCTGAAAGACGTTGGAAACGGGAACCGTGAGTTTTCGGCCCAGTAGACTGGTTGTGGCGCTTGATAACACCTTGGAAACCTTTACCCTTAGAAGTTCCTGTAACGTCAATTGCGTCACCTGCTTCAAAAATATCAACTTTAACCTCTTGACCAATTTCATAGTCATCAAGGTTTGTATTACGGAATTCACGAATGTAGCGCTTAGGTGTTGTGTTTGCTTTCTCAGCGTGCCCTTGGGCAGCTTTTTTCAAACGATTAGACTTTTCATCAGCAAAACCTAGTTGGATCGCTTCGTAACCGTCATTTTCAGTTAACTTCTTCTGAAGAACAACGTTTGGTTCAGCTTGAACTACTGTTACTGGGATCAACTCGCCATTTTCTGAGAAAATTTGAGTCATGCCGACTTTGCGTCCTAAGATTCCTTTCGTCATCCGTTACACCTCCTATTATCTATCATATTTTATTTATAGTTTGATTTCGATATCCACACCAGATGGTAGATCCAAACGCATTAGTGAATCAACAGTCTGTGGTGTTGGATTAACAATATCGATTAGACGTTTGTGTGTACGCATTTCGAACTGCTCACGAGCATCTTTATACTTGTGAGTGGCACGAAGCACCGTATAAATAGAACGCTCTGTAGGAAGCGGGATCGGACCAGATACCTCAGCTCCGGAACGCTTCGCTGTGTCTACGATTTTCTCAGCGGACTGATCAAGCACTCTATGATCATACGCTTTTAAACGAATACGAATTTTCTCTTTTGCCATTATTTTCCCTCCTTCTTCGCCCATTTTTGAAATAGACATTCTCCGCGAAAAAAACTTGACTACCCGCCATGGCAAAGGGGCCGGGTGTGTCAACAACCTTTCGCATCATCGCCTTTTATGACCAACATTATTCATTATATAGAAGAAATGTTGCCATTGCAAGGGTAAATCCATAAATATTTTATCTATGGACACTTAAAACATTATACTAACGACTCCGAATAATTTCAAGGATAAATTTATTTCGCGTCAGGTGTTATGCGTTGAATTTCTTTCCCTTAGGTCATTTTCTCTAAAAAGCCATCCTACATTAAAACAAACCTTTCATGTTATTTCAACAATGCTGTACCAGACCTCCATACGAGGCAAGGGGTGCGGACTATTTTTTCATAGAAAACAAGATACCCAAAGTAATTTCCACAGACCATAAAAAAGCGAGCAATAGCCCTGAGGACTATTGCTCGCTTTTCATTTATAACACTGAAATTATTTAGTGATTTCAGATACTACACCAGAACCTACTGTACGTCCACCTTCACGGATAGAGAAACGAGTTCCGTCCTCGATCGCGATTGGAGAGATAAGTTCTACAGTCATTTCAACGTTATCCCCAGGCATAACCATTTCTACGCCTTCAGGAAGTTGGATGACACCAGTTACGTCCGTAGTACGGAAGTAGAACTGTGGGCGGTAGTTAGAGAAGAATGGAGTATGACGTCCACCTTCGTCTTTAGCCAATACATAAACTTCAGATTTGAAGTTCGTGTGTGGAGTGATAGAACCAGGTTTAGCTAGTACTTGACCACGGTTGATGTCTTCACGGTTAACACCACGAAGAAGCGCACCAATGTTGTCGCCAGCTTCAGCATAGTCAAGAAGCTTACGGAACATTTCAACACCTGTGATTGTAGTCTTACGAGCATCTTCAGCCATACCGATGATTTCGATATCGTCACCGACTTTAACTTGTCCACGCTCAACACGACCAGTTGCTACTGTACCACGACCAGTGATAGAGAATACGTCCTCTACTGGCATCATGAATGGCTTGTCAGTGTCACGGTCTGGAGTTGGAACATACTCATCAACTGCATCCATAAGATCATAGATAGCTTGCTCATATTTCTCTTCACCTTCAAGAGCTTTAAGAGCAGAACCGCTGATTACAGGTACATCGTCACCATCAAAGTCATATTCAGATAGTAGGTCGCGAACTTCCATTTCTACTAGTTCAAGAAGTTCTTCGTCGTCTACCATGTCAACTTTGTTCAAGAATACAACGATTGCTGGTACACCTACGTTTTTAGATAGCAGGATGTGCTCACGAGTTTGTGGCATTGGACCGTCAGCTGCAGATACAACTAGAATCGCGCCATCCATTTGAGCAGCACCAGTGATCATGTTCTTAACGTAATCAGCGTGACCTGGGCAGTCAACGTGTGCATAGTGGCGGTTCTCAGTTTCATACTCAACGTGTGCAGTTGAGATAGTGATTCCACGCTCGCGCTCTTCTGGTGCACCGTCGATCATGTCATATGCCATTGCTTCACCAGAACCTGATTTCTTGTGAAGTACTGTAGTGATCGCAGCAGTTAGAGTTGTTTTACCATGGTCAACGTGTCCGATAGTACCAATGTTTACGTGGGACTTGGACCGGTCAAATTTTTCTTTACCCATTGTATATTTCCTCCTTTAAATAAATACGAATTTAGTTTGAACATTTATTTGCAAGTCCGGAGTGAACGAGAGCCACTCCTGAACTTACAATACAAGTTATATCTCAACTTGTCTAAAAAATCAATTATTGACCAGAATTTTTCTTGATGATTTCCTCAGAGATACTCTTCGGAACTTCTTCGTAATGGTCAAAGTGCATTGTATAAGTTCCTCTACCTTGAGTGTTAGAACGCAACGCTGTTGCATATCCGAACATTTCAGAAAGTGGAACGAATGCTTTGACTACTTGTGCATTACCCCGAGTTTCCATACCTTCAACGCGTCCACGACGGGAAGTTACGTCACCCATGATATCGCCCATGTATTCCTCTGGAATAACAACTTCTACTTTCATCATTGGCTCAAGTAGAACTGGCTTACACTTGTTCTTAGCTTCTTTAAGTGCCATAGAAGCAGCAACTTTAAAGGCCATTTCATTGGAGTCGACATCGTGATAAGAACCATCATACAGAGTCGCCTTGATGTCTACCATAGGGTAGCCAGCTAATACACCATTCTCTAAGGATTCTTTGATTCCTTGTTCTACGGATGGAATATATTCGCGTGGTACAACACCACCGACAATCTTATTGACGAATTCATAGCCAGCGCCTTCTTCGTTAGGTTCAAATTCAACCCATACGTGACCGAACTGTCCACGACCACCGGATTGGCGTACGAATTTACCTTCAACTTTTGCACTTGCGCGGAAAGTTTCACGGTACGCTACTTGTGGAGCACCAATATTCGCTTCAACTTTGAACTCACGCTTAAGTCGGTCTACGATGATGTCAAGGTGAAGTTCACCCATACCAGCGATAATCGTTTGACCTGTTTCCACGTTTGTTTCCGTTTGGAATGTTGGGTCTTCTTCAGCAAGTTTTCCAAGCGCGATAGACATCTTATCTTGGTCAGCTTTTGACTTAGGTTCGATAGCGACAGAGATAACCGGATCAGGGAATTCCATGGATTCAAGAATAACAAGACTCTTTTCATCACAAATTGTATCACCTGTACCAGTATCTTTAAGACCTACGGCACCTGCAATGTCCCCTGCGTAAACAGTGGAAATCTCTTCACGAGAGTTGGCGTGCATTTGCAGGATACGACCTACACGCTCACGCTTATCTTTCGTAGAGTTCTTCACATAAGAACCGGCACTTAGTGTACCAGAGTAAACACGGAAGAATGTCAGTTTACCAACATAAGGGTCTGTAGCGACTTTAAAGGCCAATGCAGAGAAAGGCTCTTTGTCGTCTGCCTTACGCACAACACCTTCATCTGTTTGAGGTACATGTCCTTCAATCGGAGGCACATCTAATGGAGATGGCAGATAATCGATAACACCATCAATCAGAAGTTGAACACCTTTGTTTTTGAAGGCTGAACCACAGAATACTGGATAGAAGTCAACGCCTAGAGTAGCTGTACGGATTGCCGTTTTAAGCTGCTCGTTAGTGATTTCTTCTCCCTCAAGGTATTGCATCATCAAGTCTTCATCAAGTTCCGCTACTGATTCTACAAGTTTGCCGCGGTACTCTTCAGCTTGCTCTTTGTACTCCTCAGGAATTTCACGTGCTTCTGCACGAGTTCCTAAGTCGTCCATATAATAGTAAGCTTCCATTGTTACAAGATCGATGATTCCTTCGAATTCATCTTCTGCACCTATTGGAAGTTGGACAGCTGCTGCGTTTGCTCCAAGGCGGTCTTTCAACGTGCCTAAGGAGTAAATGAAGTCAGCACCAATTTTGTCCATCTTGTTTACAAATACGATACGTGGAACACCATAAGTGGTAGCTTGACGCCACACTGTTTCTGTTTGAGGCTCAACACCTGACTGAGCATCAAGTACAGCCACAGAACCATCAAGTACACGCAGGGAACGTTCAACCTCAACAGTGAAGTCTACGTGTCCTGGAGTATCGATGATATTGATACGGTGATCTTTCCACTGAGCAGTCGTAGCGGCGGAAGTGATTGTGATTCCACGCTCTTGTTCCTGCTCCATCCAGTCCATTTGGGAAGCTCCTTCGTGAGTTTCACCAATTTTGTGGATACGTCCTGTGTAGAAAAGAATACGCTCTGTCGCCGTTGTTTTACCAGCGTCGATGTGAGCCATGATCCCGATATTCCGAGTCTTTTCCAAGGAGAACTCTCTAGCCATGAATCTTTCTCCTTCCTGATTGAACATTTATTTTTTTGGTGATTACCAACGATAGTGAGCGAATGCTTTGTTCGCTTCTGCCATCTTGTGCATTTCTTCACGACGCTT
Organism: Halobacillus sp. H74; assembly: GCF_052246715.1. Classification (NCBI taxonomy): domain Bacteria; kingdom Bacillati; phylum Bacillota; class Bacilli; order Caryophanales; family Bacillaceae; genus Halobacillus; species Halobacillus sp. H74. The sequence goes on along the minus strand of NZ_JBQQCI010000013.1, from coordinate 30,540 downwards.
CACTGATGCACCAGTGTTATTAGCTGCATCTAGAATTTCGTTAGCCAAGCGTTCTTCCATTGTTTTCTCTCCGCGTAGACGCGCATAGTTAACAATGAAACGCAAGCCTAGAGCCTGACGACGTTCTGGGCGAACCTCAACAGGTACCTGGTAGTTGGAACCACCTACACGACGAGCACGTACTTCCAATACTGGCATTACATTCTTCATCGCTTGATCAAAAGCTTCCATAGCTTCATTTCCGCTACGCTCTTGAACTAGTTCAAAAGATTTATAAAGGATTTTTTGAGCTTTCCCGCGCTGACCGTTAACCATGATTTGGTTAATCAAGCGAGTGACAAGCTTAGAGTTGTACATCGGATCTGGTAACACATCACGTTTAGCTACTGGACCTTTACGTGGCATATGTTCCCCTCCCTTCCTTTGAGAAATTATTTAAGCGATATCTGCATATCGATTATTTTTTAGCTTTAGGTTTCTTCGTACCGTATTTAGAACGGCCTTGCATACGTCCTTCAACACTTGCTGTGTCAAGAGCGCCACGTACAACGTGGTAACGCACACCTGGCAAGTCTTTAACTTTACCGCCACGGATAAGAACAACACTGTGCTCTTGTAGGTTGTGGCCGATCCCAGGGATATAGGCGTTAACCTCAAGCTGGTTGGTTAGACGAACACGTGCATACTTACGTAGGGCAGAGTTCGGTTTCTTAGGTGTCATTGTACCAACACGTGTGCAAACACCACGTTTTTGTGGAGAAGAAAGGTCAGTCATACGCTTCTTATAGCTGTTGTAACCTTTGTTCAAAGCTGGAGAGTTTGACTGTTTCGTTTTGCTCACGCGTCCTTTACGTACCAATTGGTTTATTGTTGGCATGTTTGTATCCTCCCTTCATTTTTAATACCACACATCCAGGTGGTTCATAAAAAGGCAAAAAACAAAGCTTTCGCGCTTTAACGCCAAAACTTTATTGCTTTATCGCCACTGTAGCCGCGCCAACATCAATACCACATGCATTCCCAAGCTCCTCCATTGAAGAAACTCTTGTATGGGGAATATTCAGTTGCTTGGCTAGTTTAGCTACTTTTAGTGTCATCGACTGATCTGCATCGTCTGCCGTTATGACTTCATCCACTTCACCATTCTTCATGGCTCTAAGTGTCTGTTTGGTTCCAATGATTATATCGGACTTAGCCTGTGCTACTTTTTCATAAGACATCTTCATATCCTCCAAAGTAACAAGGATAAATGGAAGCACCTTGATTATAGTATCACTCACCCAAATGCATGTCAACTGCAATTGGGTGAGTTTTTTAGTGCTTCCTTCTTTTTTACCCTTTGTTATCATCTAAGCTTATTTATTTAGGAGTGTGTGACTTCCTCAGTAGTTGTTGGAACCTCTTGCTGCTGTGCTTCAGACTGAGCTTGGATTTTTCGGTAACGTGTCATACCGGTACCTGCTGGAACAAGCTTACCGATAATAACATTTTCTTTCAGTCCTAGCAATTCATCGCGCTTACCTTTGATGGCTGCATCTGTCAGGACACGTGTAGTTTCCTGGAAGGATGCTGCGGATAAGAAGCTATCCGTCTCAAGTGACGCTTTGGTGATACCAAGGATAACCGGACGGCCAACTGCTGGTTGTCCACCCTCGATAAGGGCTTTTTGGTTAGCCTCTTTGAATTGGTGAATTTCAAGAAGTGAGCCCGGAAGTACATCCGTATCTCCGGAATCAAGGACACGTACTTTACGAAGCATTTGACGAACCATTACTTCGACGTGTTTGTCGGAAATTTCTACCCCTTGCATGCGGTAAACTTTCTGTACTTCTTTAAGCAAGTATTCCTGAACACCATCAAGCCCTTTGACGGTCAGCAATTCTTTAGGATCAATTGAACCTTCTGTGAGTGGTTCACCAGCTTTAACCTCATCACCCACAGACACTTTCATACGTGCACCGTATGGAGCTGTATAAGATCTTGACTCAACAGAACCTTGAACGAGGATTTCCTGTTTTTCTTTCACTTCATTAACTTCATGAACAGTTCCGTCGATCTCAGTTATAACAGCCTGACCTTTCGGATTACGCGCTTCTACGATCTCCTGGATACGTGGAAGACCCTGCGTAATATCGTCTCCGGCTACACCGCCTGTGTGGAAGGTACGCATTGTAAGCTGGGTACCTGGTTCACCGATGGATTGTGCAGCAATAATTCCAACTGCCTCACCAACTTCAACTTCATCACCAGTTGCCAAGTTACGGCCATAACACTTCTTACAAACGCCGTGCTTCGTATTACATGTGAATGCAGTACGGATGACAATCTTCTCGATACCTGCTTCAACAATTTGTCGAGCTTTATCTTCGTAAATCACTTCATTTCTTTCAGCAAGTACAGCACCACTTTCAGGATGTGTGACTTTTTGGAAGGATGTACGTCCGATCAAGCGGTCGAGCAACGGTTCTATTACCTCTGAACCTTCTTTAAGAGCGGAGACCGGTAATCCTCTGTCCGTTCCACAGTCGTCGTCACGTACAATGACATCCTGCGCCACGTCTACGAGACGACGTGTCAGGTAACCTGAGTCAGCTGTCTTCAGCGCGGTATCGGCTAGACCTTTACGTGCACCGTGTGTCGAGATGAAGTATTCAAGTACTGTCAGACCTTCACGGAAACTTGATTTAATTGGAAGTTCGATGATCCGACCAGCCGGGTTGGCCATCAGACCACGCATACCTGCAAGCTGCGTAAAGTTAGATGCGTTACCACGTGCTCCTGAATCACTCATCATGAAGATTGGATTTCGCGGATTCAATGAGTTCATCAGACGGTTTTGAATATCATCTTTAGCTCCGGACCAAACTTCAATAACACGATCGTAACGTTCTTCTTCTGTAATCAGACCACGACGGAATTGTTTCAGAACTCTGTCGACTTTTTCTTGAGCTTCATCAAGAATTTTCTGTTTCTCTGGAAGTACGACAACATCGGATACACCTACTGTGATACCCGCCTTGGTGGAGTAAGCGAATCCAAGGTCTTTCATACGGTCGAGCATCTTGGACGTTTCACTAATAGAGAAACGTTTGAAGACTTCAGCGATGATGTCTCCCAAGATACCTTTCTTGAATGGAGAAACCTCTTCGCGTTTGGCAATCTCATCACGAATATTCGTACCGTTTTCCACAAAGTAGTGGTCAGGTGTTTTAATCTCTAAGTTTTCTTTCGTCGGTTCATTGATATAAGGGAAAGAATTCGGCAGCATTTCATTGAAAATCAACTTACCGACCGTAGTCAGAAGAAGCTGCCTGTTCTGTTTCTCTGTGAATGTCTCATTATTCAATGAACTAGCTTGTACAGCCACACGTGTGTGAAGGTGGGCATAGCCATTTTGATACGCCATCAATGCTTCATTCAAGTCTTTGAAGAACATTCCTTCACCAATTGCACCTTCACGCTCCAAGGTCAAGTAATAGTTTCCTAATACCATGTCCTGGGAAGGCGTAACGACTGGTTTTCCATCCTTAGGATTAAGGATGTTCTGAGCAGCCAGCATCAAGATACGGGCTTCAGCTTGAGCTTCTGAAGATAGTGGTACGTGCACGGCCATTTGGTCCCCGTCAAAGTCAGCGTTATATGCTGTACATACAAGCGGGTGCAAACGGATCGCGCGACCTTCGACAAGTGTCGGTTCAAAAGCCTGGATTCCTAAACGGTGCAGTGTCGGTGCACGGTTCAGCAGAACAGGGTGTTCTTTGATGACATCTTCTAAAACATCCCAAACTTCATGATGGACACGCTCAATCTTACGCTTCGCAGATTTGATATTATGAGCTAACCCTCGTGCGACGAGTTCTTTCATTACGAATGGCTTGAACAATTCCAGCGCCATTTCTTTCGGAAGTCCACACTGATACATCTTCAGGGATGGACCGACAACGATAACCGAACGACCGGAATAGTCTACACGCTTACCTAGAAGGTTTTGGCGGAAACGACCTTGTTTACCTTTCAACATGTGAGAAAGGGATTTGAGTGGACGGTTTCCTGGTCCTGTAACTGGACGGCCGCGGCGGCCATTGTCGATAAGAGCATCGACAGCTTCTTGAAGCATACGCTTCTCATTCTGCACAATGATCGTCGGCGCACCTAGATCCAACAAACGCTTCAATCGGTTGTTACGGTTGATTACTCGACGGTACAAATCGTTCAAGTCAGATGTTGCGAAACGGCCACCATCAAGTTGAACCATTGGACGAATTTCCGGCGGTATGACCGGCAGAACTTCCAGGATCATCCATGAAGGTTCGTTTCCTGAGTGACGGAACGATTCAAGAACTTCAAGCCGTTTGATTGCACGTGTGCGACGCTGACCTTGAGCTGTCTTGAGTTCTTCTTTCAGTGTATCTACTTCCCCGTCCAAATCAATATCGTAAAGAAGTTTACGGATGGCTTCTGCGCCCATTGCAGCTTGGAAACCTTGACCGAATTTCTCACGGTAGGAACGGTATTCTTTTTCAGATAGCAACTGCTTCTTCTCAAGAGCCGTTTCACCAGGTTCCGTTACAATATAAGCGGCAAAATAAATGACTTCCTCTAGTGCTCGAGGGGACATGTCTAATACAAGACCCATTCGACTAGGGATACCTTTGAAGTACCAAATGTGAGAAACAGGGGCAGCTAATTCTAAGTGCCCCATGCGCTCACGGCGTACTTTCGCTTTAGTTACTTCAACACCACAACGGTCACAAACGACACCCTTATAGCGGACACGCTTGTATTTTCCACAATGGCATTCCCAGTCCTTCTGCGGACCGAAAATACGCTCACAGAATAAACCGTCTTTTTCTGGTTTCAACGTACGATAGTTGATGGTTTCTGGCTTCTTGACCTCACCGTAGGACCAAGAACGAATCTTATCCGGTGAAGCCAGGCCGATTTTCATATACTCAAAGTTATTTACATCTAGCAAGGGGCCTACCTCCCTTTTAGTATCCACGTTCTACCCTAAGCTTAGAACACGAACTACAGCAGTGTTTCTATCTTAATCGTCTAAGTTCAAATTCTCGGATTCTTTGGTCTGTTCTTCTTCGATATCTCGCATTTCGATCTCTTGCTCATCACCAGATAGAATCTTAACGTCCATTCCAAGACTTTGAAGTTCTTTGATCAGAACTTTGAAAGACTCAGGGACTCCCGGCTCTGGAACATTATCACCTTTGACAATCGCTTCGTACGTCTTCACACGTCCAACAACGTCATCCGATTTCACTGTCAAGATTTCTTGAAGTGTATAAGCAGCACCATAAGCCTCTAGTGCCCATACCTCCATCTCACCAAAACGTTGTCCACCGAATTGGGCTTTACCACCAAGTGGCTGTTGCGTAACTAGTGAGTACGGCCCAGTAGAACGTGCGTGAAGTTTGTCATCAACCATGTGTGCAAGTTTAATCATATACATGACACCAACAGATACACGGTTATCAAACGGCTCTCCTGTACGTCCATCATAAAGGATCGTTTTCGCATCACGAGACATACCAGCTTCCTGCAATGTCTCCCATACGTCTTCCTCTCGCGCACCATCGAAAACCGGTGTAGCGATTCTTTCTCCAAGTAAGCGAGCAGCCATCCCCATGTGCAATTCTAGTACCTGACCGATATTCATACGAGATGGAACACCAAGTGGGTTCAACATGACATCAACCGGTGTACCGTCTGGTAGGAAAGGCATATCTTCTTCTGGAAGAATCTTAGAAATAACACCTTTGTTACCGTGACGTCCGGCCATCTTGTCACCTTCAGAGATTTTACGCTTCTGAACGATATAAGCACGAATCAACTGATTGACACCTGGAGGAAGTTCGTCCCCGTCTTCTCTGTTAAAGATCTTGACGTCAAGAACGATTCCGCCTGCTCCGTGTGGCACACGTAGAGAAGTATCGCGAACTTCACGTGCTTTCTCACCGAAGATAGCGTGTAATAGTCGTTCTTCGGCAGATAATTCAGTTACACCCTTAGGGGTTACTTTACCTACAAGAAGATCACCATCACTTACTTCTGCACCGACACGGATAATACCTCGATCATCTAAGTCGCGGAGGGCATCTTCACCGACATTTGGGATGTCACGTGTGATTTCTTCCGGTCCAAGCTTGGTATCACGAGCTTCTGATTCGTATTCTTCTATATGAATAGAAGTATATACGTCATCTTTCACGAGACGCTCACTCATGATGATGGCATCCTCGTAGTTGTAACCATCCCATGTCATGAATGCGACAAGTGGATTTTGGCCAAGAGCGAGTTCTCCCATATCCATAGAAGGTCCATCAGCAAGGATTTCCCCTTGCTTGACGCGGTCGCCTTTAGAGACGATCGGACGTTGGTTATAGCAGCTCCCCTGGTTAGAACGGATGAATTTCTGCAAACGGTAGCGATCTATATCTCCTTCTACCTCTTTGCCATCCACCTCGGCAATACGACGGACGCGAACTTCTTTCGCTTCCACACGTTCGACGACTCCCTCGTGTCTACAAATGACAGCAGCACCAGAGTCTTTACCTGATACATATTCCATGCCCGTCCCTACAAGTGGCGCATCCGGTTTAAGCAACGGTACTGCTTGACGCTGCATGTTTGCACCCATTAGGGAACGGTTGGAGTCATCGTTTTCCAAGAAAGGAATACACGCTGTTGCTGCTGATACAACCTGCTTCGGCGAAACGTCCATGTAATCTAGACGATCACGATTCACGACTGTATTCTCACCGCGGAAACGTGCGATGACTTCTTCATCGGTAAAGGCACCGTCATCTTCAAGCTTCGCGTTTGCCTGTGCCACCACGTAATTATCTTCTTCATCTGCAGTGAGATAATCGATTTGGGCCGTTACCTTATTGGTATCCGGATCGACACGGCGATACGGTGTTTCAATGAAACCAAATTCGTTTACTTTTGCGTACGATGATAGAGAGTTAATCAAACCGATGTTTGGACCCTCAGGAGTTTCAATCGGACACATACGACCGTAGTGGGAATAGTGTACGTCACGAACTTCAAAGCCTGCACGTTCACGAGTCAAACCACCGGGTCCTAATGCAGAAAGACGGCGCTTATGCGTTAATTCTGCAAGAGGGTTCGTCTGATCCATGAACTGTGAAAGTTGCGAACTACCAAAGAACTCTTTGATGGATGCAATCACAGGACGGATATTAATCAATTGTTGCGGTGTGATTGAGGAAGTGTCTTGGATAGACATACGTTCACGGACCACACGCTCCATACGGGATAAACCAATACGGAATTGATTTTGAAGGAGTTCTCCAACTGAACGAAGACGACGGTTACCTAGATGGTCGATGTCATCTGTTCCACCCACATTGTGCAACAAGTTAAAGAAATAACTGATAGAAGAAAGAATGTCGGCTGGAGTGATATTCTTCACGTCACGGTCAATATTTGCATTGCCGATCACATTGATAGAGCGCTCTCCTTCTGGATCTGTGGGGTCGACGATTTTAACGGACTGGACTTGAATTGGCTCTTCAAGTACACCCTCAGCCGGTTCCAATGATTCCTCGCCTAAATTCCCCTCTTCATCATCAAAATGAGGTATCAATTTGTTTAAGAGACGACGGTCGATCTTATCGCCTTTTTCTGCGATGACTTCGCCGGTTTCTTCATCCACTAACGTTTCCGCCAATGTCTGGTTGAACAAACGATCTTTGATATGAAGCTTTTTATTCATTTTATAACGTCCGACTCTAGCTAGGTCATAGCGTTTCGGATCAAAGAAACGGGAAACGATTAAGCTTTTCGCGTTTTCTACCGTTGGTGGTTCACCAGGGCGCAGACGCTCATAAATCTCTAATAAAGCTTTTTCTGTGTTTTCCGTATTGTCTTTTTCCAACGTGTTCTTAAGGTATTCGTTGTCACCGATCAAATCAATGATTTCCTGATCTGTGCTGAAACCTATTGCACGTAACAGAACGGTGATTGGCAATTTACGCGTACGATCGATACGAACATGAACCACGTCTTTTGCATCTGTTTCAAACTCCAACCATGCTCCGCGGTTAGGGATAACCGTAGCGGTATAGCCTCTCTTGCCGTTCTTATCAATCTTTTTGTTGTAGTACACACTTGGAGAACGAACAAGCTGAGAAACAATAACACGTTCAGCCCCATTAATTACAAAGGTACCTGTGTCTGTCATCAGTGGGAAATCACCCATGAATACTTCTTGTTCTTTCACTTCGCCCGTCTCGTTGTTTAATAGACGTACTTTCACACGAAGTGGTGCGTTATATGTTACATCGCGATCCTTTGACTCATCGACTGGATACTTTGGTTCGCCAAGGCTGTAGTCTACAAACTCCAATGATAAATTGCCTGTGAAGTCTTCGATTGGAGAAATATCCTGGAACATTTCTTTCAAACCTTCTTCCAAGAACCATTGGTAGGAAGCTGTCTGAATTTCAATCAAATTCGGCAACTCTAATACTTCACTGATGCGTGCATAACTTCTGCGCTGGCGGTGTCGTCCATATTGAACTAGTTGACCTGTCAACTGATTCACCCCTCAAATCAAGCATATTAATAACGAAAAAAGGGTTCGGCAAGACATGCCGAACAGGCTTGCGGTTGATCTTGCCACAAGCACTATTTAAACATTCGCCTTAGAGCAAATGGTGATTCTTCATTTCTCTCTAACGTTAGACAAAAAAGAAAAAGGCTTTTCATACATAAAAACCTCATTTACTTTCAGTGTTCGATTTTACCATTCTGGACATCTATCATCTTTTTTATACATGATTGCTAAAAAAAGACTTGACAGCGTTCAGACACATTGGCATTTTTCAATACTAGCACAACTGATAGGGCTAGTCAAACCTTATAGCCTTCAGGATGTAATATCCCTTTTGCTTTTCTACCACATCTACATTACCAAACAACTCTTCTAACTTTTGTTTAGCAGACGGCGCCCCTTGTTTTTTCTGAATGACTACCCAAAGCTCTCCTTGCTCAAGCAAAGCTTCTTTCGCCTCTTCAAACATCATATGGACGACTTTCTTCCCTGCGCGTATAGGAGGGTTCGTTATAATAGAAGCAAATCGACGATCCTTTACCCCCTGCAACCGATCACTCTCCTGCACAGTAACATTCGTTATGCCATTTTCAACTGCATTTTTGCGAGCTAAATTCAATGCGCGGTCATTCACATCGACCATCATTACGTGTCGATTGTCAAAATCTTTAGCTAGTGCCAGTCCGACCGGGCCATAGCCACAACCTAAATCAAGAAAATCTCCATCTACATCCGGTGCATGAAAAGCTTCGACCAACATGCGCGAACCAAAGTCCACTTCCCGCTTAGAGAAAACAGCGTGGTCCGTTGTGAATTCAAATTCATAGCCCCTTAACTGGAAGGCCCACGTTTTTTCTTCACTATCTGTTGATGTTTTCTTTGAGTAATAATGCTCCGACATAAACCGAACACCTTCTTTTTTTATCGTTAAGAAAAAGAAAGCCCGCCGATAAATCAGCGAGCTTTACTTTAGGAATTCTCTTACTTAAGTTCGACAGTTGCGCCTGCTTCTTCAAGCTGAGATTTGATCTCTTCAGCTTCTTCTTTAGCAATGCCTTCTTTAACTGCACTTGGAGCTCCATCAACAAGCTCTTTCGCGTCTTTAAGACCAAGACCAGTGATTTCGCGTACTGCTTTAACCACTTTGATTTTAGAGCTTCCAGCAGATTCTAGCATTACGTTGAATTCAGTTTGTTCTTCAGCAGCTTCGCCACCTGCAGCAGGTGCGCCAGCAGCAACTGGAGCTGCAGCAGATACACCAAATTCATCTTCAATTGCTTTAACTAGGTCGTTAAGCTCAAGAACTGACATTTCTTTGATCGCTTCGATAATTTGTTCGTTAGACATGAGAAATTTCCTCCTTAGATTTAATGGATATAATTTAAACGAACGCTAACTTACGCGCTTTCTTCTTCTTTTTGATCCGCGATCGCCTGCGTAGCATATGCGAAGTTGCGGATAGGCGCTTGTAGTACGCTTAGGAACATAGATACAAGACCTTCGTAGTTTGGAAGGTTTGCAAGTTCTTTGATTTGTTCAAGAGTTGCAACTTGTCCTTCAACTACCCCACCTTTAATTTCAAGGTTAGCGTGATCTTTAGCGAAGTTGTTAAGAATTTTTGCCGGTGCTACTGCATCGTCTTCATGGAATGCCAAGGCTGTCGGGCCTTGTAGCACTTCATTAAGCTCACTAAGTTCAACTTCGTCTACAGCACGGCGCGTCATTGTGTTTTTATACACTTTGAACTCAACGCCTGCTTCACGCAATTGACTTCGAAGTTCTGTAACTTCTGATACATCAAGACCGCGGTAATCTACTAGTACAGCAGATTTACTATTGCGGAACTTGTCAGCCAACTCAGATACAACCTGCTTCTTTTGTTCGATAACACTGCTCATCGTTCCACCTCCTATTGACTTTTCATCATACCGCTTGAAGGTTTTAATAATAAAAAGTACCTCCATGCAGACATGGAGGTACGTATGATAGAACAGGGCAGATCAGCGCTGCTCTATTTATTCACACACCTCGGCAGGAAATTAAGTGGCTTACCACACCTGCTGTCTACGGTATAACGTATTCATTTATACAACGCTACTAATTATATAATGCTGGTAGCGGAAAGTCAACAATAAATTTATTACTTCGTGTAACCAGAAACGTCTACTTTGATTCCAGGTCCCATCGTAGATGAAACAGCAGCGTTACGCATATAAGTCCCCTTAGATGCTTGAGGCTTAGCTTTAACAAGCGTGTCTGTAATAGCTGCGAAGTTTTCAGCCAGTTTTTCCTGATCGAAAGATGCTTTTCCGATCGGAACGTGGATGTTAGCAGCTTTATCAACGCGGTATTCAACTTTACCTGCTTTGATTTCATTTACTGCTTTTTCAACTTCAAAGGTTACAGTGCCTGTTTTAGGGTTTGGCATAAGACCTTTTGGTCCAAGCACACGGCCCAATTTACCAACTTCAGCCATCATGTCAGGAGTAGCTACTACGACATCAAAATCGAACCAGCCTTGGTTGATTTTGTTGATCAGGTCTTGTTCACCTACGTAGTCAGCACCTGCTGCTTCTGCCTCTTTAGCTTTTTCACCTTTAGCAAAGACAAGCACACGCTGTGATTTACCTGTACCATGCGGAAGCACCATCGCACCGCGGATTTGTTGGTCCGCTTTCTTAGGGTCTACACCCAAACGGAATGCTGCTTCGACAGTTTCATCAAAGTTTGCTTTAGCTGTTTCTTGAACAAGCTTGATCGCTTCTTGTACATCATAAGCTTTTGTACGCTCAACAAGCTTTTGAAGTTCTTGTTGCTTTTTCGTTTTTTTAGCCATTATTAATTTCCTCCTCGTTGTGGTTTTAACGGATTTTCCTCCCACGAATAAAGGTTGCGAAAGAGTCACAAGCTCCATTTCCGCAACCTTTTCCTATCTCCAAATGACGCTGTGGGATTAGTCTTCGATTGTGATTCCCATGCTGCGCGCAGTACCTTCGACCATACGCATTGCAGCTTCAACGTCAGCAGCGTTCAAATCAGGCATTTTAGTTTCTGCGATTTCGCGAACTTGATCGCGCTTCACAGAAGCTACTTTGTTACGGTTTGGTTCACCAGAACCTGACTCGACTCCAGCAGCTTTCTTGAGAAGAACAGCAGCAGGTGGAGTTTTTGTAACGAATGTAAAGGAACGGTCCTCATAAACCGTGATTTCAACTGGAATAATCGTACCAGCTTCTTCCTGGGTACGAGCGTTAAACTCTTTACAGAAACCCATGATATTGATACCTGCTTGACCTAGTGCCGGTCCTACTGGTGGCGCTGGGTTTGCTTTACCCGCAGGGATTTGAAGCTTTACTACATTAATAACTTTTTTAGCCACGAGACACACCTCCTTAAAGTCCGTGATGTGGTAATAGGGTTCTACCCCTCCCACTCATTGCGCTAAGCAATAGCCCCTCTCGCCGGGGCGCATATAGAACATAAAAATTCTAGCATCTTTATTTCCATTATGCAAGGGGGAATAGAAAAATCATAATTTTTCTATTTGAGTAAAGTCTAACTCTACCGGGGTTTCACGGCCGAACATGTTGACATGAACTTTCACTTTCTGTTTGTCGGCATCGATATACTCGATCGCACCTGTGAAGTTGGCGAACGGCCCCTCGGTCACCTTAACGCTTTCCTTCACCTCAAAGTCTATCTCTGCTTTCGGTTGTTCGTTCATGCCCATACGTTTAAGAACCGTTTCGACTTCTTCTTCCAGGAGAGGGATCGGCTTTGAGCCGGATCCAGTAGATCCTACGAATCCAGTCACACCCGGTGTGTTGCGTACGACATACCAAGAGTCGTCTGTCATGACCATCTCAGCTAACACATAACCAGGAAACACTTTCTTCTTAGCGATTTTCCTTTTTCCATTTTTAATCTCTGCTTCTTCGTCCTCAGGGACAAGGACACGGAAGATCTTATCTTCCATTCCCATAGATTCAACACGCTTCTCAAGGTTCGTTTTCACTTTGTTCTCATAACCTGAATAGGTGTGTACAACATACCATCTTTTTTCCATTATGATAGGACAAGTGCTTGCCCTTCCCTCCCTTGTATTTAAAGTTTTTAAAATTATTCCAACATGAAAAAACCCGCTGAACGGGTTTTTGTAAGTCTATCTCCTATTATAGCATAAAAACCACTCTACTATTCTTTAGCGATGAGTTCAAGCACCTGAGAAATCCCAAGATCTACAATAGCAAAGAATACAGCTACGAAAGCCACGGTGAAAAGAACAGTGATCGTGTATCGAGTCAATTCCTGACTCTTAGGCCAACTCACCTTCTTCATCTCTCGAGCTACATTCTTGAAAAACTTAAACATGCTGTAATACCCCCAAATTTGCGCCTGCTGGCTTCCTTCTCTATTTCGTCTCACGATGTAACGTATGCGATCCACATTTCTTACAAAACTTACGGACCTCAAAACGTTCGGACTGATTGGATTGATTTTTATATGAACTGTAGTTTCGACTTAAACATTCCGTACAGGATAGTATAATTTTTTTTCGCATTCGTTCCGTCCCCTCATTCTTCGAGGTTTACATACTTACTAAATGTAGCACTCTTGCCGGGGGCTGTCAATCTGACATTCATAGAGTGATTTCATTGATTTCCAAATATTTCTCAAGCTTCCGCTTTACACGTTGTAAAGCGTTATCAATAGATTTTACGTGTCTATCCACTTCTGCCGAAATTTCCTGATAGGATTGCCCGTCCAAGTAAAGGGTGAGGACCTCTTTTTCCAGGTCACTTAACAATTCCGACATCTTCTCTTCCATGTCAGAAAATTTCTCTTTGTTTACTATTAATTCTTGTGGGTCGATTGACTTTGAACCACCTATGACGTCAAGCAACGTCCGATCCGACTCTTCATCATAAATAGGCTTGTCCAAAGAAACGTAGGAATTCAAAGGGATGTGTTTCTGTCTAGTGGCGGTTTTAATTGCGGTAATAATTTGACGGGTGACACATAATTCTGCAAAAGCTTTGAAAGAAGAGAGCTTCCCCTCTCTATAATCACGAATGGCTTTATAAAGACCGATCATACCTTCTTGCACAATATCCTCACGATCTGCACCAATAAGAAAGTATGTTCGAGCTTTAGCGCGAACAAAATTTTTGTACTTATTGATTAAATAATCGAGCGCTTGGACCTGACCTTGGTTAATTAGTTCTACGACTGCCTCGTCATCAAGCTGGCTAAGATCCAACTCGCTGGTGCTTTTCTCTGTTTGTAAGATGCTCACACAGGATCCCTCCGACCGTGCTACCTCAATATAGAAATATTATACAGCAAGTTTTTGATAAGCGTCAACAAGTTGTCAGAATTATTTATCTCCTCGCCGCCATTTTTCGAAGAGCTCCCTAACTTCTTTTTTTATCGGTATCTTCGATTGATATTGGATTTGATTATGGCTCTCTACGTCCTTTTCAATCTGGTTTTCTATGTTTTTCACTTCAATATAAAGTTCACGGGCGGATTTACGAAAGGCCCCTTGTCCGAAAATTGTCCTTTGTTCAGCATAGTCCGAGGTTGCCACATATACTTGTGTGCGCACATCATTCAACTCACCTGCCAATTTTTCGATCCGTTCGTCAGCTGTCTCATTTTCTTTTGTGAAAATAACTTCAACTTTATAATTTTTCCGCTTTTTTTCAACTCCCCGGACGTGGTAAGCATCAAAAACTACCATAATCCGATTCCCGGTATATGATTGGTATTCAGCCATCATCTCAATGAGCAGATCACGGGCTTGGCCGAGCTCTGCTTCTTTCAACTTTTGAAGTTCCGGCCATGCACCAATCATGTTATATCCATCGACTATTAAAACATTCATAAGTTATTCACCAACAGGGTTACGCTTCCTGAAGACTTCATACATCAGTAGAGAGGCAGCAACAGAAGCATTCAGGGAGGTAACTTCTCCTGCCATGGGTAAACTCACAGTCCAGTCGCATTTATCCTTCGTCAAGCGGCTCATGCCTCGACCTTCACTTCCAATAACGAGTGCGATCGGCATCTTTCCGTCAAGCTGACGGTAATCCTCAGTCCCAGCTGCATCTGTACCGACCACCCAAACAAAACGTTCTTTCAATTCATCAATCGTTCGAGCTAAATTCGTAACCCTGGCTACAGGTATATATTCAATAGCTCCGGTTGATGTCTTAGCGACAGTAGCTGTCAAAGCAACAGAACGCCGTTTTGGAATAATGACACCATGTGCTCCACTCGCATCCGCTGTCCTTAAAATCGATCCTAAGTTGTGAGGGTCTTCGATTTCGTCACAAATGATGAAGAAAGGAGCCTCTCCCTTTTCCTCCGCTTTTGCAAATAAATCATCCAAATCGCTATATTCGTAAGCTGCTACAGAAGCGATAATTCCCTGGTGGTTCCCATCCACCAATTGGTCTATTTTTTTCTTCGGTACCTTTTGAACAAGTACACCTTGTTCTTTCGCTAGCTGTTCCAATTTCTTATAAGCTTGGTATTGAAGGTGCTCAGACACCATCACTTTATTAATCGCCCGCCCGGACCGTATGGCTTCCTGGACGGGGTTTTTCCCAATGATCCATTCTGTATTCATTTATACTCCGCTCCTTTCTTCTACATTTTTTATCGCATGGTTGATCAGTGTTTCCAGCCGTTCTGTTTGACCTGATAAATAAAGAAATCCTAACACCGCTTCAAAAGCAGTGGAATAACGATAGGTTTGTACATTCGTATTCTTCGGAACCGAACCTGATTTCGCATTCCTCCCTCGACGGAGCACCCCTTCTTCTTCCTCTGTCAGCAACTTCTCTTCTTGCCAAACCTGAACGACCTTTGCTTGAGAGACAGCCGATACGAATTGAACGGCAGCCTGATGAAGGTGTTGCGGCTTGACTTCTCCCGACTTTAAAAGGTGGTCTCGCACATAAAGTTCGTAGACGGAATCGCCCATATAGGCGAGAGCGAGACTTTTCATCTGTTTGACGTTTGTCATAGCCATATCTTCAGCCCCGCTTCCATCTCGTCCCTTGAGACGTATCCTCTAGAATGATGTTTTTATCTTTCAATTCATCACGGATTTGGTCTGCCCTTTCAAAGTTACGGTCTTTTCGAGCTTGCTTACGTTCTTCGATAAGAGCATCGACTTCTTCATCCAATAATTCATCTTGAACCACAAGTTCAAGTCCAAGAACACGAGTAAGTTCTTCAAATGTTCTCTCAAACGCCTCCAGCACTTTATGGTGTGTTTGCTGCTCCTGCAAGTAGAGGTTGGCATTCTTAGTTAAATCAAATAATACTGAGATAGCATTCGCTGTATTAAAGTCATCATCCATTTCTTTGATGAATTGTTCTTTGAACCCATCAATTTTAGTGATCCAAGCACTTTGCTCGTCGTCCAAGCTTAAACTTGTCTGTTTGCGATGATTGATGTTTTCGTAGGCATTTTTAATACGATCGAAGCTGCTCTTCGCACCTTTTAGCAATTCATCGCTGAAATTGATCGGATGTCGATACTGTACGCTCAACATGAAGAACCGAATGACTTGTGGGTCATGTTTCTTCACAAGGTCATGAGCCAAAATGAAGTTTCCTAAGGATTTAGACATTTTCTCGTTATCGATATTGATGTATCCGTTATGCATCCAGTATTTGGCGAAAGACTGCCCGTTGTGAGCTTCAGATTGGGCGATTTCGTTTTCATGGTGTGGGAAGGTGAGGTCTTGACCTCCTGCATGAATGTCAATCGTTTCCCCTAAATATTTTTTAGCCATAGCCGAGCACTCAATGTGCCAACCAGGACGTCCGCCGCCCCAAGGACTATCCCAGGATATTTCTCCATCTTTTGCTTCTTTCCATAAAGTGAAATCCAGAGGGTCCTCTTTTTTATCTCCCACTTCAATTCGTGCTCCTGATTGAAGTTCATCCACGGATTGATGGGACAGCTTCCCATAATTGTCAAAAGAACGGGTGCGGAAATAGACATCTCCTCCCGCTTCATATGCATAACCTTTCTCTACCAAACCATTGATGAAGCTAATGATCTCATCCATGTTTTCAGTCACTCGAGGGTGATCGACAGCTTCTTTGACCCCGAGGGCCCCGACATCCTCTTTATAAGCTGTGATGAAACGGTTGGCAATATCTGTGACACCTTCCCCCATTTCGTTAGCAGCCTTGATTAATTTGTCATCTACATCTGTGAAGTTGAGCACATAATGGACGTCATAACCACGATACTCAAAATAACGGCGGACTGTATCGAAAACGATGGCGGGACGGGCATTCCCGATATGAATATAGTTATAAACTGTAGGTCCGCATACATACATTTTCACCTTGCCCTCTTCCAGTGGTTGAAACGGCTCTTTTCTGCGAGTCAAAGTGTTATATATATTAATAGCCATTCTGGTTCACTCCTTTTTCTTCTTTTAGTTCTTCACGTAGCTGGCTGATCTCTTTCTCGAGATAGTCCAGGCGGTCATAAACCGGGTCAGGCAATTTGTGGTGATCCAAATCTTTCTTCTGAACTTTCTTTCCATCTTGAATGACGACGTGCCCCGGTATCCCCACAACAGTTGAATTATCGGGAACGTCTTTCAAGACAACAGAGCCTGCGCCCACTTTGGAATGCTCCCCTATGGTGATAGATCCGAGCACTTTCGCCCCTGTAGCTACCAATGAATTATCCAAAAGTGTCGGATGTCTTTTTCCCTTTTCTTTTCCCGTTCCCCCAAGTGTAACTCCTTGGAAAATCGTAACATTGTCACCTATCTCACACGTTTCTCCAATGACGACCCCCATGCCGTGGTCGATAAAAAACCGGCGTCCTATTTTCGCTCCAGGATGAATTTCAATCCCAGTCAGAAATCGGCTTAATTGTGAAATGATCCTTGCTAAAAAGAAAAACTTCCGCTTGTGACAAGCATGAGCCACCCGGTGCGACCAAATGGCGTGTAAACCGGAATATGTCAATATCACTTCAATATAAGAACGAGCAGCAGGATCCTGGTCGAACACCACATCGACATCTTCTTTAAACATTTTTAAAAGCCCCATACTTGCTCCCCTC
Organism: Halobacillus sp. H74; assembly: GCF_052246715.1. Classification (NCBI taxonomy): domain Bacteria; kingdom Bacillati; phylum Bacillota; class Bacilli; order Caryophanales; family Bacillaceae; genus Halobacillus; species Halobacillus sp. H74. The sequence goes on along the minus strand of NZ_JBQQCI010000013.1, from coordinate 12,838 downwards.
CTTCATTTGAAACAAAGCGGTTCATCAGATAAAAAACGCGCCCCTGTGCACATTGGCACAGAGACGCGTCAGGCGTGGTTCCACTCTGTTTGGGAAATAGCTCACTTTCCCCACTTCACCCTTGCTAACGGAAGGTACCCGCTTCAGCATACTACATTCAGCCAAAGACTCCGAGGTGCATTTCAAAGATTTCTCTTAGAATCACTTCCAGCCAAAGGTGATTCTCTCTGGGTAAGAGAGGGATCTTTTACTTCTCCTCATCAACGTTTCGTATAGGTATCTCTACTATATGATATTATCTCCCGTATGTGAACGAATTAAGCTTGTAATTTATTCAATACATCGTTTAAGCGGACGGTTACTGTCTCTAAACCAAGTAAATGAATCGCATTCGGCAGCTCCGGCCCATGAGTCTGTCCAGTGGTAGCTACTCGAACGGGCATGAACAGTTTCTTACCTTTGTGGCCAGTTTCTTTTTGCACTGCTTTTATTTGAGCTTTGATATTTTCTGGCGTGAATTCTTCTAGCTCCTGGAGATTTTTCTTGAAAGTTTCAAGTACTTCTGGCACTTGTTCACCTTCTAATACTTCCATCGCTGCATCATTATATTCAATTTCTTGTTTGAAAAACAGATCTGTGAGTTCTACGATTTCAGCGCCATAGCTCAATTGCTCCTGGTAAAGACCAATCAATTCCGTGGCCCATTTGCGGTCTTCTTCTGTCATCCCTTCAGGTAAACGCCCGGCTTCCACTAAATGAGGAAGAGCAAGGTCGACTACTTTTTCAAGATCCGAAGCTTTGATGTATTGGTTGTTCATCCACTTCAATTTCGCTGCATCAAACACAGCCGGGGATGTAGACAGACGTTCTGCATCAAAGATTTCAACCAATTTTTCCTGTGTGAAGATCTCTTCTTCGCCTACCGGTGACCATCCGAGCAAAGTGATGAAGTTGAACAAAGCTTCTGGCAAGTAACCTAGATTCTTATACTGTTCGATAAATTGCAGGATATGCTCATCACGTTTGCTTAATTTTTTACGGTCCTCATTAAGGATCAGAGTCATGTGGCCAAACTTAGGCGGCTCCCATCCAAAAGCTTCATAAATCATCATTTGCTTAGGGGTGTTAGAGATATGTTCTTCCCCGCGTAGTACATGAGTGATGTCCATCATGTAATCATCGATCGCTACAGCGAAGTTATAAGTGGGTGTCCCGTTTTGCTTAACGATGACCCAATCTCCAAAATCACTGGATTCGAAGGTGATATCTTCTCTAACAATATCATTGAAGGTGTACGTGTGGTTTTCTGGTACACGAATACGGATGCTAGGTTCGCGACCCTCCGTTTCAAACTGGGAAATTTGTTCCTCGGTCAGGTCACGGTGAGCCCCTGAATATTTAGGTGCTTCTCCGCGGGCCATCTGGGCTTCACGTTCAGCTTCCAGTTCCTCAGACGTCATATAACATTTATAAGCAAGCCCGCGTTCGAGCAATTCATCTACGTGTTTTTTGTAAATATCAAGTCGTTCCATTTGGCGGTAAGGTCCATATTCACCACCTAAATCGGCACTTTCATCCCATTCAACCCCTAACCATTTCAGGTAATTGAGCTGACTCTGTTCTCCTCCTACTACATTTCGCTTTTCATCTGTATCTTCAATACGGATCACCATTTTACCACCCGCGTTTTTAGCATACAGATAATTGAACAGGGCAGTTCTCGCATTACCTATGTGGAGGTTCCCTGTTGGACTTGGCGCATAGCGCACACGAACTTCGTTTGACATAATCGTTCCCCTTTCCTGTTTCCGGTCTATATCCTTGACTTATTTTATCATTTTTTGCTTACTATTGCTGTTTATTTTGCAATAGGACGACAGCTTGTGCAGCAATTCCTTCTTTACGGCCAGTGAACCCTAATTTTTCAGTAGTTGTCGCTTTTATATTTACCCGACTTTTTTCTGTGCTTAGCAGACTTGAAACGTTTTCTCTGATCTGTTCGATGTAAGGTGCCATCTTCGGTGCTTGAGCAATGACTGTACAATCGATATTTCCTAGTGAGTATCCACGATCTGAAACAAGCTGCCACACATGCTGTAGAAGTTCACCTGAATCAGCATCTTTAAATTCAGGGTCTGTATCCGGGAAATGTTTGCCGATGTCCCCTTCTCCGATGGCTCCTAAACAGGCATCAGCAATAGTATGAAGTAATACATCTGCATCAGAATGGCCTAACAATCCTTTTTCATAAGGAATTTTTATACCACCGATTATGCACGGGCGCCCCTCTGCCAATTGATGAACATCATAGCCCTGGCCGATTCGAAACATAGGAAAATCATCTACCTTTCCATTTCGTTGATTATTCAAATACGCTTCCGCCTTATGTAAATCTTCAGGCGTCGTCAATTTTATATTCTCATAACTCCCTTTTACAATAGCGACTTCTTTATTTAAACGCTCAACTAAAGAGGCATCATCTGTGCCATAGTATCCGCGTGTTTTGGCTTGTTGATGCGCCTCATATATCAATGGAAAAGAAAACGCCTGAGGAGTCTGCGCGGCCCACAGAGAATTTCGATCCAGGGTTGTTAAACGCTCCCCTGTTCTTTGTTTAATAGTATCTGTAACCGGCACAGCCAAAAGCGCTGCTTCCTTTTCAGACGTCGTTTCAGCTAATTCATGTAAAAGTTCCCTGGAAACAAACGGACGTGCGCCATCATGGATGAAAACAGGAAGCTCGACTCTGTGCACCGCAGATAAACCCGCAAAAACACTATCCTGCCTTTCTGCTCCCCCATCTACTAAACGGATGTCTTTCTTTATCGGGTAGTCGATGAAAAGCTGTTCCATTTCAGAGCGTTCTTTTTCATTCGTTACGAGCACAATTTCTTTACACCAGTCATCCAGATCGAAAATGGACAGAGTATGAATGATCAACGGCTTTTGATCAATCATTAAAAACTGCTTATTACGACCCGCCAGCATCCGCTTCCCTTGGCCAGCCGCCAGTATAATAGCTGTGTAGTTCGTCATAATATCCATCCTAAGCTGATTTCGGCTTATTAATAATAACTTTATAAAACAACAAAAGCGATAACACACTTGTTATCACTTTTGTCATTCTCTATTTGTTTATACCGTTTTTACAAGGCTTTTTCAAGTGATTTCGGTTTCGCAAAAATCATGCGGCCTGCCGAAGTCTGTAAGACACTCGTGACAACGACATCGATTGTCTTCCCGATATAGTCTTTACCTTCTTCAACGACGATCATTGTTCCATCGTCCAGGTAGGCAACCCCTTGATTTTGCTCTTTACCATCCTTAATGACTTGAATCTTCATCTCTTCCCCTGGAAGAACTACTGGTTTAACAGCATTTGCGAGATCATTAATATTCAAGACTTGTACATTTTGAAACTCGCACACCTTGTTCAAATTGAAATCATTTGTAACGACGATACCATTCATAACCTTGGCTAATTTCACAAGTTTACTATCCACTTCCTGGATTTCCTCAAAATCACCTTCGTAAATCTCGACGTTTACAGGGAGGTCTTTCTGCAGACGATTAAGAATGTCCAACCCACGGCGGCCGCGGTTTCTTTTCAACCCATCAGAAGAATCTGCAATATGCTGCAATTCTTCAAGTACAAATTGAGGGATCACAATCGTACCTTCTAGAAAGTGCGTCTCGCAGATGTCCGCAATCCGGCCATCAATAATTACACTTGTGTCAAGAATTTTACGTTTTGGAATTAAAGCAGGATCAAGACTGGAGCTCTCTTGGGAAGATCCTTCCCCTTCGAGACTCTTCTCTTTTTTCGAAACTAAATTCAGGAATTCATCTTTACGCTTGAATCCTACTTGAAAACCGAAGTAACCTAGTAAAAATGTCAAAAAGATCGGTACAACCTGGTTAACTACTTGAATCTGGATATCTTGTACAGGGATATTGATCAAATAAGCAATAATTAGACCGACAATCAGACCTAGACTACCGAATAACAAATCAGCTACCGGTGCCCGGACTAAAGTGTCTTCCACCCATCGTAGAAAGTCCACAATATAATCCACGACCCAAAAAGTTAATAAAAATAATATAAGTGCTCCTAGTACGGCCCCCATAACAGATTGAATCCAATTCTGCCAAGTAAGCCCCATGGTTGTAAATAGCTCTGGAAAATAGAGGTAACCGATCGTCCCACCGGTTATAACAATAAACAACTGTACAATTCGTTTAAGCACTTGTATTCACCTCCTCAATCACAGTATGACCAAACCTAACAACCATTAACCATATAAAAAAGGAATGATGGTTTCTAACTTAGCATAACTTCCAATTTAAGTCAATCGACAAAACAATCATCATATCATAAAGCATTTAAATAAGTCAATTTTCTTAAATATGTCGATCTACGAACAGCTGTTCCTGGATGCGGTCTAAGCCATCCCTGATTTTCATTGCTCTTATTTCTCCCACTCCATCCACTTCTACTAATTTCTTAGTAGATGCTTGGATCAAGTCATCCAATGTGCCGAACTTTTCCACCAAATGAGAGATGATCAATGGAGGGAGCCGCGGGATTCTACTAAGAATCCTGTAACCACGCGGGTGGATCGCATCAGTCATCTTGGCATTTGGTGAGTAGCCGAGTAGTTTCAGGACATGCTCATCTGACAGCAGTTCTGTATTTGAAACCTCCTGCATCTTCTTTAAAATATAATACGGCTCATAATCCGGACGCTTACTGTAGTCTTTCAGCAAGAGGCTCGCTTCTTCTTCAATATTGGATACGAGTTCAGTTAATTGAAGTTGAATCAGCCTTCCTTCCGTCCCCAATTCATTTACATAGTTCAGAATTTCCGTTTTCGTCCGTAAAACCATTTCCACCCTATGGACCACTTGCACCACTTCAGAAAAGGAAACCATATTTTCAAATTCCATGGCCCCAAGATTCGTCACACTTTGGTCTAAGACATTTTTATACTTCTCTAATGTTTGAATCGCTTGGTTAGCTTTCGTCAGGATGACCCCAATATCTTTAAGAGAATATCGCAGTGATCCTTTATAAAGCGTTATGACATTGCGCCGCTGTGAAATGGCAATCACAAGTGCCCCTGTTTGTTTGGCTACCCGTTCAGCAGTCCGGTGCCGCATTCCCGTTTCTGTTGATATGATTTCCGGATCAGGCATCAATTGGGCATTCGCAAAAAGAATCTTCGTGCCTTCATCGTTTAAAATGAGCGCACCATCCATTTTAGCTAATTCATAGAGGTGAGCAGGGGTGAAATCGGATTGGATATGGAACCCGCCATCAACAAGATCACGCATGCCATCTCCGTAGCCCAGTACTATCAAGCCACCCGTCTTCGCTCGGAGAACGTTATCAATTCCATCTCGTAACGGCGTCCCGGGTGCCACAAGTTTAAGGATTTCTCCGATTCCGTTTTCTTTCATTTCATGCCATTCCATTTATGCGTCCCCCAATGTGACCTTCATCGCTTCCTGTACAGTACTGACTCCAATCACCTCAATATCAGAAGGCGGTGTCCATCCACCTATATTCTTCTTCGGAATAATGACACGCTTGAATCCTAATTTCGCCGCTTCCTGTACCCTTTGTTCAATTCTTGCGACTCTCCGGATTTCACCTGTCAAACCGACTTCGCCGACAACGACATCATCACCGTTTGATGACTGGTCACGGAAGCTTGAAGCTATACTGATCGCCACGGCCAAGTCAATGGCAGGCTCATCCAGCTTCACTCCCCCTGCCACTTTCACATAAGCATCCTGGTTCTGTAAAAGAAGTCCAGCTCTTTTCTCCAAAACGGCCATCAGTAAGGGAACACGACTATTATCCAAGCCGGTAGCCATACGTCTGGGATTCCCATAAGCAGTCGGTGAGATAAGTGCTTGGATTTCGACCAGGACAGGGCGTGTACCTTCCATTGAAGCGACCACAATCGATCCAGCCGCACCCTGGGACCGTTCCTCTAAGAAGATTTCAGATGGGTTCAGAACTTCTTCTAACCCTTTCTCTTTCATTTCGAAAATGCCCATCTCATGGGTACTTCCGAAGCGGTTCTTCACACTTCTTAAAATTCTGAAGGTATGGTGCCTTTCACCTTCAAAATAAAGAACTGCATCCACCATGTGTTCCAGCAGCCTTGGACCCGCGATGGAACCTTCTTTAGTAACATGCCCAACGATGAAAATTGGAATCCCTTTATTTTTTGCCAGCCTCATCAAGTGACTTGTACACTCTCTTACTTGAGAAACACTCCCCGGCGCAGACGTGACATCTTCCTTGAAAATCGTCTGGATTGAATCGATGACGACGAATTTCGGATTTATGTTTTCAATTTGATTACTTACGTCTTGTAGATTGGTTTCTGATAATACGTACAGGTCATCTGAAGTTATTTTCAACCGTTCTGCCCTCAATTTCGTCTGCCTGGAAGATTCTTCTCCAGATATATATAAGACTGGAAAATCTTTCCTGGCAATCTGTGCGGACACTTGAAGGAGTAAGGTTGATTTCCCGATACCCGGATCACCACCTATCAAAACCAGGGAGCCGGCCACGATCCCACCACCAAGCACGCGATTAAATTCAGGCATGTCAGTAGGTAAGCGGGGTTCTTTATCAGATTTGATCTCTGTTATTTTTTCTGGTTTCGTAGTTGCGGAAGTGGAGCTTGTCTGGAATACATGACGTGAATTCGCCGCTGGTGCACTCATTTCTTCAACAAGTGTATTCCATTGCTGACACCCTGGACATTTCCCCATCCATTTCGGTGTCTCATACCCACATTCCTGGCAAACGAATTTTGTTTTTCTTTTTGCCAAGATAAACGCCCCTATTCTTATAAGTTTATACGAAAAAGATTGTGAATAAGTTTCATAGTCTTATCATTTGTATTAAATTACTCTTGCTTAAATCATAGCGGAAGAAGAAAAAAATCGGAAGGCAAAACACCTTCCGATTTTCAGATTATCACCTGCAAGTGACGTTTATTCAGTTCGTTGAAGATGACTCTTCTTGCTTGCGAACAACGAAATTCTTTTCATCATCCACGTCGATCGTCACTTTTTGCCCTTTAGCGATATTCTCTTTTAAGAGCTCTTCAGATAATAAATCTTCCACATTTTTCTGGATGGATCGACGAAGCGGACGGGCTCCGTATTCAGGGTCGAATCCTGATTCGGCAATATGCTCAATCGCTTCATCTGATAATGTGAAGTCAATTTCTTGTTCAAGCAGACGTTTCCTCAGCTCTTCTGCCATTAACGTCACAATGTCGTTCATGTGTTTTCTTTCTAAGGAATGGAAGACGATTGTTTCATCGATACGGTTCAAGAATTCTGGACGGAATGCTTTCTTAAGTGCATCCGTAACTTTAGATTTCATATCTTTATAATCTTGGTTCTCTTCACCCATAGAAAATCCTAGATATTTATTCTGTTTCAACTCTTGCGCACCTACGTTGGAAGTCATGATCAATACGGTATTACGAAAATCGACCACGCGTCCTTTAGAATCAGTCAAACGCCCATCTTCAAGTACTTGCAGTAAAATGTTGAAGACTTCTGGGTGAGCTTTTTCAACCTCATCCAAAAGGACGACTGAGTATGGCTTGGTGCGAACTTTCTCTGTCAGCTGTCCGCCTTCTTCATAGCCGACATAGCCTGGAGGTGATCCTACAAGACGTGATGTGCTGTGTTTTTCCATATATTCTGACATGTCTATCCGGATCATGGCGTCTTCTTCACCAAACATACTTTCCGCCAGTGCACGGGCAAGCTCTGTTTTACCGACACCTGTAGGTCCTAAGAAGATGAAGGAGCCGATTGGACGTTTCGGATCTTTCAACCCGGCGCGGGCGCGTCGGATCGCTTTAGAAATCGCTTTGACTGCTTCATCCTGACCAATTATACGATTGTGAAGCGTATCTTCCAAATGAAGCAAACGCTCACTTTCATCTTTGGTCATTTTAGAAACAGGGACACCTGTCCATGTAGATACAACTGAGGCGATATCCTCTACTGTGACTTCAGAGTCTTCCTGCCCTTGCTTTTCTTTCCATTCATCTTTCGTTTTTTCCAATTCATCTCTCAAACGTTGTTCACTATCGCGAAGCGAAGCAGCTTTTTCAAACTCTTGGCTTTGAACGGCTGCATCTTTCTCCTTACGAACCTCTTCAAGCTTTTGCTCAAGCTCTTTCAGGTTCGGCGGAGCCGTGTAGGAGCGTAATCGGACCTTCGATGCTGCTTCATCAATCAAGTCAATCGCTTTATCCGGAAGGAAACGATCCGTAATATAACGATCGGAGAATCGGACAGCTGAATCGATGGAATCGTCCGTAATTGTTACACGGTGGTGTGCCTCATAACGGTCACGAAGTCCTTGTAAAATTTGTACGGATTCTTCAAGATTCGGCTCATCCACTTGAATCGGCTGGAACCTGCGCTCTAGTGCTGCGTCTTTTTCAATATATTTACGGTATTCATCAAAAGTGGTAGCACCTATACATTGCAACTCTCCACGTGCTAGAGAAGGTTTTAAAATGTTGGACGCATCGATAGCTCCTTCTGCTCCTCCAGCCCCTATCAAAGTGTGCAATTCATCAATGAATAAGATGATGTTGCCGGCTTGACGAATTTCCTCCATGACTTTCTTCAATCGATCTTCGAATTCGCCACGGTATTTTGTGCCTGCAACAACTGTTCCCATATCCAATGTCATTACACGTTTGTCACGTAAGATTTCAGGTATCTCATTGTTCATGATTTGCTGAGCAAGCCCTTCTGCAATTGCCGTCTTACCAACACCAGGTTCACCGACAAGAACCGGGTTGTTTTTCGTACGACGGCTCAACACTTGAATAACACGTTCGATTTCTTTGCTTCTGCCGATGACAGGGTCAATGTTACCCTCTTTGGCAATTGCCGTTAAGTCACGCGCCAATGAATCAAGTGTAGGTGTATTCGCATTAGCAGCCTGAGCTCCTGAGCTGCCTCCACGGCGATTTTGTCCACCTGTAGACTCATTGTTGCCAAGTAGCTGCAACACTTGTTGACGTGCTTTATTTAAACTTACACCAAGGTTATTTAATACTCTAGCTGCAACGCCTTCCCCTTCACGAATAAGGCCCAGGAGGATATGCTCTGTGCCGACATAAGAGTGTCCAAGTTTACGTGCTTCATCCATAGACAGTTCGATGACTTTCTTAGCACGAGGTGTATAATGGATGGTTTGAGAAACTTTCTCCCCTTTTCCAATCAGCTTTTCCACTTCTTGCTGAATCTTTGAAGATTCGAGACCAAGGGCAGTCAATGCTTTGGCTGCAATCCCTTCACCTTCACTTACTAATCCAAGCAAAATGTGCTCTGTACCAATATTGTTATGTCCTAAACGTACCGCTTCTTCTTGAGCTAGCGCCAATACTTTTTGTGCTCTTTCTGTAAATCGCCCAAACATCATGGACTTTCCCTCCTAACAATTATTCTTCACTCTCTAATTGAAGTCGTTCTCTGATTAAAGAAGCTCTTCGTATATCCCTTTCCTCAGGGTTTAGCGTAGCTTCAGCATATTGTTGTAAAAACCCAGGCTGAGTCAAAACCATCAATTCATTTAAAATAGTGCGTGGAATATGGTCTATGAAACCTAAATCAATTCCTAAGCGTAAGTCAGATAGACATTTAGCTGCCTCCTTAGACTCTATGATTCGACTATTCTTCAAAACACCATAGGAACGAAAAATACGGTCTTCCAATTGAATGCCGGATCCCCTCATAAGAGCATCCCTTGCACGCCGCTCCTGGTCAATCAGTTGTTTGACGACACTGTGCAAATCTTCTACGATATCCTCTTCTGATTTACCTAAAGTGATTTGATTCGAAATTTGAAAAATATTCCCGACTGCTTCACTACCTTCTCCATAAATGCCCCTTACCACTAATCCAAGTTGATTGATGGCTGGAGTCATACGATTGATTTGCTGGGTCATGGATAAAGCAGGGAGATGCATCATCACCGAAGCTCTCATCCCCGTACCCACATTTGTAGGGCATGAAGTCAAGTAACCGCGCTTTTCATCAAACGCGTAATCAATTTTATCTTCAAGCCAATCATCAAGTTGAGAGGCCTGCTCTAATGCTTGATCCAACTGAAAGCCTGGGAAATATAACTGTATGCGAATATGGTCTTCTTCATTAATCATTATAGAAACTTGTTCATTTTGAGAAATAAGTGTTGCCGATTTATCCGATTTTTCAGCAAGGTGAGGACTAATCAAATGTTTCTCAACAAGAACTCTTTTTTCAATTGGTTGTAATGCTTTCATTTGGACCATTTCAAAATCTTTATAATCTCTAAAGGATTGCTTCTTGAATTCTTGACTGAAGAAATCTAACACCTTATCTAACGAACCCTCAGAAGCTATGATCGGGAAAGGATATTGTGAGAAGTTACGAGCAAGACGTATGCGGCTGCTCATGACAATATCGCTATCTGGACCCTCTTGTTTCATCCAAGGACTGATCGCCTCATTCATAAATTGCTGTAAAGACACTACTCATCACCATCCTCCCCTTTATGAAGCTGGCCCTCCAGAAATCTGATCTTATCTCTAACTTTCGCTGCCTCTTCGAATTCTTCCTGCTCAATTAATTGTCGAAGATTTAATTTATATTCTTCCACTTCTTTTCTCAGATGCAGATTGCCGCCTTCACGTTTAGGAATCTTACCATCATGGCTTGTGTTTCCGCTATGAACTCGCCTCAATATCGGATTCAATCGTTCATCAAACGTTTGGTAACATTCCGCACAACCGAATTTACCGATGCGTGCGAATTCTTCATAGGTCAGACCACAACTCGAGCATTTCAATTGTGTTTTTTTCGGGTATGCTTGCGAACTTTTATCTTTCAAGGGGGAAGGCGCTTCAGAATGAAAAAGACCTGAAAGGAGGTCATTCAAAGTAAAGTTCTCTTCTCCATAGTTCATGTACCCATTTTCCTTCGCACACTTTTCACACACATGGACTTCTGACTTTTGACCATTGACCACTTGAGTCAAATGTACTGTCGCTTGACGCTGGTGGCATTCCTGGCACTCCATATGAACCTCTCCCTTCCCTCTCAACATTTATATTTAAGGGTGAACAACATTGCGGTCATAATCCGCGTCCTCACTTCATCTCTTAACGGTAAAGGAAATGCAAGTACATCACGGTCAATGACACTTTCCATAAGCTTACCTTCCCGTGCTGTAATGATTTCATAGTCCACAAGTCTTGCCAAAATATCTATAGCCTTAGTTTGAGAGACACGAGGGTGGATCAACTCCATCACTTCTGAAATCATGTCTGAATCCTTACGATGCTGGACGCGGCTGATGCGGATATATCCGCCTCCTCCACGCTTACTTTCCACTATATAACCTTTTTCCACAGTAAACCGTGTTTTAATCACATAATTGATTTGAGACGGTACACATTGAAACCGCTCTGCAATTTCACTACGTTTGATTTCTACCGCCTGATGATTTTCATCTAAAATACCTTTTAAATAATCTTCTATGATGTCTGATATATTCCGCATTGTCCCTCCCCCTCTTTTGACTTTGACTATCTTTGACTTTAATTTTATTATACTCATTTATTTTTGTCACGCAACTAAATTGTTTATGAAGTTCATATCTTATATGTTTCCCCTTTTCATTATGAAATAAAACAAAAAAACTGCACAGTTTCACTGTGCAGTTAGGAACGATGGCCAAATTGCTGGACACCCTCTATATCGATCAATTGCTCTAAAAGTGCTGTACGATCAAAATCCTGATGTTTATCCAGCTCTATTACAATCTTCTTTTTCTCAGTATCCAATGCGACAATATCAAATTTTCTAACATGCAAACCAAAACGGTCAAATACCGCCAGAACGATATTAATCTGGAGATCTTTATCGATTGTAAAATGGAAAACATTCTTTCGGTTACCATTGAATTTTTCCTTTTCTACCTTGTTCAGGAATACCAGACTTAATAAAACTAAAATTGTTGTCACAGTTGCTACATCATACATACCGGCTCCTACCACCAAACCGATCCCCGCTACTGTCCATATAGAAGCAGCTGTCGTAAGACCCCGGATTGTCATTCCATTCACGATAATTGTTCCGGCTCCAAGAAAACCGATTCCACTGATAACATAAGAAGGTATACGTGCAGGATCAAAGCGCACTTGATCATATTCGTCTATAAATTCCTCAAAGCCGTAAAGAGAGAGCAGCATCATTAAACATGCTCCTACACCTACGAGAATATGCGTTCTAAAACCTGCAGAGTGATTCTTCACTTCTCTTTCAAAACCGATAAGACCTGATAAAATCAATGCAAAAAAAAGCCTGAATATGAATAATAGAATATCTTCATGGAAGAAATAAGTCCAATCCATATGTGCCCCTCCTTTCTTAATACATATGTCTAAACATCCAGATATAGAAAAAACCAGAAGGATTAACTTCTGGTTTCTTTCATATGACGTGGCGGCGTCCTACTCTCACGGGGATCGACCCGACTACCATCGGCGCTGAAGAGCTTAACTGCTGTGTTCGGCATGGGAACAGGTGTGACCTCTTCGCCTTCACCACCACGTCAATATAAAGTTTGAGGTGAACCCTCAAAACTGGATAAGGAAACAACATCATCGAACGTACCATCGACTTTTCACGAACGAAATATCTATAGATAAGTCATCGATCCATTAGTATCCGTCAGCTCCACGTGTCACCACGCTTCCACCTCGGACCTATCAACCTCATCGTCTCT
>NZ_JBQQCI010000012.1:0-91980 GCF_052246715.1 Halobacillus sp. H74 | reverse complement strand
GATATATGATTTTCATAATATAAAGACTCCATTTGAAAGAATTTCTACAAACATCTAGTGTTATATTGCTAATCTTTTTTATGTTTAACAATACAAGCTAAATAATTCTTGTTTATTAAAGAAAAAGCGCTATTGTTGAACAACACAGGTAGAAAATGATCATTTTTTAAAAAAATAAAACTTAAATATGCTGGATAAGAATCCATTTTTTTGGTGGTATACCGATAGAAATTAGGCGAGAACAAACTAATTGAGTTATTCTGAGTCTTCCACAAATCTGCCCTAAACATTAAGAAAAGAGCAATTCCATTATTATAGAATTGCCCCCGTTTATGTAAGACTCGATTTCAAGATAATTGGACTTAGAAATGGGCTTTAGACTTCATTAGTCAGTTCGCCAGAAAAACTCTCCTATGGTTGAAGATGGTACCCTTTTTTCCTTGGATAAAGTTTAATTATTCCAAACACCGTTGCAATAAGCAATAAAACACTAAGGATAATTATTACGATCAAATCCATTTGGGTAGGTAATGATTGGGTCTCCTCACTCCCCATTATCAGAGGTGAAAGATAGAGTTCATTCATTAAAGCTAGAAGATTCCCAAAAGAGTGTAAGATCATAGGAACATATATTTTACCAGTTTTTAGATAAGCTATTGAAAACAATATAGACATCAAGAAAGCACTAAAGAAACTAAAGGGATGACCAGTTGTAAATAAGATTGCAGTAAATACCATACCCTTTATTCGTCCATATTTTAAAACAAACTTGTTAAGCATCATTCCCCTAAAAAATAGCTCTTCTATAACCGGAGCTAATACAACAGCTACAGTAATTTTCAACAGAATATTAGAAGGCAACGCTTGGTTCTGCAGTCTTTGATCTGATAAAGGGACATCACCTATACCAGGAAATGCAGAGAGAATGGATACTCCGAGAGTCATAAATAAAGCTGCAGCAGTTATTTTAACTAATGGAACAAAGGAAAGCATGCTAATCCAAGGAATCTTAACATCATTTTTAGTGCTTAAATTTGCAAACCTCACCCCTCTTTTGAATAACTCAAGGCTAATCCATAAAAAAATAAATATGTAAAAAATAATATCTGCCATCTCAGTAATTGATTTATTCGGATCAAAGCCAATTGAAAATACCGCATAAGATATTTCCCAGACTAATACGAAAGGTATGATAGGCCATAGTTTTATATTTCTCATTCCAATTTTCTTTCGATTCATTTGTTCCTCCTTTCATATCTATCCATAGACTAAAGCTTTTTATTTCAAACCCTCTATATACTCAAGGTTAGATTAAGGAATTTTCATTATGTTTGATTCTCTCTAAACATGCTTTCCTACTTCTCGAGAATAATGAAAAAGCGAATATCTTATTTTAGATAATCGCCCCCGTTTTTATAAGACTTGATTTCGAGATAGTTCATATATAATCTTCCGTTTTAGCCCTATTCTGAAAGATTCATTTTCGGGATATTTTCGAAAAAAATCATTTACTTTAGCAACCAATAGTAAAAAGAAAATTTTCTTTTTATAACTATAATTTCATTTCACGCTCATATTCTTTACGTATTTTTCCTGCTCTTTCTTTATCAAACGTGAAACTTTTTCCATGTAATGTAGCATCAATTGCTTCATTAATCATGGTCCATCCTGTAAGGTCTTGAAGTGATTGTTCATCTACTTCATTGACCTTAAATGTCATTAGCAACTGTCCACCCTCTTTAATTTCGAATCGAATGTAACTTCCATACCAGTCAAACCCAAAAATCTTTCCTTCTTTAAATTCTCGAATAGGTAATTTATGAATTTTTCCATTTCCGAAATCAAAAATTAAGCTGCCACCATCATGTAATTCGTGTGTTCGAAGTTCAGGATGCCACTTATTAACATACTCTTCATCTGTTAATACTTCCCACACCTGCTCCGCCGTATATTCGTGAATATTTGTAAACAAAGCCAACCATTTTCCCTCTGCAATATTCCGTAGTTCACTTTTTATCATTCTCCATACCACCTTTTCATTAGGTATTTTAAAAATTGAGAAGCACATTTATCGTGTCTGGTATAGTTAAGCAATTCCCTTAAGTAAGAATCACTTCGATAGGTTGTTTTCACTCCCAGTTACAATTTGTATTATGTACTGTTTTTTTGTCTTTAGTCTCTCTGAATAACCACTAGGTAATATACTTATAAGTATTCTAATAATTTAATTCTTCAATAGAAACTATATATTTTTGATGCCACTTCTTCCAATTCTCTTTCGGGAATTCTTCGTGATAACGTCCATTCAATAAATCAATCAGAACATCTAGACACACGTGCCATCCGGCCAAGTCTTTAGAGGTATGGTCATTGATAGTACTAATAAATTCTTTTAATACTAATAAACAGCCACCCGGTTTAGGATAAAGCTCAAAGCGAACCCAACCGTCGTCGCCCCATTCATATTCCAAAACCTCGTTTTCTTTAAAGTCTCTAATCTTAATGTCAAAAGAATTTCCTGTTCCATCATTCATATTGAATTTAATGGTACCGCCTTGCTTAAGATCTACTACTTGAAGATTAGGCATCCACTTTCCTAACTTATCATTTTGAGTAATAGCAGCCCAGACCTTTTCAACAGGATGGTGGAGTGAACGATTATAACGAGCTATATGGCCACCTTCAACTTTTTCAATTACTGCTAACATTTTTTATTCCTCCTCATCCAACAATTCCTCAAGTGCATCCAACCTCTCTTCCCAAAATCTCCTGTAAGGTTCAAGCCAGTTATCAATCTCTTTTAAAGGCTGTCCCTGTAGGTGATAAATACGACTTTGAGAATCTTTAGTAATTGTGACCAGCCCTGCTTCTCGTAAAATTTTCAAATGTTTGGATACACCCGGTTGGCTTAATTTTGTATATTCAACAATTTCAGTAACAGTTCTTGGACTTATTCTTAGATAGTCAATAATTTTTCTACGGTTTGATTCTGCTATTACTTCAAACAAACTGGTCTTTTCATAGTTATTTTGTGTAGCATTCACATTCCTACAACCTCCAATAAGACAACTTAACAGTACATTACCAATAAGTTATATAACTTTCAAGTTATATAGTGGTGTATAGAAAAACACTCTATAACCCGAGTGCTAAATTTGTTCAAATTAATTTTACATTGTTAACATCAGATTCTTTAGTTTTTATTGCATTTAATAAAAGTGGTTATCTCGAAACTGAGTCTTCAATAAACCTGCCCAAAACATTAAGAAGATGGCAATTCTTTTGCTGCAGAATTGCCCCCTATGTTGAAAGATTCAATTTCAGGATATCTATTTCAATACACTTTTTGAATAAATGGGAGATTTAACTCTCATTTATCATCTTCTGCTATGCGCTTTATCCATTCTAACTTCCTATCCCAATCCGCAGCTAGATTTGCCATCCATTCTGCTGTTGAAGACAGTTGCTGTGGAGACACCTTATATCTTACTTCCCGACCAACACGATTACTGGATACAAGCCTAGCATCTTTTAAGATTGTTAGATGTTTAACAACTGCCTGACGAGATACAGTTACCGTAGTTGCTAATGTTGTTGCTGTAACTTGCCCTCGTAAAGCGATTAGGTCAAGTAACTCTCGACGTGTGGGGTCTGCTAAGGCGATCAAGACATTTTCAAAATTACTAATATCTGTAGTTGCCAATTTATTGCTCAGCACGCTTCCGCAGTACTTCCATTTGCATCTCCCAGCCTTGGACATTCCCTTTATAGAACTTTCTTTGCTCTTGTTCGGATACTGCAAGATGTGAAAAGCCACTCTCAACTACTCTGAGCAAAGTTCCCCCGTCTTTTGAAGTCAACTTGAACTCAACTAGCGTAGAGTTTTCTTCTTTTGGTTCCTCTCCAGGAAATGAACTTGCCCACCTACATGCAAGGTAGTTTGGCGGTTCTGATTGTTCAATCAACACCGGGAATTGTCCGTACTTCGTATCCGCCGTCACACGTGATCCATCTACCTGCACCTTGTCCGGACCAGGTGCATCACCCACCCACCATGCTGGTTGGCTAATTAACTCCCATACCGTTTGGATAGGTGCGTTAATAAAAATTTCTCTTTTAATTTGATCACTATCCATTACTACTCCTCCTTTTTATAAGTGCAACCAAAGTGTAGCACATATTATCACTTATGTGCTACACTTTGGTTGCACTTTAGAGGATGAATTATTTGCAAAAAATTATTCATCCTTTCAAATAGACTTCATTCCGCACAAGCCTTACATTTTTTATAAACCATTTAGTAAGAAAAGAGCACAAATGTTGTAAAAGAAATGCCCCCGTTTCTTTAAGACTTGAAATCGAGACAATGTTACTCTTTCAATTCAAATTTTACAGGGTCTAATTCTACAGGTATATTCGCGCTTAAATTACTTAAGCTGATTCTTATGACGTAATCGTTTGAATTAAATTCACCTAAAGAACTAAGATCAAAAGTGCTACTAAATTGTAAATCATCTTCATTTAAAACTTTTATAGAATGATCTATTGGTTTCTTATAAATTTCCTTTTCTGATTCTTTAACCAAAGTCACTTCATTTCGTGCTATATCCTTATAAAAGTGGAGTTTTTCATCTTTTTCTTTTCCTTCATTGATTTGAAAATCAATAACTACCTTATTATCCTTCGTAGTTATATTCTCCAGATTTATCGTGTGGTCTTGGCGAGGAGAACTTATTTTAACTGGTGTTTTTTGATTTAATTTCACAAACTTATCTTCTGTTTGTAATGCTACCTTTGGGTATATTTTTATATAATCAGTTCTCCCTTTAAGCTCTTGAGGAATAATACTCCTTCCTTTTACAATCACTTGATTGTTCTCTTTTATTTTTTCTAAATCGATTCCATCCATTGAAATGTTTACCCTTTCTCCATAATCATCATACACTTCTAATTGAACTTGGTCGTTCTCACTCTCGTCTGGAAAAGTTGTAGTATAATCAATTGCTGTTGAGGCTTTTCCTGCTATGATTGAATCGAAATGAACCATTACATTTGCTTGTTCATTGCTACTTTCCTTGTCCACATTTATTGTTTCATTAGGCAGTTGTTTAATCGGAACATCAAACTTCCACACTCCCTCTTTACCTCCAATTTTCAGAAATTCTAAAGGGAATGTCGTGTCGTCAGGTAGCTTTTCTCCTGGATAGTACAACTGGATTTGCCCCATAAATCCATTATCTGTTTGTTCCATATGAACGAGTTCTCTACTATCTGAAATAATCTTCTCTCCATTGAATATTTCGTAAAGACCAGTAAGTTTTCCTCTTTGATTAGGATTAACATCACCTGTTACATCAAAAGTAACACCAATCACTCCCCCATCGTAATAAGCACTCGTAACGGTAACATCTATTCCACCATGACTAGCTGTTTCATTTAGCTTAGTAATAAGTTGCTGGGAAGCCAAATTTCTCCCTACTAAATCATTAAAACCAGTATATATTTGCCCTACTAATGGCACGTCAGCCATGACATGAGATACAGACGGCACAATAAAGCTAGAAGACAGAAATGTAAGAGCTGCTGCGGTCGATATAATAAGCTTTCTTGTTGGACTCACCTTTTTTTTAGGCTCCGAATCCTCATTCACTTTTCGGATACCTTTCCGGATCGCCTCATTAACATCTTCTTTAGGTACTTCAATCTCTTCATATTTTTCTTGAAATAGCTTTTCCTTCATCGTATCCCACCCCTCCCAGAATAGTCTTCAATTGTTTCTTTCCTCTTTGAAGGTATGTTTTTACTGTATTTTCGGGAATGCTCATGATTTGAGAAACCTCTTTAATTGGAAGATCATGATAATAAAACAGGATAATTGCGTCACGGTAATTATCTCGCAAGCCATTTATGGCTCTTGCTAAATCAATATGTTCATCCGTACTTTCATCTTTTTTTGATAATACTTCACTTACATGTTCAATCGGGATATCTTTTTTCTGCCTTTTCTTCAGATCATAAGCACAGTTGATAAGAATTCTAGTTAGCCATGTTAAAAAGTATTTGTTCTCTTTTAAATTTCTAATGGCTAAGAGCGCCTTATAAGAAGTTTCCTGAATAATATCCAGTGCATCTTCACGATTACCTGTATAAAGAAACGCAGTACGGTACAAACGATCGCTATATAGCAAAAGAAGTCTTTCAAATGCTTCTTGGTCTCCTTTTTTAGCTTTTTTTATTAATTTTAAATGCCTCATTCTTACCCTCCCTTTACCATTAGAGAAGAATTTTAATTGAAAAGTTTCAAGTTTTTTTATTTGTATCAATTCCGTAAACAACAAATGCTTACTAAACTGGTATCAGTAGAACTGAAACTCCCATAAAACGAAAGCTATGCACAAAGCTGTATGAAAAAACGACTTTTATAAGCTTGTGAAACAGGTAGAAGAAACCTCCTAGATCAATGATAAACAACAACGAGCTATCATAATTGCTGATGGTAGATTTTTCATAGCCAGAAATTAAGGGGGGTGAGAATGCCTTTATGGAGCAGAGCACTCCCTGAATGTACAGTAATTTCAACCATAAAAAAAGACGATTATCTCTATTGGATAATCGCCCCCGTTACGTGAAGACTCAGTTTCAAGATAATAATACTCTTTGGAGATATATCCAGTCTCTCGGAAAGTTCAATTTTTTTGAGCTATACAAATCAATTCTGAAAAATCATTAGTAACCTTTTTATTCGGAGATTTTTCTAAGTCTTGTTTCATCCTATAGAGGCCCTGGTTATATTCCTCGTCATCAATCAAGGTCAGCACAGATATATCCCTGTTTTCCACGGGCGCTAAATAGTCAGCTATTTTAATGTTTTCCATTTGATACTTACAATCAATTCTAACGTTAAAACCTCTTTGAGATAGTTCTCTAAATATAACTTCTTTACTCCAAAACCTCTTGTAATCCTCTAATAACGCAGATGGAAAGTAATGATAAACCCACCAATTTTTCATCCCGTAAATATTGATATTATGCAATTTATAAACGCCATCTTTTTTTAAGACTCGATGGATTTCGTCCAGCGCTTTCTCTTTCCCAACAAAGTGATGTAAAGCATAGTTATTCGTTATGACATCAAAGTACTCGTCTTCATAAGGCATGCTCTCCGCAAACCCTTTCTCAAAGGTCACCTTTTCAACTTTGTCTTTCGCTTTATTTAGCATAGCTTGTGAGGCATCAAGCCCGTGCCAGTTAATGTTTAATTCCTTAAATGAATTATATTGGCGATTGAGGTAAATGCCTGTGCCACAAGCTAGATCCAAGAAATTGTATGATGATTTAGGGTCATTTTGTATGTAAGCTTCTAAGTCAGTATCTACTTTCACCTCATCAAATCTAAATTGGTTGCTATCATAAACTTTAGCTACTTTTGAGTAATCCGTAACCTTCATGAAAACCCTCCTTCCGTAATAATTAGATGATTCACATTAAATACAATCTTATTGATGAATTGCCCCCCAATTCATGAAGACTTGATTTCAAGATAATTTATACAAAAGCTTTTAGTGTATGAGAGCAACCTTCCCGAATGACTTACGGTTCCTCATAAAAAAAGCCAACATAATATATTGACTCCTTAATAGTTATTCAGTTTCTAGCTGCTTACGAATCCAATTTTTGAAAGGCAATGGTAATGTTTTTTTAATCAAGGGTAGAAATAAGAGAAGCAAGCCGGAAATTCCTAAAATTACACTAAAAACAAAGAATCCTTGAGCGTGTTGTGGAATGTTAGCCTCTGGAACTCTTTCAGCTGTTTGAATTCCTAAGAAACTAATTCCTATTCCGTCCCCATCAGCATTTGTACCAATCCCTCTTAACTCAATTCCTTTTTTATAGGCCATGTAGGATAAATAACTAATAAAAATCACAGTCAATATTCTAAAGAATTTCAACTAACCGCCCCCAAATGTAAAATTGTTACTCAGAGCGTACCATACATATTTTGGATGGAAAAAGCGGACACTCAAGTAAATCTAAACGCTGCCTTAGTAATTACTTTAATTAGTTAGGCGGCGATTGTTGAAAACTCGGAATGGAGATATTTACGGGTAAATCTTCACCTAACTCACTTGTTTGATGAATTATTTTCCTGTATCGGTTTCAGAACCTTTTCCAAATTCAAAAGGTATTTCATGCTCATAAGCATTTGTATATTTTTCAATCAGCTTCATTTTCTCTTGATTATCATCAATTGGAATGTCTCCATGTACCGGAACTAACGTATGCCAATTTTCACTTTCCAAATGCTTTGTCGCAAACAAATATGTCTGCCCTTCATCTAGTAATTTATCTCCTTCAAATACAACTACTTTATTCCATTCATGACCGCCTTGTTGATTTACTGTAACCGAACCATTCAAATTCCCCTTAATATTAGCCAATATTTCTACTTTAAATTGTGTTTCTGGGAAATCGTTTAATGACTTTGTTCCGACTTGCTCAACTACCTTACCTACAAAAACATTATCCGAAAACCCTAATAATTTACGCGGATTGGAAGTATCAAAAGTATTTGATTGACTAACTGTTTCAATATTAGGTTCTCCTGGAATTATTTCATGTACGTTGCTCGGAGAAAGAAAAGTAAATGTTAACGATGCAATCACAACTGCTGCTATTAAATATGACCATTTGTTATTTGATTTTACCCTCTCGGATTTTGCCTTCATGACACCCTTTTTACTACTCTCGCTCAATTCTTCTGGTATTTCAATCTTATTTACTTCTTGCTTTATTTTGTCACTCATTAACACCATCCCCTTTCAAATATCCTTTTCTTAGCTTTTTTAAAGCTCTATATAAAACAGACTTTGCAGTTCCTAATGGGATCTCTAATATTTCAGCTATTTCTTTAAAGGTATGGTCATGATAAAACTTTAAGAGAACAACACTCTTTTCATCCTCCTTTAAAGCTTCTATCAAATCTTTCAATGATAATTTAAGGGGAATATCTTCATTACCTGAACTTATGAATTCATCAAATTTCGGTTCTAATGGAACTACTTTTTTGTTCTTATTAACTAAGTTAATTGAACAGTTTATCGTAATTTTCATTAACCAAGACTTAAAATATTCAGCTTTTTTCAATGTACAAATTTTATTAAATGACTGATATGCCACCTCTTGAACAATATCCAAAGCATCTTCCTTATTTTTCACATAGACATAAGCCATCCGATAGATATCTACTTCATGTTGTTGGAATAACTTTAAAAATGCTCTATCATTTCCTTTTTGAGCTTTTATAACTAATTTAATGATTGAAATCACCCCCTCTTTATTTGCTTACACCTATTAGACAAATCAACGTCTTGTTTGGCTTAAATTTTTTAAAAACAAAAAAATCGCCCCCCTTTTTGGACGATTACATTATCAACTTTAACCCTCTTGTTTAACTCTACAATCTATTAATGAAAAAAGCTAAATTTCCCGATAACCACTATGATTATGTAATAAGAGGCGAGGACTCTATTGAGCAATCGCCCCCTCGTATATTATTATTAACCAGATTTTTTCTGGTTTTTAAATCCATTATACCTTTATCCAAAGGTATAATGGGGTTAAATCAGATTGAGGTTGTCGCTCTGCCCCCTTGAAGCATTGTCTTCGTGCTAAAGACTGACACTTCTTTCTTTATAGAACTATTCGTATGAGCTGGATGGTACATCGTTGCCGTATATCTAACGAGGTTGAGTATCTATAAAGGTAAGAGGTCTTCTTTCATCTGATTAATATTATGTGGGTGGGATCGTTGATGATTTATCTTGGTATTGATATTGGAAAACGTCATCATGAAGCTGGATTAATCAATGAAAGTGGGAACCCTATTGGGAAAACCATTCGGTTTTCTAATTCCAAAAAGGGTAGTGAAAAGCTTCTGAATTTCTTAAACCAACACCAGGTGACACCTGAGAATTGTGCTTGTGGAATGGAAGCCACGGGTCACTATTGGTTATCTCTCTTTTCTTTCCTTTATCAACTTGGATACAAAGTGACGTCTTTCAATCCTATGCAATCAGACGCCCTACGAAATTTTTATATTCGCAAAACCAAAACAGATATTAAAGACGCGTACTTAATTGCTCAAGTGATTCGCATTGACTCTCCAGAAGCGACCCCTTTCGTTCAAGAAGAACTCCTTCAACTCAGACACCTTGAGAGGCTTCGTTATGCTTTGGTAGACCAAAGCTCAGACGTTAAACGTAAGATCATTGCTTTACTAGATCAGGTTTTCCCTGAATATGAACAAGTATTTTCTGATGTATTTGGGCTATCTTCCACAGAAATTCTTTTAAACTATACCTTACCTGAAGACCTACTTGAGATTGATACAGACAAGCTAGCCGATGTCCTTTACCGTGTCAGTAAGGGACGATACGGAATTACAAGAGCTCGTTGGAAAGCTGAACAATTGAAAGAAAGTGCCCAAAATACCTTTGGTATTTCCATAGGTACAGAGGCATTTAAAATGCAAATCCATCTTCTCCTGGAACAAATAGCTCTTTTTGAAAAACAATTGGGTCAAATAGAGAAGGAATTAAAGGAACTCTCAGACCGTCAAAATCATTATTTGACAACCATAACAGGCGTAAATGATATCACAGCGGCAGTCATTTTAGGTGAAGTTGGTTCCATTGATCGCTTCGAACATCCAAAACAATTAGTTGCTTTTGCCGGCCTTGATGCTTCCGTACACCAATCCGGTGACTTTAATGGATCTAAAACGAAGCTTTCTAAAAGAGGGTCTCCTTACCTTAGACGTGCAATATGGCAAGCAGCATTCGTGGCGAGTTTTAAGGATCCTGCCCTATCCCTTTATTATCAAAAGTTACGCAAACGCGGGAAGGCTCACGGTACTGCGGTAGGTGCCGTAGCACGTAAATTAACACACATTATTTTTGCCATTTTAAGAGATCAGACGCCCTATATCCCTCGCCCTCAAACCAATGAAGACTAACGACTTTTGTCGTTTTAATAATTACATAAGTGAGGTTTATTTGGCATGCCAAATTTCATTTCGATGAGTACACAAGAAACATCTATTTAGTTACTTGACATTTTATAGCTGGTCTTTACATGAAGGCTTGATTTCGAGATATTTCTAAGAATCTACCTAAATAAACAGTCAATCATTTTTCAAGCTCCAAAGAACGCTATGATTTTACTGAACCCGTATGATGGTTCTGTGAATAATAGATAAAAATGAATTCCGAATAGGACGATCAGCCCGATATACAGAGAGAGTGTGAAAGGTGTAACATCTTTCTTTTTCTCTGACAGAACCAGTATGGCTATCCAGATGATTAACGGAATCATCCCCAGCATGAGATAGGGTGCTGGTTGCTCGACGCCCATCAGGATACCACCTACGCCTGCAATAAAGTTTTGGAATATCATGAGTCCTGATAGTATCATAAAAACCGCATTGGCTTTTTTCATACTCACCCTCCTAACTTTTGACCAATTTATATTCCACCGATATGGTGAATTATAAGAGATAATTCAAATGAAACACCAAATCCTAAGAACAAGTTATAAAAGGATGCACCTCCTCCAGCCATCCAATAGAATAGAGCACCGAGGGAGACCAGGAACCAAACCGCCCTCCATGCGGTCTCTTTTTTTAAATACTGAATCCAATAAAAAGCCCCCCACCACACAAAAGTCGTCATGATTGCAAAATTTATCGAAGAATACGTCACCTGGCTCATCGCATTTCCGAACCAAGCAATCCTGCTGCCGATATAATAACCAGCACGGTAATGTTAAGTGCATGGAACATTTTTCCTTTCATCCTTATCCTCCAATTAGTCGAGTTTCAATTAAACAAAAATCTTATCCTTCACTTATTTACATTACATTTATAGGAAAACCACACATAAAATTAATTTACTGTAGAGCCGGTGTAACGTACTTCTACATATTAATAAGTGAAAATATCAGAAAAAAATCTAGTATGTAATCTTTTGTGAATCTCTTTGAACTATTTTATTTATTGCGGAAAAGCACCCCGTTTTTATAAGACTTGATTTCGAGACACTCAGTCATACTTATATCGATATTCTTACTCAGGTTTCTCGCTTGATTGCTTTATAAAGTATAAATACCAACGAATAAACTAAACCCAGCTGCAAGTAATGATGTGAAAGCGATTGGTTTTCGTTTTCGAAATTCAGCAAGTCCCATTACAACAAGCAATCCACCCATTAATAGCAAAATATAAGGCATTATTATTCCAGGTTTTCCAGTTATCAAACCATAACTAGATAGAGCTACTACAACAGTCGTCAAAATTATTCTAAGTATTTTCACCAGTACTCCCCCCTCAAAAATAAAATTTACTCCTGTATCCGAACATTTCTTAAAACAAAGTCAAATTAAATACCTCTTAAAGATTAGCCCCCTTTACATGAAGACTCGATTTCAAGATAAATTATTTGTTGTGTTCCACATTTCCTCTAAGAATATAAGGTGCTGACTTGTTTAATATTCCTCTTATTTCCATAGGCAGATGTAAACTCTGTTCTGCCAAATCTAAGTCCATCCAAGTCACTTCTTCAATTTCTTCAGGAAAAGTGATGTTTATTTCACCACCAACTATATTTCCTAAAAAGGTAAAAAAGACTGCGTGGTGATTTCTTTCTTCAAAGAAAGCTTCCATCACTGAAAAGATGCCATCCACCTTAACCTCTAATCCAGTTTCTTCTTTAACTTCACGAATAGCTGCCTCTTGAAGAGTCTCTCCATACTCTACTGCACCTCCGGGGAGAGTGTAGTAAGAGGAGTTTTCACCGGTGTTTTTAACCATCAATATTCTTTCATTCTTTGCATCGGTTAATAATACATATACTACATCTACCCTCTTCAAAGATTTCCCCTCCTTATATTTAGCATTTCACTGGAATCACTTCTTTTTATATGTAATATGTGAGATTATCTTTTAAGCTATCGCCCCTATATTTTAAGACTCAGTATAGAGGTAAATACCCTTCACTTTAAGCATTAATCAGATGACCTGAGGATATATGTTGAGGGAGCTCTCTTTCAATATGTATTTTCATCCTCCCAGCAACGTAATAAGCATTTGTGGGGGATCTAAAGTATTCTCTTGCGCCATGGTAAGTCGTGTACCATAGCTTATTTATAATTTGAAACTCCCCTCTTATTTCGTCAAATACTATTGGGTGGAATAGAAACTCAAAAATAGAATCGTGAACCTTAATTATTCCATGTACACTTTTATCATCAAGCCAAATGGTATGTATATTCTCCATTTATAATCCCTCTTTCCCACTATGCATTACTAAAGGCTTATACCAATTTAACACACCAAAAGATGGAAATAAATGAATTTTCTTTCTCTTCTAAAATCGATGACTGTATAGTATGTTGGGGACCTACTAAATTTATATATCATCCATAAAAAAGGGACTCATCCTATTAAGGATAAGCCCCCCGTTTCGTGAAGACTCGAATCCGAGATATTTCCGAGTTGATCTTCAACTAAAGCGACCCGTCAATTGAATAAGGAAAATAATTTTACTTTTCTTCTACATTAACCACTATATTACCAAACAATTCTTCACCGAAGTATACTTCTAAACGCCATTTTCCTAGGCTAGGCAACGTCATTGCTGAAGGAATGTGATGGTCTGCCCCCAAATGTGGAGAAAGTGGAGCTGAATTATTTTCATTTTCAAAAACAGTGATTTCTTCATTAGTCTCTTTGCTTATCCCCACTACTTTAAACGATTGTGTAATTGTATCTTTTTCTCCCCAAAAAAACCACATGTATTTCTGTTTTACCCCCTCTATAAAAGGTCCGTACTCTGAAAACCCAAATTTTCCATTATTACCAATTCTAAATACAAAATTTCCTTTTTGACCATCATCTGTTACTACAACTTCTCGAACAAGCGTCGGGCTTTCTTCCCAACTTTGTTCAGGTTCATTTGTTGTCCCTTCTTTTGCGCAACCCATCAGCAACAATCCACTAATTAAAAAAAATGCAATCTTTTTAATATAAAAACCCCCTAAGCTAGCTTTATTTAACAAATCTGCTCCGCCAGTTAAATAATTAAATGCCACGATATCCCTTATGTATTAAAGGGCTAATGCTCTATTGAACAATCGCCCCCAATACAGGAAGAATTGAATTCGAAATAAATCAAGTAAGGATTATTTATTTTGCTTACGCAAAAGCCATTGCTGCAACTATCTCGATAAGAGTAATTGTTAAGATTCCAAGAATGTTTATTAGAATAACGAATGTTTTCCATTTCTTTGCCTTTAATGCAAATAGTAATCCACCAATAGGTAACACCATAATTAGAATAAATATAAATAAAGAGTCTTCAATAAATGTACCTTCCGGGCCTTCTACTCTCAAAGTGAACAAAGATACAGCCATTACAAAACATAGTAATGATAAAAAGGTTCGCATTTCAATCAGTTACCTCCTTTTATTGCCAAATACCTTTGGTTCATAATAACATTTATACTTACAATTAATACCATCAAAAGTTGATTATTCTCTATAAAATAATAGCCCCCTTTAAGTGAAGACTCGATATCGAGATATTCTGGAGAATACCTTGAAAATACGGTCTACATATTATAAGCTTTCGAGTATTCCTGGCTTAGAGAATAAGATATTAACCCCAAGAATACATAGATTTTTTAGGTTACTTTGCATTGAAAGGTAGATGAATAATATTTCTCCAACAGTACCTTTCTGGATTGTTGCTGTTTTTTTACTTATTTATAATTATTTCTTTCTCTATAGCAAATCGCAGGATAAAATGCTGGTTCTCTATCTAAGTTATCTAAATTATTTGACTGAATGATCCCATATAAAAATTATATTTTTGAAAGAGGACAAAGGCATTGCTTTTAATAAAGTTCACACATGTTTAAAAACCTTTTTGAAAAACCTGCTATTTATTATACAATGCTTAGAGGTATCCTTTAAACTACTGACCGAGGGTGAAAGATTATGAAAAAATGGTATTTGATTTTTATGACTTGTATTTTGTTTTTTGTATTCTATACATCATTTAATCTGCGTCCGCCACATCAAACAACAACTGTAAGTACTGAAGGAGATCCGGAGGTAATATCTATCCAAACGAGTATGAATAAAACATATAATTTGGAACCTTCTTTAACTTGTGAGGAAAACTGTACCGACTTAGTAAGAGATTTAAATAAGATACTCGAAAATTTTTCTGATTATAACAGTGTAGAAGTTCAATCTACAAAGGGGAAAATATATGTTAATCAAGGTGTTGTCCCCACCGAATCTTCTGGTGCTGTGATACAATATGCCTCCACAACACGACAAATAAGTTTAGGTAATGATAAAACACTCAAAGTTATCGGGGAAAACGGAAAAAAGTCCAAATACATATATTACAAAAGGGAAAAAAAAGAAGCTCCTTACAAGATTTATACGTTTACTGTGGTACCTACACAGTTATGAACATTCAACCCCTATTTTAGCATTTCTGGAGGAACTTCTTAATTGTGGAAGTTCCTTTCCTTATTCTACTAAAGCCCCCAGTTAGTTGAAGACTTGAATTCAAGATATCAGTAAAGAGTTTTGTAAATAAGTACTTATGTATATCCGGGAAATAGTATTGAAATTATTTGATCGAAGAAGCAATTTTAATTATTTCATCTCTACTTTATGATTCATTGCCTATAAAGTCTATAGCATATTCAACATCATTCATTCGCCAACTTATCATTTGAGTATCATCACTTTCTGTATAATAAGATTTTGTCCCGTTTGGTAAATACATTTTCTCTTCCCAACTTGATACATTGTTCTAACCAATTTCGTTAGTTCCCCTAATGGCTAGAGTATTGGTGGAACCTTACTAAGTTAACAAAACCAGATCAAAACCTGAAAGGAAAGTTAGGAGCACCTAAGAAAACAGAAAGTAAAAAGGTGCAGCGCGGCATACTTGCGATCATGCTCCTACTTGGGATTCTGATGCCATTAGTCGGAATTTCCATCGTCGTTGTGTTCTTATTCGATCGCTACCTATTGCCGCTGATGCCGAAAGTCCAGAAGTGGTTAGGAGCTTAACCGTTAGAGGAAGAGGGGTGGATCCTCTTCCTTTTATTGTGCTTTCAACGCTCTCGCAACCGTGACCGTATTCATCTTTTTCATATTAAACGTGTGAACAATAATTCCTAAGATAATGAACAGAACGCCTACTAAAGCAATTCCTGTAGGGAGCGGACTCGCTAACATTAGCATTTCACCTGCGATAACAAACAGAATCTGCGTCGACTGCGTGGCTTCCACTGTAGCGAGCTTTCCTTGGTGATGCTTCACGCGATTCGTCGCGATGAAGAATAGCGTTGTCGCGATGACGCCTGAACAGATCGCGACGATAAACGATTGTGTCACTTGACTCGTGCTCGGTAAGCCAACTTTGGAGACTGCTACCCCGCTAATAATCAACCAAAATGGTAAACTAGCGATCGTCATCCCCAGTATTCTCTGAAACGTATCGAGCTTTCCTTCACATAACTCCATCATTTTGCGGTTTCCGAGTGGGTATGCGAACGCTGCTAAAATGACAGGGCCGATCCCGATTATAACCTGAACGATCGTGAGCTCACTCGCTTTTTGCTGTTGAATCAATAGGACTCCGATCAAGATGATAAGCGAAATGGCGAGGGATTTTGTTTGGATGCGGTGTCGTCGTTTCACGATGCCAGTGGAGGTTCGTTCTACTTTGAAAAAGAAAGGAGCGACGAGGATTCCACCAATAATCGTAAATTGCCATGTGCCTGCCACTAACCAGCCTGGTCCATATGTTGCAGCGTACGTTAGAGGGGCGTAGAAAAGGACAAAACCTACAAAACTCCACGTCAGCCATTTCCAAGGTTCTTTTTTTAGTTCGATAAAAACTTGTTTTCGGTTGCTTCTCATCAGTACAATGAGGAGTAGAAAAGGAACCATGAAGAGGAAACGAAGGGAAGAACTCCACATCCAGCTTCCACCTTCAAGTTCCATCGAGCGGTTCAAGATAAATGTAACGGCAAAAAACATCGACGAAAGAATACCGAGGGCTATCTCTTTCAATAAAATCGCTCTTTTCTGTATAGTATAGTTAATGATATGTATATTATAGTATATGTAGTAAAATGTAAAATTGTTTGATGGAGAGGGTATCGTATGAGTGGAAAAAATAACTGGGAAGATCCAGAGAAATTATCGAAGCAAGTCGGTGCAACGCTACGATCGATTAGGAAGGAACGAAACCTTTCGTTATCAGATCTAGCAGAACGAACGGATGTTAGCAATCTAACGTTAGGGAAAATTGAAAGAGGAGAAGCGAATCCATCGTTAACGATTATCTGGAAGATTGCAAATGGCCTCGCGATTCCGATTTCATCGCTGCTCGCTGAAAAACAAGACGTGGTAATATCGAAGAAACACGAAGGGCAGAAAGTACTTAGTGCAAACGAATCTTTAGTCCTGGAACCGATGTTCAACATGAAGGGGTACGGTTCATTAGAAACGCATCGAGCGTTTCTTGAGCCGAACAGCGAGTACAGTGCAGATGCCCATCAGCAAGGTGTGATCGAGTACATCACTGTGATGGAAGGACGTGTGAACGTGAGGGTCCAAGATGAGATCTATGAGCTAGAACTGTATGATTCGATCAAGTTTCAGGCTGATCAAGATCATGCTTATATCAATTCAGACTCAGTTGGGGCCGTTCTACATTTCGTGATGATCTATACGCAGGCATAGAAAAAGCTGCCGAATCGGCAGCGTTATTCTCCTTTGTTGAGATCGAATAACTGTCAAAGCGTGTTATCATTTACAATAAGATCATCAAAAAAATATACCTTTGCAATACTCAAACGTATTTGAAAATACCATAATTGTTTCAAATCTGGCTATTATCTCGAAATCGAGTCTTCACTAACCTGCCCGTAAACGTTAAAAAGAGGGCGATTCCTTTATTTCAGAATTGCCCCCTTATACGAAAGACTTGATTTTGAGATATCTTACTAGCTTTAAAACGAACATACTCGTTAGTTAATAGGAATTAATTTTTCACATCTCACTTATTCCAGATATTAAAAACCATATGAAAACAATAATTAAAGATAAAGCCATAGTCAGGGTTGCTAGACGAGTAAAACGTTTCTCGAATAAAAATTTGATTGAAACAAGAATACCAATAGCCGGTATTCCTAACCACACAATGTCCTGTATTATCACATTTCTGGAACCTATGTATCCAAGCAAATTAGTTAAAAACATAGCAAACCATAGGATTTGCAACACTAATACACTTTGAATTGATAATTTACTACTTACCATTTAATTCACCACTACCTTCTGAATTACCTTTTATCTTTGAGGTTCTTAACTTCATTTTCAAGACTCTCCACTTTTTGCTGTAATTCTTTATTGGGTTGATTAATCTTTCTCCCTAATATCAACAAAAAAACCAATTAGAGCAACTACTACCCTCCAACAGCAACCACACCAAATATCACAAGGTCTAAGATAACTACCACTCCTAAAATACACTTTAATTCATTTACGGATTAATACAGATATGGTTTCAAAACTGACAATTATCTCGAATTCAAGTCTTCAACTAACCTGCCCTTTTCTTTAAGACTCAGTTTCAAGATAATCAAACTTCAAACCACACTTCTCTAATATAGTTTAATGTAATTTTTAATTAGAAAATACTCTTCGTAATAGGGAGGGGATGTCTCCAAGTTGTTACATATACCCACTTGGTGTAACTTGCCATAATGCTCTTATAAACTAGCGTGAAATTTTTACGCGGTGTATCGTTGTGTTAAAATTACTTCATCATAAACAAGAGGTGATTTTTGATGAAGCCAAGAGTTTCTGTAATTACTATTGGAGTAAACAACCTTGAAGAATCTTTACTTTTTTATCGTGATGGTTTAGGTTTTCCTACTGATGGTATTGTTGGGGAAGAGTTTGACCACGGTGCTGTAGCATTTTTTGATTTGCAGCCTGGCTTGAAACTTGCTATTTGGAATCGAAAAGATATTGCACATGAAACTAAAGTGAATGTCAGCAGCCCTAGTCCTACAGAGTTTACTCTCGGTCACAATGTTAATAACAAGACAGAGGTAGATGAGGTTATGGAAAAAGCTAAAAGGGCAGGTGCTTATATCACTGATCCTGCACACGATACATTCTGGGGAGGATACTCCGGTCACTTTCAAGATCCAGATGGTCATCTGTGGGAAGTTGTATGGAACCCTGAATGGGATGACGTAGAATAAGGTCGGATCAGGCTGGTATTCTCCGGCCTGATTCAGTTCGCATAATTAGCCACTAAACTAAATCCTCATATCTCGAGAGAATTTACCATGCTTATGTATTGCTAACATTCAAATGGTAATACGCGAATACACAGGTGATATACAAAGGGACAGATATACAGATAAAAGATATGCCAGCGTATATTTCTTCTCTCTCATATAAATCCTGATAAAACACAAAGTGCAATAACCAAGAACATAGTGCCACTACTGCAATAACATAATGAAACTTTTCATCACTCAACTTAACTTTCTTCGGTCTTTCCATAATCAAAATCCCCCTTGACTGCTCTCTTCCACTTATACGAATCTCAGCTATTTTAGTTTCAGATTTACAGATGTTCAGGATGGTAAGGGAAATCGGACTCGTTACGACTTTTGCAATTTTCAAGCTCGAAAAAAGCGATTATCTCTAATCGATAATCGCCTGGATATTAGGGGGTGTTGAGGGATTGTCCCTAATTAATTAACAGGAGAGGTCATCCCTGCCAAATCTTTCTTTCTGTAAACACTTAATATTAAGCCGAACACGATTGCATTCAACACGGTTGGATAAAGACCATAGCTTAAAAATGGTAAAGAAAAAGACATAACCGGCAACAGTCCAAGTGACATCATTAAGTGATACAGTAGCTGGACGGAGTAAAATGCTAATCCTCCAGTTACAACCATTCTTCCATAGGAATCTTTTATCTTTATATTTACAAGAGCCACCCGAAGCATTAACAGCAGGAGAACTAAAGTTATGATGATTGAGACAATCCAACCAAACTGATACGTTACACTGACTAACACAAAATCTGTATGTCCTGAAGAAAGAGGATTCTCAGCGCCGAAGTTTCCCGTCCATCCAGCGGAAGAGAGTAATTCCTTCATGCGCAAATAGATTCCGCCCTCAAATTCTTCAGGGTATAAAAAGGCAAGAATTCTCTCTTGCTGATAGCTTTGCATAGCATTGAATAACCATAAGCCACTCACTCCTGCTACACCGCTTCCACCTAATAGAAGTCCTATTATCATTTTTCTGTTCAGATTTTGATACCAAGCCATTGTAATAAACACAACCGTGAGAATAAAAGCAGATGGTAGATCTGCCATAACAAAATAGAGAAGCACCGGAAAAGATAGAAAGAATAGACCTTTCCAAATGCTTGCTTTTGTACTGCTTAACATAGTAGAAAAACCTAGAATGAAAAGGGGCAGAAAGTAGATCCCCCTAAGATCCAATGGGCCGATTAAGATGATGGGTGACCCACCTATGTAGGTGACCGGTCCCAATATTAAAAAGAATAATCCTGATAAGCCAGTTACATAAAATGCCCAGCCCCATTTTCGTAATTTTCTGTAGTCAAAATATAGAAAAGCGGCAACTAATCCTACTCCAAGGATTGTGTAGATCACTTTATTGTTTAATAAATATCCTGCCTCTTCATTAAAAACAATCACCGGCAGAAAGCTGGCTCCAATAGTAATGGTTAGAAGCAAAATTAACCACCAGTCTATTTTCGGACGATAAATATCATTAAAATGCTTTCCGACCTCTATGGGATTTCCCATTTGCCGTACTGCTTCCTCTTCTGCTTCCGCAAGTTTATAACCTTTTTGAAGCAATCTTTCTATCTCACATTCTATGTGATAATCCAATTCTTTTGTGACGGCTTGTCCAGCATCTTTGTCCTTTATTAAACTTTTCACATTCTCTATATAACTGTCCTTTCCCCTATTCATGTTTGACTTCCCCCCAGTAATGGACGTAAAATTCGTCTTTTATTTGAAGAGGACTCATATTTCTTCAAAAGCTTATGTCCATTTTGAGACAACTTATAGTACTTTCCGCCATCTTCCTTCCACGTCGAATTGATATAGGCTTTTTGTTCCAACCTATGCAGCATCGTATATATATTTCCTTCATTATCTTCGTAGCCTACAATCCCTCTTCCCCTTATTCTTTTGGTAAGGGTAAAACCAGTATGTTCATATACCAACAGTTGCATGATAGAAAGAAGGATTTCCTCTTCGCCTTCTTCCTGCTTTTTTATCTTGTTTTGAACATTACTGATATGGGTTTCATTAAAATGGAGGTTTTTAAATTCAGTGTTGTCCATAGACGATTTCAATTTCTTCAACCTTCTGTCCATTAAAAAGTCCCTCCTAATTGTTCTTTCAATATTACTTTCGCTCGCTTCAAACGAGTTTTTATGGTGTTTTCACTCTTTTTTATCACTTGGGCTATCTCTCTGGTGGTTAAATCCTCATAATAATATAGATAGATCACTTCTCTATATTTTGTAGGTAAATCCATGATTGTAGAAACCAGTTCACCGTCCACGAAGTCTTGCATGACTTCTTCCTCCGTACTGGAGTGGTTATTTTCTACCCCCATCACCTTCTCTTCAGAGATAATCACTTTCCGTTTATACCAGCTTTTCAAATAGTCCTTACAATGGTTGATTGTAATCCTCCATAACCATGTCTTTATTTTCGATTGCCCGTTATAGGTATGTAGGTTTTTATAACATTTCACAAAAATTTCTTGAGTCAAGTCTTCTGCGATAGATTTATCTTTCACATATGAGTAAACCAACTGAAGAATGGATTGACCGTAACTTTCCATGATTTCATTTATAGCCTGTTCATTATCTTGGATATCGATATACTTCTCAATTGATTCTGCCACGTCTTCCCCTCCTATATTATTTAACGATCTAGTCAATAAAATAGTTTTAGAGAAAATAAAAAAAACACAACATTAATTGAAATGAACCCTTTTTCAAGGACATTTCCAATTAAGTGCTGTGCTTTTAAAAAGGTACTTCTCCCTATAAGAAGTCCACCTCTTATAAAATTACATTAATGTCATATTCCTTAAGCCAGGCATTTACTTGAATAAGGTAATCCAACAATCCTTTGGCACTGGAAGCATGTATCGATTCGCTTTTACCTTCAGAGATGCTCCGAACTTTTTCTACATCAATAAAAGGAAGAATCGGGGAAGTGGGATCATCTAATATCTGCAGCATCCATTGGCTAACTTTTTCTAGATATTTTGCATCCTTCGTGCTTGGGTAAGCACTTTTTTTGCGATAGCGCACGTCCTCCGGCAGATAACCTTCAAACGCCCGTCTTAGTACCCCTTTTTCAATTCCATCAATATTTTTCATTTCAATCGGAACGTTCCATAAATACTCGACAAGTCTATAGTCACAGAAAGGAACACGGACCTCGAACCCTGTCATCATACTGGCCCGATCTTTACGATCAAGCATAAATGGAAGAAAACGAGTGATGAACATATAAGACATTCGTCTTTGTTTAGCTTGAAGATCCGATTCTCCTTCCAAAACCGGGACTTCGTTTAATGCCTCCTGGTAGCGTTCTTTTTGATAAGATAGAAGGTCAAGTTTTTCTTTAAGTTGCTCTGATAAGATAGAGCTCATGCCTCTCATATTCAACAACCACGGAAAAATATCCGCTTCTAAAAACTCCTCCTGGTGAAACCACGGGTATCCTGAGAACACTTCATCAGCCGATTCGCCGGATAAGGCGACAGTTGCCTCTTTCTCCATTTCTTTAAAAAGCAGATAGAGAGATGTTTCAATCTCTCCCACTCCTGGAAGATCCCGGGCTCTCATCGGCACCAGCAGATTTTCTGCAAGCTCATCAGCATCCAAAACAATTGACTTATGTTCAGTTCCTACATGATTCGAAACTTTTTCTGCCCAGGGCTCATCCAAATCCACGCGTAAAAAGTCTTTTTCAAAGTCCTTTTCGTTATTCTCAAAGTCAATGGAATACGTCCCCAGCTTTTTACCCTCTTTAGAAAAATCTTTTCCAGCTATAGCCGTCAAACCACTGGAATCTAAACCACCAGAAAGCATAGAGACTACAGGTCGATCGGCCACAAGCTGCTCAGTGACGGTGTCTTCCAAATACGAACGGATGGTAGAAACCGTTGTATCAAGGTCATCAGGATGGGGATGGCTCTTTAATGTCCAGTATTGTTCCGCTTTCCTCTCTTCTTTTCTAAACGTCACATAGTGGCCCGCCCGCACTTCTTCAATGTCTTTGAAAACACCTTGACCAGGTGTCCGAATCGGTCCGAGTCCAAATATTTCTGACAGTCCGTCTTTATCAATAACCGGGTCCACCTGTGGATGAGCAAACATGGCTTTCAATTCAGAGCCGAAAATAATGTCATTGTCCCGATTAGCAAAGTACAGAGGCTTCACCCCAAGGTGATCTCTTCCCAACATCAATTGCTCTATACGTTCATCCCAAACAGCAAAGGCAAAAATACCGTTCAATCGTTCTATACATGCTTCTCCCCATTCCAAATAAGCATGGAGGAGAACTTCAGTATCAGAAGAGCTCTTAAAATGATGACCATTGTGAATTAAATCTTCTCGTAATTCTTTAAAATTATAAATCTCTCCATTGTAGCTCAAAGTAATGGCATACGGACCTTCATAATAGACCATTGGTTGTTTTCCACCTTCTGGATCTATAACGATTAACCGCCGATGCCCCAGAGCTGCAGACTCAGATAACCATGTACCAATGCTATCCGGCCCCCGATGGGTAATCGCATTCGTCATATTTTCCAAAACGGGCGATTGTTCACTTAAACTCTTTGTCCAGGACACCCAACCTGTAATTCCACACATGATGTAAAACCCTCTTTCTTAAGATAATTCATTCAGCCCAAACCGCTTTTTGCTACTTCAGCATACCAGGGTCTTCCGCAATCGAGATGTCCGGAACCCGTTTATGTTGTGTTTCCCTGCCTTTTCCTCCTTCTTATTAAAATTTCACAGATAGACTTATTTCTGCCTAATGGTTCAAATAGATTCCTTGCCCATCCACATGAATACATATAGTTGTATGTTACAACTTAATTATTGTATGATACAACTAAATAAGCATATATGTCAATGAGAATATTTGATGGTATCATCAAATAAGAAGGATCTTTACATGTGAGGTGAAAGTATGAGTGACAAATCTCTTGAATTAATTGAACAGCAGGTAACCGATTTCATTCGTCGTATCGTATTAACGGAAAAACACCGCGACAGTCTCGATCGTTCTGCCTACATTTTATTACGCCAGTTATCATCTTATGGACCTGCAGGGGTCAAAGCATTGGCCGCTGACCTCCACTTGGATATATCGACCATCAGCCGTCAGGCAGCAGCTTTAGTAGAAAAAAGTTATGTAGAGAAAGTACCAAACCCTGAGGACAGAAGAGCTTACTTCTATCAAATTACTGAACTTGGTTCAAAAGAATTAGAGGAAAACAAACAACGCAGGTACCAACGGCTGGCAGGCGTTCTTGAGGAATGGTCAGAAGAAGAGAAAGAAAAGTTTGGTCTTCTGCTGCAAAAGTACAATCAAACCGTAAATCGTACAATGAATTTAAAGTAATGAAATCATTGTATAGAAATTGGGTAAAGGCATTCTTTTTACCTTACTATGGATTTTGAAGAAAAAATAATTGTTATTAAAAGCAAAAAAGGTCACTCCCTTTAATGTAAAACCATGCAAAACACTAAAGGAGTGACTTCTATTGAAAAGATTATTACAGTGAAGAGTCACAGGGAGTGGTGTTTAAGATAAGGCTTAGATTTTTTCCAATGCTCCTCATTCTTCCTCATTTTCTTGACCATCCACTTAACTCTTCCCATTCACTTAAGTACATTCTTTCTGTCAAATTGGCAGGATTACTTATTTTGCAAATGAACTCTAAACTATTTCCATCCGGATCGCTAAAGTGTATTTTCGCATGGCCAAAACCTCCATTCGGGTTAGGCATCACAAATGGTTCTGATGGTTCAAAACCAAATGCCTCTCTAGGCGTATAACCTTTATTTGTCAGCCAGGTCACAGAGTGCTTCAGTCCTTCTAATGAAACCTCAAAAGCTATATGCCTAATGGAAGGATGGTACTCGACCTCAACTTTATCGGTTTGCCATAATCCAAGCCAATTCTGGTCTTTAATTATCCATAAAAATGCTAATCTATCCTCAACTTTGTGGTCAAACTCCAAACCGAGGCCTTCATAGAATTCAATCGATCTGTTTAAATCACTTACTGGTAAGTGTGCTTCGTATAGACCTTTAATCAATGTGAATACCTCCAATAAATTTAATATATTTTCCCCCACTCTACCGTACTGATAAGTTTAGTGGCATCCTTGGAACTATTTGGATTATTTCAAATAGTCGATTATAATACAACTGATAATAAAAAGGATATGATAGGATGGAGAAAAATACATACAAGGGGAGAATATCCGAATGAATCGTAAAAAAATTGGATTTGTCGGCACAGGCGTTATGGGGAAAAGTATGGCCCGTCATTTAATGGAAGCAGGATACACGTTGAATGTATTTACACGCACCAAAGAAAAAGCGCTGGGATTGATGGATCAGGGAGCAAAATGGAAAGAATCTATCGCAGCCTTAGCAGAGGATTCTGACATCATCATTACCATCGTCGGCTACCCTAGCGATGTGGAAAGCATCTATTTCGGTGAAAACGGCATTTTAGAGAATGCCAAGCCTGGCAGCTATGTGATTGATATGACGACCTCGTCACCTCTACTTGCACAAACCATATACAAACAAGCCAAAGAAAAAGGTATCCATGCTTTGGATGCACCAGTTTCCGGTGGTGATGTCGGTGCCCGAAATGCCGCTCTCACCATTATGGTCGGAGGAGACAAGGAACCTTTTCAATCGGTCTACCCTGTTTTTGAATTGATGGGTCAGAACATCGTTTTACAAGGAGAATCCGGAGCAGGCCAGCATACAAAAATGTGTAACCAAATCGCAATCGCTTCCGGGATGCTCGGGGTCACAGAAGCGATTTTATACGCCGAGAAAGCAGGTCTTGATCCAAAAACAGTGCTCCAAAGCATCGAATTCGGAGCCGCCGGCAGCTGGTCATTATCAAATCTGGGATCAAGAATGATTGAGAGGAATTTCGCCCCAGGTTTTTATGTTAAACATTTTATAAAAGACATGAAAATCGCTATTGAATCCGCCGAGCAAATGCAAATCCCCATACCAGGGTTACAGCTTGCTAAAGAATTGTATGAAAAACTAAATGAAGAAGAAGGCGGGAATGATGGCACACAAGCTTTGCTTAAATATTACAAATTAATGATGGCATGATAGAAAAAAGCACGTACTTGCCCCAATGTACGTGCTTTTTCTCCATAATTACTGACAACATCAATGAACTGAACCCTATAATTAGTGGTACAGCTTTCATCATTTATCAGTTCGCTGACACCGTCTTGTAGCAGCCACTTAAATTAGTTCTGTTTTCTTACCACCTTTAAATACATACGCTTTTTTACTGATGACCTGACTATAGGTTTCAGTAACATGGATAGCTCCTCCATCCGGAAGGGCGATTAAAGGTGTATTGGGGTCTTCCGAGTACGCACAAAGTAGTTCATCCTCAGCGTTATCATAATGACACCATAAGCGACTGTTATGTATAAGATTCAGAGGCTCACATCCCGTCAAATCTTTCTCTTTAGGTGTGTGAGAAACATCACTTCCGAAGATTATTGCACCTGTGCTTTGTCCCTATATGGTTCCTCCAGCTTTTAAATACCGGATTAAAATTTTATCGAAGCCACTATTCTTTATCTCATTTAGTAATGTAAAAGTGTTCCCACGACTAAAATATATAAATGAAAAGGACTGCAATTCGTTTATCGTTCTGGCATTGAGATCGGTCCACATAGTAACTTCCTTAACTCCTAATGGTTCCAAAATACTTTTTATATAGTCAACACTTGTGTGGTAGGACCTATAATTCGGATCACCTGCCAGGGGAATATAAAGAACCGGTCTGTCTTTTTCAATAGACTCTACTAAAAATTCGTGCGCCCTGGCATTTTGTTCGGCGCTTCCTCCTCCTGATAATATTAAACTTCCCATACCTGCCTCCTTCCTAGTTCCCTATTTGAATTTCTAAATAGCACAGCCATGAATGCAGCTGAGGTTATTCCTAGTAACCACCTTTTAATAATCTAATAAAAAAATAGTATCCTGAATGCTGCAAATTACATTTCTTATCTTTTTAAAACCCTCCCTAGCTGAATAATGAACCTAATACAAACGGAGAGGTACCTAATATGAATGAAGTGAAAATGAGTGACAGGGTAACTTTTTTCGGCAATTTATTTCTGCCCTTCCCTTTATACCAGCCAGAGAATTGAAACTTGTTTCTATATAATACAAAAAGTATGACCAGGATCGCTGAAGCTCCTAGCCACGAATAGCTTTCAACGGCTTTATTCACTGTATAAATGTTTCCTATAATCGCCCAGCATAAGCCCCCAAGAAGCCCGAATATGAGTATGATACGAAGCAGTTCTAATAACGTTCTCACCTGTTGTAGTCCCACCTTTTTTGTCACCCTTAGTAGATTGTAAAATCATGTAATATCCCAACGATAACTAATAAACCATACGATCTCTTCATTCATTACAAATTCTTTTTCACTGACCTCTACCTTCTTAAAACCGTTTTTCTCCAAAACTTTTTGTGAAGCAATGTTATGATTGGTGGTCTTCGCAAAAATTTCGGTGAAACCTTCCTTACTTAAACTTTCCAGTGTAGTTTGTAAAGCAAGATGTGCAATCCCTTGACCAATATGTTTTTCCCCCACTCTATAACCTATATGAGCCAGGTTTTGAGATCGGTCTATATCTACGACGTTCATTCTTCCTAAGATTTCACCATTCCTTCCCCTTATCAGATAAAAATAAGACGAGTCTTGAATTTGTTCATCGAGTAAACGTTCATGTCTTATCATGAACGTTTCAAAGTTATAATAATCCTCTCCTCGACTTGGTACCATTCTTTCAAAGAAGGCTCTATTTTCGCTTTCAAAATCGAATAAATCCTGAGCATCATCAATTTTTATTTTATCAATGGTAATCTCCATATAATCTTCACCCGTATTCCAGTCAATTTGTGGCATCAAGCTTTTAGCAGATATGAGCTCCATAATAATAAGTAAGGCAACTTCAAATTCTTTGCATTTTTTTAATATAAAGTATTTGACCAATATGATAAGCGTTGTGGGTAGAAACGCTTGCTATCACTTCCCACCATTTTGTATCAGAAAACCCTTCCACAGAGCTTTGTAATTGTTTTTCACTTAATATTTCCTGCCAATACATAAGAGTCTCTAACAGTTGTTTATGAAGCTCACCAAATGATTGATCTTCTTTTACGAAAAACGTACGATCATTATTTTCCAATGCTGGTACTGCATGAACACTTGATTCTTTATATCTTGTCTGCCATGTTTTATTCCAGTAAAGCAAGTGTTGTACAATTTCAGCAATGCTATTACATTCTTCATTGAGCTTCCAAACAGCTTCTTCCTCGGTCAGATTTTTTACTGATTCTGAAAATGGGACGTACCAACTCTTTTCATTTGTATTCGCTGCCAATTGGTCGGTTAAAATATCTTTCGACTCAAACAAACCCACACCCCCCTTCTTATCTAAATAACTATTTTGAGAATTAAATGCAGCAACCCCTAAATACATTCTGGAAATTCGTGTACTAATCCTGCGTCACCAAGAAACTAAATCTCCAACAATAACTGTTCAAACAAAAAAGGATGAATCCTCGTGTGTGAGGATTCATCCTTTTTTCAAGGTTTCATTTCGAGATTGAAGCTCTGTTCCTGTTCGAAAAGGTATGGAGAGAAATTCATAGCCTGGCCAACATTTTTCACCAAATCAGTAATCTGATGAATCGTATTCGTAACCGTAAGCGGATCATTATGACCTAAACCCTTGATGGCCATTTGGCAAGCTTATTCAAC
This sequence comes from Halobacillus sp. H74, assembly GCF_052246715.1. Lineage (NCBI taxonomy): Bacteria > Bacillati > Bacillota > Bacilli > Caryophanales > Bacillaceae > Halobacillus > Halobacillus sp. H74. Next base: position 62,715 of record NZ_JBQQCI010000012.1, on the reverse strand, counting down.
CCATAATCCAAATCCTGAATTTCTGTTTGTTTGACCTCGATTTCAATGGACTTGAAGGAGCCTTTGCGATTAATGGTTTTACCGTATTCACAAAAGGTTCTTAAATATCTAACTCACCTTGTTTACCTCCTGCCATTAATTTGTTAAATTGTACTCTTAAACTTGTAAGAGAAATGCAGGAGGATAGATATGAATATAGGAAGTAAAAAATTGTTAAACAAAGGATGGCTGTTTTTTATAATAGCGGTTCTGTTCTTATGGGCAAAATCCTATTACGCGCTTCAAAATGCGTTCACATTAAATATTGAAAATGGACTTCAGCAATTCATTTTGGTATTAACGCCTGTAAGCTCCATTTTATTTTTCCTTGGGTTCTCATTATTCTTTTCACCTAAACGACGGAATAAAGCGTTTCTTGTAATTTATTTCATCATGTCATTTGTACTGTATGCGAATGTGGTGTACTTCCGATTTTTCAATGATTTCATTACATTGCCTGTTCTTATGCAATATAAGAACTTTATGGATCTGGGAGGAAGCACCAAGTCATTAGTGCATCCCAAGGATATGCTTTATTGGATCGATGTATTAGTTCTCGGTATATGGCTTTTACGTAAGAAAACGCAACCTGCTATGGAATTTCGCAAACGGACAGTTGCCATGATTTACGCTGCTACTCTTGGATTTGCTGCAGTCAATTTGAGTTTAGCAGAGGCGGAACGTCCACAGCTTTTGGTAAGAACTTTCGACCGTGCTAAACTTGTGAAATTACTAGGAATCTATAATTACCATATTTACGACAGTGTCATGACAGTAAAGTCTTCAACACGGCGTGTGCTTGCCGACAGCAATGAACTTACTGAAGTGTTGAACTATGTAAACTCTCAGCAAGGAAAAATGGGAGCAAAAGGTGAATATTTCGGAAAAGCAAAAGGAAAAAATGTGGTACTAGTTTCCTTAGAATCCACCCAGAACTTTGTGATCAACAAAAAATTGCACGGTAAAGAAGTCACACCATTTTTAAATGATCTCATTAAAGACAGCTTTTACTTCAACAACTTCTATCATAATACAGGTCAAGGTAAAACATCAGATTCTGAATTCATTATTGATAACTCTCTGTATGGATTACCACGAGGAGCAGTTTTCACAACCAATGAAAGTAATGAATATAATGCAACTCCTGAAATTCTGAAAGATGAAGGTTACACTCCCGTGAGCTTTCATGGCAACAATGACAGCTTCTGGAACCGGGACATTATGTACAAAACCCTTGGATACGAGCACTTTTACTCACAAGAGGAGTATAATATAACAGAAGAAAACACTGTAAACTATGGGTTGAAAGATATACCATTCTTTAAACAATCCATGCCAATGGTAGAAAAACTAGAAGAACCCTACTATGCGAAGTTTATTACAATGACGAATCACTATCCTTATCTATTGAACGACAAAGATATGAAAATGATTGAACCAGCAAATACTGGAGATGGATCCGTAGATCGTTATTTCCAAACCATGCGCTATCAAGACGAATCGATAAAAAAATTCTTCCAATTAATGAAAGAACAAGGAGAATATAAAGATACGATTTTTGTGTTATATGGCGATCATTATGGCATATCCGAGAACCATAACCGGGCCATGAGTGAAATACTAAATAAGGAAATTCGTCCTTTTGAACATATTCAACTCCAAAAGGTTCCTTTAATTATTCATATACCTGGTATGGAAGGCAAAACAATGGAAACAGTAGGCGGACAAATCGATTTAAAACCTACCATCCTGAATTTACTGGGGATTGAACAGAATAATGCCGTTCAGTTCGGAACAGACTTGTTTGCTGAAAACCGTGCCAGTATGACTATTCTCAGAGACGGTAGTGTAGTAACAGACCAGTATATCTACGCTGCGGAGTCTAATAAATGCTATGATAAAGAGACCCAAGAAAAAATCAATCTCAAAACATGTAAACCACTGAAAGAAAAGGCGGAAAAAGAACTGCAGTACTCCGACAAAGTTGTTTATGGGGATCTGCTCCGTTATAAAGATAGTGAACAAAAAGAAGCTACAAATAAAGGAAACCAAAGTGAATAAAGGTTGAATAAAGATAACAATAAGATTAAAACACCTCCAAATTTGCAGTTACAAATTTGGAGGTGTTTTTTTTGGGTATAAGTGGGCACTTTCACTGAACAAGTAGAGAACTATTCTACTAGTTTTTCTTTTTTAAAATAACTTATAGGGAAGATGGTACCGTGGAAGCACTCTTCGAACTGACTCGCTGCAGCATATATTCAAGCAGGAAAAGGTAATCCTCCTGGTTACCTGTGTTTTTAGCGAGCTCGGATAATTGCTCTAAAATAAACAGGCAGTCATTTTCGTACAGGCTGTAGTTATCAAATCCTAAAATGGTCTGGCGGGCAAATTCCCATAAATCGTCGTGGACTTTTTTGTCCATCGTTTTACTCAACAGGGACACCATCGTCAAAAGCTCTGTCATTACTGTCGAGTTCTGGTTTGCATACTCACGGATGGAAGCGAATCCCTTATGAAGGTAATAACGAAAATCTTTTTGATTTAAGATGATACGAAGCTCCTGTTCCTTGTCAAAAAGGTACGGAGAGAAATTGGTAGATTGGCCAATGCTTTTCAACAAATCAGTGATTTGATGTATCGTATTCGTAACCGTAAGCGGATCATTATGGCCTAAAGCCTTGATGGCCACTTCGGCAAGCTTATTCAGTCCATACTCCAAATCTTGGATTTCTGTTTGTTTGACCCCGATTTCAATGGATTTGAAGTAGCGATCGGGATTAATGGTTTGTCCATATTCCCAATAAGTAAACAGCGGTGTACCTTCTACAACAAATTCTCCGATCCTGACATTGAACCTGAGGAGGCTGTCGTCTCTATTCGCCTGTTTAATAAGTCTTGAAAAGTCAGCGACTTGAAGATAACCGGATTGGCTGGTTTTTATAACCTTTCCATCAGACTCAGAGGGGAGGGATTCCCTCTCTATCTCTTTCTCAATGTGATAAGGCTTTAATTCTTTTTCTAAAGAAGCCTGCACTGATTTTGACTTGGTGTTCATATTGAAGCTGATATTATGAACCTGCATCCAAGTGGTTGTATGGTTGATGAAATAAATAAAGGTCACAGCTGCCGTAATTGCTGTCAGAATCGATAGGACCGGTGTCGCAACAATATACTCCTCTTCTTCATGCGTAACGTATAGGAAGTTCAAGAGCACATAAATGAAACTGCCATTAAAAATACCGAGTACGTGCTGGGTCGCTCGGTCACTGACAAAGTTTACAAGCATTTTGGAAGAAAACTGCCCGCTGAACGTCGTCAGAGCCACGAGCAGGGAGTTAATTGTAAAGGCGCTTAAAGTCAGCACCCCTCCTACAAGTGCACTCAAAAGCACCTGCAAGGTCTGACCACTGAAACCGATCGCGGCTGGCAGATATAAGCTGACATCGACCACATAATCAAGATAAAAGGTGAAAACGGATAAACCGATGGCTCCAACGATATACCAAAAAGGCATAAACCAAAGAGTTGACTTTAATTCACTTTTCCGTTGACGTCTCGACATTTTAAAGTATTTCTTTATATAGTAAAAGAACCCCATATGATCACCATGCTATTCTTATGAATTTTAAATCTTCTATTTCCTTCCCTGGATAGAAGGAAACTAACCTGAAATTTATTATCTTCATCAAAAATAGGGAGGAATCTCCCAGGAACCATAAACTAGAGCCTAAAAAAGCACATTATTTAATCCTTAACAAGATGTTTGAAACTTACATCCTGGGAATTAAATAGAGCAAGACTCAGTGTTTACTGAGTCTTGCTCTTGGTTCAAAAGGGTTTATACCAGTATAAAGCGATATCAATGTTCGGGTTCTTCATATGGGTATGCGTATCCATGCCTCCTAACTCGAAACCATGGCGAAGGTAAAACCTGATCGCTCCTAAATTATCATTTTGCGTTTCTAAAGATAGACCTGCCAGATTACGCTCCCTGGCCCATTTTTCTGCTACATTCAGCAGTCTCTTTCCAACCCCTTGTTTTCTTGCTTGTTTTATCACTGCAATATTCTCTATATAACAAAATCGGTTCCTGGCTTTTATCATCCTTATCTGTCCGACACATTTCCCTTTCATATACGCAAAAAAAAGAGTCTTATCTCCATTGTCCAAAAATTCCTCCCAATTCAGATGATCATCAGGGAATTTTATTTCTTTGGTTTCATTGAATAATTCTTCATCGTGTGTCCATATCCGGCCATTAAAAGTTGGAATTAGTCTCCCGAAAACTGTAAAATAATCATTTGTAGCATTAACATCTTCTATATTTTCTATTGTTAACGGGACAATATTAATCTTTTCTTCTATCATTTATTCACTTCCTATATGCTCTTTTTTATTACTGGAATTTATGTAGATCCACTTATGCTTAAGGCCTGAATCAGGATTGATGCCCAACTATAAGAAATAGATCAGAAAGGCAGCTATTCCTGTAACAAAATAACTTATTAAGCCCTTTCTTTTATGTTCCTGGTCAATTTTTGCGCGATCCTGCAGCCATTTTATATAATCATAGACAAGCCAAAGAGCTAAAAAGATAACAACTCCCACCAGTTTTCTATCCATAATTAATGTCAAGGAAAAAACAGTTATTATAGCGAGCCCGGCATTCCCGATTATCAAACGGATACTATCCCTCCTCCCTCTTTGCTTACACTAATTTCTCTAATTTCCCCACTATTTTTCAGCTAATTCAATAGGGTTCCCTGATTCAACCCTTATATAGGCTTCAGAAAATCGGGTTCACTTCCAAAAATCAGTTTCTCCATTGTTAAATTCCTTTCCCCAGCATCATTATTGCAATTATTTCAAATTTATGGATAAAACTCAATATATGGTCATTTATACCCCACACTGAAAAACTTGATTAAAAACCATTTGCTTAAACAAATAAATGGTAGAAATCCTCAGGTTAAATGACTTGGTTTTTGCTCACCCAAGCTTGTTATGGATTAGACTTATTACTTAATTCTATTAATTAAAGGCTAATGTACAAGCGTATTTGCTAGATTCACATAGAGTATTTATGTAAGAGACGTCTCCTACACACAATCTTTGTGATGAAGGAGGGAGAATGATGAATCTGTTAAGAAATTTAGTCGCTGTGCTCATTGCTGTCTTGTTTTTGCTGGCGCTTTTGGTAGCTGTTCTACTAGGATCAAGTGAGCAACGCCAAATTGTTGTCAACTGTATTAATGAAATTCTTGGAACCATTAACTAACTAAAGTTTAAAGGGCTATGGATAGGAACATAGCCCTTTAACTAATAACTGGAAAGGGGACATTCCTTTGATTAACTTTGACGATATTTATAGAAAAAATCAAAAAGAAGAAAACACTTCCCAATCAAATGATTTGGATTTAGACAGTCTGCTGAAGCTTGCCTCAAAATTCACGAATCAAGATACATTATTTGATAAACTGTCAAAGGCCGGTGTAGCGAGCGACTCAAATGAGGTTGATATATCAAGCATTGTGGAAGATATCTCTCAAGCCGCTTCTCATACATTTGCTGGAATAGAAAACGAATTAAGCGGAATTAAAGCAGAGTTAGAGAAATTGAACAAAAATGTAGAAATCCTTATCGAAAAGGAATAGCGAACAAAAGCAAAAAGGTGGATGGCAAAATATATCCACCTTTATTTTTTCTTTAACCCCTGTTTATACCTTCTCTATTAAAAACATCGGAAGCAAGATCAACATTTATATCCTTCAGCGTTGTGGGAGCTGGTATTATAGACCTCTGCCGTGTTTCATTATCCAAAACGGGGTAAGGAATAAAGTAACTCTCACTCCACCAAGTCAAATATGAGTCATTATGGTCTTCAAGGAGGTAAATCATGAAACAAAAGGAAGGGATCATATTAGGCATAGCCATAGGGATCGCCCTTTTCATAGGTGTTAATTCATGAATGAAATTGTCGGATAATATTGTTATCGTACTTGTCATCACCCTTTTGACCGGCTTAATTGTAAGAGTCGTCCTACAAACTATCATGAAGCGACTACATAAAAATTAACCGATATTTCAGCTGAGTAAATTGATTATTGATTTTTTATTTTTTTAGAGACATCCCTTTTTCTGGTTTAGTGAGGAGATATTTAAGGAATTACCATGAACATCTTTTCAAAATCATTCAGTCGAGGAGAGCGATTTACATTTTAGATTATTAAGGTCATGTCAGGTTTCTAATCATATGATCAAAAATTTGTACGATCATCTATTAGTAGGAGGCACACGATGAGGAGATTTGCAGGTGTAGGTTTAGTAATGATGGCCGCTATATGCTGGGGTATCAGTGGAGGTATCGCTGATATTTTAATGTCCAAGGGCTGGGATCCTATTGTGATTTCGTTTTACCGAGGAGCCGTTGGATTTATATGTTTCTTGGCATGGTTTCTCTTTCGCTTTAAACAAAATTGGATCATTTCCAGTCGTCTTTACATATGGTCGCTATTAGCGGGCGTCGGTGTTGCTGGAAATTTCACTTTTTACTTTCTAAGTATCGAAGCATCAAGCATAGCAGTTGCCGCTACTTTAATGTACACCGCACCTGTCTTCGTTCTTTTATTCTCCTTTTTATTAAGGATAGAACGTTCGACTTGGTTTAAATGGGGATGCATTTTCGGTGTGCTTATGGGGATCATCCTGCTTACAGGCGCCTACAACACTGAATCGATTTCAGTGAGCTTTCTAGGGGCGGCAACAGGGCTTGCTGCTGGTCTTTCTTATGCATTGTTTATATTCGGATTTAAAAATGCCTCCTCTATCGGGAAGCCGCAGACGACGTTAACCACCGCCTTTTTTTCATTTTGTCTCATCCTTTTTCTGTTTATGGATAAGGGTGAAGCAGGTGCAGTGGTGACCTCAAGCGACTTAGGATGGTTTGTTCTATTAGGGCTCGTAGGCGCGGGAGTTTCATTTATTATCTATGTGATTGGTATTCGTTCTACTGCCCCGACAACTGCTTCGATGGTCGCTATGGTAGAGCCGGTGACTGCTTCATTATTTGGCGTCCTGCTTCTTGGAGATCATTTGACCCTCATACAAATCCTTGGCATGGTGGTCATCCTTTCTACAATCACCTTCCTTAGTGTAAAGCAATCCGAATGAAACATGTCATGGCCAGTAAACTTTATAAAATTTACAAAAATCCCTTAAAAGAAACGGCATTTCCTCAGAAAAAAATAATAATTCACCAGAAAAGAAAGGAAGGCACTGTACTTTAAAGTGCCTTCCTTCATTATTGATCAGTGAGAAAGTGGAGCTAACCCTGAAGGGAATTATCAGGCTTCCATTGTTGAAAATTTCATCGTCGCCAGTACGACGAATACTACACCTACCCCTGCCACTGCGAACAGTTCTCCTGCAAAGGTGATCGGCTGATTAAAAATGGTAAGATTCAATCCCATCGCTTCTCTTAAGGCAGGCGCCATGGTCGCCGGTTCGAGAATCACTTTTTTAAACATATCCACCGAATAAGTCAGGGGATTGATTTTCACCAGTACATTCATCCACGCCGGCATTCCGTTCAATGGAAACATAGCCCCTGATAAAAACAGCATAGGAAATATCAATACCTGTACGACCATTTGAAAGCCTTGGGATGTCTTTAATGTACTCGCAATCAATAATCCGATGGAAGATAAAGTAAAAGCTACTAAAAACATCACAGGGATGAGTTTAATGATCATGAGAATAGAGATCGAGACACCGATGAACGGAACGAATATCAGCATCATCAACCCCTGAATCACCGCAACCGTACTACCTCCGAGCACTTTCCCGATCGCAATCGATATACGTGAAATCGGTGACACCAGGATTTCCTTCATATAACCGAATTCTTTATCTTGTACAACAGATAGTGAAGAAAAAATAGCGGTTGTAAACACGGTCAAACCAATAATACCCGGGAACATAAACTGGACAAAATCAAAGTCAGCAAGAGGGCTGTCAGGGCTTGCGCCGCCCATCATGGACGACATTGCCCCACTCATACCGCTTCCAAATAAAATGAGAAACATGAACGGCATAGCAAATGAGCCCAGAATTCTCGGCCGGTCACGAAAGAATTTGATGACATCACGCTGCCATATCGCCAGGATTCCTTCCATATTATCGCCCCTTCCTTGCGAGTTTTTTATTCATGTCTTTATCTGAACCGGTGTCTTCACCAATCTCTCTTCCAGCCAACTGCAAGAAAACATCATTCAAAGTTGGCCGGCGTAAATTGACACTTTTGATCGGGATATCAAATTGCTTCACGAAGTCCACTAACAACTTACTGCCATTCTCTACACGGAAGCTTATGCCCTCTCCATCTTCAGCAGCTTCCGTCCCATACCGTTCTTCTATAAGGGATTTAGCTGCTTGGTTATCCTCTGTGGACACATGGATGATATCTCCCCCAACTTTTGACTTCAATTGTTCAGGGGTGTCTAAAGCAATCAATTCACCATGGTTCATTATAGCCACGCGATCACAAATCTCCGCTTCCTCCATCGAGTGGGTAGTCAGGAAAATAGTAATTCCTGCTTTCTCTTTTAATTTCAGGATATACTCCCAGAGGTGGGCTCTTGTTTGAGGATCCAATCCTACTGTGGGTTCATCAAGAAACAATACCTTGGGATAGTTTAACAACCCGCGTGCAATTTCTAACCTTCTTTTCATACCACCAGAAAAAGTTTCAACGATTTTATAACGATTCTCTTTTAAATCAACAATTTCCAGGACTTCTTGAATACGCTCTTCCCGCAAACTTTTCTTAACACCATAAAACTTGCAGTGTAACTTCAAGTTTTCATTTGCAGTCAGTTTCTCATCTAAGGTGGAAGCTTGAAAAATCAACCCGATACTTGCTCTCACTTTATTTTTTTCCTTCACATTATCAAATCCATTGATTTGGGCATGACCTTCTGAAGGTTTAACAATCGTTGATAGCATATTAATCGTTGTACTTTTCCCAGCACCGTTTGGACCCAAAAAGCCGAAGATCTCACCTTTATTGACAGACAGATCAAGGCCTTTGACCGCTTCAAAGCCTTTATAATACTTTTTCAGCCCTTTGACCTCAATGATCGTATCCAATGACACCCCTCCTAGTTTGTTTGTAAGCTTGCTTCTGTATCTGTAGACGCTTTTTGTTTTTCCTTTTTCGGCTTACTTGTTATGAAGAAGGACAATAGAATACCAACAACTGCAATGATTGTTGCGACCATAAAGGCGACATCGATCCCATGGATCATGGAATTTGTGATGATCTGTTCACGTGATGCATCAGCTGAAGGAACATATTCTTTCGACGCATTGGTCATAACTGTAACTAAAAGTGCTGTACCTATCGACCCTGCAATTGTACGCATCGTATTATTCATTGCTGTACCATGTGGAATCCAATCGTTAGATAATTGATTCAAACCAGCGGTAGATACAGGCATCATGACCATCGCTACTCCCATCATCCGGATAGCGTAAATGACCAGAATAAATGTGTAACTCGTAGTTGCAGTCAAGTTAGTGAATACAAAAGTCGCCCCTGCAATAATCGTCAAACCGACAATCGCTAGCCAGCGGGCTCCGATTTTATCAAAAATCTTACCAGAAATAGGTGACATCACACCCATAACGATTGCACCTGGAAGCAGCATCAACCCAGATTCAAACGCTGTAAACCCACGCATCGTCTGCATGTATATGGGAAGTAGCAATTCCGCTCCCAACATGGAGACCATCACAATCATACTGATGACTGCCGCCAAAGAGTAAATTTTGTTACGGAATACTCGAAATTCCAAAATAGGCGTTTCTAAACGGAGTTGCCTGATGATAAACGCAGTCAGTGATACAACTCCGATGATGACGGCGACATATACATTTGCGCTGTCCCATCCATCATTCCCTGCACTGCTTAAACCATAGAGAAGTCCACCAAAACCAAAAGTTGATAGAATGATAGAAATAATGTCGATCGTCGGATTCGTCTGTTTCGTTACATTCTTAAGTGCAAAAGCACCAAATGCGATCGAAGCAAGTGCGATCGGTATAATCACCATGAACGGGACACGCCATGAGTATTCTTCAACAAGATAGCCGGACAAGGTCGGTCCAATTGCAGGACCAAAGGCGATGACAAGACCTGCCATCCCCATGACAGTACCTCGTTTTTCAATCGGGAATATCATTAACAAGACGGTCTGCATAAGCGGCATCATGATTCCTGCCCCACTCGCTTGAATCAAGCGGCCTGAGAGCAGTACTGGGAAATTAGGTGCGATAGCTGCCACTACTGTACCCAGGGTAAACAAGGACATTGCCGTAAAGAATAAGCTCCTTGTCGTAAATTTCCCAATTAAAAAGGCCGTAATCGGAATCATGACTCCATTCACCAGCATAAACCCTGTCATTAACCATTGGGATGTGCTGGCGGAGACATTTAAAGTCTCCATAATATTCGGTAAAGCCGTATTCAATAATGTCTGATTCAATACGGCTACAAAAGCGCTGACTAATAGTACTGATACTATAGCTACACGATTTATCGGCTGTTCTTCTTCTGTTTGATCGATCTGCTGATTGACTTCAGCCATATTCTATTCCTCCCTCTCCCTAAACGGAAAGCCCTCTCTTAAGAAGGTTCAGTTCAATCGTGAAATTTTCCATTGCTTTTTCTTTAGATAACCCTTTAGCAAAATGCCGGATGATATTGTTAAACATCAACATACGTACGAGGTGAATCGCATGATAGAGCTCCTCTTCGTTGTTCGTATTTAACTGATCCTGATCAATATACTCCTTGATATCATTTAAATATTTCAGAAGCTTATCTTCGGTTTCCCCGTTCGTAAATGTGCTTTGAATTTTATGGTTCATATTTAAAAAGACATGCTTGAAAAAGGTGCGTTTTTCCTCTTTTTCGAACTCCTCCAAAGTTACTCCAAATAGTCTGGTTGTGGCTGCAAAAATATCGCCTTCCGACTCTTTAAGAAATTCAATAAACATCTCTTGCCTTTGTTTTGAATGTTCTTTTAACAAGTAATAGAAAGCATCTTCCTTATCTTCGAAGTATTGATAAAAGCTGCCTCTGGAGATTCCACACATTTTTATAATGTTGGAAATGGAGGCTTCGTGTAAGGGAGCTCTAGAAAACTCGATTCTCGAAGCCTCCAATAAAGCTTGCTGCTTATCTTCAGGTAAATTATAAAACGTCTGTTTCGGCATTCCGCGTTACCTCCCCACGATATGACACGGTGTCACATCCAATTGATACTTTGCTATCTTAAATCATCGCGAAGGAATAGTCAATAAAAAAGTGACACATTGTCACTTTTTATATAAACCTGTGATGGCACCGTGGAAGTTGAGGAGAAAAGTGAGATTTAACGGACAGATCGAAGCTTTTAGTACCCAAGTGCAATCGCTTTTGAAACACTCAGAAAATCAAAAAAATCGGTACCTGATTTCCACTGTACTCACGCATTAGCGTAGTGGAGATCAGGTACCGACATAAAAGTGTTCCTATCCTTTTGAATCGATTAATAGTAAGAATGACTAAACAAATAACAGTGATTCCAATAAGGAAGAGCATTCCCCCGAATAAGAAGAATTCATTGATTGGTCCTGCGTATTTAAACCAGATCAATGCACTCTCAAGGCCGAATAAACAAATGATACAAAGAGCTGAAAATATATTTTCGAACACCTTTTTATTTTTCTTCAGACCTTGCCTTGCTGCAAAGTAACTCAAAACAGCCCCTAATAAAATAAGGATTGAAAGTCCGAGAAACACAACCATTCTAAACCTCTCCCTAAGTGAGCAAATTCAGTAAAATAACAGCCGATCCTTAAGTGTAATTTTACACCAAAATAGACCCTCCATCAATGGAAGTTGAATGGTTACTAAAGCACCACCTATATTTACGACTCGCCTATTAAAATTTACATCACACCTGACTCGATTACTAAACGAGGCGGCGATGTTGTGAGTTTCGCATTTACTCCCAACGGCACGCCATAATTAGGCTGGCAGTGTCCGATAGGAAAATTCTCCACCACAGGAAAAGGGGCGCAAGCGAAGAAGTCTTTCAACACTTTTTTTATTTTCGCATATTCGTCTGGTTCCACTTGGAAGTTACCTATGACAACACCTTCGACCTCATCGAACACCCCTGACTGCTTAAGATGAGTAAGCATCAAATTAATACGAAACGCAGGTTCTGAGACTTCCTCGATCAGTAGGATTGCTCCATTTGTATTCACTTGATAAGGTGTGCCCAAACCATTGGTGAGAAGAGTAAGATTCCCCCCTGCCAAACGCCCTTCTCCACTTCCGTGAGCCAGCGTAACGAGTGGCGATTTGTTTGAATCATAGGTCTGAGATTCTCCCGTGAATAATGGATGAAAAGTGGATTCTGTCTCCGCTGTTCTTTGCTCGTCATTCAGGTCGGATGACACCATCGGCCCGTGGAAAGTAACCAGGTCAGTGAAGTTTTGAATGGCATTAAGCAGATAGGTAACGTCACTGTACCCCCAAAAGAGCTTAGGGTTTCTTTTTATTCTTTCATAATCAATCCCGGGAGCAATCCTTGCCGTCCCGAATCCTCCATTAGCACAAAAGATTCCGCGAATCGCAGGATCAGAAAAAGCTTCATGCAGGTCCTCCAGCCGCTTCTGATCGACAACAGCAAGGTCCTCATTCATTTCGTACACGTGCCGTCCAATCACGACCTCAAGCCCCATATTCTCAAGCACACTTATCCCTTCTAGCAACTGTTGTTTGTCTGGTGGTCCAGCTGGCGCAATCACCGCTACCCGATCACCCTTTTGTAAGGCTCCTGGTTTAATCATAACTTTCCTCACTTTTCTTAATTCTGAAATTGTCGGCCACTATATTGCCGAATTCTTTTAAGTAATAAAGATAATCATCATTTCCGTAGTTGTACCTTTTGTTATACATTTTAGCTACTACCACATTGTATTTTGGAATCACTAACAAAGTTGGACCCGTCACACCTAGGATTTGAAAGGAACCTCTTGGCACTCGGTCCCCTAATTCACTCAATTCTCGAGGAATATCATGCACGAACCAAAACATCCCGTTACGAGGAAACTCTTTTGCTAGGTGATCAGGTGTAAGTATACTAACCGCAAGTTCAATGACCTCTTGAGGGACTATTTGCTTTCCATTGAATTTCCCTTGGTTAAGAAAGAGGTTACCCCAAAGAGCAAACTCAAGAGAGGAAACAAACAGATTGGATTCCATTCCATCTTCAGCCGAACCGGTTGTGTCTTTTGCAATCTTATTAGGATCAACTATTACTTTCACTAAATCATCATTGTCTTCCGTTTCCCACCACGTTCTTTTCAATCCCATTGGTAAAAATACTTTTTGATACAGAAATTCCGGAAAGGGTCTGCCGTAGATTTCATGTATTAGTTGAGCCATAAGTTTGATATTCATTCCTCTGTAGGCCCATTTTTCACCAGGATCGAATTCTCTGATGATCTCCCCTTCTGAAGTTTCATCAAGACCATGTGTGTGAGTTACCATATGTCGTAAGGTGGTATTTCCAAAAGTGTCTCTGTCTATTTCATGAAAATGATCACTGGCATAATCATCAAGGCTATGTATCTTTCCTTCATATAAAGCAAAAGCAATGCACAATCCTAAGTAACTCTTTCTGGCAGATGCCACATTGAATCTGGAATTCTCATTTATAGGTCGTGAATTGTTCGTATTGGAATGAAACCCGCAATAGTGTTCAAAAACGATCTTATTGTCTTTGATTACAGTGAGTGCAGCTGCAGAGCTATGATTTCTCTCTTTGATATCTTCTACCCATGAAACTATATTTTCGTATGTTGGACTCATCTAACCCCCCTTAATTCCATAACCTTACAATCGCGTTCGGTGGTGACGCCTGCGGGAACAGCGCGAGCCGAAGATCCACTTGGTCAAGTGATCTTCTTGACCAAGTTAGCTGAGGCCGTGCCCGCGGCAAGCATCCACCGACAAGCGATTTGGAGAAGCAACAACAAACTTTAACAGTTCCTCTAGATTGAAAAGTGTTTTTCAGTGAAATTTAACAGACCCTATAATAAAGAAAAAGTTAAAATCGTCATTTGCCCTTTAACTCTTGGTCTTTATCATTTAAAACCGGATTTCTGGATAATGATTATTACTCAGAGAAATTTCAGCTTCATTTTTATAAATGAGTTAAAATATTAACGAGCTTCCCGAACGGATCTCTAACGTAAAAACGCCGAACTCCCCACGGTTCCTCAGTCGGTCCATACTCAATTGAAATTCCTGCATCTTTTATACGGGTGAGCACCTCGTCGAGATCATCAACCTCAATGGACAAATCAGGGACAGGTGTGCCGGACCCACCTTCTGATAAGAAACTGATTTGGGTGGCCATTTTCTCATTAGAACCATACGTTGCAATAAATCCAAGATCCATTTTTTGATCAAGTCCCAGTATCTCCTCGTAGAAGTGCTTTGCTTTGGAAATGTCCTGTGTCTCAATATTGGCAACAATTCGCATAACCTTCATTTATATACCTCCGAGACATTTTAGAGTTTAATTTATCACTACTCACAAATTCTATTTATGTAGAACAACTTCCATGTGATTACTTCAAAAACCTGCCCTCACCAAAAGAAGTAAACGATGTCAACTCAACACTCGCTTCTACATTAGCTTAATAAGAAATTCAGAACATCAGATTCTAATTCTTGATGGAAAAGCTCTCTATCAAATCCAGCCGGGTCTTGAGAAGGAGGAAATGAGGATTTTTTCATCTCTTTCGGAAAAGGACTCAGGAAGGAGAAATGACCAGCGTTATCTATGATTCTGCTTTCAATTTTTTCAGTATTTCCAGCCCCTTTCAATAAAATCTCAGCATGAAAATAAGGAGTGATTTCATCTCTTTCTCCTGTCACCATCAAAATTGGTAAATTCAATTTTTCAAGAGCACCCTCATTCCTGAACCACCCTAAAGCAGGCGCTAATAAAATCACCTTTTTTATTCTTTCTTCCACCTTTAGATCTATTACTTCAGGTACTTGGTTATCCGTTTCCCACGGCAGAGTTGTCGGTATTCCACCAGTTGCCGCAATTGCGGTATAACCTCCCATTGAATGTCCGATTATTGAAATATCATCAAAATTAACATTGTTTTTAAAAAGATCGTCACCTTTAAACCAGTCAATGGTTTGAGTGATATTGCCTGGTCTGCTTTCTAAAAGGGTGACTGAGTTTTCCAGTTGATTGTCATGGATATTGTTGTAAGGATGTTCGGGCATCGCTACTATAAATCCATTTTGAACTAAATGACGAGCAAGAGTTCTATAAACAAGTGGAGTTCCACCAGTACCATGAGAGATGACTACCAATGGAAAGACATCATCTTGCGTTTTTGCATCCTTTGCCACATTTAGGCTATACGGTCCTATGAATTCTTCTTTTTCAGGTGTGTGGGTTGGATACATAACAAACACAGGAAATGTTACACCTAAATGATCATCAAAAACTTCAACCTTTTTAAAACCAACAAGCTGTTGTTCTTTTTCTACGTTTTTCAATTAATATCACCTCAGTATTTATGTAAGAAAGACTACTTTCACATACGTCATCATAATTAATTCTCCAATAAACCTGCTCTGTAAGTTTAAGTGATTTTCAGTTGAAATAGGATCATTAATTAATGTATGGATAGGATTAAACCACTTTATATTTGCCTCCTCCGTTTAAAACTCAATTTAATATTTTCTAAAAAGCTCATGGAGATGGTGCAACGAATTCGACTTTTACCCTATCAGGATCTTCAAAGTAGACAGCATAATAATCCTCTCCGCCTGCATAAGGATGTTGGTTTTCGTATAAGATTTTCATACCTCTCTCTTTAAGCATTCTCGTCATCTCATCTACTCTTTCACGTGAAGAAGCATGAAAAGCCAGATGATTTAAACCAGTCCTGCATCTGTGGTAAGGAACGTCTAAGTATTCAGTTTCTGTTTGCACAAATACTAAATAAGTTTCCCCTAACTTCCAGCTTTGTCCCTTATTCCATTTTTGATAAGATTGGTAGCCTAACTCATTTAAGAACCAGCCCCAAAATGATTCAGATTTCTCTAAGTCAGATACATAGATTTCCACATGATGAAGTAATCCCTCAGACAATGTAACTACCCCTTCCTAATTTGAACGATTTTCTTAATTACAGTTTCAACTTCTTCATTGTCATGAACCAAAAATAGATAGTCTGCCTCATTTTCTTCAGGATCTCTTACACCTTCTTCGCAGGCTTCCTTTTGTTGGCGCTCAAGCACTTCGTAAAAGCTAGAATAGTCTCCTCTAAAGATATTGATATTCCGATCACTTTGATTCACACGTTTCTTCAGTTCATCTTCCGGGATATCAAAATGAACGAGTATGCGTACAAACTCTTTTTTATTGAATACCAGGATTTCCTTCAAGTAAAAAAAGAAGACAAATCTTTCTATCAGATTTGCCCCTTTATTCTTTATCACGTCGTCCTATTCAGTAAATGGAATTGTGAGACCCCCACCAACCTCAAGCTTCAAATTTTGCTGATTATTCACTGGAGCAAAAACCATTACATAGTTTTCTGACTCATGTACCTCTTCCTTACTGTAAATCGGCATGAACTTTTTCCCATCTGACCTTAAAAATATACCCATTTTATTCTTATCAGCCCTATATCCATGTTCTCCACTTGTTTTTCTGGGGTTAAGAAACAGTTTTTCTATTTTACTTTTCTTTTTGTATTGTTTTCCATTTTTATCCGTGTAGATTTTAATATCAGTCCCAGTAACGACGACCCTTGTTTCTAAGGCAGAGTACTCTACTTGCTTAATATTGTATGTTTCTCCATGAAAAGTGAATTTCTTATTTATTAAGTCAGTTTCCCTATCAAAGGTAGCAGATGGTTTAAGTTTGAATTTTAACGGCCAAGTTGTATGTAGAGTGCCGATGCCGTCTTTTTTCCACATCGTCATATCTTGAACCTCTAACCGAATGTTTTGACCCTTATATCCTTTTATTGATTCAAAAGATAAGGCTTCATAAACTTTATTCTCCTTACTGCTGTAGTATCGGCTTCCCCAACCCACACTTTCTAATGATTTTTTTTCACTGCCAATAATCAAATTAACGTTACTGACACCTTCCCAGAGATCAATATAATAATCCTTTAAATTTTTCTCTTCACTATGGTAGGTCAAAAGGAGTTTTGTTTCTTTATCATCGGTTAACACCCTTTTGAAATGTATGGTTATGTCATGTTTTTCATCATAGTATTTTTGATCAAGTACTTGGCCCTTTCCCGAATCTACAGTAGCTCTTACACCCGCGTCATCAATATGCCCACTCGTGAAAATGTTGCCATTTGACTTTTCAGATGCCTTCGATGGCGTGAAAAATAGTGATAATCCATAGGCTAAAACCAATATTAACGAAATGCCAATGCTAATTTTCTTCATATGCATCCTCCTCACACTTCCAATTATTTCAAAAAAATGAATGATACTCAATTATAAATATAAAAAAGGATTACCTTTTATTTATTAATTTATGTAACCTTCAACATTAATAAGAATAATCGTTAAACTTCAATAAAGAATTCCATATGGATACGGCAACAATATCTTTATTACAAACCCTATAATAGTAGCTAAAGTAATAAAGACTAAGAGGATACTTGACGTTTGCCTATAGCGCTGTTGCGCTCTTGAATTTGGATTTATCAAATCCCATCCTCCCCTTACCAGGAAAATTATAATTACAAGAATCATCCCATCAATAAAAGGTTTATTTAGTAATTCGGCAGCAATCAATGCTGAGAATATTCCAATAAAGGTTAATCGATTGTCAATTCTTTTATCGACCTCTTCAAAATATTTGTCTATTGCTTTAAGATATTTCTTCAAAAAATGCCCGCCTTATACAGAAGATTTTCAAGTAATAATCTTTAATGAAACTAGTATCCTCCTTATCTTTTCATCTTTCTGGAAAAAAAGAATATCAACAGCCAGACTATTGAGAATAGATTTCCTAATCCCACATATATCGCCCAGACTTCCCCAATTTGGATAGAGTGTAAAAAATAATCCCATTCATTATATCCTTCACTTCTACCAATACTATTAATTATAGTAACTAGCGGTATTGTAATAACAATAAACGCAGTCACTAACGCCAAACTTATACTCCTTTTCTTCATTAAACTAAATAATGAAGTTCCTAAAACCAACAATAAGAAAAGGTAATACAATATCAAGGTCCATGGTGCCACGGTTTCCATAAACAACCCCCTTAGAGTAATTTTACACTAAAAGGGATCTCTTTCAAGGTGGCCTTAACGGAGCTTCCTTTATGCGCTTCTGTCTTTCTTTCAATGGTCGCTTCAATCATTTTAGATATTAAATTTCTGGACATAGACTCCGTCCTTAAGATGTTCGGTAAAGTTACCCTGACTTACTTCGTGGATCAGCCCTTTCCAGAAGACATGGGCTTGTTCATTACTTTCTATCTGTGTTATCTCCCACTCCCCAGGAAACAATGTAAACAGTTTCTTCGCAATGGCTTTTCCATAACCATTCCTCTTGTATTTAGCAATAATAAAGTACTCCTCAATTGTATTGGGATTTGAAACAGTAGCACTCTCTATAAGAGCGAATCCAATTAACTCATCAGCTAACTTAATAAAATAGGCGTGGAATTGATTGTTAGTCCAATATTTTTTTAAATCAAAAGGTTTGTAAGCTCCATTGTCTTCTAGCTTTATATCTGGTAGATAATTACTGAATTCATAAATATAAAATTGCATTAGATTATGTAGTTTAGCCGCTTCATCTGTTCGCACTTTTTGCAAATGAACCATAAACTCACCTCCTGAAAAATTATAAAGAAAGTCAACGCCTAAACGCTGACTCCTAACCACATTCATGGTTTTTATAAAATGATATTTTCATCACCTCGGCTTCTTATACAGTCAATAATGAGGTAACCAAACACAAAGCTGAATATCATAACTCCCCCTGTGTATTGGTTGAAAAGCAAACTGGTGAATGGAAGGTAGAATGAAAACACTTTGGTTGAATAAAGAAAAGGCGCTAGAATAACATACATTGCTGGAATGCCTACGCCGAGAAACTTACCGATTTCAAACCCTTTAGCTTTCTCTTGTTTAATCCTCTTCCATAAGCCAGGTAAAGCGAAGAGAGCACCTAATAGAATTGGATATAATAAACCGAATGTAACTACTGGCCAAATGTTGTAATCAAGCTCAGCCTGCTCTTTTAAGTCTTGATAGATTTTCAAGCAAGCAATCAGAGCAAATAGCATTACCAGCGTGTAAACGAAATAACCTGCGAATTTTTTAATTTAAAATCCCCCCCCTTTTTTTGAACTCGGCGAATTCATTCCAATCTAATTGAGCCGTATAACAAATAAAACTCTAGCTCGCACTAGTCCATTTTTTTATCTATCTATGAGCATGAGTATGCTTCATTTAATATAAACTTCCACCAATTCGTAGCATCTTTCTTCTGTAAGCTTTGCTAGCACAGACACATATTCTAAGTGTTCCTGCGTACCGCCTTCATATTCCAGGGATGCTTCCAAAGCACTATCATCTCTGGATTTCATCCAATCCCGCTGTTCTTCTCTTAATTGATCCATTTCTTCAGCTGGCAGTTGCTCGATTAAAACACTATAAATTTCATTCAACAATTCATCCCATGTATCCCATCGATCGTTTTCTACTTTTTTCAAGGCATATGTAGATGAATCCGCTGCTTCCATTTCTTCCGTTTCTTTTTTAGCAGCCATTAATTTTTCCTCATACTCTTCTTTCTTACTAACCTCATTATCAGTAGATGTGTCTCCATCTTCGGTAAGCACATTGGTGGATGCCTCATCATCTTCGTTAGTTTCCGTATTCTCGGTATTTGATACATTGTCGGTAGACTCTTCACTAGAAGCATCGTCAACATTATTTTGAGACTGGTCTTCCGACATAGCACTTGAATCTTCACAAGCAGCCAATAAAATAACAAATACTACAGTAAGCGTTACAATTAAAATATTCCTTTTCATAATATGACTCTCCTTAGCTATTGAAAATCATTACAACTCTTCAATCTTACTGAAAATCAAAGCATATGCAGCTTGTATGTTATTTTCATTTCTCACATCATTATATAAAGAAATTTGCCACTTATCTGCTCTATCTCTTTCTCCCCCAGTGTATAAATAGCCTGTAGCAAAATAAGGGTTATTTATCTCAGGAGCCGTTTCATAATTCATCCCTTCCCTTACAAAAGGTAACGCACGTTTGCTCGAATCAATAAAGAAAATAGGAATGGTCAGCTCTTTGTAGAGTTGAACGTACTTATCTTTCGAGGCTTCCTCAAATTCATCAGGCATTACAAATATTGAATCATACTCATTTGAGACCGTGTTTGCGCCAACCTCTTTCATTTGAAAATCGATGAAATTTATAAGCTCATTATCTATATCAGGTGATTCGCCGACCACCGCTATGTTCAATGGTGCACCATCATATTTTTTATATTTAACATTGTCTTCAGAGCAAGCTGCTACTAGTAATAAGGCAAATACAATCACAACCATCTTCCTCATAACACAAGACCTACTTTCTATTAATCCAGTAAACTTCTAAGTGATTTTTTAGTCAAAGCAATATGGTGAAAATTATAGTTGCTCTTTTTCGTTAGATAATCCCATTACAAACGGAAATGTTAAACTAAGCACGACTATACCAAGAATGAAAAAAATTATATGCAAAACGATTGGAACAGCTGTATTATTAAAAACCCCAATTAAACTAAACGCAATAATAATGGAAAGCACAGCATGTTTACATTGAGATTTTTCTGATAAATACTGTCTATGGCCGCAATACTTGCATACGCTCCTGGACTTTAACTTCATTTGTTGCTTCATTGCCTGAGACCAAGGCCATTTACTATTGCACATTTGGCAAGTGGGCACTTTATAACCTCCCCCTTGTTTATATCTTTTTCTTTTTCACTCTGTATCTCTTGTCTTATTTTCGGAGAGATGAGGAGATAGCTATAATGAATAATATAAAGAAAACCAAACCGACTCCAAGCAGAATATTTAACAAGCTCACAACGCTCTACCCCCTAGGAAATTTTCGCCATCTTAAAATCTATCTATTTAACTTTTTCTAAATAATAAAACCAAACACAAAAATCCCGGACCAACTTATCCAAGTCATAATCAAAGTAACCACTTAATTCATGAAATTAAAATAACAACATCCCACACCTTATATTAGTTTACATACGAAGCAAGTCAATTTTAGTTTCAAAAACTTTCCTGCCTTCCCTTTTAAGAGCCAATCGTCTAAAATGTCAATTTAGCCAATCAGAGAAAGACTTTATAATTTATGAAACTTTAACTAAGAGATAATAGTCATAATGGTGTAAAGGGAGGGAGAACATTGAAGGAGAAAGCCGCGGAAGACATAAGGAATCTGACAAACGAAGGAAAACAATCCTTTTTAAATGAATTAATGGAATCTCATTCCAGGAAAGTTTACTTATTAGCGTATTCTTATGTGAAAGATCAAGGAACCGCAGAAGATATCGCTCAAGACGTATTCATAAAGTGTTTTCGATATATGGACCGATTCCGGGGGGAAGCCGCTATCTCATCCTGGCTTTACAGGATCACAGTGAATCGATCTAAAGATGTTCTTAGAAGGAAGAAACTTGCAAAATTAAAATATCCCCTTAATTACTTTGATAAAGAACAACAATCAGAAAGTACTGAACAGACATACATAAAACAAAATCAGAGAGAACAGGTTCTCCAAGCTGTGATGACCTTGCCAATAAAGTACCGAGAAGTACTAGTTCTTTTTTACTTTTATGATCAAAAAATCGAAGACATCAGCATGACCTTAGAAGAAAAGGAAAACACCATTAAAACTCGACTTGCCCGAGGGAGAGAAAAGCTGAAAACCCATCCTATGATTCAAGAAAGGATGATATAAATGGGCGATATGTTTAAAGAGGCAAAAGGTTATTATGAAAATCATTATTATGATGATTACATCCATGACCGAATAAAAAAATCCGTAAATGAAGAGATTCAGAAAGATAGCCGAAAGAATACAAAGGTCTATAATAGAAAGGGATATTACCTAGCTACAGTTGCTGCACTTTTCATAGCTGTTCTTATCGGCACTTCCTTTATGTCACCTTCTGTTTCTAATGTTATGTCTAAACTTCCTATCATCGGTTCCATGTTCAATGCCGAGGAAGAGAAACTTCAAATTTCAGAAAAAGTAAACAAGGATCAAGAGATGTTAAATGAAGAGAAACAAATCAAAGAAAAACTAAGGGAAATTGGGCACTCTATAGGTTTAGCTTTTTACCTTCCCAATGAGGACATATTTACTGTAGGTATCATAACTGAAAAAGAAAACTTTCAAAAATTACACGAGAAAATAAAAAAACAAGTATCCAGCCTAGTTCACTCATATGGTCGAGAAAATTATGATATAGAGGTATTCCGATATGTTGAAGGTACACACATTGAGAAGGCTTCCTATGACAGATGGGGAGAACTCACAGGCCCATTTGCAGTTGGAAGAAAGCAAGAAATTTTAACAAGTTATCTAGAGGAAGAAACCGGTACTAATGAACATCTAAATACTGCATTTGATTTTGGCTCCAATGTACTAACCGTATATGCCGATACAACAGAAACAGATGTAGAAGCTCTTAAAGCTGCACTTCCAAAAAAGTTAGAGACCATTAACTTTGGTACATTCAAAGTCGAAGTAAGAGTATTAGGGGAATCATAAAAGAGACGATATCCCTTAAACTCGCAAGTAAACTTACGATTGCGAAGGTTAATAAGAAATTTCAAATATACATGATTATCTAGTGGGATCATAAAGATAAGGTGGATTACTTTCACCATGATGCCCCCAGAACCAGAGTAGATACCTAATGTGAATTTAAAGCCCTCAGGAACACAACATTTTCATTTGTGTTCCTGAGGACTATTCTCATACCTTGATCTATGAATTCTGCAATGATGCGTATTATGACATGTACGATTAAGCAAAAGAAAAGAACGCTCCTTATCCAGGAATCGCGCTCTCTTCTCAAGTAACCTTCATATTCTTATGGGTAGAAAAGTACTTTAACATAGTCCTCATTAGGTTGGATCAGCTTTTGAAAAGTGTCCGGCCCCTGCTCTAATGGTAAACGATGTGAGATCATCGGCTTGATGTTCAACTGTCCAGTACTCATATAATAAAGAGTGGAACTCCATTCTTTACCAGGAAACGGCGAGGAAATTGCATTCCAGGAGCCGATGATTTTCAATTCGTTCCGGACAATCTTTTCAAAATAAAAACGTTCCATATCAATTTGAGCATAGGGAATGCCCATGTAGAGCACCTCTCCTCCTTTTTTAGGCAGAGCAAGAATTTGTTCTGAAGTTATCGGTGACCCGGCACATTCCACGGCTAGATCGACTCCGAGCTGCTCCGTTGCTTCAGCTACCTGCTGATGGGCTGGACCATTTTTCGGATTGACCTTGCTATCCGCCCCTACTTTTTCCGCAACCTCCAGCTTTCGATCATCGATATCGATTGCAATAACTTTTTTTGCACCGAATATCTTCGCCCATTGAATGGCCAATAAGCCAATACTTCCACAGCCCATTATGGCTACAGTCGCACCAGGGTGAATGCTCGTACGATAGAATCCGTGTGCGACAACGGAGGATGGTTCAATCATTGCTGCTGTATCATAATCCACATTATCTGGAAGAAGAAGGACATGCTTGGCAGGTAAATGAACAAACTCTGCATAAGCTCCAGGATGACGGGCTCCTATGACCGTGAGCTTTTCACATTGTGATAAGTTTCCTTTTAAACAGCTATGGCATTCACCACAGTAAAAGGTCGGACAGCCGGAAACGCGATCACCAACTTTAATCCCTTCGACAGCTGGTCCTATTTCTGCCACTTCTCCAGCGAACTCATGACCAAACGTCATTCCTTCTACATATGGTCCCAGTTTTTTATATCTGGAAATATCCGATCCGCATACACCCACGGCTTTCACCTTAATCACCACGTCGTCTGCTTTTTGAACGACTGGTACCGCTGTATCTTCAAATCTAATATCCTGTTCACCATACAGGTTTAAAGTTTTCATCTTTTTTCACCTTTTTCGTTACATAGATTCCGTTTCTTTTCCCTCTCGTTTATTCCCACTTGCTAGTTTGTAGAGTGCTGCTCCTATGACTACCGCATTAAATACCATTTGGTGTTCAAAATAAAACTCCCCAATGGCCCGCATAGGTCCCAGCATGAATTCTAAAAAGATATCTACCATCATTAAAACCTCATTTCTTTTACTCGACAGGAGTCAATAAAACTTTAATGGCTTCCCCGCTTTTGATTGCCTTGTAAGCATCTTCCCAGTGAGTAATCGGATACTCATGAGTGACAAGCGATTGAGCGTTCACTCGACCACAGTTCATCAATTCGAGAGAAGGTTCCCAATCGGCTGATTTTTGACTTCGGCTTCCAATCACTCTGATTTCTTTTTGAATAATCTTTTCAAGGTCAAAAGATACTTCCGGGCTAGGAAAGATCCCGACTTGTCCATATTGTCCTTTTTTCTTTAACAGATCCAAGGCTTGATTAGCTGCTGGGACGGCGCCCGAACATTCAAACACCACATCGGCTCCGTATCCATCTGTCAGCTTATGAACCAAATCTTTAAGGTTTTGTTCTTGAATATTAACTGCATAATCTATTCCTAATTCTTCCGCTTTGTTCAGTCGGATTTGATCGTTGGACAATCCGGCGATGATCACTCTTGCTCCTCTGCTTTTTGCTACTTGAGCTGTAAACAACCCGATCGGTCCAGGACCAATTACAACCACCAAATCTCCCTCATTGATTTCTGTCTTAGCCACTGCATGATGGGTACAGGCAAGCGGCTCGGTCATAGCAGCAGACCGATCATCAACATGAGGCGGAAGAAGGTGGACGCTTTCTTTCCGGGCAATCAGATATTTGGCAAACCCACCATCCTGCTGGGTTCCCAGCCCCTTCCTGTGATTACAAAGATTATAGTCACCATTTTGGCAGTACTTACATGTGCCACACACATAAAATGTCGTTTCAGATGTTACACGGTCTCCAATGTTGAATTCCGTTACTCCATTGCCAACATCAACGACAACTCCAGAGAATTCATGGCCTAAGGTGACAGGTACATTCACTTTGTAGTGTCCTTCGTAAGTATGAATGTCCGACCCGCATACCCCAGCGTATTTCACCTCTATTTTCACTTGATCCTCGCCCACCATCGGCTCCTGCTTTTCCTGGATTTCCAGATTTCCGAACCCAAGCTCTGTTTTAACGAGTGCTTTCAAGGCTATCCCTCCTATAGTACGAGTCAATTAAACAAGCTGAAGACTTTGAATATGATCCAGTTAACCAGATTTCCACCCTGGTCGATACTGGAAATCTTTGCAGACCCTTCCGGCATTTCGAAGTCCGCATTGAATGCCATTTCTGTGAAAATTGGTGCTACATCTGTCGCCATATAGAGAGATAGGGCAATCATCAAAGTTCCTACTATGACGGAATGGACGATATTCCCTCGAGCGGCTCCCACAATAAACGCCACTACAAATGGAATCGTAGCCAAGTCACCAAAAGGCAACAACGCGTTTCCAGGTAGAATAACAGCTAATAGAACCGTGATAGGCACAAGAATTAATGCTGTGGAAATTACAGCCGGGTGCCCAAGGGCAACAGCGGCATCTAAACCGATATAAATTTCCCGATCACCAAAGCGTTTTGACAGCCATTGACGAGCCGATTCAGAGACAGGCATCAATCCTTCCATAAGAATCTTGACCATGCGAGGCATCAGCACCATAACAGCTGCCATCGCCATTCCAATCTCAATGACTTCTCCTGCACTGTAGCCGGCGAGAATTCCAATCGCTGCACCTAAAAACAGACCAATGAAAATAGATTCCCCGAAGATTCCAAAACGCTTTTGAATGGTGTCCGGGTCAGCGTTCCAATTTTTAATGCCGGGAACTTTATTCAGCCACCTGACTAATATAATTCCAGGTGCATATGAAATCGTACTTCCTGTTGCAATGGAAACACCTGGCAAGTCGAAAAATTCACTAACCATAGGGGCTGTCCAATCCGCTACTTTAAGACAAACGATTTGGAAGATCACCGCAGCAATCAACCCTTGTACAATGCTACCGGAAACGGCATAAACCATAGCAGCCATAAATGTATAATGCCAAAAATTCCATATATCAACGTTCATTGTTTTCGTCGTTTTCGTAAGCAGCATGATCACATTAACTACAAGCCCTAAAGGGATGATGAATGCAGCAACGGCAGAAGCCCAGGCAATCGAGGATGAAGCTGGCCATCCTACGTCAATTACATTCAAACTCACTCCTAACCGGTCTACCATTCCTTGTGCAGCAGGCCCAAGGTTATTAACCAGCAAATCTACCACTAAGAATATACCGACAAAAGCTACACCTATCGTCAGTCCAGACCGAAATGCTTTTCCTGGTTTCTGTCCGAACAATAAACCTAAAAAGAAGATGGCAACCGGCAAAATCACTGTTGCCCCTAAATCTAAAAAACCTTGTACGATGTCGACGAAACCTTGCATGAATAATCCTCCCTCATTCTTTCAGTTGACCAGACTCATTCATTATTTTGTAAGTTCTTCAAGTATTTCTTTTTTCGTATCCTCCGTACCGATCCCAGTTAAAAACGAACGAGCATTGATTACTGGAAATGGATAATCTTTTTGCGTCATCGCAGTCGTGACCAATAGGTCTGCTGTGTCGACATATCCCCCTACTTCTGAAATCTTGATTTGTACGAGATCTAAACTCAGATTATTCTCTTCAGCCATCTCTTCGATTGCTCCATTCACTACTGTAGACGTTGCAATACCTGCCCCACACGCCACTAATACTTGCTTCTTTGCCATAAATATCTCTCCTTTATTTTTCATAGTTTCAGAATGTTTATTTTTGAAGCGCTGTCAAAATTTCTTTCTTTGTATCCTCCGTGCCAATTCCAGTCAAGAAAGATCTTGCGTTAATAACCGGAAATGGATAGTCTTTTTGTGTCATAGCTGTAGTCACTAACAAGTCTGCTGTATCGACATAACTTCCTACTTCAGCAATCTTTATCTGAGCGAGGTCTACATCCAAGTTGTGTTCTTTTGCCATCTCTTCAATTGCTCCGTTTACAACTGTGGATGTGGCAATGCCTGCACCGCACGCGACCAATACTTGTTTCTTCGCCATTTTTAGTTCTCTCCTTCAAGTGCACCAAAGTCCAACTTTTCTTCCATTAGCTTTCTGATGCTTGCTTTATTTTGGTCATTCAAAATAGATACGAGTACATCTTCATTTTGGAAGACTTTCATCAGCTGTTGCAGCAACGATAACTGGGAATGGGCTTCATCCATAGCTAACATAAAAACGATTTGGACTGGGATCGTTTCCTTATCATCACCCATGACTCCAAAATCAACTGTATTTTTCAATATACCCATACTTATCGTTTTCCGGTTGACGTGCTCCACATCTGTGTGCGGAATAGCAACCGCTACTCCAGCCGTCGGAAGTCCTGTAGCATATTCTTTTTCCCGGGCGATGATCGCTTGTATAAAAGAATCTTTCACTAATGCTTGTTTTTCAAGATTCCGGCCCATCTGATCTAATACATCTTCTTTTGTATTCGCCTCTACACCAAGTAGAATGACGGACTCATTAAAGTAGATTTCACTCATAATATTCACCACATTATTCATAATATTGTTGCTGCATTTATTCACTGGAATATTGCTGTATCAACGCTTCGATTTCTCTGGAGTTCCTTGATTCAATGATTCTGTTCCTATCTTCTTCAGATCCTGCCAGGTTCATCAGCTGCATCAATGCATGCATATGTTTTCTCTTGTCAACGGCCGCTATGACGACAATGATATGAACGGTCTCTTCTTCCGTAAACGTAACGCCTTCCTCTACCTTCAATAGACTCATCCCGACCTTGTTCACCCCGTTCTCAGGAGCAGCATGCGGGATAGCCAAATGAGGAGCGATTACGATATAAGGATCCCTGTTTTGCCGGATCATTGATTCTACGTAGCGCTCTTCTACGTACCCTTCACTTACGAGAGGCGTAGAAGCTATTCGAATGGCTTCTTCCCAAGAATGGACTGATTTTCTAAGCGAGATATACTCCGCTGGAAGAAGGTCATCTAAGTGAATATCCTTACTTTGGGTACTTTGTTTGATAGAAGATTCTTCATCTCGATGGACATAGGAGTGAAGTTCCTCTACTAATGCCTTTTCATCCTTGATCGAAGTGTGAGTTCTTATGATATCCATTAAATGATCGACATGGATATCATTTAAAATAAAGCCCTGTACTTCCATCATCACTTGCTTCCGCAGCCTTAGTCGATCTTCTTTATCCAGAAAAGCCTGACACATAAATACATGGCCTTCTGCTGACAAAGGAGTTGTAGAAAATATGAAATCGTAATCCAATCCATACTCCGTATACTCTCTAACAGATAAGGAGTCCAGAAACACGAACTCAGGGAATAAATCTTTCAACTGATTGAAGAGTAACCTGGAAACAGAAACCCCCTGAGGGCAAACAACGATAGCTTTCACTTTCTTTTCAATACTCTCTCCTTGTCTTGTCATCCAGCCACCAAGGAGCATCGTTACATAAATGATTTCATTTTCAGGTATCTTCTGTCCGATAAAATCCTCTAGTGGAGAAATCGACCTTTTCACAAGATGATGAACCTCTTTAAGTTCTTCTGTAATAAAATCTTGTATGGGTTGAGCTTCTGTTAACTCGTATTTGATCCTATAATAAGCGGGCCGAAGATGTTGAAAAAGCTTTTCGACCAATTGTTCTCTGTCTTTAAAATATATACATGCACTTCTTTCAAATAATTGGAGCATTTGCTTAACTGCCGGAACCATTTCAAACATTGTTTCATCTTTTGAAAGCTCCTCTGATCGATAAACGTTAGTCGTCAGCAGATGGAGAGTGATGAACAGCTGCTCCTTTTCAGGTATATCCGCGGAGTGGAAAATTTCTTCAATCGCCTGAAACTCTTTTGTATTCGACACATCCTCATGTTTCACTGGCATCGTTGAAATGACATAACCCTTCGAGATTCTTCTTGAAATTAATGTAAGAATATAAGGCAGGGTTTCAATCTTTTCATCTGTAAATTGAATATGAATCTTGGCTTCAAACTTCTCAATCAAAGAAGTAAGCTGCTTCAGTTCATCTGCAGATAATAAAGCTAATTCTCTGACCTTTTCCGCCCCGCTATGCATCGATAACAGTTCGTAGACAACTCTGATCAGGACTCTGCGAATTTGAAACTCTTCACCTTCCAATAAATAGCCTGACTTCCTTGAGTATTTGATGGTCAAATTGTAGTCATCTAAAAAAGCTTGAGCTTGTTTTAAATCATGCAGAATCGTATTTTTACTAAAGTCCAACTCAAGCGTAAAGTGGTTCAATGATAGCCCTTCCCTGCTGATGAGCATCAGGATAATTAAGTAAGTTCGCTGCCTTTCTGATAGCACGGGTGTACTTACTGATGCCCTGTCTTCACTATTCACCTTAGTAAATATCGACTGGTCGATAATGAACTGCCCTTGTTTTGTTCGCTCAATATGGGGAAGGTTTTGTACCAATAACCACTCATTTATTTTGTTGAAACTATAGCCAAGCTGTCTTCTTGTAAGGTTATGTTTCTTTTCAAGAGTAGTACTGGAGATTCGTGGATTGATAACTAAGTCATCAAGAATTTTTTTACTGCGCTCATTTAATGCCACCGGTTTCCCTCCCTTCCACACATTTATTGTAGCACCCATGGAAACGCATATGTATACGCTTTCATCCCAAGATGACGAACAGTTAATGTACAACATCGGGATTTACTTATTGAATATTCTAACAGTTACAGAAAAACACTGGAGCTGGAGGCTGCTTCCCACCGCTTGTAGTTAACAATGGAAAATATAGATTCACTAGGTAACTTTCTGCCAATAAAAAAAGAAGCACATGTATTATACACACGCTTCTGATTAATTATTATCCCTATTTCACTACTCGAAACTGGATACAAGTTCTTTCTCCAATCTCCCTTAAGCTGATCTTTTCTAATTCAATCGGAACTTCGCCAATGTACTCAAACAGCTTAATACCTTCACAAAGAAGAACAGGCATAATATCGATATGCAACTCATCTACGAGTTCAGCTTTTATGCATCGCTGACCTGTTTTTGCTCCACCTATAACCGTAACCTCTTTATTTCCTGCCACTTCTTTTGCCTGATCAATAGCACTTTCTATCCCCTGGGTAACAAAGGTGAATGTCAATCCCTCTGACTCTTTTGGAGGCTTGAGAGGTTCATTTTTACAAATTACAAAGATAGGTACTTGAAATTCATAATTTTCCGCGTACAAATCCGGGTCTCCTGCCATGTCATAAGCGTTCCTTCCCATGACTACTGCTCCTGTATTTTGTATTGATTCCTGCATGATTTCACTTTTTCGCAGCTCCTCCATATCCCTGTACAGCCGACCTACACTCCCTTTTCTGTCGTTGATATACCCATCTAATGACATGGTCATTCCTAAAACAACTTTTGCCACCTTCATTCTCCTCATTTCATAGTTTTCATGTTTGCTTAAGCTAACTTCGTTTATTTTTCAATAAAAGGCACCGTTAATTGTAAGATCCTTTACTATGCTTTCTTAGCATTAACACCTTTTTGGCTGCTCTTAAGTCAATTATACTCGGACTCAATTCCCTTCTTCCTTACATATTTCATATACACCAGATTATTGACACCACTCTTTTCACTGTGCTTTTGAGGTATACGAAGGAACTCTTTAAATCCAAGTTTTTCATAAAGTTTTATGGCTTTTGTGTTCGTATCAGCTACCTCTAAAGCATATTCGTCATATGAAGTTGCATCCAATATCGATTTTAACAGTTCAGTCGCCACACCCGTCCCTCGATAATTCACCGACGTTGCCACAAACTCTATAGCAGCCATTTTTCCGTGCATTTGAAAAGGGTATTTCTTTTTCTCGAATTCTTTTTTAAGAATTACATAAGCTATGCTGCCCATGAATAAGCCAAGATGCTTTCTGAATTCACTATATTTCAATTTGACTGAAGGTATATTGTTTTTAGTACAAGCGGCTATTGCAACAATACTGTCGTCAACTTCAACTGTATAGAAAACTTCTGTATTAAACATATGAGCAAATGTCTTGTAAAGTTTACCTTTATGTTTTGAAAAGTAATTCAGCCATTCATAAAAGCCATCTACAAAGATCATACTCATCTCATCTTTTATATCTCTATCTACTTCACAAGCACGAATAATATTCACATTTCATCCCCCTGTTCATTGTATTTGTTTCAGCTCGATTCATAAGAGCAAAGGTATTCTTCCAGAAGTTACAACTTTGTTCCAATCGGCTCTTTAGGTGGTCCTGCCTCTAATTTCCTCTAGCAAGTAATATCTCCTTTAATTTTTGATGTGGATTCAGTTAATCTTATTTTCACGGATCTTTGGCAAAAACCCCCCTTTAAGAATGCAAAAAAATCGATCATTCTAAAAAATAAGAATAAAGGAAGTTGATAAACTCCAGCAAATCCTCTTTTACCGCGAACTGGATGTGAATTTAGAAAGAATTAAAAAAATTTTGAGTTCCCCGGTTTTTGACGAGGTAAATGCGCTGCAGGATCACCGCGAAAAGCTTCTTACAAAGCGAGAGCATTTAGACGTTTTGATTGCTAACGTGAATAGAACTTTAGCATCTAAGGAAGGGAGAACGAACATGAGCGACAAAGAAAAATTTGAAGCATTTAAACAAAATCTCATAGATGAAAAGAAATTCGGTGAAGAAGTAAGAGCGAAGTATGGAGATGAATCAGCCGATAAATCCAATCAAAAGCTGAAAAAAATGACCCAGGAGGAATATGCGGAAGTGGAAATGCTTGAGAAAGAGGTTTTAGAAGTCCTTGACAAAGCATTTTTAACAGGTGACCCTGCCGGGGAGTTAGCACAAAAAGCAGAACAGCAGAGTTTTTAAGAGATGCGATTCATATTTATACTGGGGTGAATAAAGATTCTTAGTGGCTAAACTCTCGAGTACGGACACATGATATAGGAAAAAGGCTGTCTTAAACGGTCCTCTGAATCCCAAATGGGGAATAACGTTCTCATAAAGGTATATGTAACAATACGACAGGTAAGTGATAAGAGCATATAATTGAATTAATACGGTTTCTTTCCCGAAACGGACTAACACCTTACTGAGGAATTTACGATATTACTGAAGATCTTTATTTCTTTTAGAACTCCTGCTTTTTCACTCGTTTACAGATAGCTAAGGATATTGAGAAGCTTACCGAATGGATCTCTTAAAAAAAATCTCCGTCCCCCCCGCAGTTCATTAACTGGTCCATATTCAAATGGAACCCTCGCTTCTTTTATGCGAATGCGTATATTCTCAAAATCATCAACCTCAATTGACAAATCAGGGACCCGCGTGCCGGATCCTCCTTCTGAAAAAATTGATTTGAGTGTCCATTTTCTCTTTTGAACCGTAACTGGCAATAAATCCAAGATCCATTAATTAATCAAGCCCTAGTAGTTCCTAATAGAATTGCTTTGGAAATGTCCTGTGTTTCAATATTGGCACCAATTCTCTCGATCTTCATCATTACCCCTGAATGTCTTGACGTTGCTATTAATTTCTACACTCCCTCTAAATAACCTTTCTTAAACTAAATTTCTTTTAACTCTCCACAAAATCAAAATAATTCTTTAATTCCGCGTGGTTCTAATGAACTGGAAATATTAACTTCATTAGGTGTATTTGATCAATTGATTATATTGATTTGACTAGGGTAATTTAATACTGTTCAAAGGTATGCGCAACCATATGCATAGAGTTGAATTCCCTTACTACTTTTTGACGGGCTGCACACCTGATCCTTTTTCTTAATTCATAGTCAGCTTTTAAAGAGAGGATTTTTTCATGAAAGGATTGCAGGCAATGATCATCTACCAGCATTCCCGTTTCCCCGTCTATGATTGCCTCCGATATCCCACCTCTGTTAATCGTTATTACAGGAGTGCCTGTTGCCATAGCCTCAAGGATGACCATCGGAAATACTTCCCTTTCGGAAGTAAGCAGGAGTGCATCCATCGATTGGAGGAATTTATAGGGTTCTTGTACTTCCCCAAGTAACATTACCCGTTTGTTAAGCCCTAACTTTTGTACCTTTGCTTGGATAACCTCCCGTTCGGGGCCGTCACCAGCGATATAAAACTGTATATCTAATTCCTCTTTCATGGAGGCTGCGATATCTAAAAACAAATTATGATTTTTTTCTGGAGACAACCTTGCCAGGATACCAACTTTAAACACTTCAGTTTGAGATTTTTCAGTAAAAGGGAACTTTTCTAAATCAACCCCATTGTAAACGGTGGTTATCTTCTCTTTCTGGACCCCAAAATGCATGAGTTCTCTTTTCTCGTGCTCACTCACCGTAATGATCCCTGTAACACCATGATTCATCAATAACGAAAAGATTTTCGGAAATTTTTCAAGAGCAGTGAGATTATGCTTGGTATAAATGATTTTTATCTTTTTTTTCCAGGCAAGCTTCCTTAAACAACCAGCATAAAGCACCATCCGCAAACTGTTCGCATGAATGACATTAATGTCTCGCTTATAGACATATCGGGTAAGATGCCATATATTCAGAAGGTGTTGATTCCTAGATAACTTCATAAAATTATGGTTGTTGATAATTTGATCAGTAAGTTCTCCTCCCCCGGCCGCTGTATACAAGTGAAAGCCAGCACCGGTCTTCATTTTGTTCTCGAGCTTGATGAAATAATTTTCAGCACCGCCCATAGTCAATTTATCCGTAAGCATTAATACATTCATCTCATCCTGCCTCCTTTACAATGTTTATGTTTGCTTTTTCCTTGCCAATTTCTCTTTCATAAGAAAAATAAGTAGCTAGGAGTGCTAAAAATAATAAAAACATATCATTAACAATCAGTGACAAAAACATCATTTGAAACATAAATCCAAGGAAAGTCAAGAACAGAAATGGATACTTTCGGTGAAACTTAGCCTGAAAGATTTGAATAAGAACGGTAAATACAAACAAACCATATGCAAATAATCCAATAATCCCCGATTCGACCAATACCTCTAAAAATGTATTGTGAACAACAAGATTTTCTCCATATTCAAAAGCGTTGTAATCAGCGAAGTTGTTAGCACCAATGCCCACTAAAGGATTGGTTGAAAAGAGATCCCAAGCCCTTCCCCATAGTTCAAACCTTCCGCTGCCTCCATCATCGGAGAAATCCTGAAACCTGCTCTGGAGGATATCTAGGATGCTGAAATTCATAGCTTGGCTGCTCACCCAAGTTATGAGAAAGAAAGTAAAGGTGGATATAAGTAACCGCCATTGGTTAGCGGATTTATTCAGGAAGAAATAAACCATGAAAATTATCATAAGAATCAATAATCCGCCCCGGGAAAATGTCAGTACGCATGTTATTAAACACAATAAGAGACCGGTATTATTTTTCCATGAGCCACGATTACATAAATAGAAAGTGAAAAAAAGTGTATTATAAAAAACAAAATAGTTCGGGTCTTCAATCAAGCCGATCAATCTGGGATAATCACGGTCAAACCAAACCCCATGTCGTATCACTCCATCTCCAAGTAAGGAAAATCCATTGTCTTTCAATCCCCAAATATAAAGAAAAAGACTTCCTCCATTAAATAATAGGCCAGCATTGGCAATGCCATTTTCTAGTTTACTTTTCTGGAATAATTGGAGAACCCCTTTCATAACGAAATAAAAAATGACATATAGAAAGATCCCAAACATAACTCTCAAACTAGAGGAAGCATACAAGGAAAAAGCCCCTGAAAACACATAAACCACATAGAAAAATAAAAGCATCACCTCAAAAATCTGAAGCTTTTGAAACCGGAAGGAAGCTGACAGTATGATAACAAGAATTCCAAGATACATCATATATGGTTTAAATGCGAAGCCGATGTAGATGTGATACTTGCCAAGCATAACTGAAAAGAGTAAAAAGAACAGGATCAGGCTGCTACGCGGTACAGCAGATACATCAGGATGCCCCATCGTGCGCCTCCTTTCGAATTTTTGACTTCCATTTTTTATACAGGGGGAGTATTTTTCCAAATACCAAGACTTTTTCTCCTCCATTCCTTATCCAATCCGACAAGGGAAAGAATAAGGATAAAATGGACACTGCCAGCAAGGAACGGAACAGAGGATAAAAATCGTTCTATTATCAAAAGGCAGATAAAGAAGTAAGTTAAATATGGGACTATGACTCTTTTCCCGAGAACGATCCGGTCTGGATGACATAACAAGAATCCAAATAATAATACCAGTTCAATAAGAACTCCAGCTGCCACTGCTCCTATCAACCCGTAGAATTCACTGAAGACGATATAAAATAGCACTCCTGACACTACTCCTATGGCCAGAATAATCATTCTTCGCGACTGGAGAGACCTTGTTGTTAAAGCATCCCCCAAGGCAATGCTGCCTCCCTGAAAAACCATGATCAAAGATAATATCTTCAGTAAAAAAGCAGTCTCTATCCATCTTTCCCCAAATAAAAAACCGATGATAAAATCAGAAAGATGATAAAAAGGGATGGTAGCCAGCATGCCAGATACCATCATCAGTTTCACCTGTGAGATACTTTTCCATAAATGCTGCTGATGGTCACCCGCCTGGAACAAACGGAATAACACAGGAAAAAATGCGCCAGCAATGATAAAGGGTAATTGTTGCAAAGCTTGTGGGATCCGGTAAGCTACTGCAAAATAGCCGACTTCTTTCAGTGTCAGTGTCTGCTCTAACACAATTGGACCGATCTGCGGGAGGAGGATAAATAATAACCCGGTCATCATAAACGGTACCCAGTTTTTGCGCAGTCCTTTATAAAAAGGGGACTTTATGGAAAGAGTCAGGGTTTTAAACGTTAAGTATATGCCAAAACAGCCAGCAAAAAAATAAGCAGATCCGTATAAAAGAAAAACGATCATGGGATTTATGTGAAAATATTTCCCAGCCAAGATAACGGTGATCAGCAGTCCTGCGGAGAAGATTCTTATCAAACCGGAATATTGCATTTTCTCAAGCATCTGAAAGTAGGTAATACTGACACTCTGCATGGATATTCCGGTCACAAGCGGAATGATCAGGAAATAGGAAAGTGTAATCAATTCCGTGTCACCGGGGTAAATCCTGTGAATTAAAAGGAATCCAATCACTAGCGTTGCCAACGTCAGTACTATGCGCAGTTTTATAAAAGATGCCATGACCAAGGATATAGAAGCCTCTTTCTTGGACCCTTCACGAAGCACAATCTGGTTTAAGCCCGCTTCCGACAAATAAGCCATAATCATAGCGAATGCGAGTACCACACTGAATCTGCCATAATCATCTGTGCGGATAAAAGAGGCGAGAACAATCAATGAAGTTGCATTTAAGATGCTGGAAAATGCTGTACTGTAAAATAAATGAAAAATATTCTTCCCTATGGAATTTTTATTTTCCCTCATGAATGTTAGCCCCTTCTAACCCTTCTTAATCGGTCACTGTTGATATACCAATCCGATTACTTTACACCCTGCCATTTCAAGTTTGGCATGTGCCTTTTTTATTTCTTCCAACTTATCCTTTTTTCGTTGGACGACAAGTACCGCTTCCTGACATCCATCAGCAATCAACTCAGCTTCAACACCGGAATATAAAGAAGGAGCCGCAAAAATTACTCGATCATAAGCCTCTTGCCATGAATCCACCTGCTGCTTAAACGAGGGGGCCAGCCAGATATCAATTGGATTTTCGTTTGAACCCTTTGCCAAAAGTACATCCAAATTTGGCAAAAAGGTCGGCAAAACAGGCGTAAACGGCTTCTGATGAGTATCAGCAGTCTGCTCCATATGAAACCACTTATGTAGCTGAGGTTTCTTAAAATCTCCTTCCACAAGAAGGACTTTCCTCTCCTGGAGCGCAATGGCTGCCGCAAGTTCTGCTGCTATCAAGGCTACCGACTTTCCAGCAGGAATCGAAGTAATCATCAGCACGGATGGGGTCTGCTTCTCAACCTTACTGCTGATCACTTTCATCTGGTTAAAGTTGATGACCCCCTTTTTATTCTTGGAACCGTCAGAGATAATATCCTCAAGGGGACTCTGCATGGATTTTGCCTCCTTTTTTTACATTCCCTTCCGCCCCTGCAAACTGTTTTCGGTAGAATTTCGGCAGATCGTCTTTAGTGGCTTCCACTACTCCAAGTAATGGTAAACCTAGTTCCTGTTCAATTTGATCCAAGTTTTGCAGGGAATCATCCCAATGATTTTTTAACATCGCCATACCAATACCACAAAATAATCCCACCATTGTTGCTAACAACTGATTCAATACAGGATCTCCTATTTTTTCCAGTTTATTTGTTCCTTCTTTTTTACTTAGGATAGTTATATTTTCCATTCCCATTGAACCTTTCATTTCTTCCACTGAGGTGGAAGAAATGAGTTGAGCAAGCTCTCTAGCCCGGTCCTGGTCCGTATCTCTTATAACAATAGAAATAATCTGGGAATCTTCCTTATTTTTTATGGTAATTTTTTCTTCCAACTCTTCTTGAGAGAGGTCCATATCGGTCTGCACGGATTGAAACACGATCGGACTAGAAATAAAATCAACAGTCGAAGCTATCAGCCTGTTGATGGTTTGCGGATCGACGTAGACCTCCTCATCGTTACTCAAGTTTCCTACTAGAATATATTCTGTCGCTTCATAAGTGGGTTTCAAGAAGTAATAAATAAATGCTCCACTTAATAGAGTAATGCTTATAGTAGTAACCAAAACGGTAGCAATTCTTCGTTTAAGTATACGGAAGAATGTTTTGATATCAATTTGCTCTCTCATGAAATCACCTCTTGGAACCCGTAAGGATTCTCATGCTGATAAAATTGGACGGTCTCCAAAAGTCCTTCTTGCAAAGAATAACGAGGTGACCAGTACAACTGAGATTGAGCACGACTGGTTTGTAA
The DNA here is from genome assembly GCF_052246715.1 of Halobacillus sp. H74. Lineage (NCBI taxonomy): Bacteria > Bacillati > Bacillota > Bacilli > Caryophanales > Bacillaceae > Halobacillus > Halobacillus sp. H74. Next base: position 24,291 of record NZ_JBQQCI010000012.1, on the reverse strand, counting down.
GACACTTGAGCGTATGTCTCCATCTCGAGCTGGACATAATGTAGTCTGTATAGGTTTCCTTATGGTAATCGCTAATTGCTCAATGATTTCATGAATAGATATTTCCTGCCCAGTACCTACATTGAGAACTTGGTTTTCCCCGTTTACCAACGCAGCAACGTTTGCACGCGCCACGTCTTTGACAAAAATGAAATCCCTCGTCTGCTTTCCATCCCCAAAAATAACAGGAGACTTCCCACGCATTAATTTTTCGATAAAGAGGGCTATGACTCCCGCTTCTCCACGGGCATCTTGTCTTGGACCATACACATTGGCATAACGTAAAATGGAATAGGAAAGGTTATGGATCTCTGCAAAAAGTTGGATATACTTCTCTGCATTTACTTTCGTTAGCCCATAAAAGGATATCGGCTCCAGATGATGGGCTTCATCAATGGGAAGATAGACTGGGTTTCCATATACGGCTGCGGTAGATGCAAACACGATTTTTTTGACATTATGCTTGACACAAGCTTGTAAAACATTCAGTGTAGCAAAAATATTTTCTTCACAATCATATAAAGGGTCTGTGAAAGAATGACTTACAGATACTTGAGCAGCCTGATGAATGACGTAATCCGGCTTTTCTTTTGCAAAAAGATCGTCAATATTCCTTCGCACATCCTGTTTGTAAAAACTTATCTGGGGCAGAAGGTTTTTCATATGCCCTGTCACAAGATTATCTACCACGATAACCTCGTATTGCGAATTTACTAATTCTTCTACAATATGCGATCCTATAAAGCCCGCCCCACCAGTTATTAACACCTTCATGGCAACCTTCCTTCCATAACTCATTGTAAATTTAAGATGAAAAAATAATCCCCAGTCATTCTTCCAGAGTTGAATACTGGTTACTCTGACCTTCATCCTTGATCCTATTTCTAGATAAATTTACTTTTAAAAAATTCCCTGACGATTCTTTGGTAAATTTTATTAAGTTATGGCGCTCTTCTATAAACGAAGCGTCCCAGACCATACCTTCTATGGTGTTGTTAGAACCCGATAAAATAATCGCTTTATCCGTTCGCTCTGTCAGCTGGACCTGCAGGTTTTCAAACATGTTCCCCGATACTTCATTAGGAATGGTGACAGCACTGTTAAAATGGATACAGACAATGCAGTCATCCAGGGACATATTGACGAACCTGTTTCCATTGATAAAATTGTAATCCTTTCCTCCCTTTGGAGGTGCTGCTTGTAAATGGACTGCCGTGTGAAACCCACTCAAATTCACCCCCATAACATTCACAAAACTAATAAATTCTCCAGATTTTCCTGCGTTAAAAGAAATCCCCTTCCCTCGATTGGTACCGCTGGAGTTGTACAAAGTCACATTTTCGATATGAATACGTTCTGTCGTCCAAACCTGTTCTTCTCCACTAACGTAAATTCCAACACTGTTGAATTCGGGGGTAGTAATTTCAATGATTCCATTGGTAATTGAGGTTTGATTCTCTAACTCCAAAACATTGAAATTTCCTTCAACCAAAAGCTTTGTGGATAGACCCAATTCTAGTGCGACTCCTTCTTTCAATCGCAATCCTTGCTTCAAAATGTAAGTCTCCCCCAGTAACTGGACAGGCAGCTTGTTGTTTCCATGACTGTAATTAATGGCTGCTTGTATAGCTGAAGAATCATCCTGACCATCATTCCCATCAGCCCCATAAGCTTCAACCCTGATACCGCTAAGCTTTTTCATAGGTTCACTTATGAAAAAGCCTACCAGCAATACCACCACTGCTATAAGTAAAACAATGATTCCAATATATACCCCCTGCACCTTCATCCTTATTCACGCCTTTGAGTTCGTCGTATAAGCAGGCTTCTTCGGATCCCGGGCTATCCTGTCGTTGTTCCTTCGATGATCCATTAATTGTTCCCCGCTCTGGAATACAATAAATTCCATATCGCTGCCGGCCTTCCAGGTATAGTTTTTCTCAGCTGGAATCATAAGGGTGGTTCCAGTACTGATGAATGAAAATTCATCATTCATGACCAAGACACCTTCACCTTCCGTTACAGTCCATACTTCCTGATTTCTATTGCCCTGATCATATAAGTTTCTTCCAGCACTCAAGTGGACTTTTTCCGTAAGTGTTTCTGTACTGTTATCTTTTTTGCTATACTCCAGTACTCTGCTCCACCCCCAACCGTATTCTTTATACATCGGACCATCCTGGAAATATGAAACGTACTGCTTTATTTTGTGGCTGCTCTTTTTATCTGTTACCAACAGTCCGTCTGGGCTTGCGGCTACCACGATATTATCTATTCCTAGCAGAATAATCGGGATATCCAATTCATTCACGATACAAGAACTCATTACATCATTACTAATGACCCCATTGCCAATGACTTGGGTTTCCATTTCATCAGTCAAGGTGTTCCACGTTCCAAGATCTTTCCAATAACCCGAATAGGGTAGGGTAATGATATTACTTGCCTTTTCGACAACTTCATAATCAAAGCTGGTAGATTGGAGCTTTCCATAATACTTCAGTAAAGCATCATACTGTACTGGGATATTTTTACTTTTTAGTAGTTGGATGATATATCCAAGCCGAAACCCAAATACACCACAATTCCAAAGAGCCTGTTGATGAATCAGCCTCTTTGCTGATGCCTCATTTGGTTTTTCACAAAACTTGCTTACTTTTATAAAGCCGTCGGCTGTTTCACTACTCGGAACGATATACCCGTACTTTTCCGAAGGATAGGTCGGTTTTACACCCAGAAGAGCTAAATCGGCCCCACTCCCGTTCAATCCCCATTCGAGCTTTTTTATAGTTTCAAAAAAGTGATCCTCTACAAATGGATCGACAGGTAGAACTCCTATAACCTCATCTAAGCTACACCCCTCAACGGAGTAGAGATATACGGCTGCTAATGCAATGGCAGGAAACGTATCCTTGCGCTCTGGTTCCACCACTACAGGAACATGCTGGCCGAGCTGGTTTTGGAGCATTTCTACCTGAGAATTGCTTGTTGCAACAATCGCCATATCAGCCAGGTCAGCTTTCCCAAGTTGTTGCCAGACCCGTTGAACCATTGACTCCATCTTTCCATCCTTCTTTTTCAGAACTTTCAAGAACTGCTTGGATCTAGCATCATTCGAAAGCGGCCAAAGCCGCTTTCCTGAGCCTCCAGATAACAGGACAACCCGCATATAACCCGCCGCCTTTCACTGATGAACAAGAATTGGATCCATTTTTTCTGGTTTTTCAGCACTTCTATCCATTACAGCATCCTGCCATGTATGGATTAACCTTTTGCAGTTAAGATCCCAGGAATAATTGCTTTGGACATACGCTTGACCTTTACTGCCATATCGCTTTTGTAATTCGGGATTTTCAATCAAACTTTTAACAGCTGTAATTATTCCCTCTCTACCTTCTGTACATATCAGCTCATCCCCGCGCATTCCTGTAACTCCCTGCAAAGCTAGAGGAGAAGCAATTGTCGGAAGTCCACAGGCCATCGACTCCACAATTTTGTTCTGCATACCTGTTCCTGACTTCATTGGATAAATACCGATTTGTGCCTGCATCAAACTTAAGCATATATCTTCAACAAATCCGGTAACAACCACATTATCTTTGCCATGCAGGGCAGTAATTTTCTTTACAGGATCCTTTCCTACAACATAAAATCCATAGTCCGGATAGGTTTGATGAATGTACGGCCAAACCTCTTTCACAAAATAAAGAACAGCTTCGACATTCGGATAATATTGCATGTTTCCGTGAAAAATGATGATCTTTTTCTTTGTGGTGGGTGGATAGGCGGCAATACGATTTTTAGTGATTGATGTTCCATTTGGATTAACAACGATTTGTTGTTTACCTAGATATTTTTTATCGATTTCAGAAACGATCATCGCCCGATCAAATTTCTTAAAAATGACTCTTTCATATCGTCTCATCAATTGAGACTCAAGCAGGAATATCGGCTTTAGCCACTTTTTCTCCGTTTGGGCACGCCGCTCCATATTCAGTGACAAAGCATCAATCATATCGATACACTTTGGGCTCTTGGTATCTATGAAATATTCAGCAACTCTGGCAGTCTGAACATGTATAATATCCGGCTTACGACTTCTATAGATATCCATCACGTATTCCTTTACTTGAGGGTGAAAAAATAGATTAACCTGAATTGGTTTAAAGTTATAAATCGTCTTAAGCGAACGAAGCAGATTTTGCAATGGATGTATAGGAAAGACAGTGACCTCTTTACAGTAAGGGGAAAGCTTTTTTTTAATAAACTCCCCTTCTTGCTTCGATTTAACAAAAGTAATCAGATGAACTTGGTACCCATTTACTTTCAATTGTTTAATCTGTTCCCAAGCAATCAGCTGATCTCCTTTATGGGGCGGATACGGTGGCCTTGGAGACATATATAATACTTCCATTAATATTCCTCCTCTTACCTTGCACCTTCACCAGTTATCATGACTTTGAAAGTCAGAAGAAGTATTTTTATATCCAGGAGGAAACTCCTTTTATGAATATACTCCAAATCGTAAGCGAGCTTTTCCTCAGGGGAAATATCGTATCCGCCATTTACCTGGGCCCATCCTGTTAATCCCGGTTTGACGATTAGGCGGTTGATAAATCCAGGGGTTTCCTGATTGAAAATCTCAGTAAAAACAGGGCGTTCAGGTCTTGGGCCGATAATGCTCATTTCTCCTTTCAACACGTTAATAAGCTGTGGCAGTTCATCGATCCTTGTCTTTCGGAGAAATTTCCCAACCCCGGTCACACGTGGATCGTTGAGGCATGCCCATCTTGGGCCATCTCTCTCAGCATCCATTTTCATTGTCCGAAGTTTAAGCAACTGAAAGTATTCCCCCTTCACACCAACCCTCTCTTGGCAGTAAAACACTGTACCTCTTGTATCCAATTTAATTGCGACGGAAAAAATAATAAGGAGTGGCAAAGCAGCTGCTAAACCAGCTATAGCCAGAACAATGTCAAATAACCTTCGTATAAAAAGATATGAAGCAGATGATAGAGAGGTATTTTCTATAAAGAACAATCCGAAATCAATAGCTTCTTTCCTTTTTTCCCTTCTTTTCTCGACTTTCAGCGACAAAACCCACACCTCCCAAAATTAATTTATCGAAATTAATCACTTTCTCGTTCTTAATAATGAACAATCGCTTTAAATTATCTTACCAGATTTTCAGTTCATTAGAAAGGTAATTTTGGAGAATAGGATTATCTTCCCCCCTGTCAAGAAGCGTGACAATTAACGAGTGTAAATATATTGGAAGTAGTGAATGGAACGATTTCTTTTGAAAAAATTCATGTTTCAACTTTATATCAGTCCATTTTCGGCACCATATTATTTTACTAGAATAAGATAGTACATAACATTTCCTTTACAATTTAAACTTGAAATACAGTGGGGTTATGTCCTAAATTTCCCATCTCTTTCGGTTTATTTATAAAAGAGTTATGCTAAAAATAGGAAAGTAGGCACAAATGATGAAAGAAGACATATATGTAGAAGACTACAGCGGTGCGAATGACTCTCTTAAAATTCAGGCCGCTATAGACTTTGCTGGAAATAATAAAGGGAAGACCGTTATTTTGGGAAATAAAAATTATATAATTACATCTCCAATTGTTATTAAGCAAGGCGTCAAATTACTGTTCAATTATGGAACTCAGTTTATTATCGAGGGTAACTTCAGAGTATTGGAAGTGCAAAAAAATGCCTCTCTGGAAGGGGCCTATATTGCCATCAATGATCCAGCATTTGATTCAGAGGTCATCTACTTAAATGGGAAGTACAAATATTACAATACGTGGCATCGAACACAAATAAAAGATATCAACATTGTCAACTGGCATAGTAGTCACAAGGGTACCGGCTTATCATTATATTCAGGCGGTTCGGGCCATGAAATTTCATTCGTCCATTTTGATAATATAAAAATTGCCGGGTTGAAAATAGGCTTGAAATTGGTTGCCAATCGCCCTTCTACTGGGTATGCTTGGATCAATGCAAACCGTTTTATCGACTTGTCACTGGATGATTGTATTGAAATGGTAATTATGACTAGCAGCTCTACAATCCCCAATGAAATCAGTGGGAATCAATTCAAAAACCTCCAAATTCAGCCTACCTCTCTTACCACAAGAATTCTCAAGGTTAGTGGACAATTCAACTATATTGATGGAATGGTTTGGGATGTACCTTCAATTCCGCACAATAACCCTATAGTCGAACTAACCTCTGACAGTATGGATACTACCCTCAATATTCCTTCTGTTTCAGCCAATCGTATTATTGATAATGGACAACGGAATAGAGTGAATCCATAAGAAAAAATGGCGTTTTCGATACGCCATTTTTTCTTTTTGAACTAAAGGTTCGTTAATTAATGAACCACCCTCTAATACTGCTTGTAACTAATGATGTTTCATCGCCCCATTTATTTATAATAGATTTCTAAATGGTAATCGGCTCAAAGTTAAAAGCGAGTCGAGAATAATACCATGTTCCTTTCCAATATATTTCCAGGATGATATACTTCGACCAGATTAGGCTAGTGAGGTAATTCTACTTACTATATTAAAAAACAGCATCAGACTCTATATGTACATCTTTATCCTTGAACTGACTTGGCTATAAGCTAGTTTTTACTGACATTTCTTTCGTGCAAGCAGCAGGTACGGCCCGGTCTATCAAGGACATGAGACGATCAACACCTCCATCCTCCATACATACAGCGAGATGATTGATTTCCTTGAGACACAAGAAAAAAAGCAGACTAATATGAAATCGGAGGTCATTGGCGAAACCGGCAAAGGACGGGATATGCGTCTGGCGAAATATATGCAAAACCCAGACAACCCGACTATCCTATATCTCACTCAGCAGCATGGTGATGAAGCATTGACAACGGAAGGTTCTTTGGATTTCATTAAACAACTTGGCACGGGGAAGACAAAAGGTCTCTTAGATGATGTGAATATCCTGATCATCCCGATGTATAATGCTGACGGGGCCATGGGAGATGTAAATTACGAGTTAGAAGATTACTCAGCAAGTGGGGATCGACCTCTGACACGCCTGACGGCGGGGGGATAAATCGTGACCATGATGCGAAAACACAGCCAGAAACACAGGCACTTTATAACAATGTATTAGAAAAATATGATATAGATTACATGATCGACCTCCACCATCAAGGAGCCCAATGGGTAAAAGACGGAAAATATGTTTCTGGCGATATTTTCCCATCACACCCTGACCATACAGCCCCCGAGGTATTGCAAGGTTCAAAACAGTTAGGTGTTGTTGTCTATGATGCCATCGAACCGAAAGGCTGGGGGCACCTGGCTAACTATGCAGGAAAAGGCTCCGTTTACGAAAACGGTCTCAGTGTTTACGGGCTAGCCCATGATTACGATATTTCTACCCTGTTACTTGAAATGTGAGGCACTGCCGATAACGCCAACGCCTCCGAAGTATTGAGCCAAAAAAGTAATGGTTACCTGACGAAGCAGGCAGTTATCGCCATGGATGCGACAGCAAGAGCAATTGCAGACGGAACGATTAATGGGAAAGAGGTTTCTTTTTGGGATGACTTGCCTGTTCAGGAGGAGCGTCCATAATAATGACCATGATTAGTCGTAATCCTGAACTTTCGGATTACGCCTTTTTACAAAAGTAAACAGCCTCCTCCCATTCAAATAGTGGGAAAAGACTGCCTATTTATCCTAATAAAATCCAAAAGCGACCCTGTACGCTTTTTTCTTCTTTCTTCTTTCTCTTGCTTATATAAGCTTGATGCTACTTTAACAATAGATTATCTTGAAATCTTGTATCAGGGTTTTTTTCTGTTGATCACCTTCCCATTTCTCCTTTCGGATTGTAAAATGATTGATTGGATGATTTCAGCTGCAGGTTTATTTTGACTCAACCTTGGGCTCTGTCCGGACCATAGTGACATGAATTCAGGTCGATCCTGTATGGCAGCTTCCTTTCGAATCCCCTTAGTCATAGAGTTTTGCAATGGATATTGTAAAATTTCGTGTCCATGGCCTTTCATTTTTTCTATGAAGTCGTTCCGAATTCCTCTGGCTGGTTTACCACTAAAGGAAGTAGTCATAACCGTTTCTGTCTCTTTCGTATGTAAAATGGCTTCTTTATGCTGTTGTTTGGCTCCGCTTTCTTTACAAGTGACAAATGCTGTACCTAATTGAGCACCTTCAGCACCAAGTATCATGGAAGCCCGCACCCCTCTTCCGTCCATAATTCCACCTGCAGCGATCACGGGGATACTTACTTGATCTGCTACTTGAGGAATAAGTGACATCGTGCCTATCATGGACTTACTGTAAGTGCCGGAAAATGTTCCGCGATGACCGCCGGCTTCACTTCCCTGCGCGACAACTACATCCATTCCGGATTGTTCATTGAGAACCGCTTCCTCTACAGTGGTGGCAGTTCCTATCAGAACGATTCCTTCATTTTTAAGGTCCTGGATGATATTCTGGTCCGGTATCCCAAAGGTGAAACTGCATACAGGGACCTTTTGTTCTTTAATTACCATGATCTGATTTTCGAAAAGGGATTCGTCGACTTGCGGTTTTGATTCATCCTTTATTCCGAGTTCATTTCGAAAAGGTTCCAGTAACTCGTTCACTCTTCTTATTTCATTCTCTGTAGCTTGAGGAAATTCAGGAACGAACACATTAACACCAAAAGGACTCGGGGTTAAGCGCTTGATCTTTTGAATGCTCTCTCTTATAGCCCCCGGTGCCATATACCCTGCACCTAAAGTGCCGAGACCCCCTGCATTAGAAACAGCAGTAACGAGTTCTGGAGTGGTTACTCCTCCTGCCATTCCAGCTTGTATAATTGGATGCTCGATATTCAACAGCTCAAGTAATCGACTATGACTCCACATGTTATCTACTCCCTTCGCAAACGTATATAAATGGAAATCATCTTAACCTATACCCTTTTTTGATTGAAATTCGAGATAATTTCTCTCCCAATAGGTAACTCTTTCTATCATTTAAGTAGATTCAAGATTGAAAATTGGTTAATATCAGGGCTTGCCTCCGCTGAACTCATTCATTAGCGTAGTACGGTCAAGTCTCGTCATCATAATTTGAATCAAGATGCTCTGACAAACCGAATAAACCAGTTGATACTGCTTTAATAATCAGGATATACATAACGACTAACGCAACGTCTCCTATGTATGATATAAACCACAAATTGCTGAAAGACTCTTCTGCAGATTTTCTCAAAATGAAAGAATTCACACCTCTCATCACCAAATGAAGAGTGTAATAAAATGGAATATAAATAGCGAGCTTCATACCAAGTTCATTTAAATAAGATATCTTTTTAAAGTGGTTCGCCATCGTGGAATATATATTCCATAACCCATATAAATTGTAAAGTGGAATTAATACACGGGCTAAAGCGCCACCAGGTGTAATGGGATATGTATCATCCAATTCTTGTAAATCAATATGTATTTTAAATAACCAAAAGAGATAGATTACGTGATAGATAACTACATTTAAATTTATTAAAATAGAAACAGTTAGATCATATGTTAAAAAAGTTTCTCCAGATTCCCCAAACCTTGCAAAGATTATATTTATCATAAGAAGTGCAGTTAATCCGATATCTACCCAAAGAAACTTCATTAAAACTTTACCTAATAGCATAGACCTTAATTGCATATAGACCTCCCTTCTTTGGAGTAAAATCAAAAGTTGTTGAAACCCTCCTTTTCATAGAGAATGGGGTTTTAAAAGGACATCAGTGATTCCTGAGTTTTTCATTTAACCCATCATCCTGGATACGTATCACAGAAATCTTGCCTTGATCGTTCGTATTGATCCGCCCTGAGACGTTTGCTGTCTCGATTTCCTCATCTTTGCTGTACTCTACTTCAATTTCGAATTGGTACGCATCATTTTCGATATCCTCGACTTTATCTATTTGAATATCGACTGGTTCTAATTCGTAACCGGCTTCGTAGGCAAAGGGCATCCAGTTCATCACATAGTTTTCATTAACAAATTTTTCATAGTTGTCCTCCGGAAAAAGAGGCTTATACTGCCTCTCCACATATGTGAAAAGTTCAGTGTGGGATTCATCCAGAGCTTGTCTAAGTGCTTTCCCTGGTCCTGTAAATTCATACTCCAGATAGGTGCGGACGGTTTCCTCCCCTTCCATGCTCTCTTTAGGACTGGAACTATCGCTGCTCTTCTTTTCCTCGGAAACATTGAGGCTGTCTTCACTCTCTTGAGAGGCATCCGGCGGTGTTTCCTTTTCCCCGGATCCAGTAGATGAAGACTCCAAATCCGAACAGCCTGCAGCTAATAATAAAGCAAACGCTAATAAGGACGCTTTCAATACTATTTTTAATATGGAAATGACCTCCTGATTATTGTGTCTATTCATATTTACGAACAGACTTATGAAACGTTTCAATATTTTCACTGATGATAAAGACATTTGTCAGATCAGCTTTTATCTTTGAGGGCAGGCACATAACAATCAAAGCTTTCTGAACTTTTTCAATGCTAGAGTGTTCAGTAAGTACAATAAGAGAGCATAAGTAATTAATCCGAGAAGGTAACCCCAAATCTGAAGAAAACCATCTCCATAAACCATGACACCTTTGATCGCTGCTGCTCCATAATAAATCGGCATAATGTAACAAAGGTTCCCAAGATGATATGGAATCAAGTCCAATGGAATCAACCCGGAAAAAAACACCTGTGGAATGATGGTAAAGGGGATCATTTGTACCACTTGCAGTTCCGAACTAGCAAAGATAGAAATCATGGCACCAAATGAAACGGCTGTCACAGCTAATAAAACCATAATGAGTAATACCCAGCCGATATTTCCTACAGAATTCAGTCCCAGGATATAAATGGAATAAAAGACAATGAGGATAGCTTGGATGACAGCAAACACACTGTACCCTAGGGTGTAGCCCAGAATGACTTCACCGCGTTTAATCGGCGTCATCAACAATCTTTCCAATGTCCCGCCACTTCGCTCTCTCACAAGGGCCATTCCTGAAATAATGAATACTAAGAAAAATGAGAACAAGGCAAGAAACACATATCCAAGGGAGTCGAATGTTGACTCATCTTGTTTTCCATAAACATAGTTCATAGTTACTTTTGCTGAAGGGTTTAAAGTAGACATCGCTTTTTGGATTTCAGAAACTGCTATCGTGCCTTTTTTTGAGGGCTCATACAATGTAATATCCATCCCCGAACTTTTTGATAAGTTGATAACAGCGTCGACATCTTGATGATCTTTCAAATAGCTTTTTGCATCATCGGTATCTTCGTTTGAGATTTCTACCACTTTTAATTCCTGTTCTTCTAGAGCTGTTACAGCGGGTGCTGGCATTGTATTCTTATCCATTCCTATAGTCGGCACATAACTTGAATCACCCAACAATAAATAAACCAATGTCAAAATCAATAGCGGCGCAACTAAAATCATCATTACACTTCGTTTGTCATTGAGCGTTTGGCGGATCACACGTTTTGCTAAATTTATCATTGACCAGCACCGCCTTCCCTTTCTCTTGAAGCAATGAAAAACAGTTCTTCTACACGTCCGTTATCTGTTTTTTCAAGCAGCTTATTCACGGAGTCGTATTGAATCAAGGACCCTTCATATATGAGGGCCGCTTTATCGCACTCTGTCACTTCATCCATCACATGTGTGGAAACAATGATTGTTGTGCCTGTTTCCTTTATTGCTTGAAACTGGTCCCAAACCGTACGACGTAATACGGGGTCGATTCCTACTGTGGGTTCATCTAAGAATAATACTTCAGGATGATGGAAAATGGCAGCTGCAAGCGAAAGCCGCTTTTTCATCCCACCAGAGAAATTCTTGACCAATTTCTTTCGATGCTCGCTTAAATCAACTAATGAAAGCACTTCATCAATACGCTTTTCCAATTGATGTCTATCAAAATGATAGAGCCCTCCGAAAAAGCGCAAATTAGCTTCTGCAGATAAATCCTCATACAATGCGTCATTCTGTGGCATAAATCCGACTTTTTTCAGCATGTCCATATTCGGCATTTCAACATCCGCAATTTGAATGGTTCCTTGGTCCGCTGCAATTGCGCCGATCATAAGGCGGATCATAGTTGTTTTTCCCGACCCGGATGGACCAAGCAAACCACATATTTCTCCGGTAGGAATCGTAAACGAGATATCTTTTATGATTTCTTTCTGATTGAAACTTTTACTGACGTTAGAGACTTGCACCCCCATATTGCTCCTCCTCCGTAACCATAATCATTAAAACAGTCATTTAAATTCCTTCATAATTCGATGAAAATAATCAACAACTTGTTGTTTATTTCACTTCATATTATAATATTGGATTACATACTAAACAATAATCAGAAACAAAGGATCTGTTGGTTATCCAACACCTTATTTGATTGTGTTGAAGAAAGTTGGAGGAGGAAATTGAATGGGTGATAAAAGTTCTGATTTACGAGTTATTCGTACAGTAGAAGCGATCAAGAATGCATTGGTAGAACTAATAGAAGAAAAAGGTTTTGATGCCGTTACCGTTAAAGACATTACAACAAGGGCAAAAATCAATCGCGGAACTTTTTATAGCCATTATCAGGATAAGTATGATTTAGTGGCCAAATGTGAAGAAGAAGTGATGGATGAAATGTCTGATAAGATAGTAAAAAACGTTCCGAGTCTGATCGATGACCTAGAAACGAATGACTCGAACACAACTCCCCTTTCCATTCTCGTCCCATTTTTGGAATATATAAATCAAAATAAAGGGCTTATGAAAGCTCTATTGGATCCAATAAGTGATTTATCATTTCAAACTAAACTGAAAGAATTCATGTTAAAAACCCTATTCGAAAGTAATAAAACCCCACCTTTGATTGAGAAAAACCTTTTAGTTCCGCCTGAATATTTAGTTTCTTATATTGGTTCAGCTCATCTAGGTGTTATCCAGCAATGGTTGAATAATAATAGAGAGGAGTCTCCCCAAGAGATAGCTGAAATCATTATCACAATGAGTATAAATGGTCCTTTCTTTGCGGCAGGATTAAAAAGATAAACTGGAAGGGATAGTGCTTAATTATATGGTACTATTTCTTTTTATATTGCTTATTAACTAATCTTCCTCTTAGTTCAATAAACAAAAGTCACTGCCCTTGCTGATTTGAAATTTCTTCCATCCAAATACTATGGATTACATTCCAATTGAAATGTAATCCATAGTTCGTCCCTGGACTCACCCAGACTGGCGTTTAAATTCTTTACTGGCGAAGAAGTAAGCGATGACCATGATGCCGAAGCACCACGCAAGCGCTGTCCAGATACCATCGCCAACAGACCCTTCATACAAGAGGGCTCGAATCGTATTTACGATTGACGTCACAGGCTGGTTCTCAGCGAACGCACGGACAATCTCAGGCATCGTTTCGGTGGGGACAAAAGCCGAACTGATAAAAGGCAGGAATATCAGCGGGTACGAGTAGGCTGTCGCCCCTTCCATAGACCTCGCTGTTAACCCGGGGATGACCGCCAGCCAAGTCAATGCCAGCGTAAACAGTCCCAGTATACCGGCTACCATAAGCCAATCCAGGATCTCAGCGCTGGATCTGAATCCCATTAAGAGTGCGACAAGGATAACTACAGTGACAGTAAGCGCATTGGAAACAAGTGAGGTCAAAACATGTGCCCATAATACAGACGAACGCTTGGCATTGTGATAAAACGTGCCATAAGCCCGCTCTTTATATCCGTAAACAGCCGCAGGGAAGTGTAAGCGACGCCGGATGCGATAGCCATCAGTAAGATTCCCGGCAATAAGTAATTGACGTAGTTGTCCGATCCTGATTCTATGGCACCACCAAATACGTAGACAAAAAGGAGGAGCATCATAATCGGCGTAATCGCCACCGTGATGATCGTATCCGGGCTGCGCATGATGGTCCGCATCAAACGTCCCAGTAATACCCCAGTTTTACTTTCCATTTACATTTCCTCCTTTTTCCCGACAATCGCCAGGAAGATTTCTTCCAGTGTCGGCTGCTTCTCGATGTACTCTGCTTTAGCTGGCGGGAACATCTCTCTGAGTTCGGTAAGGGTGCCTGTTTTAATGATTTTTCCACCATGCAGGATACCGATGCGGTCCGCAAGTTGTTCGGCTTCTTCCAGGTACTGGGTCGTCAGCAAAATAGTCGTTCCCCCATCAGAAAGCTCCTTTATAGTATCCCAGACTTCCATTCGCGCTTCAGGATCAAGCCCTGTGGTCGGTTCATCGAGAAAAATGACTGCTGGCGACCCGACCAGACTCATAGCGATGTCCAGTCGCCGCTTCATCCCTCCTGAGTACTTGTCAGCGCGACGGTTGGCTGCATCGCACAAACTGAATCTTGCTAGCAGATTTTCGGTTACTTGAGCTGGATTAGAAACTCCCCGCAACTTGGCGATCAACATTAAATTTTCACGTCCTGTGAGAATGCCGTCTAAAGCTGCGAACTGCCCTGTCAAGCTGATACTTTGGCGAACATGATCCGGTTGATTCTGGAGATCAAAACCGCAAATTCCCACTACACCGCCATCTTGCTTCATTAGTGTCGAAAGGATGTTGACGATCGTCGTCTTGCCCGAACCATTTGAGCCCAGCAGTGCAAAAATTTCACCACCCTGCACCTTAAAGTCAACCCCTTTTAACACTTCCTGATCTTGAAAGGATTTGGTCAATCCTTCCACAGAAATCGCTGCATTGCTCATAATTTTTCCTCCTTTTAAAATGTGCAGCAAGCCCCCCGTATCCGGAAAACAGGGAACTTTGTTTTTGTCAGATAAGCTGACATATAGCTCCCCTTCAGACACAAAACAGTGTAATTTTCCGGTCGAGCGGCTTACAGAGTTAACTTGCCAACGCTCCACTAATAAGTAATACTTGTATTCTGTATAACTTACTACTAGAGCAAAAATAGAACTGAATAGTGAAGGTCGCCATGATCATTCATAACCAGCTATTCAGTCGGTGTTATTTTTAAATATTTATTTCATTGTTTTGTCATATTACCTTTCAATTCTTCCCACTACTTTGTGGAATTGACAATTTATTAGTGCGAAACTGGAACAATATTAACTTAGTGAGGATACCAGTCAAATCCCTTGGAATTCGGGAGTTACTCACGACCGATCGAATCGTTCAACTTCGTGCGATACTTATCTCTCCAAGTTTCCTCGTCCTTCAATAGCTCATCACAGAAAGCTGCCACATCCTCCCCCGTAAGCTCAGTCACTTTCCTATTCTCCGCTGCGCCTTCCTCGAAAAGGTCGAGAATTCCGTTGAAGATACGGCTCATGCCCTTCCAGTCAGAGGAGCCGCCAGTGGTCCACATATACTTTTGAATAGCTTTATAAGCATTATAATACTCACTTGGAAGTTTTTTCGCGCGTGCCTCCATTGCCTTCCATTCCCGCTTGTCATCAAGACTTCCGATAATTTTTTCAAAAATACTCATAACATTTCTCCTTTGCCTATTAGTTTTTCAGTTCATTAATTTTACTCGAGACAAAATCCCATTTTTGCCAAAATATTTGCAGATGCTCTTTACCTGCTGCATTGAGGGTATAAAATTTCCTCGGAGGCCCCATATTGGATGGCTTTTTCTCAATATCAACCAGATTGTTCTTCTCAAGCCGCAAGGTAATAGTATAAACTGTTCCTTCGACGACATCAGTGAAGCCAAGTTCTCGCAGCTGTTGGGTGATTTCATAGCCGTAAGTTTCACCCCGGTTGATGATCTCAAGCACACATCCCTCAAGCACCCCTTTCATCATTTCTCTGAAGTTTCCCATGTTTACCTCCCTAGTATTTTGCTGTATTATTCCAATCCGTGTATGACAGGTATTCTGTGTTACCGATATTAAGTATTACTTACTACTACTATATAGTATTACATAATAGTATCTTTTGTCAATGCAAAACATTTTTTCGGTTATAAAACGATTGTCGATATTGAACGACTGAAACTTGATTCCAAGATGCTGAAAGTTTCAATTTACCCTGTGTTTTCACAAGAATTATATGTGCAAGAGAGCAGACTTCCAACCATCTCATGAAAATATTTTTCTCTTCCAGTATATTTACAAGAAATTTTTTTCATGTATACTTGCCTATAAGAAGAAATATAAAAATCTTTCATTTATAAAGGAGTTTATGCATATGCCATCCACAGCAAATGTGGGCGTTGTAGGTTTGACCGTAATGGGAAAAAACCTGGCCCGAAACATTGAGAATAATGGGTATTTTGTATCCGTTTTCAATCGTACTTATGAAAAAACACAAACATTTTTGGAAAACGAAGCGAAAGGGAAAAACTTTCTTGGCCATAAGGACATTGGTGACTTTGTAGCTTCCTTGGAGAAGCCTAGAACGATCCTGCTTATGGTTAAAGCGGGTAAACCAACCGACGCTACCATCGATTCCCTCCTTCCCCATTTAGATAAAGGGGATATTGTAATTGATGGGGGTAATACATTCTACAAAGAGTCCATTGCGCGCTATGAAAGAATGAAAGAAGCTGGTATCGAATTCATCGGATCAGGTATTTCTGGTGGTGAGGAAGGCGCATTGAATGGTCCTTCCATTATGGCCGGAGGTTCCAAACAAGCTTATGAGCATGTCGAACCTCTATTAAACGCGATATCTGCCAAGGTGGATGATAAGCCTTGTGCCACTTATACGGGTCCAGACGGTTCCGGGCATTATGTCAAGATGGTGCATAATGGTATTGAATATGGAGATATGCAGCTGATTTCGGAAATTTATTTCATCATGAAAAATGTGTTGAAGATGAACGGCGAAGAACTTCATGATGTATTTTCTAAGTGGAACCAAGGGGAATTGGATAGTTATCTGATTGAAATTACTGCTGATATTTTCAAAAAGGAAGACGATGTCAATAAAGGAACTCTTCTATTAGACAACATCCTGGACACTGCTGGTCAAAAAGGGACTGGAAAATGGGTGAGCCAAAGCGCACTTGAATTGGGTGTACCTCAATCCATCATCACAGAATCCGTTTATGCGCGATTCATTTCTGCATTGAAGGAAGAGCGTGTTGAAGCAAGCAAGTCCCTCTCTGGGCCACAACAATCTTCCGATGAATTACCAAAAGAAGAAATTGTCGAGGAGCTGCGCAAGGCTTTATACTTCAGTAAGATTTGTTCATATGCGCAAGGGTTCGCCCAGATGGGAATCGCTTCAAATGAATATGAATGGAATCTGAACCGTGGAAATATTGCAATGATTTTCCGTGGTGGCTGTATCATCCGTGCTCAATTTTTACAAAAAATCAAAGAAGCCTACGATCAAAAGAAAGACCTTAACAATCTATTGTTAGACCCATACTTTAAGGACATTGCAAATAACTATCATGCTTCTCTTCGCAAAGTAGTATCTCTTGCAATCTCTAACGGCATACCTGTTCCTGCTCTTTCCAGTGCTTTAGCTTATTATGACAGTTACAGGAGCGAGAAACTTCCTGCCAACCTATTACAAGCCCAACGTGATTATTTTGGTGCACACACGTACCAGCGTTTGGACAAAGAAGGCAGCTTCCACACCGAATGGCAGCAATAAGGTAAATTGCCATCCTTATGTGCTTGTTGGTAAAAATGTTAATATAGTTAATATGAAGTCGTTTCAACTGATGGCTGCTGTAGAATAAAGGCTAAGTCCCTTTTCTGTGAACTCGCATTGAGATCATGAAAAGAGGCTTAGCCAATCTACGTAGAAGAGAGACTCGATGACCTCTTTTCTAATAACGACGATTTTTCCCAAAGCTATGTATACTTAAAAGTTCCCACTTAATAAGGAGAGATGACAATGAGTAAATTCAAAGTATTGGTCGCTGATTATACATACAGCACTTTAGAGCCTGAAAAAAAGGTTCTGGAAACGGCTGATGCCGAAATGATTTCCGCCCAGTGTCGTACGGAGGAAGATGTCATAGAAGCGGCTCAAGGAGTAGACGGTATCATTTGTCAATATGCTCCAATAACAAAAAATGTAATTGAGCGTTTAGACAAATGTAAAGTTATCGCTAGATACGGCGTCGGATTCGACACCATTGATGTACAAGCAGCTACCGAAAAAGGAATTATGGTCAGTAATGTTACCGATTATTGCCTTGACGAAGTTTCCAACCATGCCTTTGCCCTACTCATGGCCTGCGCAAGGAAAATCGTCCAGTTGAATGAATCCGTCAAAAATGGAACATGGGACTCCAAAATAGCCAAACCGATCTATCGTTTAAACGGCCAGAAACTTGGGTTAGTCGGATTAGGAAACATTCCACAGACACTTGCGATGAAAGCTAAAGCTTTTGGTTTAGAAGTCCTTGCCTATGATCCTTTTGTTTCAACAGAAACTGCTGAAAATACAGGGGTGAAACTAGTAGACCTTGAAACATTGTGCAAGGAAGCCGATTACCTGTCCGTCCACCCTCCTCTTAATAAGCACACACAGGGTATGATCAGTGACGATCAATTTAAATGGATGAAGAAGAGCGCCTATATCATTAACACTTCCCGCGGCGGTGTCATCGACGAATCCGCATTAATCCGTGCTCTTCAAGCGAATGAAATCGCTGGTGCCGGCCTTGATGTTCTAGAAACGGAACCGATTTCCGAAGACAATCCTTTATTGGAGATGCCAAATGTGATCCTCAACCCACATTCCGCTTACTATTCAGAAGAATCCGAGTTGGAACTAAAGCAGAAAACGGCTCAAAATGTTGCTGATGTATTATCAGGGAAGGTTCCTCCGTATCTCGTCAATAAAGACGCCATCCGTGCATGATCCACTTGTATCTATTGAAAGTTAGGTGAGTTTAATGTCTGAACAGAATGATTATGAACAGTTGACTACAGCTAGTGATCGGGGTAAAAAAGCTGCCGGGGAAAAAGTTGTCGAATATATCGAGGATGGAATGACTCTTGGCTTGGGTTCTGGATCAACCGTTTACTGGGCCCTGAAGAAGCTTAGTGAAAAAGTGAAGCAGGGGTTAAACATAAGAGGGATCCCGTCCTCGAAACGGACTGAACAATGGGCTGAAGAACTCGGCATCCCTTTGACTCACTATCATGACGTACAAGAACTGGATCTCGCGATTGATGGGGCAGATGAAATAGATGCCAACCTCCACCTGATAAAAGGTGGAGGCGGCTCTCTTGTCCGGGAAAAAATCGTCAACGCCTCCGCAAGACAGGTGATCATCATCGCTGATTCCACAAAGCGTGTAACCCAGTTGGGTAAAACTCCCCTCCCTATCGAAGTCCTTCCCTTTGGCTGGGAAGTGACCGCAAAGAGAATTTCCAATCTGGGCGGGAAAATTCGATTGAGAAAGAAAAATAGCCAGCCTTTCATCTCCGATAATGGAAATTATATATTGGACTGTCAATTCGAAGGAATCCCTGAACCAGCTGTCCTTCACGAGAAACTGATTCAATTGGTGGGTGTCGTGGAAACCGGTTTGTTTATAGATTTAACTGATCGAGTGATTCTGGGAATGGACAACCAGGTTCAATACTTAGAGAAACCTTAAAATATAGGAGGTCTATAAATGCGGGACGTGATTACCATTGGAGACGCTATGGTTTCCTTCAATCCCACCACCCAAGGACCGATGAGATTTGTCCAATCCTTTGTAAAAAAAGTCGGTGGTGCTGAACTTAATACAGCTATTGGCTGCGCACGGTTAGGCCTTAAATCAGGATGGATCAGTTCATTGGGTAAAGATGAATTCGGCCATTTCATCCACAATTTCGCTCGAGGCGAAGGCGTTGATGTATCAGAAGTTACATTTACAGAGAATTACCCTACTTCGCTGAACTTCAAAGAATTCCGGGGGGATCGAATCAATACCACTTATTACCGGACACCTTCCCCTTTCCTGTCTATGACTCCAGATGATTTAAATGAATCTTATTTCAAAAACACCAAAATATTGCATATCACCGGCTTACTGCCTGGTGTCGATGTGAACCATAATTTACCCATCATTAAAAAGGCCATAGCTTTAGCTAAGAAGCATGATGTTCAAATCTCTTTCGACCCGAATATCCGATTGAAATTATGGTCGAAAGAAGATGCCCGTAAGTACTTGTCCGAGCTGTTACCAGATGTAGATCTATTACTTGCCGGTGACGAGGAGCTGGAGATCATTCTGGGGACCAAGGATACAAAGGAAATCGTGGCCAAATCCGTCGAGTTTGGGATTTCCTATGTTGCGATCAAAAAAGGCGCAGAAGGTTCTATTGGATACCATAACGGAAGAACTGTCGTATCTCCCCCGATCCCGCCTCGAGAGGTCGTAGATACCATTGGAGCAGGCGACGGCTTTAATGCTGGCATTCTTTATGGAATTATCAATGGGTGGACGCTCGAGAGAACCCTGGGTTTCGCGAACATTATCGGGTCCAAAGTAGTAGGTGTGCAAGGTGATAATGAAGGACTTCCTTTCTTGGAGGATGTTTTAATAGATTTAGGTGAAAGGGAACACGTTGATCGCTAATTTCATATACTAGTCACCTCCCCTCTGTTCACGCTTAAGGGGAAAAGACATAGGTATTTAAAAGGCATTATGGGACAAAAAGATAACTGCCACAGGAAAAGTAGAACAATAGAGTAGAATGGATCAAATGTTACCAGAGCGGTGTATATATTTTTTGCTTCATTAAGAAAACCCGAACGATTTTTTTGTTCGGGTTTTCTAGTGGAAAAATTCTTTTATCCCATCCTCTTTCCTTATTTTCCTACGCACATTTTGTCACCAAATTTGTTCCACATATTCTGGATGATCTATGAACGGGTTACGGTTGCCTTGATAATCGTTGAATATAATGTCATTACGGTTCCGTTCAAAAGCATCCACAGGGTCGTTTTCGTGCCATTCTTTTAATGTGTCTAACTTCCCTAAGTTCGGTCCGTTTGTTCCTGCGTAATCAGCCACTTCCAAATCAAGTTCACCGGAATCTCCTTCATAGCGAACCGCCATGTAAAACACCATGCGTGCAACGTCCCCTTTAACATCGTCGCGTGGTTCCCAGGAATCTGAGTCATAATACGTCCCTGGTGCTTCAGAAAAAGGAGCTCCTCCATCATCAAAATCCAAGTTCCCGCGTGCTGAGTTTACCGAAACATCTGTTGGTCGAAGATGATGTATATCGGTCCCCGGCCCACGCGAAGTCCCGAAATCTCCGTGCGATTTCGCCCAGACATGTTCCCTGTTCCATTCATCTACATACCCGCCGTTTTCATATTTCGAAAGAGAGTTCCCGGAATACAGGAGAATGACATTGTTGGAGTTGCCGGGATCTTCATCGGTATTCCTTAAGGCGTCCCACACCTGGCTGTAAGATAATTCCGTATGGTCGTCAATCAGGTTATGCAGGGTTTGTTTTAGTTCACTCCCAGAAAGTCCGTCAGCACTATCATAGTAACCGTCAGTCGATGCATCTCCGTCTCCACAATCACTGTCACCATCATCCTCCCATGTCATCGAGCTAACATTCTCGACTCCCTCATGACTGAAATACGGATCTCTTGTCCCATCAACTTGAACGAGCTCCCCCTTATTGTCCGGGTTGTCCGCAAGTCCATATTCACTTCTATACTCAGAATCCAGCTTCACGAAAATCATATCATCGACCTGTGTTTCCTCTTGATCATCTGCCAGAGCCAGAGCATAGTTACTCGTAAAATCACTTTGCTGCACATGATCGACGGCTGTTGGAACACCGACAATGTAACCTTCGAGCGTGACATCAGTACCGTTCGGCTCGTTCATCGCTTCTTGGACAGAAAGCCCGGTAGCTCCCTGGACAGGGATGGTTACGATGAAAATGAAGCTAACCATCAATATTATCATTTTCTTCATTAATAAATGCCCCCTTTTATGAATACAGCATGCACACCTTCACTTTAGACTTTCGATGAATTTTCATAGTTCCCTCCTAAAATGAACAAAATTTACAATCAAAAAATAATTTAACAAATACTCATGCCAAGGTACTCGTTCATTCTCTCCACACTATGAAAACAAGAACAATAAATTCAATTTCCCCCTGACGAAATTTTCACATTAAAAAAGCTCAGAGTTTTTACACTCTGAGCTTTGATGGACAGCAGATTAATAAACGAGTAAAGTCAGCAACGACACAAGCACTCCCAGAAAACCCAGCAAGATACTGTGAGGCAGGTTTTTCATAACGATTTGATAAGGGTTCATCCTCAAGGAAACGGATGTCAGGGTCACAACCAAACCATATGGAGCTGATGGAATTGTGGCAATTGCGCAACTTGCCAAAAGAATCGTCAATGTTACTGAAGGCAGAGCCCCCATCAGTAGTTCGCTGACCCCTCCGAAAATTCCCATAGTCGCCAATGGGTGCACACCTATCAGGGTCATCACCAAAAATGCCGCTTGTATGAAGAGCATGATCAGGATAGGGTCCCCTTCCAATGCAACTAGAGGTTCTTGCAGAAATTTCAAATAGGGCGATGCATTCAGCGTTTCCGTCAGAAACGATAATGCCAGCAATAAAACGATGAAGTTACTTAAATGGTTGGTCTGCTTTTTCCAAGTCGGCCAACCGATTTTCAGAAAGCTTCTTCGCCGTTTCATAAGGATTGACCAAGTAAAAGCAAAAGGGAAAATGGCAATAGTCACGGAAAAAAGGAAATTGAAATTCATGACATTCCCTAAAAATACAACGACTAATAAAAATAGGACAAGGGCTGTGATGAATGAAACCAGTTTCTTTTTACCTTGCACTGGTTTCGTTCCTTCTGTAGTTTTTTCTTCCATATTATATTTACGGTAAAGCATTTTCCCGATACTTGCGTCCATTACGAACCCGAGGATGGCAACTAAAAACATCCATGGCAGCACCTCTAAATAATTGGCCCCAGTAATGAAGATCGAAGTCGCAAGGAGGATTTCCAAAGGACTCCAAAGTAAAGCAAGTGAATAGCCTCGCAGTGTCGCCATTGTAATGAAGCTGTTCCTCACCTTCGTTTTCACATTTTTCAATTGATCTTTCAATAAGTCTTGAGATATCGTTGCAGAGGAAAGATTAAGGAACGCTGCCAGTGAAATCATGGTTGCTTCACTACGAACGTAAAGGCCATTCATCCCTTTGTTATTGCCTCCAAGCAGAGAATGGAGGAGCTTGTTATACCGCCCTGCTTTCACAACGCTATTCATCCAGGGAAGCATCGACAAAAGAAACAGCATTCCAATATTACCAGCAAAGAAAGTCGGGACCTCTCCAATCGTTACATCGCTTGAGAAAAAGAAAAATAATCCTGCTGTTAAGAGAACGATTCCAAGAATTTTAAAAACACGATCAGCTCTGGGAAAGTTCATGACAATCATGACAATTCCAAGATAACCGATGACCGAATAAAGAATAGCATTCGTCCAGAAAACATGAATGACGTTCAATATGAAGACAAACGTGTAAAATATGTATAAGTGCTCAGCAAATCGAAAGTTTCGCATGGGCATCCTCCTATTCCATAGGTGAACGGAAGATATCGAATCTTTTGCCAGATAGATAAGTCCGTCTATTTCTATTGGTGTTCGTCCAATGTTATTATCCTATCTGCAAAAGCCATATATTTCAAGAAATTCGTGTGGATTCGATGCTGTATTTACCGGGCAGAATGTTCATTGAGATAGGAAGAGCATTCCCCTCCACCAAAGTGATCACTCTTTCTACCCTGCCACTGTTAAAATTCGATGTTGATTTTTTGATATAAGCTCCCGATTGGGTAAGACTCAATTTCGAGGCTTTGTATGAGGTTATGGTTGGCTGGGAAACGGCTCGCTTTCCTGCCATATGTTTCGGAAGACTCTCGAAACTACATCTCAAGGGGAGCATTCATGGAGGAAACCCTGTAATTAACTTAAGATGTTTGAGTCTCACTCAACTATGCCAGCATTTTTCTGAACGAATTTCGAGAAAAACATATAAGCAAGGGGTGCGGGGAATGCTTGCGCAGCACTCCTTCTGGAAAAAACGGATGATAGCGATTTTCTTTTATAAATTAAAGAAAATCACTCTTTTCAGATGGGCCACTGTTGATTCCACGATGAGCGGTCGGTGGTGACGCCTGCGGGAACAGCGCGAGCCGAAGATCCACTTG
>NZ_JBQQCI010000011.1:0-103091 GCF_052246715.1 Halobacillus sp. H74 | reverse complement strand
TTATATTGATGTGGTGGTGAAGGCGAAGAGGTCACACCTGTTCCCATGCCGAACACAGCAGTTAAGCTCTTCAGCGCCGATGGTAGTCGGGTCGATCCCCGTGAGAGTAGGACGCCGCCACATTGATTCTCTTTCCTTATTGATACTTAAAGAAGACTTTTAATTATTCCAACGTAGCTCAGTGGTAGAGCAATCGGCTGTTAACCGATCGGTCGTAGGTTCGAATCCTACCGTTGGAGCCACTTGCTTCCATAGCTCAGTGGTAGAGCACTTCCATGGTAAGGAAGGGGTCGCCGG
This sequence comes from Halobacillus sp. H74, assembly GCF_052246715.1. Lineage (NCBI taxonomy): Bacteria > Bacillati > Bacillota > Bacilli > Caryophanales > Bacillaceae > Halobacillus > Halobacillus sp. H74. Next base: position 102,794 of record NZ_JBQQCI010000011.1, on the reverse strand, counting down.
TTCAAATCCGGCTGGAAGCTCTGAATGAGTGTGACTGAATTTTCAATTAACCAATAAAGATACATATATGAAGCTTTCGCTCTTGAAAAGGAGTGGAAGCTTTTTTTGTCGTCTTGAAATTGTAAACTCACTGCCTGTTGATATTTTGGAATTGTGGTTTGCATTTCATATCACTGCTCTATACCTTCATAGGTCCTTGCGACCATCCCTCTCTCACTTCCAAATACCGCCTAATGTCGAATGATACGCTTTTATGGATGTAGAATGCTCTCCTTCACGGGTCCTCCGTCTCATATACCTCCAGGATTTCTAAATATTCAACAAAGATTAACTGAAAATGGTGAAAATCAGGTCTTACTATTCAATCATAACCTATACTTTCCCAATTATAGAAAATGAATGCCGTTATAAGTTCTACTTTGAAGGTAGAAGCTGAAATTTCGCTGTACCTTTCCCAAGTTTTCAGTGATTTTTCATTTTTTTTACGATCCTACCGAACCTATTGTTCTAGGTAAAAAGATTATAGATGCGTCTTTTTTGTAAATATTTATCATTTTTTTGTTCGTTTAGTCCAAAGTGAGCAGGGATCAAAAAGGAGCAGAGTATATACGTCCTTATTTCAACAAGAAATCTAGAAGATTTTGTCACTGTAAGATAGAGTGTTTGTAACACCTTGAGAATCGTCCACTCAGAATCCACATGAGAGGGGAGGCCGTAGTTAGTATGAATGAAAGGAAATCTATTAAAAAGGGGCGAAAATATTGAGGAAAAAGAGAGCTAGACTTAGGTCGGTCAGTGTTCTGTTGATTACTGTCATGATTCTTTCTCTGTTTAATGTGACGGCAGGTGTTTCTGCCCAAAAAGCGAACAGTGTAGCAATGAATGACAGTAAACAGGTGAAGAATAAAATTAATGAAGATCTCTCTTCATCTTTCAAAGAAAATGATCAAATCACGTATTTGGTAAAAATGAAAGAGCAGGCGGATACAAAAAAAGCGGCAAATGAAGCTATGGCAAAATTGGAAAAGAGTAAAGCAGCCGTTTCCGCTAAAGAAAAGAAGCGTGTAAAAACATCCGCTGTTGTGAATGAGTTACGCGCAACCGCAAAACAAACACAGTCCCAACTGGATCAATACTTAGAGAAGGCGAAGGAACAGGGGGATGTCAAGTCCTTTGATCCTTATTATATTGTGAATGCTGTTTCTGTAACTAGTAATGAAAAGGTGATGCAAGAAATCGCAGCTTTTGCAGAAGTTGAAAAACTTTTGCCAAACCGTACGAGGGAAATCTACCAACCACTGGATATGCCTAAAGAAAAGGCCAAGGCAGAAATTCTGGATGTGGATTCATGGGGGATAGACCGAATAGGTGCCGAACAAGTTTGGAACGAAACAGGAATAGATGGCTCAGGCGTGGTAGTAGCTAATATCGATACTGGTGTACAGTGGGACCACCCTGGTTTACTTGAGAAGTATCGAGGGTTTAATGCAGCGAGCCCTGAAGAAGTAGACCATGAGTTTAATTGGTTTGACGCTACCGCTGATACATCAGAACCTTATGATGACCAGGGCCACGGAACTCATACGATGGGGACTATGGTCGGTTCTGAAGCAGATGGGTCCAATCAAGTAGGTGTAGCACCAGGTGCGACGTGGATAGCAGTTAAAGCATTTACTGCTGCTGGTGGTACAGATGTGGATTTATTAGATGCCGCTGAGTGGTTATTAGCACCTAAAGATGAAGAAGGAAACCCTCATCCAGAAAAATCACCAGATATCATCAACAATTCATGGGGCGGTGGCCCGGGACTTGATGAATGGTATCGTGAAATGGTGCAAAACTGGAGAAATGCAGGTATAGTTCCCGTTTTCTCAGCTGGTAATGATGGAGAGTTAGGTGATGGGAGCATTGCAGCCCCAGCGAACTATCCTGAATCAATTGCTGTTGGAGCTACTGATAGTAATGATGGATTAGCTTACTTTTCATCTGTGGGACCTTCCCCTTATGATGGGGAGATTAAGCCGGATATTTCTGCGCCAGGGGTTAATATCAACTCCACCGTTCCAGGAAGTGAGTATGAGGATACTTATAGTGGAACTTCAATGGCCGGACCTCATGTGGCTGGTACAATAGCTTTGTTATTAGAAGCCGACCAGTCTTTGTCCGTAGACCGAATCGAAGAGTTGTTGTATGAAACGGCGGATGCTACTACAAGTGATGAATACCCTGAGGATCCTAATGAAGGGTTTGGTCATGGGGTTGCCAACGCTTATACAGCTGTTTCTGCTGTTGTATCAGGCATTGGTGAGATTACAGGAAATGTCTATCAAGACGGGGAGGATACAGAAGCCCCGGTGATTGAACATGAGCCAGTAGAACAGTCTTATAAGGGGCTGGAGCTGCCGATTGTGGCTGACGTTTCTGATAACGTAAGTGTTGACAATGTCGAAGTTCAATACAGCCTGGATGGTCAAGAATGGCAATCAGTCGATGGAGAATTGATCGAGGGCAGCTATGAGAGTGGGACATATCAAGCTTCCATACCAGGTGAAGACTTAAATGGTGATATGCTTGAGTATAAACTTTTTGTCACTGATTTCGGTGGCAATGAAGTGGAGTCAGATATTTATAGCGTAACATTGGAAGATGGGATCACAGTCGGTTATTCACAAGACTTTGAGACAACACCTGCTGGCTGGGTATCTTTTGGCGAAAGTAATTCCTGGGAATGGGGAGTACCTGTATCCGGACCTGAGGGAGCAGCTTCAGGTGAAAAAGTTTATGCTACAAATCTTGATGGCACCTACGAATCAGATGCCGATATGACGTTAAGACTTCCGCCAGTTGAAGTCCCAGAAGGCGAATCTTTCCTTCAATTTAAGACGTGGTATCAATTAGAAAGAAATTATGATTATGGACATGTGGTTGTTTCCACTGATAATGAAAACTGGGAACAATTGGCCGAGTTTAATAATGAGTCAGGCGATTGGGTGGATTCACAAGTTGAATTATCCGAATATGCGGGTCAAACCGTTTATGTTGGTTTTCATGTTGAAACAGACCTGAGCGTAGTGAAAGATGGCTGGTATATTGATGATGTTGCTATTACAGACCACTCTTCAGACAGCTCTGCAAAACTTCATAAGTCCAATGAGAAAAAAGCTGACAAGAAGGCAGGAGCAAAAGCAGATGCTAAGGATTCTAAATCAAAGAATAAGAAAAAAGCAGTGAAGTCTAAGAGTCTTTTCCCAGGTACCTTTGAAAACGTCGAGGGGCCGTTGATGCAAACAGGAAAAGTAGATACTTCACCTATTAGTCCAAATGTTTTACCACTTGAAGCAACTGTAACTGTTCTGGAAACAGAAAAATCAGTAACAACAGATCCATCAGATGGAAGTTACCGAATTTTAACTGCAGCAGGTGACTTTACTTTAGAAGCTTCAGCTTATGGATACGAGTCAAGTACTGAGGAGGTTGAAGTTCCTGAAGATGGACGGGTTAACGCTAACTTCACCCTGGAACCTACACCTTCTGGGGAAGTCACAGGTACAGTGACGAATGAAAGAACAGGGGAACCTATAGAAGGAGCAACTGTCTATGTTGAGGAAGATGCTGCCGTCACTCCGGCTGTGACAGATGAAGATGGTGTATATTCACTGACAGCCTATGAAGGTGACTATACTCTAGAGGTAAGGGCTCCCAATTATAAAGGAGCGGAAGCAACCGTAACTGTAGTAGGAAATGAAACAGCTACGGTGGATGTTGAGTTAGAACCATTCATTGGCTTCCCTGGAGAAATTGGTTATGACGACGGTACAGCTGAAAATGCTCGTGCTTTCTACGACGCTGGTAATGCATGGGCCGTAAAAATGTCCTTAGCTGAGGGGCAGTCTTCAGCATTAGTAACAGGAGGATTATTCAGATTTTGGGGAGAAGACTTTCCAGTACCAGGGGGTACAGAGTTTGCAGTAGCTGTGTATGACTCAAGCGGTACAGATGGGGCGCCAGGGGAACAGTTGGCGGGACCGATTGAGGCGGAAGCACTTCGTAATGGAGAATGGACAGATGTGGACCTATCCAATGAAGGGATTGTCGTGGATGACGATTTCTACATGGTTTATATTCAAACACATGCGAATCCGAACACCCCAGCTCTTGCAACAGATGAAAATGGGGAGAATGCAGGCCGGAGCTGGCAACAGGTAGGCGGAACGTGGAGCCCTTCTCCAAGTGAAGAAGGGAACTATATGATTCGTGCTACTGTAGATTATGAGGCAGAAGCGCCTGTTATTGAATCACCAGCGGATGGATCATTCACGAATGAAGAAACGGTAACAGTGGAAGGCAGCGGTTCTCCGTCAACTTCTGTTGTCATATACAACGGGGAAGATGAAGTGGCTGAGGTCGAAGTAACGGAAGAAGGGAAATTTGCTGCTGACATCGAGCTGGATGAAGGTGCGAATGAACTTACTACCATAACTGTAACGGATAATGGTAATACCGACCCTTCAGCACCTGTTGTAATCACATTGGATCAAATGAACCCTGAACTTACGATTACTTCTCCAGAAGATGGAGAAAAAATCAACAAAGAAGTAACAACGGTAGAAGGGATGGTAAACGAAGAATTTCTTGATCAAGTGCTGGTTAATGGTCAGGAGGCAGACGTTAGTGAAGATGGAACCTTCAGTAAACGTTTGATTGTAAATGAAGGTGAAAACATTATAGAAGTAGAAGCCTTAGATGAAGCCGGTAACAATATGATAGAAGAGCTCACTATTGAAGCGGATTATTCAGCACCCGAGATTACAGCGTTGAATCCGGAACAGGATCAATCTTTACAGTCTGGTGAGAGTGTAATGATTGAATTTGACTCTGAACCTGGATTGGATGCCACATTCTATATTAAGATGCCTTTGACCAATTTCTCTATTTTCTCTGATCAAGCTACAGAGCTTCCTATGATGGAGATGGGAGAAGGACATTATGTAGGATATTGGACGGCGACTTCTAATTTAGAGGTTGAAGGAGCTGAAATCGTAGTGAAGGCAGAAGATGCTTTTGGTAATGTGGCTGAAGAAGCCGCTGAAGGTAAGCTATATATTAACCAGGAATAAATTTTAAAAGCCCGCCAAATTAATTTTGGCGGGTCATTTTAATGAATTCTATGAAACGAATAGTTTGAAAATATAGACTTTAAGATTTCCCTTTACAATTTGCTGGTATATTGTATATAATGATATTTGTCAGATTGAAAAGAAACAAAAAAACGACAAAAAGCTACATATTGGCCCGTTGGTCAAGTGGTTAAGACACCGCCCTTTCACGGCGGTAACACGGGTTCGAATCCCGTACGGGTCACCACTTACATGGAGGATTAGCTCAGCTGGGAGAGCACTTGCCTTACAAGCAAGGGGTCGCAGGTTCGAGCCCTGCATCCTCCACCATCAATTTCATAATTGGCCGGCCTAGCTCAACTGGCAGAGCAACTGATTTGTAATCAGTAGGTTGGGGGTTCAAGTCCTCTGGCCGGCACCACTGTAATTTTTAAAGTGGAGGGATAGCGAAGTTGGCCAAACGCGGCGGACTGTAAATCCGCTCCCATCGGGTTCGTAGGTTCGAGTCCTACTCCCTCCACCATTTTATTTTTGAAATGATCATATGCGGCTGATATCCTTATATTCAGCTTATTTTTATGAAATAAAATATAAATGTGTATAAACTCAATGAGATGGTATATACTATTTTTGTAACTGTTGGGCCATAGCCAAGCGGTAAGGCAACGGTTTTTGGTACCGTCATGCGCTGGTTCGAATCCAGCTGGCCCAGCCATTTTTTTATGCCTTGGGATAGATATTCAAGGAAATATTTGAAATGATTTTATTAAACTAACAGCCTCTCATTTATATAAGGAGCCATTAGCTCAGTTGGTAGAGCATCTGACTTTTAATCAGAGGGTCGAAGGTTCGAATCCTTCATGGCTCATCTTTTAATAATTGCATATGCGGGAGTAGTTCAGTGGTAGAACACCACCTTGCCAAGGTGGGGGTCGCGGGTTCGAATCCCGTCTCCCGCTCCAGACGGGGCCTTAGCTCAGCTGGGAGAGCGCCTGCTTTGCACGCAGGAGGTCAGCGGTTCGATCCCGCTAGGCTCCACCAATACATATTATTAATGACACTATGACTACCTGGTAATTCAATACAGATAAAAACCCTGACATGAACTCATGTCAGGGTTTTTGGTTTAGGCAAAGGCAGGAAGTATTGCTATTTTTAAAAATGCCTTGGGGATCATGAGGAAATGAGGTGCAGCTCTCATATAATAAGCATTCCTTTTGTTGTAACTGACTTTTTAATATGTAAACTAAATAATATTTTCCGCTCCTTTTGAAAAAGCTTGTAAACATGCATGAACAGCCCTGTTTTCGTCCTGTATATCGTATATATATACACAATGATGTCCAGTTGAGTCATCTCCATAAAAACGGATACAATTATAGTAGTGAAAAAAAGGAGGAACTTTAATGAATAAACAACTTTCAGTTATTGGTGTCCCGATGGATCTTGGTCAAATGCGCAGAGGTGTAGATATGGGACCGAGTGCCATTCGCTATGCTGGTATGGTTGAACGTCTAGAACAATTACAATATGATATTGAAGATCTAGGGGACATTGAGATTCCTCGTCCAGAACAGAAAATGGAAGTGAAACAGGATAATTTAAGGAACTTGAATGAAATTGTTGAGGGCAGCCGCCGTTTAGCAGAGAAGGTAGATGAAGTCGTTGAAAGCAAACGCTTTCCCCTGGTCCTTGGCGGTGATCACAGCATTGCTATGGGAACACTTGCTGGAATAGCGAAACATTATGAAAACCTCGGTGTCATCTGGTATGATGCTCATGGAGATTTAAATACAGGAGATAGTTCCCCATCTGGTAACATCCATGGAATGCCATTAGCAGTCAGTTTAGGAATTGGCCATGAAAAACTGACTGGTATTTTTGGAGGCGGACCGAAGATCAAACCTGAAAATATTGTTATTGTCGGAGCGCGTTCTTTAGATGAAGGAGAGAGAGTTCTGATAGAAGAAAAAGGTATCAAGGTTTATACCATGCATGAAGTGGATCGCATGGGAATGACTCAGGTAATGGAAGAAACCATGGATTACTTGAAAGATCGTACCGATGGAGTCCATTTAAGCCTTGATTTGGATGGATTGGATCCAAGCGATGCTCCGGGTGTAGGGACACCTGTTATGGGCGGACTGAGCTATCGTGAAAGCCACTTGGCTATGGAAATGCTATATCAGTCTAAAATGATTACTTCTGCCGAATTTGTGGAAGTGAACCCGATCTTAGATGAAAAAAATAAAACCGCTAGTGTAGCGGTGGGCTTGATGGGTTCATTATTTGGAGAAAGTTTGAAATAAGAATCTATATGGTTAACAGTAACTTGCCTTTTTTAAGGTAGGTTGCTGTTTTTCTTGTTTTAGATCGTCGTATTCATTCAACAGATGGTCAAGCTTCACACTAATACGGACGACTTCAGGTGAACTCAGCTTATGGAGGCGGGCTAAACGCGTCATTTCCAATCGGCAAGCTTCGATTTCTTTCGTCAAAGATGTCACTCGCTTCATATTAATTCGTCCTCCTATGAAATTTTTTACATTTACAGCTTTATAACCGATACTAAAAAAAGTTAAACTTATATTAGATAAAAAATATTTTTTTGAAACTTTTGGGCGAGTTCATCCGTAAAGGATATCGACCGCAAGTATAGCGGAGGTATAGCAGATGGAAACGATGATTAAGCAAAAAATAAAAGAGGTAAAAAAGGGAGACCAATCTGCATTTGAAGATATAGTTTCTTTTTATCAAAATAAGGTATATCATATTTGCCTTCGCATGATTGGTAACTCCTATGAAGCAGAGGATCTTGCACAAGAAGCTTTTATTCGTGCGTATACAAACCTCCATACTTTTGATGAACGACGGAAGTTCTCAACGTGGTTATATAGAATTGCGACGAACTTATCGATCGATCGTATCAGGAAGAAAAAACCGGATTATCATCTGGATGCAGAGGTGCGTGGAACGGATGGATTGGATATGTATTCTCAATTAGCTGCTGAGCAGGCTTTACCTGAAGAAGAAGTCGAAAGCCTTGAGTTGCAGACATACATCCATAAAGAGATCTTAGCACTGCCACCTAAGTATCGGAGTGTCATTGTTCTTCGTTACTTGGATGAGCTGGCTCTTCAGGAAATTGCAGAAATACTGGATATTCCTGTAGGAACGGTGAAGACGAGGGTGCATCGTGGCAGAGAAGCATTACGTAAGAGGCTTCGACATGTGTGAAGGAGTTGAGAGGGAATGAATTGCAATAAAGAAGCTGTTACACTCATGCATAAGTATTTGGATGGGGAATTATATAAAGAAGAAGAGAGACGACTGAGAGACCATTTACAAACTTGCATATCCTGCCAGAATCATTTTCACGAATTGAAAAGGACGACGACGCTTATAACCAATACAACTCCTGTGACAGCTCCGCCTAGATTTACGGCGAATGTCATGGATAAGTTGCCGAAAGAGAAGAAAAGAAGGAACTATATACGGAAACTGCAGAGACATCCGGTTCTGACTGCGGCAGCTATATTTTTCATCTTAATGTTCAGTGGCATCTTCTCAGCTTGGAATCAGGATCAGCAAATGACAGTGTCGAAACAAGAAAACTTAGAAATACGAGATCACACTGTCATTGTTCCTGAAGGGGTCACTGTCACGGGGGACTTAGTCGTTCGGAATGGTGATTTGAAGATTGAAGGGAAAATCGATGGAGATGTTACGATTATCAATGGAGATATCATTGATGAAACCCCCGAAGGAGAATTTAATGACGAACTGGACCGTAATAACCTCCGTGCTTATTCCGGTGAATTGACAGAAGTCAATCAAATCTATGAATGGATTTGGTATCATACGAAGAATACGGTAACAGATATTTTCTCTTTTGAATCAGAAGAGTAAAGATTTCAGCAGGATGACCCAGGTCGTCCTGCTTTTTTGGTGTCCCGGCAATTGGAATTGTCGGCTGAAGTTCGCTCGTACGAAGGGGTGAACAGCTTAAGCTTCTGCTTTTTCAAAACATTTGGGTGACGGGTGTGATTTCGGCTCTTTTCAGGGTTAATCTTCTCATATGTTAGGAAATAGTTGTGTGATATAATGGAATAGGTGAATTTTTTATCCAAGGCTTTATTCTTATTTAAAAGGAAGTGTAGGCATGCTTGATGGGGGATTGGATGTTTTAGATTACTTTTTAATTACTGTGGATATCGCCCTTGTCTGGTTTGTTGTATATAAATTAATCATGCTAATTCAGGGGACGAAGGCTGTTCAACTCTTGAAAGGGATCTTCGTCATTTTAGGAATCTGGTTATTGAGTAATTTATTTGGACTGACCACATTAAGGTGGCTGATGTCACAAGCAATTACGTGGGGTTTCCTTGCAATCATCATCTTGTTCCAGCCTGAACTCCGCAGAGCTTTAGAACAACTTGGACGCGGCAGTTTCTTCAGTAGGAACAATTCAGAAGAAGAGGATACGGAAAAATCTTTGCAAGCGATCATTAAATCCTGTAATTATATGGCAAAACGTAGAATTGGTGCTTTAATTACGATTGAACGGGATACTGGCATGGGTGACTATGTAGAAACAGGTATCCGTGTGGGAGGACATTTGTCGAGTGAACTACTCACAAATATATTTATTCCGAACACACCTCTCCACGATGGGGCGGTTATACTTAAAAAAGATGAAATCGTAGCGGCTGCTTGTTATTTACCTCTTTCCGAAAGTCCTTTCATTTCCAAGGAACTCGGGACTAGGCACAGGGCTGCCATGGGAATCAGTGAGGTCACTGATGCGTTGACGATTGTTGTGTCAGAGGAGACAGGAGCTATTTCCTGTACAAAAAACGGCGAACTCCACCGCGATCTTGATCAAGTTAAATTAGAAGAGATGCTTCGTACAGAATTGGACTATGCCTCCCCTGCGGTGAAGAGCTGGAACTGGAGGGGGAAAAAGAATGGATAATTGGCTGAAGAGCGTGTGGTTCATACGGATCATCTCCCTTATTTTAGCTGGATTGCTTTGGGTGACGGTGAACGTGGATAATAACATGGATTCTGATTCTTTGTTCTTTAATGAAACCTCCTCGGATATGGAAGTGATGGAGAACATTCCATTGGAAATTCGCTTTGATAGCGAAGAATATGTTGTAAGTGGTATACCACAGGAGGTTTCTGTGACAGTAGAGGGTCCTGCTGGAGCTGTAGCCCCTGCAGCGCGACAAAAAAACTTTAACGTGTTTGCAGACTTGAATGGGCTTGGCCCGGGTACGCATGAGGTTTCTCTACAACACTCAGGGATTTCCAATCAATTAGCGGTCACACTTGAACCAAAGATGATTGAAGTGACGATCGAAGAAAAAGTTACCGAAAATTTTGAAGTTAATATAGATTATATCAACGAAAGCAGCCTTAAGGATAACTTGGAATTAGGGGAGCCGGAAGTACGTCCAGCAGAGGTTTCCATTACCGGAGCATCTTCTGTCATCGAACGGGTCGCTTCGGTTAAAGCGATTATCGATGTAGGTTCTGCTACAGAGACCATAGAACAACAGGAAGCTCCTGTGAAAGTCTATGACAATCAAGGGAATGAATTGAACGTTCTTGTTGACCCTACTGCTGTAAATGTTACGGTACCAGTAATAGAACGAACGAAGGAGCTCTCATTGAATGTCGCCCCTCAAGGTGGAGCACCAGAAGGAGTGCTTGTAGAGTCAGTGACTACCGAGACGGAAGGGGTAACTGTTTCCGGGCCGCGAGATGTTCTTGAGGATATTGAAGAATTGCCTGAAGTCCCGGTAGACATCACTGATGTGACGGAAGATCAAACCGTTAACGTAGACATCCCCTTACCGGAAGGAGTGACTTCTGTCAGTCCGGAAACAATAGAAGTACAAATAGATGTAGATGAACCTGATGCTGAAGGATCTAGTAATCAGGAAACTGAGACAGAACAACCATAAATGAACCGAATAACTTTAAAGTAAAAAATGGACAGAATTGAAAGAGAGGTCATTTGAATATGGGTAAATATTTCGGAACAGATGGAGTTCGCGGTGTCGCCAATAAAGAACTGACTCCTGAGTTAGCATTTAAATTAGGCCGATATGGCGGGTATGTCGTTACAAAAGGAGTAGAGAGACCTAAAATTCTCATTGGTCGCGATACACGAATTTCAGGAGAAATGCTGGAAGGGGCTTTAGCAGCAGGGTTGCTTTCCATTGGTGCAGAAGTGATGCGTCTTGGAGTCATTTCAACTCCGGGCGTCGCCTTTTTGACAAAAGCACTTCAAGCAGAAGCCGGGATTATGATTTCTGCTTCTCACAACCCGGTAGAAGATAACGGAATTAAATTCTTCGGGCCTGATGGGTTTAAGCTGTCGGATGCACAAGAAGAGGAAATTGAAGCATTGATTGATGCCGAACAAGATAATCTCCCTCGTCCATCCGGTTCAGACCTTGGACAAATCAATGACTACTTCGAAGGTGGTCAGAAGTACTTACAACATTTGAAACAAACCGTCGACTACGATTTTGACGGGTTGCACATAGCTCTTGACTGCGCTCATGGGGCTACATCATCCTTAGCTTCCCACTTGTTTGCTGATCTGGAAGCGGATATTTCTTCTATTGGTTCATCTCCAGACGGGTTGAACATAAATGATGGAGTAGGTTCTACGCACCCAGAAGCACTTCAAGAACTTGTAAAAGACAAAAAAGCAGATATCGGGCTTGCATTTGATGGTGATGGGGACCGTTTAATTGCGGTCGATGAAAAAGGAAACATTGTGGATGGGGACAGAATCATGTACATCTGCGCTAAGCATATGAATGACAACAGAACGTTGAATCACTCTACTGTCGTGTCAACAGTTATGAGTAACCTCGGGTTTTACAAGGCTGTAGAAGCGAATGGTATGAAGAGTGATAAAACTGCTGTCGGTGATCGGTATGTAATGGAAGAAATGCGCCGTGGCGGTTTCAACCTCGGTGGGGAGCAATCCGGTCATATCATTTTCCTTGACCATAATACAACGGGAGATGGGATGTTATCAGCACTCCAGCTTGTAAATGTCATTAAAGAAACAGGCAAACCTTTGTCTGTTCTGGCTGCTGAAATGGAGAAATACCCGCAAGTGCTGAAAAATGTCCGTGTCATCGATAAAAACAGAGTGCAAACGCACCCCCGAATCCAAGAAGCTATCCAGGCTGTAGAAGAGGAAATGGGCGATAGTGGAAGAGTATTGGTTAGACCATCAGGAACAGAGCCTCTTGTAAGAATAATGGTAGAGGCACCTACGGAAGAGCAATGCGAAACGTATGTCAATAAAGTCGTACAAGTAGTTGAAGAAGAGCTTGGCATGGAAGAATAAGATAGGAACAGCGCAGGTCGCACAGTGTTGAGATCTGCGCATATCTTATTACAGGGTCCTTACATTTCCATGACGGTGTTAATTTTTATTGACCGCTTCCACAGGACTCAGGTAAAATGGAAAATGTCCTTGTTTTTTTGGGGAGAGGATGTTTAATTCTATTATCATCCGGTAAACAAGAGAAAAGGACTTTATTTTAAGAGATTTAGGAGGCTCGATGTTGTTAATTTAAAAAAAGCGCCAGGACTGTGTGAATCGGACGAAATACTGCACAGTTGACGAGGTGGAGGTTCATCGAGTTTTCGGCGGATGCCTCCCGGTTGTTACACTTCAACCGCACGTTCAAATGTAAACCAAAGAGGTGACTCTTTGAACAACACATTCGAACAAAGTGATTAAAATTAGAGAATCAACGGGAGAGGGGCAATGAATAGCCCCTGTAGAATTTGGCTTATTCGTTGCCCTGCCTTTCAGAGATTAAGGAGGACAACAGTAATGTGTGGAATTGTAGGATATATAGGACAAGATGATACGAAAGAGATATTATTGAATGGATTAGGAAAGCTCGAATACAGGGGTTACGACTCTGCGGGAATTGCCACGCTTAATAAAGATGGGGTTCAAGTGACGAAAGTCAAAGGCCGTATTGCATCTTTAAGAGAAGCTGTAGATGAAAATGTAAAAGCGACACTGGGAATCGGGCACACGCGTTGGGCAACTCACGGAGTTCCGAGTGAAGAAAATGCCCACCCTCATCAAAGCACAACAGGCCGTTTTACGATCGTCCACAACGGTGTAATCGAGAACTACGTGGATGTACGTGACGAATATTTGAGCGGGGTCGAATTCAAGAGTGAAACAGATACAGAAATCATCGTCCAATTGATCGAAGTGTTGAACAATGAGTTGAATGATGTTGCAGCGGCTTTCCGTAAAGCAGTTGAACTTCTGACAGGCTCTTATGCGATCGCATTGATTGACCGTGAAAATGAAGATACGATTTATGTGGCGAAGAATAAGAGTCCATTGCTGATCGGTCTTGGAGACGACTTCAACGTTGTAGCAAGTGACTCAATGGCTGCTCTTCATGTAACGGATCAATTCTTGGAGTTGATGGATAAAGAAACGGTAATCGTTAAACGCGATGGTGTTGAAATCCAAATGCTTGATGGTACTACGGTTTCCCGTGATCCATTCACAGCCGAATTGGATACGACCGACATCGAAAAGGGTACGTACCCCCACTTCATGCTGAAGGAAATCGATGAACAGCCTTTTGTTATTCGTAAAATCATTCAAAAGTATCAAAATGAGAACGATGAGATTAAACTGGATCCGGAGATTCGTCAGGCAATGAAAGACTGTGACCGTATATATATAATTGCGGCGGGCACAAGTTACCATGCTGGACTACTAGGTAAACAGTTCATTGAAAAATTGGCGAACATCCCAGTTGAAGTACATGTAGCCAGTGAATTCTCATACAACATGCCGCTTCTTTCTGACAAACCACTATTTGTATATATTTCTCAAAGTGGCGAAACAGCAGACAGCCGGTCAGTACTTGTTCAAACAAAAGAACTTGGTCATCCAGCGCTTACGATTACAAACGTACCTGGATCCACCCTTTCCCGGGAATCTGATTACACGATGCACCTACATGCAGGCCCTGAGATTGCAGTAGCCTCAACGAAAGCTTATACAGCTCAAATGGCTGTTCTTGCAATTTTAGCTGTCGATACTGCACGTGCAAAAGGTATCGAACTTGACTTCGATCCAATGCAGGAGCTTGGTATCGTAGCAACCACTATGGAAGCAATGACCGATCAAAAGGAACAGCTGGAAGAATTGGCTCGTAATTACCTTTCTACGACACGTAATTGCTTCTTTATCGGCCGCGGCATTGATTATTATGTAGGGTTGGAAGGATCTCTTAAGCTGAAAGAGATTTCTTATATCCAGGCTGAAGGTTTTGCTGGTGGAGAACTGAAGCATGGTACCATTGCTTTGATTGAAGAAGGTACACCAGTTGTTGCTTTAGCTACTCAAGAGAATGTGAACTATTCCATTCGTGGAAACGTCCAAGAGGTAGAAGCGCGTGGGGCGAATAGCATGATTATCAGCATGAAAGGCTTAGACAAGGAAGGTGACGCTTTTGTCATTCCACAAGTCCATGACTTGATGGCTCCCCTTGTTTCTGTCATTCCATTGCAGTTGATTTCGTATTATGCTGCTCTCCACCGTGATTGTGATGTCGATAAGCCTCGTAATTTAGCTAAGAGTGTAACAGTAGAGTAAATATAATAAAGCTGACATCCAAAAGAGGGTGTCAGTTTTTTTGTTCAGATTTCGGGTTCATCCCAGGTTTTTGAATATTATGGTAAAACGACTGAGATGTGAGTGAAAATTTATTTTGCTACTAACAGAGCAGATTTGTTGAAAATTTGGAGGGGTGTTATATGACCGGAAGACTTTCAGTAGTATTGATATCTTTATTACTACTACTAGGGGCTTGTAGCACGCAGACTTTTTAATTTTTCTGGCGAGACGGAAAATTGGTCAGCTGACTTAAAAGTTAATCAAACCAGTGATGATTATGAAACCCATGACCTTGTATTGAAATATAAGGGAGATGATGTGAACGGTGCTGGACCAATTGCTTACAAAGTGGATAGTGTTGGAAGTTTTAGCAGGGGTGGCGTCACATTAAAGGAAAACGGTATTATTATAGATAGCGATACAGCTAATCCTACGAATTACAAGGTTTCCGAACACACTGAGGTTGAAGTTACAGTCGAATGGAATGGTAATACTGAAACATTCAAACTAAGCAAGTAATAAGTGAATACTCTTAACTAACGGCTGACAGTTCAATACGTCAATAAGGAAATAGAGCGCTTGGGTGTAATATCCAAGCGCTCGTTTTTTTATGCTTACCGAGGTGCACACGCACTTGGTCCTACCAGCATAGTTTTTCATACCCGGAAAAAGAGTGTATTTTTTATAAGGATACAAAAAAGGAACGCCCCAAATATGGCGTTCCTTAAATTCAGCTTAAGAGACATCTAGTTCTGACTTTCATGTTGAGATGTCTATCTATTCGCCAAACATATAAGTCCTGTGGTGATAGGAAATGGAAAACGCAATACCTAATGCCATCAAGTTCCCTAATAAGGCACTTCCACCGTAACTAATGAAAGGGAGCGGAATCCCTGTGATCGGTAGCAGTTGGACACTCATACCGATGTTTTGGAAAACGTGGAAGGCGATCATAGCGATGATTCCGACCATAACGTAAGAACTGTAGTGACTATTTGCCTTGAAAGCGATCGTAGTGAACCTGTAAATCAAGAAAAAGAACAGGAAGATGACGATACAGGAACCAAGGAAGCCGTATTCTTCAGCTATGATACTGAAAATGAAGTCTGTCTGTGCTTCAGGTAAGTAGACTTCCCGCTCGCCGAACCCTTTTCCATAAAGTTGACCAGAGCCGATAGCCCTCATGGCTTTGACTAAATGATACCCTGAAGAGTCTTCATATTTCGTTGGCTGGAACCAGGAATAAATTCGTCCAAGCTGATACTCTTTGACTCCTAAGTATTTATCAAGTAATTGCGGTGCTTTGATTGCGAGCCATATCAGGCCTGTCCCCGCGGCTGATATGACGGTGAATATTGGTAAAATGATCTTCCATTGGACCCCTGATACGAGAACAAATCCTGCTAAAATGGCTATAAATACAAGTCCTGTCCCTAAATCCGGCTGCTGCATGATCAGCAGCAATGGCAAAGCCGTGGCCGCGCCTAATTTCAGGAGGAGCATGAGATCGGCCTTGAAAGTCGATGCATGCTTTGCATTATGATTGACGGCAATTCGACCGAGCACCAATATCGTGAATAATTTCATCAGTTCTGCCGGTTGGAGGGAACCTAGTCCAGGAAGGACGAACCAACTTTTCTGCCCTTTGATGACAGGGGCGATGGATGGTGGTGCAAAGATAAGGACAACCAATAAGAGGATACCGAATGCATAGAGGTACCAGCTAATCTTTTTGAAGTCTTCGGGATCTACGAAAAGCATGAAGCCAATGACGATGCCCCCGAGGCCATACCAAAGTAGTTGTTTAAGTACGAAATTATCATTATATTGAGTGCTCTGCTGGGCACTGAAAAGGGCAACTGCACTGACAGCTATGAAGCAACAAATAATAAAGAAGAGTTGCCAGTCAAACCTTTCTTCGAATTTCATTTTGAGTTATACATCCTCTCGTGTTGACAAAGCAAGGGAAAATAAAGCGTGCTGTTGACTATTATAAGCACATATTTCCTTTTTGAAAAGTGAAGGTACCCTTATTATAATTGATAATTTTATGAATGCGTACAAAAGCATAAAAAAAGAAGGCACATTTTGCTGGACCTTCTTTTAAAAAGCACAAGTGAAAAAACGCTGCATCTTCATATACTTATACATAGTTCGAGCATGTCTGCCTTCTATTGTATAGGGATTCTGCAGCATTTCCAACTGCTTGATGAATGCTGTGTCACAAGCGCAATAATCTCCATAATACCGGTAGCATTCATCGTGTTCTTTACATGCGGCATCCACCGCATTCGCGGGAGCGCCCGGACCGCTGCATCCAGGTCCACAGTAATTATAACCAGGGAAAATACAAAAGCCTGGCTTTCGATAAGGATCCCATCTCCTATATATGACCTTCCCCTCCAATTGTGAAGTATAATCATTACTATTATATGAGGAAGCCCCCATCAAGTATGGTTATCTATCTTGGTTTGAAGTGTAATGCCTTTAAACTCTCAATCAGTACGGTTTCATAATTTTATCGGAGCAAATGCGGTTTGTTAAACCCTACGTTTTCCTTAGCCCCCTTAGAAACAGAAAAGTCGCAGATTCAGGTTTGATCAAATACTGGCATGAAATTGAATCATCCAGCCACAGGGAAGGGGAGGATAACCAGTAAATGGTATCCCTCGTTTATATTGGGAGACGGAAGGGAAGGATGAAAATAGATAAAACAGGACGGAAAGGGGTGCAAGTGACGATGAATCAAATGTACTCAAACAAGTGGAATAAATTAAATGGTTCTGCTGTGTTAAAGAAAAATTTGTGGTCGAGTATTTTGTTTGGAATCGGGCTGGCTGCTTTTATTGATGAAACCGTATTTCATCAATTGCTGCGTTGGCACCATTTTTATGATCAGTCTACAACTGATGTCGGATTGATTTCTGATGGACTTTTCCATGCCTTCAGTTGGTTTGCGACTATTGGTGGCTTGTTTTTGCTTGCCGATTTACGGAGGCGGTCCGCTTTGTGGATGAAGAAATGGTGGGGCGGATTACTGCTGGGCGCCGGTGGATTCCAATTTTATGATGGTATCATCCAACATAAGCTCATGAGACTCCATCAAATCCGCTACGTAGAAAATGTAATCGTTTATGACCTGGTGTGGAATGGTTTGGCCGTTATCATGATCATTATAGGAATGACACTCGTTTTTCCTGTTAAGAGGAAAGTAGCGAAAGAGTCTTGATTACCAATGGTTTACTATCACATATCCATGTAATGAACCCAGAATCGAAGGCAGGTTTGATTTCTCAGCCTCTCTTGAGTTTCCCTTTTTTAGTGGGGCTTATAGCGTATTTGATTATGGTATTTCTTTCAGTACGTCGTTCACAGAAATGGCCGTTACACAAAAGCCTTTGTTGGATTGTCGGCATGCTATTAGCTATAGTTTCAGTTGCTGGTCCTTTGGCTGATCTAGCTCATAAAGATTTTGAAATGCATATGGTCACTCATCTGCTGCTGGGAATGCTTGCACCTTTGCTATTAACTTTAGCCGCACCGATGACTCTTATATTACGGACGTTAAGTGTTTCGAGTGCAAGGTATGTCACAAGGGTGTTGAGAAGCCGATATTCACAATTTTTCACCCATCCGGTGACTGCTTCGATTATGAATGTAGGCGGTCTTTGGGTGCTGTATACAACAGACCTTTATGCTCTGATGAATGAGAACATATGGATTCACATTTTCGTACATGTCCACGTTTTCTTGGCAGGGTATTTATTTACAATTTCCATGATTTATATAGACCCTATACCGCATAGGAAATCTTACATGTATAGATCGATTGTGCTTATTTTGGCACTGGCTGCCCACGGCATCCTGTCAAAATTCATCTATGCCCATCCGCCTGCAGGAGTGGCTCTAAATGAGGCAGAGAAGGGTTCTGTGCTTATGTATTATGGTGGGGATATAATTGATGCCATCATCATATTTATTTTATGTTGGCACTGGTATAAATCCAGGCGCCCAAGAGAGAGTGGGTTGGTCAGTACTTAGTTCTTAGTCCTTTAAGAGTAAAAGGAATAAAATGGGTTAAAATAGGTTTGAACCATCTATAAGTGAGATAAAGAATAATAGAACTAATTACAAGGAGGGTCTAATAATGGCACATGAAAAATATCAATCACTTATCGAAAAGTTACACGCTTGTATGGCCGCTTGTAACCACTGCTATGATGCGTGTTTAGAAGAGGAAGATGCAAAGATGATGGCAGGGTGTATCCGCTTAGACCGTGAATGTGCAGATATTTGTGCATACTTAGAGCAAGCATTAGTGAGAAACACCCCTTTCGCTTCAGAACTTGCAGGCGTTTGTGCGAAGATTTGCCAAGCTTGTGGAGATGAATGCAACAAACATGATCATAAGCATTGCCAGGATTGTGCAAAAGCTTGTTATGAATGCGCAGAAGCATGTAAACAAATTGCATAACATACGATAAAGGGCGGCTCCACTTGATGTGGGGTCGCTTTTTATATTTTTCACTTGCAAATATAAGCATATACTTATATTATGATGAAGAGAGGTGATCATATGGAAAAAACAATCATCGAATTGGACCAGGCGGCCCAGACCTTAAAGCTGCTAGGGGATAAAACACGCCTGACGATTTTAGGGTTGTTGAAAGATAATGAATGTTGTGTATGTGAATTCGTGGAAGTATTACAAATGAGTCAGCCCTCCATCAGTCAGCACTTGCGTAAATTGAGAGATGCTGGACTTGTAAAAGAGCAGAGGAAAGGGCAATGGATTTTCTACTCTTTGAATACTTCTCATGAAACATATCCGATCATTCAGCAGGTTCTGGACCAAATACCGGACCAAAAAGAAAAATTAACCGCGTTGGAGAAGGCGGGCTTACGCATCCAATGCGATATGTAGGGGGATTGTATTGAGTTTAGCTATTATTGCCACTTTTATTTTCATACTTACACTAGTCTTTGTCATATGGCAGCCGAAAAATTTAGGAATCGGATGGTCCGCTTGTGCGGGTGCGATTCTAGCATTGATTTTTGGTGTCGTTGACTTTCAAGATGTAGTTGCTGTAACCGATATTGTCTGGAACGCGACTTTAGCCTTTGTCGCCATTATCATCATTTCATTAATCCTTGATGAGATTGGATTCTTTGAGTGGGCAGCCCTTCATATGGCTCGAGTAGCCAAAGGGGATGGGAAGCGGATGTTCATCTATGTCACGCTGCTTGGCGCTGTTGTGGCCGCTCTGTTCGCTAATGATGGAGCGGCGCTCATTTTGACGCCCATCGTATTAGCGATGGTGAGAAATTTGAAATTCAAGGAAGCTATGATTCTGCCCTTCATCATGGCGAGTGGATTCATCGCTGATACGACCTCACTCCCTTTGATTGTGAGTAACTTGGTGAATATCGTATCTGCGGACTTTTTCGATATTGGGTTCATCGAGTATGCTTCGCGTATGATTATTCCGAACTTCTTTTCACTCGGTGCAAGCATTCTTGTTCTTTTCCTGTTTTTCCGAAAGAGCATCCCGAATGATTATGATCTATCTCAGCTGAAAAAGCCGAAAGATGCAATCCAGGACCACAAAATGTTCCGGATGTCCTGGGGGGTCCTCTTTGTCTTATTGGTAGGCTATTTTGCGAGTGAGCCTTTAGAAATCCCCGTTTCCATCATCGCTGGCATTGTTGCGATCTTCTTCTTGTTGATGGCAAGGAGAAGTGCTGCGGTTAAGACTGGAGATGTCATTAAAGGTGCACCGTGGGCCATCGTATTCTTCTCTATCGGCATGTACGTGGTTGTTTACGGCTTGCGGAATGTCGGTTTGACCGATGTCCTGGCGAGCGTCATTCAATATACGGCAGACCAAGGATTGTTCGTTGCCACGGTTTCGATGGGCTTTATTGCCGCCATTCTCTCCTCTGTCATGAATAATATGCCGACTGTCATGATCGATGCCCTTGCGATTGCTGAGACGAACACCACGGGTACGATGAGAGAGGCTCTGATTTATGCGAACGTCATCGGATCTGACCTTGGACCGAAAATCACCCCGATCGGCTCATTGGCCACGTTGTTGTGGCTGCATGTGTTATCAATGAAAGGGTTCCGAATTTCATGGGGCTATTACTTTAAAATAGGAATCATTCTAACAGTCCCGACTTTATTCATCACCCTTGTTGGGCTGTATCTATGGTTATTAATCATCTAATTCCAAAATAAAGGAGAAATTCAACATGTCTAACAAACCAGTGATCTACTTTCTATGTACAGGAAACTCCTGCCGCAGCCAAATGGCTGAAGGGTTCGGTAAAAAGTATCTAGGCGACAAATATGAGGTGAAATCTGCGGGTATTGAAGCACATGGGCTGAATCCGAATGCTGTGAAAGCGATGAATGAAGTGGATGTCGACATTACTGACCATACGTCTGATATCATCGACCCTGATACTTTAAACAATGCTGCATTCGCGATTACTCTTTGTGGAGACGCGAACGACAAGTGTCCGATGACACCTCCACATGTCACACGTTTTCATTGGGGTTTCGATGACCCGGCTAAAGCAGAAGGTACAGAAGAAGAGAAGTGGGCATTCTTCCAGCGTGTCCGTGATGAGATTGAAGCACGGATTCAAAGGTTTGCAATATAAGAGAAATAATTGAACAAAAAGTTGAGACGTTATCTTTAACCGGTGTAGGTGAGTTGAGGTGCTGGCTGGCGGGTAAGCATGGGAGAGAGGCTGTTCATACACATGAAGTAGCTCCCGAGGGATTCGAAATGGACGATGTTATAGGTGACCTTTCTGAAAAAGGAAGCGGGCTCGTGTTTACAATGGGCAAGGGGGGTGTCGGTAAGACGACGGTGGCTGCCTCTGTCGCCTTAAGTTTAGTCGAACAAGGGTATAGCGTGCATTTGACGACAACCGACCCTGCTGAGCATTTAAGTAGGCTTTTCACTGAGAATCACTCAGATCTTTTGCGAGTGACGAATATCGATCCGAAAAGAGAAACGGAAGCTTATAGAGAATCTGTTTTAGAAGAAACGAGTCACGAGCTGAACGAAGATGAACTAAACTACTTAAAAGAAGATCTGGATTCCCCCTGCACAGAAGAAATTGCTGTCTTTCGGTCGTTTGCGGATGTTGTGATGCATTCGGAGGAAGGTTATATCGTCATTGATACTGCTCCGACAGGCCATACATTGCTTTTGTTGGATTCTACGCTATCCTAACATCGCGAAATTGAACGGAGTGCAGGGCATGTGCCTGAATCCGTGAAGAACTTGCTGCCTGCTTTGAAAGATGCTGAAAAGACCCATATATTGATTGTGACACTTCCTGAAGCGACACCTGTCTATGAAGCTGAACGCCTGGAATTGGATTTGAAACGTGCCGACCTGCATCCGAAGTGGTGGATTATGAATCAGTCCCTTTCCGTAGTCCCTGTTTCAGATCCTGTGTTGAAGGCGAAGTCTCAAGTTGAAAACAAGTGGGTTCAACGCACAGTCGCTCATGCATCGAAAGTCGCGATTATACCTTGGCAAAAGCAAGCCATACTAAACAAACAGTAAAGATAATAGGAGGTTCAACAATGAAACATAAATCAATCATTCTAGGTACTGGGCCTGCTGGTTTAACTGCAGCCGTTTACTTAGCACGCGCTAATATGGAGCCCCTCGTTATTGAAGGTCCGGAACCTGGAGGCCAACTGACATTGACGACAGAAGTGGAAAACTTTCCTGGTTTCCCAGATGGCATTATGGGACCGGAATTGATGGATAACATGAAAAAACAAGCCGAACGATTCGGTGCCACCTTCAAACGTGGCTGGGTCACGGATGTAGAGGTGGAAAGCCGTCCATTCAAGTTGCAAGTAGACGGGTTAGGAGAACTTGAGACAGAAACATTAATCATATCAACAGGAGCCTCTGCTAAACTCCTCGGGATCCCTGGTGAAAAAGAGAATATGGGTAAAGGAGTCAGCACATGTGCTACATGTGATGGATTCTTTTTCAGAGGGAAGAAAGTCGTCATTATCGGTGGCGGTGATTCTGCGATGGAAGAAGCAACCTTCCTGACGAAATTCGCTAGTGAAGTTCAAGTCATCCACCGCCGCGATGAACTGCGTGCCTCTAAAATTATGCAAGAACGTGCGAAAGGCAATGACAAAGTGACATGGGCGTTGAATAAAACACCTGTCGAAATGGTGTCAGATGGAATGAAGATTACAGGCGTTAAAGTGAAAGATAATGAATCTGGAGAAGAAGAATTGATCGAGACAGATGGAATTTTCGTTGCTATCGGTCATAATCCGAATACCGAGTTTCTTAAAGGGAAGTTGGATATGGATGATAAAGGGTATATCCTTGTCGATCCAGGTACAACGAATACAAATATCCCTGGTGTTTTCGCATGTGGTGATGTTCAGGATCAGAAGTATCGCCAGGCGATTACAGCAGCAGGTACAGGATGTATGGCGGCAATGGATTCCGAGCGCTTCCTTGAAGGTGAAGCAACGGTTGATTGGAGTCAAAATTTATCATAATGTAGAACCCACCTTTTCGGGATGAAAGGTGGGTTTTTTTGGCAATTCAAATGAGAATGAATGCTACAATAATGGTGGAACCAAATTTTGGGGGCACCCTTATTTTTTCTTTTCTCATTTGCTTACATTAAGCGGGTGCCTCAGTAAGGCTTTCGAAACGAGGGCAGGGGGAGAGAATGATGTGAAAGGGAGATGTTTGTGGAGCGATATTTTTTAAAGGTGGGGGAAAGTCATGTTCATGTGACAGTTTGGGGTCATGAAAGAAATCCTGTTATTTTCTGCTTGCATGGGTTAGGGAGCACGAGTCTGAGTTTCATTGAAGTAGCAGAAGAGCTGCAGGAAGAATATCGGATCATTTCTATCGATGCCCCGGGTCACGGGAAAACCAAGCTTTTTTTGTTAGAGAATTCCTATGAAATGCCTTCCATGGCTGACTGGTTGGATGAGGTGATCAGGGAACTTGGATTGGAAAGGTTCTTCTTTTTATCCCATTCATGGGGAAGTTTTTTAGCCTTGTTTTATTTAGCGAAACACTCAGAAAAAGTGAGAGGTACCATTCTGCTGGATGGAGGATATCAGACGAAACGGTTGAGCACAATGTCACTGGAAGATGAACTTGCTTATTATGAAAATGATTTTGATGGTTATCAGTTTAATACGTGGCGTGATTTTTTTGATTCAGAAAAGGCCGCTTACAAGAGATGGTCGGCTCTTTTGGAAAGAGCGGTCAAAGACTTAGGTAAAGAAAATGAGGGAAGAGTGTCGTGGCATGCTTCAGGTGAGACTGCAAAAAATATTATTAAAGCGATGCATAAAAATGAAACGGAGACTATCTATTCCCGGCTGCCGCCCTCTATAGTGTTATTAAGAGCGACTCTTCCTGTGGATCAGGAGAGAGTGAGGAAACATACAGCTGAAATTTTCGAAGTAAGGGCGAAAGCTAAGGTGGAAGCAGTGCCCTCAACCACCCATATGCTTCACTGGGATAAACCTGGAGTGGTCATTGAAGCAATCAGGTCGAACTGGGGTAAGAGGTTAAGCAAGTAGCTTTTGGAATGTTCAATGAGAATAATGCTGGGTTTCATTCTAAAAAATTTGGATGACAAGCTAGATAGGGGAGGTCCTGGGATGAATAAGGATATAGTTTTAAATAAGTTTCATGATGAACTTCGTGTGAACGCCTATACTACGGGATTCCGAAGAGAAGTTACACCGTATGTAGTCAGACACGTGTCCGAATACGAAGATGGAGGATTCATTCTCGCTTCTCATTTGAATGAGAAAAACGCACGTGAAGTGATTTTGAGTGAACTGGAGTATTTTAAAGAAATAGGACAGTCATTCGAGTGGAAGTTATACAGTTATGATCGACCGGAGGAATTAAAAGATTTACTCTTAGAAGCAGGATTTGAGGAAGAGGAAGAAGAGGCATTGATGGTGATGGAGCTTTCATCAGGGTTACTACATAGCCCCCCCTTTAGTCAGGTCGTTGAAATACAATCAGAAGCTGGTGTGGAGGACATCATTTTTTTGATGAATGACATTTGGGGAGAAGATCACTCCGAACTTGGAAAACGCCTCTGGCGTGATAAGCAGTATCATCCCGAATCTTTATATCTTTATGGTGTGTATGACAAGGGTGAACTTGTGAGCGGAGCTTGGATGTATTTCGAGAGGGAATCGTGTTTCGCTTCTTTATGGGGAGGGGCTACAAGACCGGCCTATCGTGGAAAAGGGTATTATCGTGCACTT
This sequence comes from Halobacillus sp. H74, assembly GCF_052246715.1. Taxonomy (NCBI): domain Bacteria; kingdom Bacillati; phylum Bacillota; class Bacilli; order Caryophanales; family Bacillaceae; genus Halobacillus; species Halobacillus sp. H74. The sequence goes on along the minus strand of NZ_JBQQCI010000011.1, from coordinate 77,662 downwards.
ATATCTATAAGAGCTAAGAAAGCACAGGAGCACGGTTATTCTTTTCTGACGGTGGATGCACGCCCGATGAGTCGCCCCATATTAGAAAAACTCGGTTTCCAATGCCTTGCTTACACTTACGGCATGCAATCCAATTAATCCCACCTCAGGTATAACATATTTTGGAAATTCACTCCATTCCAAAGAAGAGGGTGAATTTTTTGAATTTAATTATAAATATGTTGAATATTATATTCTATAAATATAGAATATAAACTAAGAGGTGATGATATGGAATTATTTTCTACAGGTACAAAGAAGAGGGAGACGTACACAATTGAAGTGAAATTCTCATTGCTTTGGGAAGCGGCTCTTGGCATAGCAGCCATCACGAATCAAAGGTTGAGAGATACCTTGGAGTATTCAGAAGCTCAGTGGGTAGCGATCAATGATTCGCTCTCAGAAGAAATGGTGGCCCATTTGGAATATGTCCAAAAGAAAAACACGTGGAAGGCTCTGCTTCAACTTTTGCACGAGAAAGATTTCGATTGTCTGGATGCTTTTCTTACTTATGTAGAGGATTTGGAAGAAGAGACATTAAGGTGGGTAGCTATTCCATACTTAGGGGAAGCTTATGAATCTGATCGGAAGCTTGCGTCCAGTGGTGAAGGAAAGGCAGTCGAAAGGCTCCAGGCAGTAACGGAAGAAAATTCATTTCTCCCCTCCTACATCGGTTACATTTGCGAGGTGAATACCCAGCATTTGAAGCAGCACTTGAAGGAAGTGATGGCTGGGTGGTATGAAAGTGTCATTCTTCCTAATCAAACCTTTTATGAAGAGATGTTGAAAAGAGATGCTCTATCGAAGGGAAAAATGACAAAGAAACTAGCTCCGGAAGCTTTTGTGGAATGGGCGACCCATGGGGTGAATTACCTTCCTGAACCTAGTGTTCATAAAGTGATTATGATACCTCAATTCATCTACCGCCCCTGGAATGTTGAAGCGGACTTAGCTGGAGCAAAAGTGTTTTATTACCCGGTGGCTAATGAAAGCATCCACCCAGAAGACCCGTATGTACCTGATCACATGCTTGTTCAGAAATATAAGGCTCTCGGGGATGAAAATCGTTTGCGGATGCTGAAAATGTTAGTGGAAAAAAGCCGGACCTTACAGGAAGTTACGGAGGAAATCGGAATGGGGAAGACGACTGTACACCATCATTTAAAGGTGTTGAAATCGGCTCGTCTAGTTTCTTACCATGCCTCCCGCTACCATGTGAATCCTCACTCGTGGAAAAATCTTAAGGAAGAACTGGATTCGTACCTTGGAGATGGGATATGAGTGAGCTGGCGAGAGTGAACGCTGAAGAGGGAAAACCTACGTTCAAAAGGAATTTCCAAGCATTCCGATTCATCGGTGGCAATCTGGTCTCTTTTTTCGGAGATCAAATTTATTTGATCGCACTGCCGCTCATGGTATTAGCTTTGACAGGTTCGCCGTTAAGTATGGGAATTGTAGCAGCACTGGAAAGAATTCCGGTTTTGCTTCAACCGCTTATGGGGGTCCTGACTGATCGATTTGACCGGAAACGGATTCTTCTGCTTTGTGATTTTATCCGGTTTTTGATTATAGGCACCCTTGGTGTTGTTTACCTGTTAGGGATGCTGCCGATTTGGGGCATTTATATCGGGGCCTTCATAGTTGGTGTGCTCGGCCAAGTCTATAACACTTCTCAGTTCGCTTCCATTCCGAAGCTGGTGCGCAGCGAAGATTTGCCTCTGGTCAATTCATTGAACACCGGCATTTTTCATACGGGCGTATTTCTTGCACCTGGTTTAGGGGGCCTGATTGTCAGTTTGTACAATCCCGGGGTTGCTTTGTTGATCAACAGTGGCAGTTTCTTCGTTGGATTTCTGATGGTATGGACCTTGAATATTGAAAGCCCCCGCATACAGGTAGGGAGGCCTTCGCTCATGAAAGATATGAAAGAAGGCTTTAATTATGTCATTCAACAAAAACCAATTTTATATACAAACTTGGGGATGTTTTTTTCAATCTTTGGGACGACCCTTTTTTTGACGATGATGGTCGTCCACTTGAAATCGACCGTCTCCTTCACAGCCGTCCAAATTGGCTGGGTGTTATCCATCGGTGGCGGAGGAGCGATGGTCGGTTCTATGATGGCGGCCATTCTTAGAAAAAAATTTTCCTATCGGCAGCTGCTTTTTAATGCGGGTGTGATTGGCGGAATTTCAATCATTTTGTTCAGTTTGACTCATTCCTTTTATTGGCTGGCCATCATGAACGCAGTCGGAACGATGTGTGCAGCGATTCAGAGCCCATGCATCGTAACGATACGGCAAAATTTGACTCCTGACTATCTATTGGGAAGGGTCCAGGCTACGAGCCGCTTCATGACATGGAGTTTGATGCCGGTTGCTGCTTTCGCTGCCGGGTTGATTGGAGAGTATATCGGGACAGGTGTGACAATCTGGGCGGGAGGAGCTGTAGCAACGGCAGCATCTTTTATTTATTTGCATCCTTCTTTAAATAGGAGGGTCATTGAGCAGGAATAGAAAGGGGGGAGATGAAATGATCTGGACAAATGAACAAGGATTATTTTTACAGCGTCATGATCAATTGGGGGAACGGGACTGGCGTTATGATGACTGTTTTAAACTGATTTTTTCTCCCTATGGAAAAGGAGAATACCAGACCCATCATGGTGACCGGTCCATTGGTGAGGAGGAATTTTTCATTATGAATCCTAAAGTAGAGCATAAACAGTTGAGAGCGACACAGGAAAAATTCCTCGTAGAATTGACCCCGTCTTTATTACAGGAAGCTGCCGAGAAAATGGGGATCCATCATACGCATATAGAGTTTTCTACTGTTTCCTACCGGCATAGGCAGATGATCCAATGGGCGACCTTCATGAGAGAATTTTTATCAAGGCAAAAAGAAGGAGTGAGCGCCCTTTTTCTAGAAAATAGTCTTGTTCAACTGTCCATTCTCATGATCGAGTACGGGGTAGGCTCACACCAGAAAGAGCTTCCTATCCCTTCAGGGAGTGATCCGGTCTATCGAGTGGTTTCTGCACTTAAAGAAAGTTACATACAGCAATGGTCACTAGATGAGATGGCTGTGGTTGCTCGAATGAACAAGTTCCAGTTTGCCCATGCATTCAAAAAAGAGACCGGATTATCCCCCTATTCATGGCTGCAAGTATATAGACTATTTCGCAGTCAACAGGAAATCATTTTTACAGAGCATTCAATTTTGTCTATTGCTATCAAGCATGGTTTTGCTAATGTCGCAGCTTTTAACCACCTATTTAAGAAAATGTACCATAAAACGCCGACGCAGTTCCGTCACTTTCATAAGGTGAATCAATAGGAAGGTGATGCTTATCATCATGATCATCAATCCACTACCAATCATTAACGTGCGTATGGTCATAAAGGTAGAAAGCAATCCATACAAAACTAATGAGAGGGTGTTGGAAGCATAAAGAAGGACAGCATTTGTACTGAACGCCCTCCCCATTTTGCTTTCAGGAACGTATTTTTGAATCAGATAGACACGTGAGAGACTGGCGATCGGGAGGCCGATTCCCACAAGGATACAACCGATGAAAAAATGCTCTACCTCATAGAAAAGTCCATAGTAACAGATGCCGGATCCCCAGATCAGAGCCCCTACCAAGTAATGACGCAGATTGAAGTTCTTAATAAAAGACGGAAGTATAAGGTTTGTCAGGATGACGACTCCCCCGAATACTCCTTGAATCCCACTGTATAGTTCTTCACTATGTAGACTCAACTCAGAAAGGGAAAGCAATAGTCCTACCTGCCACACCCAGGTGTTCAAAAATACGGTGTAGAAAGTGAAAAGGAATAACATACGGATCGTAGGTGCTTTTTTTATCCAAAGACCGAATTCATAGATAGAGATGAACATCATTTCTAGTGCTTTTTTTCGTGCGGGTGATTCTATTAAGTACAACTTTGATAAACACCACACACTGAGCAGGTAAGTAAATGCATCGACTGTGAAAAAGTGAATCACTCCGAATGTATTCAACAACCATATAGCGATTACAGGGGTGAGGATCGTAATACCTCGTGTCACTGTGTCATACATACTGTTGGCTGAAGCCCTTTCATCATCCTTTGTCACCATCGGGAGGACGGCGCGGTGGGCAGGGTTGAAAAAGCAGCCAATCGTTTGGATTAAGAAGCTGATGATAATCAGTGCAGGATAGGTCAGAGCATTGAAATAATGCAACGCTATCACGGCAAGCATCAATGGAACCCTGAGCAGATCGAGGGAGATGAGCAATTTTTTACGAGGAAAAGTGTCAGCAACCACGCCACCGATCAACCCGAATAATAAATAGGGAATGGTTTCAGCGAGAGCGATGCCCGTTGTATGTAACTTTGAACTGGTCATCTCATAAGCGAGGAAAAGGAAAGCCATTCCTGTTAACACATCCCCTAATCTCGAAATGCCTCCCCCAAGTAAGTAAAAGCGAATATTTCTGTTTTTCCATAACATTTTATACATGTAACCACCTCTGCCCTTATCATAAAAAAGAAGCAGGGGGACGGTCTGCTCAATTGTTGGTGAAGAAAACAGCAAGAATTCGTCAAAGGTGTTTTTCCTGATTATGTTAAAATCGAGTCTTAGGATTACGGAGGAGGAAGCCTATTGAAAGATTATGTGCTGGAAATCAGAGGCCTTATTGGCTCACGTCCATTCATCATCGTAGGCGCGACGATCATCGTGGAAAATGAGGAAGGCGGGGTCCTTTTTCAATTCCGTGCGGATACGAAGGAATGGGGGCTGCCGGGAGGGGCGATGGAGCCTGGCGAATCGTTACTGGAAACGGCTGAAAGAGAACTATGGGAGGAAACAGGTCTTCATGCAGAAAGGATGGATCATATCGAAACGTTTTCTGGAAAAAGGTTTTATTTCCGCTACCCGAATGGTGATGAAGTTTATAATGTCATTGCTGTTTATAAAGCTTTCGTAGTGAGTGGTGGAGGGAAGGCGCAGGGCGATGAAACGTTGGATTTACAATACTTCACTGATTTACCTGACGCAATCGATACGAGGGCTAAGGAAATCATGGACCGGTTGGGAGGTGCGGGGAATGGAGAGTAATATGGGCCAGGCACCTATCAAAGCAGCAACGCAGATCATTCACCGGCATCACAGGGGGTGTGATGCAGCTTTGTTAGCTGGCAGCGTGGTGAGAGGAGAAGCGACTTCCACTTCAGACCTTGATCTTGTGCTTTTCTACTCAGACATTTCGGCGTCCTATCGTGAATCTTTTCAAGCGAACAGCTGGCCAGTGGAGTGCTTTGTACATAGTTGGACTTCTTATAAGGAATTTTTTAAACTGGATTGTGAAAGAGGGCAGCCGTCTATGCCACGGATGGTAGCCGAAGGAGTGGTTATAAAAAACCACGATAAACTAGTGTCGATCAAAGAGGAAGCTGACCTTCTTTTGGAAAAGGGACCACTTCGATGGTCAAAAGAAACCATTGAGCAGAAACGCTATTTTCTGACAGATACGTTAGATGATTTTATTGGGTGTTCAGATCGTGGAGAATCTATTTTCATCGCCAATACGTTAGCACAGTTATCGAGTGACTTTCACCTTAGAGTGCATGGACAGTGGTCAGGATCTTCGAAGTGGATGATGCGTGCTTTGAGAAGTTTCGATCCTCCTTTCGCCGCACGTCTAATGGATAGTTTCACTCTTTTTTATGAAAAAGGAAAGAAAGAAAAAGTGATCGATCTTGTTGATGATTTGCTTCGTCCCTATGGCGGAAGGTTCTTTGACGGGTTTTCAATAGGAAAGCAATGAAGGGGGCGTCATTATGCAGCGGATTATGGTCTTAGGGGTGTCTTCAGGAGTAGGAAAATCAACGTTCGCAAAGGAACTTGGCAGGCTCCTCGATATCGAAGTATATCATTTGGATCGTTTTTACTGGGAGCCGGGTTGGAAGGAAGCGGCATTAGAGGACTTTAAAGCGCGTCAGCAGGAAGTGGTGCAGAAAAAAGCATGGATTATCGAAGGCAATTATAGCAATACTTATGATATCAGAGCAGATAAAGCGGATATGATCATATACTTGGAGTTACCTCTCCACGTTTGTCTATTCCGTGTGTTCAAGCGTAGATTTACATACAGAGGTAAGACAAGGGCGGACATGGGAGAAGGTTGCGAAGAGAAATTAGACGCGGACTTTCTGAAGTTCATCTGGAAAACCTATTACCCTCGCAAGAAAAAAATGCAGCAGCGATTTCAAGGATTTCAGAATATAGGGCAGCAAAAAGATGTGATTCAACTGAAAAGCAAAAAGGAAATCGATACGTTTTTGGCCCGATTTTAAGGAGGTCTGAATCATGGAAAATATCCTGGTCCTCAATGGTCATGAATACTACCCCCATTCAAAAGGACGCTTGAATGATGCGTTGTTTCAAACAATTGTGGAAATGCTGAGGCCGCAGCACTGTGTAAAAACCTCCGTTCTGCAAGAGGGGTTTGATGTGAAAGAAGAGCAGGAAAAAGTGTTATGGGCGGATACGATCATTTATCAAACCCCTGTGTACAATTACAGTGTGCCAGCATTGTTCAAGAAATATATCGATATGACCCATGAATATGGCGTGTATTTCAGTGGAAATGCCGAGGAGTATGGAATAGGAGGGGGAAAACTTACAGACAAGAAGTATATGTTATCAACGACGTGGAACGCCCCTGCGCATGTTTTTGAAAACCCTGATCTCTTCTTTGAGGGAAAAAGTGTTGACGATATCTTATTTCATATCCATTTGAGTCATAAATATGCAGGTTTGATTCCTTTAGAGACCTTTGCCTGTTTTAATGTGAAAAAGAACCCGGATGTCACCGGTTATATAAACAACCTAAGAATGCATTTGAAAGAACAATTGAACTTAATCTAGAAAGGGTCCCTGGAGATGACTCCACGGTCCCTTTTGGTCTGGTCGAGGAAATTAATAAATTCCAACCAGTTATAGCTGCTGCTGTTTTCCGCGCCTGCGTACATTGATGTCGTAAATGATGACATAAAAATGACCTAGGAAGATTCCGGAGCTATTCAAATATTTTCATTTGTGAGGTAGATTGCAGTTGTTCTGAAAATTATGTAAATTATTCAGCCTATACGTCCCCTCATGAATAACAAAATTCATTATTCAGAGAGGCGCTTTTTTTTATTCTTTGGAATCAATAGGGAGAAGGTCGAAAATTTCTCCACTCTCAATAGCATTGACCAGCTTCTGTAACCAAAGGTAGTAAGGTTTGGATTCTTCCAGCTGTTGAAAGATTTGTTCTGCTTCTTGTTTCGTTTCTTCATCCACCTCAGAAGAATCCAATACAGAATTCAATTCCATTTGAGCATGCTTAATTGCATCCATATTGATTTTAGCTTCCCTTAACCACTTCTTTGAAAAAAAATTGGAGAAGAAATTGAAGAAATCCTTTTCCGCAACAAAGGTCTGCCTGCGTGTGCCCTTACGGAAAGTCTGCTTCACAATGTCGTAGTTTTGAAGTTTCTTTACGCCAGTACTCATACTCGGTTTACTCATTCCGAGCTTCTCGCGCATTTCGTCTAGTGTCATATCTTCTTCAAAGTACATCGTTCCATATAAGGTGCCTGCACTCCGGGTCACCCCGTACAAATCCATTGTTTCTGCGAGTGAGTCAACGACTAGCGCTTTCGCATTTTCAACGGATTGCTGGGGGGTCTCTTCATAATTGTTTGTCATCAAATACCTCCTCTCAAATCCAATCCAGCCACTTTATTAATTTTTTTCTTTATAAATTTAATTTTAACATACATTTGCTCGTACGGCATTGACGTTTGGTATTGCCTCTCGAGATATAGCAATAGAGTAGCAGCAAAAACAGCTTAACTGCAGGTATGAACAGGATGAATCGCTTTGTAAAAGTAGATATCGTCTCCGTGCATTTATATACAGGAGGGATATTTAAATACAAAGGTCGGGATTATTTCAGAGAATCGGGTTGCATCGGTGGACGGTCCATGTTTACCACCCCTTATTTGCTCCATGGCAATTGACGTATGTTCACTATCTAATAAGGAGACGATGGTATAGAATTGTTCATAGAATACTCAGTTTTATCTTTAGTATTTTTAAGGAGTATCTATTATAATGAATGTAATGTGAATGTTTTCACAAAATGTTCTGCAAGGAGTTTTGAATAGATATGAAGCACCTCAGCAAACAAGCATTTGCAAACAGAAGAGGCATCTTGCTGCTGGTCCTCACATCCGTGCTGCTCGGTGCCACCATCATCGGTCAATCTTATTTTTTCGTAGCCGTAGTCGATGGGATCTTTCTCGACCAACAAGCCTTTCATGAAATAGTACCGCTTCTAATAGGGCTGTTGTCAGTTCTTGCCGGCCGGACACTTTTCACATGGTTGAATGGGCGGACAGGTGTAAAAATGGCGACAAAGGCCAAACGGCACTATCGACGGCTGGTCATCCGGAAATTTTCACGTAACCCGGTCCAATCTTCTTTACAAGGACAATCAGGACGCAAAGTAAGTGTGCTGATGGATGCGGTGGATGAAATAGACGGGTATTTCAGCAGTTATATCCCGCAGATGATTCAAACAGCTATGATACCACTGATGATTCTGATTGTTGTTTTTACTGAACACCTCTACTCAGGACTGATTATGGTGATTACAGCCCCGTTCATTCCTTTATTCATGGCCATCATCGGGATCATGACAAAAAATAAATCTGAAGAACAGATGGAGAAACTTTCTGCCTTTTCCGGTAAATTCCTGGATACTCTACAAGGGCTGACGACATTGAAGTTGTTCGGTCGCTCTAAGCAACAACAATCTGAAATTGAAACCAGCAGCCTGGGTTTCAGAGATGCCACAATGGAAGTGTTGAAAGTGGCTTTCGTTTCTTCTTTAATGTTAGAGTTCATTTCCATGCTGAGCATCGGTTTGATTGCTCTTGAAATCGCCATTCGTCTTGTCGTCTATGAAAGTATCTCCTTTTTCTCAGCCTTTTTCATTCTCGTATTGGCTCCCGAGTTTTATTTGACATTGAAAGAATTCGGCAGTGCTTTTCATACAGGAAGAGGAAGCTCTGGTGCGGCGTCTCAGTTGACAGATGAATTGGAAAAAGAAGATGAGGAAATGCACTGGGGTGACGGAATCATAGAAGAACAAGATCCCCCTGAAATCGAGCTGAATCAAGTAGGTTTCCGATACGGGGGAGGTTTTGCTATACAATCTATCCAAGCGGAAATACCATCACGGTCTCAGGTTGCAATTGTAGGGAAGAGTGGTGCGGGAAAAACAACCTTACTCCACCTTTTTGCCGGTTTGGTCAAACCTGAAGAAGGCGCGATAAAAGTGAATGGCCGCCCGCTATTCTCCTACCAGGAAAAGGAGTGGTTCAATCAAGTAAGCTACATATCCCAGCACCCTTATTTGTTTTCTGGAACGATAGCAGAAAACATTGCCATCGGTGGCCGGGGACAGCATTCGTTTGGGGAAATTCAGTCCGCTGCCGAAAAGGCTGGGATTGCTCCTTTAATTGAATCACTGGAGCAAGGGTATGATACCCCGGTCGGAGAAGCGGGGAGAGGGTTATCAGGAGGAGAAAAGCAGCGTCTTGCAATTGCCCGTACTTTCCTGAAGCAGCCTTCTATTATCCTTTTTGATGAACCGACGACAGGTCTCGATTTGAAAACTGAACGTATTTTACAGCATTCGATTGAAGAACTGGCCAGGACAGCTACTATTATAACGGTGGCGCACCGTTTGCATACAATCAAGAAGGCAGACCAGATTTTGTTTCTTGAAAATGGACACTTGAAAGGTTCAGGTACTCATGAAAGTCTTATGACAACGGTTCCTGAGTATAAAGCTATGGTAAACGTCCAGCAAGGAGGCGACTCAGCATGAAGGACTTGAAAGAAGTCATCCAGCTTGTTGTTGTGGAGAAAAAAGATATCGTACTTTCCATATTCTTCGGTTTTTTAGCAGGACTTTCAGCTGTAGGTTTATTCGCCTCTAGTGGTTACTTGATTTCACGTGCGGCTTTAATGCCACCTTTATATGCCCTGACCGTTTTAATTGCCTTTTTGAAGTTGTTCGGCTTTGCCAGGGCTTTAGGTCGTTATGCTGAGCGTTATTTTTCCCACCGGGCGACATTTACGATTTTAAGCAATCTTCGCCTGGCCTTTTATAAGAAGCTAGAGCCTCATGCACCGAGAATTTTCCAAAAATACCGGAGCGGGGATTTGCTTTCCCGAATCGTAGGGGATGTAGAAAGCCTGCAAAACTTCTTCCTCCGTGTTTATTATCCACCCGTCGTCCTTGTAATCATATTTCTCGGTACACTTGTGTTTACGTCTATATTTTCTTTAGCGATCGCTGTCATCCTCCTGCTCGGGTTGTTCCTTACAGGTTTGCTCATCCCGGCATGGTACACGGTGAAACAGCGGAAATCGGGCTTTCACGTGAGGAAAGCGCGGGGAGCTTTATCAACGGATACTACTGAGTTTTTATATGGATTCAGGGATTTGAAGATCTATCAGCAGCTTGATAATAAAGAAGCGGCTCTCCACCAGTCCTCGGTCACTTATCTTAAAGAACAAGAACGAGAAGGAATGCAAATGCTCACCAACCACTCTATGAACACTCTCGTGACGTTATTTGTCTCCTGGGGGGTGCTTGGTTTAGGGGCTTATCTTGTTGCAGAAGGTGATCTGAACGGGCTGTTTCTCGCCATGCTTGTAATGATTTCTTTAACCGTTTTTGAAAATGTAACTCCGATGGCTGTGCTTCCTCGTCACCTGGAGGATAGCAAACGGGCATCTGCACGTCTTTTTTCTGTTGCAGATGATGAGATATCAGATCAGGGTACAGCGCATTTGGATGCAGGGAAAGCACCCGCTATTGAGTTTGAGAATGTAGAATACCGTTTTCCGGACGAAACCAGACAAGCGTTGAAAGAAGTGTCGTTTAAGCTGCCTTCAAGGAGTAAAACGGCTGTTGTCGGGCCAAGTGGCTCGGGAAAGTCCACATTGCTGCAATTGATGATGAAGTTTCAACGGCCGACTCTGGGGACGGTGAAATTGGGCGGAACGGATTTGGAGTTCCTTGATGAAGAAAGTGTGTGGGAGCATAGTAACGTTGTGCTCCAGGAGAACCACTTTTTCTATGGAACCATGCGTGAAAATATTGGGTTAGCAAAAGATGGATTATCTGATGAACAAATGGAAAAAGCTTTGGCGGAAGTGTCGCTTGATTTCGATTTAGAAAAGTCCGTATTAGAAAAAGGGGAAAATTTATCTGGCGGAGAGAAACAGCGTTTAGCAATTGCCCGCGCATTCCTCAAAGGTGAGAAGCTGTGGCTTTTGGATGAACCGACCTCTTCCGTCGACGCCCTGACTGAGCGGGACATCTACCATCGTTTGTTCACCCGTGCAAAAGAAGATACGGTAGTGTTGATCAGTCATCGATTGACAGGGCTTGAGAAGATGGACCGAATCATCGTGATGGAGGAAGGCAGTATTGTAGAAACCGGAACTTACAAGGAGTTGATGGCTAAGCAAGGCTACTTCTATGAAATGAAACAAATCGAAAAAAACGTCTTCAGTTAATCGGAGGGAAGACAACCCAATAACCTAAAAAAACCCACCTCAGGTCATCCATAATTTGGATGACCTGAGGTGGGGATTTATTCCATGTAATTGAGATAAGAGACTTCCGGTCAAGGGGCGAGTTCTTACTTGTTTAATAGTAGTAAGGGTAGGGGGATGGATACGGGTAATAAGGGTATGGCGTCAGGTATGGGAATAAGGCTAACGTGGCCAAACCTGCTAATGGCAAAACTTCACGACGGAAGCGGCGAGCCCGGCGACGCCCATAGCCACCATAATATTGGCGATCATCTGTGCTGTTTCCATTTTCATCAACCGTGACATCTTCACTGATGAGAATTGTCATTTTCTCATGATTAACATCTGTGATGATACCATCAAAGCTCCGTCCGTCTTCTGTTTTTACCATCACATGATAATATTTGAATTTGTTGCACTGGTTGTAGTTAGGCTTCATTTGACCTTGTTGGTGCATATTTCGTTCTTCTGTCATTTTAACCAACTCCTCAAGATTCATGGTATTCACCCAGCCCAATTTTGTTACAGAAATAGTTGCTTTAATCGAAGGCTCTGTTAAATTTCAGTGTTGATTTTTTTGATTAGGAGTCTCGCAATTCCCAGGCCCTTCTTGCGTTAGTCGGGAGAGCGGAAACAGTAGATTCGGTGCTTCAGTGATAAGAGCTCCTTATCCTTAAGAACAGTGCTGTAGAGCGCTTAAGTATGATCTTCTCCCTCAAGCGATTTCGAGAAGTTCATATAGCGAGCCCTTCCCCTACGCTCCTAAACCACAACTAACTTTTCGAAAGCGGGCCTTCCATATAACTGAATAATTCTCATATGAAAAATCAAAAACAAGCTTTAACAAATCCTGAGCAAAAGAAAACGTTATCATTATATGGAAACTTTTAGTAAACTTAAAGTAATCCAAAAGGTGAGGTGAAACAATGAAAAAGAAAGCACCAATTGAGTTGGAGAACGATATATTTCTAATCGACGGTTTCGATTTAGGCTTTGAAGGTCGGACAGGTACATATGTATTAATGGGTGAGAAGATCACCCTGGTGGAAACAGGTCCGAGTCCATCTGTTTCTAGAATATTGGAAGGGTTGCACGCTCTTGATATAACACCTGAGCAAGTCGAGCACATCGTGTTGACCCATATCCACCTGGATCACGCTGGGGGAGCGGGATTGTTATTAAGAGATTGCCCGAATGCAGAAGTATTTGTACATGAAAAAGGGAAGCGTCATTTAGCGAATCCATCAAGACTGATCAAAGGTGCCCGAGCCGTGTATGGAGAGGCTTTTGATCAATTGTTTGATCCAATTGTGCCTATTCCTGAAGAAAAGCTGCACTCAAAAACTGATGGTGATATTCTGAAAATCTCTGAAAAGCGCACCTTGACTTTCTATGATACACCGGGACATGCCAATCACCACCTTGGCATCCATGATTCATGGAGCAATGGGTTATTTACTGGCGACACGGCCGGCATCCGATATCATCAGACGGAAGACTGTGGTTTGACGTTTTATTTACCTACAACATCACCAAATCAGTTCGATCCAGAAGCGATGCAGCAATCGATCCGACGTTTTCGGGAAATGAATCCCTCTCGTGTCTTTTTCGGTCATTTTGGAGAAAGCAAAGAACCTGGTCAAGCGTTTGATCAAGTAATGGAATGGCTGCCGGTCTTCGTAAGTGAAGCTAAAGATGCTCTTGAAATGGGGGAAGGACTTGGTGGTATTCAGAAGCGACTTCATGAGCAGTTGACGGCTTATTTGAGAGAACAGGACGTTCCGGATGAGCATTCCGTCTATGAAATATTGAAATTGGATATTGAGGTTTGCGCGATGGGGTTGGCAGATTATATTGAAAAGAAAAGCAGAGCATGAGCGTTCTGCTTTTTTATGTAACATAAAGTATTCTTAATGGACATACGGTTCATTATCAAATAAAAAAGTGAAACGTAAAAAGGATTATAAACGTAAATAGAATTAGTACAAAGGAGGAGAAACTATAAAATGATTGGAATATTATTGACGACGGTCTTATCTTTTCTATTATTTCTTATATTGACCGCCATCGCATACTATAAAAACCGCATGCGAAGGAAGAAGATTTTAAAGGCTGCCATGGGCATCTTCATTTTCGGATTCATCGTTATGGCAATTGTTGTTTATACATTCATGCCTACAATCACGATCCCCAATATGCTGATCATGAATATTGTGGTGGCTATACTGTTTGTGCCCTTAGTCTATGGAGGATCGAAAATTCCTGTACAATACCAGACCGCCCATCGTTCATTGACAGGGGTGATCGTATTTGCTGTGGCAGTTGCTGTAATCGGTGTCTTTGTCTATAGCATTTTTGCTTTGCAGGATACCTATGACTCGATTTCAAAATCAGAGGAAGCAGAAGCAAGGCCTTTGAATGAAGATAATACACCGATTTCTGTTGCTCCTGAATCAGCGAGAAATAAAGTTCAAAAAGCAATGAGCGTTGTACCGAACACACAATTTTATGATTTGGGCAAATTGCAGGCCCAACAAGTGGATGGGGAAATTGTCTATGTAGCCCCTGTTGAATTTTCTAGTTTTTGGAGATATTTCAGAGGTAAAGAAACCGAAGGGTATTTCTCCATCCCTGCGACAAATATCAATGCTCAGCCTGAATTTATTCAAAATAAGATGAGGTACACGAACTCAAGTTTCTTCAACCACAATGTGCAGCGAACGGTTTACAGCGAGCATCCAGACCACATCCAGAGTGGAGAAGCACAAATAGAGGTGGATGATGAAGGGAAACCGTGGTACATCCAGACCATTTATAAACCACTGGTGTTCTCGAACCGTCCCGACATGGATCAAATCAAAGTAGCTGTGGTAGACCCTGTCACAGGTGATGTAGAAACCTATGACGCCGATCAAGCGCCGGCATTTATTGAAGGTTCTGTAAGTTCCGAACTGGCAGCGATTGAAAATGAATACTTCGGTAAATATGTGAATGGCTGGTTGAATTCCATTTTTGGTAAAAAAGATGTAAAAATTCCGAATGAATCAGGAACGGAGAGCAGTGTGACTCCTATTTTCAATGAAGGTGGAGAGATGTTCTATTTCACAGATATGGCCTCACCGAAAGAGAACATTGATTCAGCTTTAGGATACACATTGATTAATGCACGAACGGGTGCGCTGACGTATTATAATGGTCAGCAAAACCAGGGAATTATGGATAGTAAAGGTGCGGTTCAAATTGTAAATAAGCAGTATCCAGAGAAGAACTGGACAGGAACGATGCCCGTTCTTTATAACGTGGATGGCCACCCGACGTGGATTGTGAACGTCCTGGATCCTAATGGCTTGTTTAAACAGTATGCTTACATTAAAGCGGCGGATTCTGATTTTGCTGTTTTCGGTGATACAGCAAAACAGACGCTGAATGCGTACCGTTTACAAATTGCTCAAGATCCCAGCAGTGTTGAAGGAAGTCAAGAAGTTGACCTGACGGATAAGAGCGGAGTCATTAATCGTGTCCTGGTCACTTCCACTGAGTCACGGCAATCGGTTCAATTCCTGCTTGAAGGGGACACGACGATTTATACAGTCAATACAAGTAAAGCTCCACTATCTATCTTTTTAAAAGAAGGCGATCAAGTGGAAATGCAGGCACGAATTCGTGATAACGGCACGGCTACCGTTGAATCAATGCAAATCGACGGCATTGATTGATGAAGAGCAGCAGGGCATTTGTCCTGCTGTTTTTTTGTCGTCCATGGGTGATTTCGTAATTGCCCGAAGGACTCCTGGAAGGCATGATCTTCATATTGCCCGATTCCTTGAAGGGGCATATTCCTTAAGATAGGTAGGTTTTTAAGATTCGAAATGCAGACAAATGCGCTGAAATTTTTGTTCTTATGATAAAATATAGAATATAATTTTTTAGGAGGTAGAGTAATGGGAAATCATTCATTTGCAACAGCTATCAATTGTATGGATGGGAGAGCTCAACTCCCGGTCATCCATTGGATGCAAAAACAATATGGAACAGAGTATATTGATATGATTACAGAAGCGGGGCCGACAAAATTTTTGCTTGAGGGTTCGGAGGAGCAACTCTCCTCAGTCCAAGCGAAAATTCGCATTTCAGCTGAAAACCACGGTTCGGGTGTAGTGGCGATTGTAGGTCATTACGACTGTGCCGGTAACCCATGTCCAAAAGAGGATAAAGTGCAGCAAATCAGGAGTTCCGTGGATCTTATCCATTCCTGGGATTTCCCGATCGATGTAATCGGATTGTATGTTAATGACCAATGGGAAGTGGAAGTCGTAACAGAATAGAGGATTTTTTCTCCTTTTATCGAATGGTTAGTTTTAGAAGATTATTCGTGAAGGAGTGGCGGTATGGAGCAAACGAGTTGGTTTGACTTCGTTGAGAAAGAGCGTGATCCAGTGTACGGGGAGTTGCAAAAACTCACAAACGATAATCGTAAGGTTTGCATAGCTCCGTTCACGATTACAAAGAACCGTTTCTCATTGATTGAAATCGAATCTGACGGCATCCACGATTGTGTAAGTACCTTAGAGCAATGTTACCAATACTTATGTGAATATAGTAAATGAAATGCTGTCCTGATGGACCAAGCAGTTCAGTGTTCGAGTACAATGACGTAACTTGTATTTCTCCACTGAACTGCTTTTTTTATATGGTTTTGCAACCTAAACTGCACTTGGTTTTCATAGACATTCAGGAAAAGCTACCCAGTAAACGTGCAATATCCATGAAGGATCGATTTTGGGATAATAGGGGTTATTCGTTACTGTATAAGACATAGGGGCGGTTGGGAAACAACTCGCTTTCCTGCGGGGGATCTGGCAAGCTTCCTCGGGCTGCGCCCTGTGGGATCTCGCCTCGCCCCTTCTCCCGCGGGAGTCTCGTCGTTTCTAGTAACGGAAACCTTTAAAATATCTTTGGAATGAAATGGAGCGCGGTTTGAGACCATGGTTCATCTTCTATACAATAGGTCTAGATAGAAAACTTCTATGAGAAAAGGTGTTTGTAATCCTATGAAAAAATATATAGTAATCGGTGGGGGCATTCTTGGCGCTTCGACGGCATATCACTTAGCTAAAACAGGGGTGGATGTAAAAATCGTCGACCGAAAAGATGAAGGACAGGCTACAGATGCAGCAGCTGGCATCGTATGTCCCTGGTTATCTCAAAGGCGTAATAAGCGTTGGTATAGTCTTGTGAAAGGCGGAGCGAAGTATTATCCTGAACTGATCCAACAGCTTGAAAAAGAGGGGGAGCGGGAAACGGGTTATAAACGTGTGGGAGCCATCAGCCTTCATAAGGATGAAAAGAAACTCGACAAGATGGTGGAGCGTGCTTTGAAGAGAAGGGAAGACGCTCCGGAAATGGGGGAAGTGACGAAACTATCCCCTGTGGATACGAAAAAAATGTTCCCTCCTCTATCTGATGAGTATGGTGCGGTCCACGTAAGCGGGGCTGCCCGGGTGGATGGACGTTCCTTAAGAAATGCCTTACTTCGTGCCGCTGAAAGAAATGGTGCAGAACAGGTGGAGGGAGATGCCACGGTTACCTTTGAAGACAAAAAGGTGACCGGTATTGAGATGGATGGCGTTGCCTACGAAGCGGACTATGTCATCGTAACCGCAGGGGTCTGGGCTAAGCCGCTTCTACGTCCCCTCGGGATCGATTTCCTCGTAACAGCTCAAAAAGCGCAAATCGCTCATTTTCATGTTGAAGAAGCTGACACATCGGGATGGCCAGTCATCATGCCGCCAAATAACCAATATATGTTGTCATTCGGCGGCGGACGCATAGTTGCAGGGGCGACTCATGAAGACGAAGTCGGTTATGATTACCGGACCACAGTTGGTGGAATCCACTATATTTTTGATAAAGCTTTAGAAGTAGCACCAGGTCTATATGATAGTACTTTCTTAGGAACACGCGTTGGTTTCCGTCCCTTCACCCCCGATTTCCTTCCAGTATTCGGGGGGATACCGGGATGGGAAGGGCTATATGCTGCCAACGGTTTAGGAGCTTCGGGATTGACTTCCGGTCCATATCTCGGTGCAGAACTTACAAGGTTAGTTCTTGGTATGGAAACGGAGCTTGACCCTTGCGACTATGATGTTTCTGCAGCACTTGGTTAAAAGTAACTGTGATCTCAGAAGTCAATCACTCAAATCAAGTCCAGCATGGGGAGAAGCATGAACCATAGTGCTATGAACCCTAACAAAAGCCCCTGAAGCCAGCTAAGGCTAAAGGGGCTTTTGTTAGGGTTGTTCAGGATAGTCGCAGTACTCGATAATCGTCCCTTCTGTATCGGCCGGGTTCAGATAGATCAAGCGCCTTCCATGTTTATTAGTTCTTAACGACCCTTCAAGAGTGCGTATTCCACGTTCTTTCAAATCTTCTAAAGCTTGTTCCAGACTGCCGACATGATAAGCGACATGGTGAACTCCTTTTCCTTTTTGTTTAATAAATCGGGCAATCGGTGATGTCGTATTATTTGTAGGCATCAATAATTCCGTACGATCTCCATCTATATCTATAATTGCGATTTCACTTTCCACACCTTCTGCTTCACTTCTATATCGATCGATGAGTTTGCCTCCAAGTACATTCGTATAAAAGTTGATACTATCCTCTATATTTCGTACAGCGACGCCAATATGGTCCAATTTTTTCTCCAACTTCATTCTCCTCTATAGTTTCGTTTGGTTCATTTTAACATAAGGCATATATCTCAGGACCAACTGGATGATGCTGGGATTACCGCCTTTTTTCATTGAACTCTACCAAAAGTACAAGCTGAATTATTTCTATTACATATGGTAGAACAGGGGGTGAGATTTATGCCTGCCTGGTTCAGTCATAGTTTAAAAATAGTTTCGTCGATCTTTTTTTATATCATTGGGACTGTCGCCTTAATAGGCGCAGTCCTCTATACGATTTTGACAGGATTGACGTTGTTCAAAACTATGGTTGTTATTGGTCTGTTTCTTTTATGGCTCGTTTTATATATCATTGTCATTCAAAAAATCTATCGCTACCTGTTCGGCTCTAAAAACGATGATGACCAATAACGTAAAAAAGGTATCCTGAAGCCATTCAGGATACCTTTTCTTTATAGAATACAAAACTGCGCTTTAACTTAACTGCTTCACGACTTCTTTAGCCACAGCTTCCGTAGACTGTGGGTTCTGGCCTGTAATCAGGTTCCCATCTATTTCATAATGAGTGGACCAGTTCGGACCGCTGACGAAGGTGGCACCAAGTTCGTTCAGCTTGCTTTCAAGCAAGAACGGCATGTGTTTGTCCAACGTAGTCTCAACTTCTTCGGCATCCGTGAACGCATTGACACGCTTGCCTTTGACTAGTGGTTCACCATTAGCTCTTGTGGCCCCGACAAGCCCAGCAGGACCGTGACAGACAGCAGCGACGATTTTATCCGCTTCATAAAAGTTGCGAAGCAGTTTTTGAAGTTTTTCATTATCTGGAAAATCAAACATTGTTCCGTGACCGCCTGGTAAGAAAATAGCGTCAAATTCTTCCGCCTCTACGCTGGCGATCGGAGTTGTATTTTCTAAATGTGGTTTTGTATCTAAAATTTCTTGTGGCTCATCTTCGCTTACACTACCTGGGTCAACAGGGGCTTGACCTCCTTGAGGACTGGCAACTGTAACCTCATAGCCATGCTGTTTGAATTCATTATATGCTTCACCGAATTCGGATAACCAAATTCCTGTTGGTTGTTCATCAGTGATTTTCTCGTGGTTTGTTACGACCATCAACACTTTTTTGGACATTCTTGTTTCCTCCTTTAGTAGTGAATATTAATCATAGTAGTATCCTGATATTAAGAAAAACAAAATATCTGCTCATTACTGAATTCACATATGAAATTTTCCCGATAATTCCCAAATTAAACATTGGCAAGAATCTGTTGACAAAAAAGGTTTCCCCGCATACCATAAATGTATATATGAATATATGCGCATATAAGGAAGGTGTCAGTTTAATGTCAAATGATAAAAATAAGGCAGAAAAACAGGAAGAAAATGAAATCGAAGAGCTTGATGAGGAAACACTTTTTGTTGTTTCTCAAACGTTCAAAGCGTTATCAGATCCGACACGGATTCGACTTTTACACTTGCTTTGTGAAAGAGAAATGTCTGTCAATCAAATCGCAGATACGTTAGAACTTCGCCAATCAACAGTTTCGCACCAATTGCGTTTCTTGAAAAATTTGCGTTTGGTGAAGTATAGAAGAGCAGGTACGACACTATTTTACTCGCACGATGACAAACACGTAATCGATCTCTTACAACAGACAATCAACCACGCTCTTCACCATTAAAGGGGAGAAAGAGAATGAAGGAATACAAGCTTCAAGGACTATCATGTGCAAACTGCGCAGCAGAGATGGAAGAGGAAATTAAAAAGTTGGAAAACGGGGAAAAAGCAGAACTGAAATTCGGCTCAAGCAAACTGGTTGTAAATGATGGGGTAGATTTAGCGAAGGTACGCAAAATTTTAAAATCGGAAGGGGCATCCTTAAAGGAGGATGAAGAACATGATCACGAGCATAACCATGGACCGAACATGAAGTTGCTTGTGATCATCTCCGCCATCATCTTTGCGGCCACACTTCTGCTGCAAGGAATACTACCGCCACTCGTGGTGACTTTGATGTATATAACTGCCATTACAATTAGTGGGTATCACACCTTTATTAAAGGTGCGAAAAATTTAGTGAAGCTTAAATTCAATATCGATACATTAATGACAATCGCCTTGATAGGTGCCGTAGCTATAGGGGAGTGGAAAGAAGCCACGGTTGTCGCCATTCTTTTCGGTTTGAATGAATATCTTGAAGGTTTAGGGATGGAAAAAGCCCGAAGTTCTATGGAGAAACTGTTGAAGGTGGCACCAAAACAAGCGACTCGACTAATGGACGATGGGTCCGAGCAGATTGTCGCCATTGAGGATTTAGAAGAAGGGGACCTCGTTCTAGTTAAAGCAGGGGAAAAAATACCATCGGATGGCCTTGTAGTAGCAGGAACCAGTTCTGTCAACGAAGCGGCTATCACTGGTGAGTCACTGCCTGTAGAAAAATTACCGGGTGAATCCCTGTTTGGCGGAAGCATTAACAACGAGGGACTGCTGAAAATTCAAATCACGAAAGCTTACCAGGATTCTTCATTAGCCAAGATTCTCCGTCTTGTTGAAGAAGCTCAAGAAATGAAGACACCGACAGAGCTGTTCATCAACAGGTTCGCCAAATATTATACACCACTGATTATGGTAATCGCAGGGCTCGTTATCCTGTTGCCGCCATTGTTCTTCTCAGCCGGCTGGGGTGCCTCGTTCTACCAGGGCTTAGCGGTTCTGATTGTAGGCTGTCCATGTGCCCTCATTCTCTCGTCTCCGATAGCCATTCTGTCTGGGATTACTAAAAATGCCCGCAATGGGATTTTAGTCAAAGGCGGCGTCTACCTTGAACAATTAGGCAGAATAGAAAGCATTGCTTTTGATAAAACCGGCACATTGACGAAAGGCGAACCGACAGTCCAGGAAGTGAAGGTATATGATAATGAACGATTCTACACGATTGCCCGGTCTGTTGAAAAAAATTCTTCACACCCGATTGCGACCGCTATTTTGGAAGAAGAAGAGGTCCAGAGGGCAGAAGTCCTTGAACCTTCCTCTGTCGATACTGTCCCTGGAAAAGGGGTGCGTGCTGTCATCAATGGAGAAACTTTCTTTGTCGGAAGTGAGCAGACGCTGACACACCTGAAGATTTCAGATGGTGAGAGACAGGATATCGACGGCTTGAAAAATGCCGGATACACTCTAGTCGTCGTCTCAGATGAGCGGACCATTTTAGGGATGTTCGGTATTGCGGATGAAGTACGTGAGGAAAGCCGTTCGTTGATATCTCGCCTTCATTCCTTAGGGATCAAGAATACAATCATGCTGACAGGTGACCATGAACAAACAGCAAGGAAAGTTGCGGACGAGATCGGGGTCACAGAAATCCACGCCCAGTTGTTACCTGATGAGAAAGTAAGCAAAGTTACGGATTTGAAAAAAACAACCAGGCTGGCCATGATCGGGGATGGAATCAATGATGCACCTGCTCTTGCGATGGCAGACTTGGGAATTGCAATGGGGAAAGGCACCGATAGTGCGATTGAAACGGCTGATATAGTCCTTATGCAAGACCACTTAGGAAAGTTGCCGAACGCATTCAAAATTGCGAAACAGGTCAATCGAGTGGTAAAGTGGAACATCTCCATCGCTTTAGGGTTAAAGGTGATTGCATTGCTGCTGACCATTCCAGGATGGTTGACACTTTGGGTAGCGATTTTATCCGATATGGGGGCCACCATTCTCGTTACACTTATTAGTCTGACCGTTCTACTCATAAAAGATGAATAACAGCAGGAACTTTCTTAAATGTAAAAAATAACCACCTCAGGTCATCCAGATTCTGGATGACCTGAGGTGGTTTTATTTGGAATAAAAGTAGTCTGATGACCCTGTTTTTGTGTAAGTGCGTGAAGAGTTGTTTCACATAGTAATAGGAGTGGGAAAGAAAGGGTGTACGATTTAATCTTTTTACGGTAAATAGTGGCTGAGTTTCCGTTAATCACAGAGAGAAGAGATACATACTTTTACGATGAAAAGACGACGATAAATCATATATACAGAGTGAGGAAAATAGCCATGAATATACAATTTGATCAATTACAAAATGTTAATATAGAGGAAGTATACGGCCCCCTTGAACAGGAAGTGTCATCACTTGCATTTCATTCGAAGAGAGTGGAGCCAAAGGCTGCTTTTTTCTGCCTCAAAGGGGAAAATTTTGATGGGCACGAATATGTGAACGAAGCGATTGAACGTGGTGCCACGGTCATATTTGGCAGTGATAGTTCTTTATTCAGCCATTTGCAGGCGAGATATGAGTGGATTACTTTTCTTGTTGTAGAAAATATCCGTTCCGCAATGGCTGTATTTTCTAAATTCTTCTTTGGGTCAGCAGATGAAGAGTTGAAAACGGTCGGTGTTACAGGAACGAATGGGAAAACGACTGTTGCTGCCTACGTACGATCTCTATTGACCTTATTGCGTTTGCCGACAGGATCGATTGGTACAACTGGCATCTGGTCTTCCCGCAAAAAAATCGAATATAAAAAAAGTACGCCCACTACACCTGAATCCTTGGATTTACACCAAATCTTTCGTGACATGAGAACTAGCGGAGATCAAGGGATGGTCATGGAAGTTTCATCAATTGCTCTTGACCAGTGTAGAGTGGAGGGCATCCAATTTGATGTGGCGGTCCACACCAATTTTTCCGAAGAACACTTGGAATATCACCGTACAGTCGAGCATTATCGAGAGTGTAAATTGCGTTTATTCCATCAAGCTGAGCATCGTGTTGTCAATATCGATGATGAAGGAATGGCAGCAGAGCTGTTGGAGATGGGGACCAAGGGATTGTTAACCTATAGTACTGAAGATCACCCAGATGCCGACCTGATTGCTTCCAACATTGATGTGTTGGAAAATGGATCAGTGTTCGACTTGGGGTACAAAGGTGAATCTGAGAAGGTGTTCGTCCCTGTATATGGCACGTACAATGTCGCGAATGTACTTTCCGCGATTGCTGCCGCCCTGCACCTGGGCTTTGAATGGGGACATATTCTTTCTGTCCTACCTGAACTCGAGGGTCCAGAAGGTCGTTTCCAGGTGATCCAGGTGCCTGACGATCAGAAGGTCATCTTAGATTATGCTCATACACCAGTAGCTTTAAATCGTTTATTGGAGGAAGTGAAGAAACTGGAACACCGCCGTTTAATTGTTATGATTGCAGGAATCGGTATTCGTGATTTCAATAAAATGCCGAAGATGGCAGCCGCAATTGAAGGAAAAGCGGATGAGATCATCGTCACTGTCGATCATCCTGGCTACCATGATCCTCAAATCATAGTCAATCAAGTGCTGACTGGATTCAAACAACCGGATGCGCCTAATATTCACCCAACTCTGAGCCGGGCTGACGGAGTGCACCGTTCAATGACCCTTGGTAGGGAAGGGGATATCATCCTTCTGACGAGTGGTTGTATCAACAATGCGCAAATTATCAGGGGTGAAGAAATCCCCCATTCGGATGAGAAAATAATTGAAAGCCATTTTCCTCCTGTGGCGCAATAAGCTGAACCCGGATTTCAATGTTCGCCACGGCTTTATAAAATAACCCCTATGGAATCTAATATTAGCGTCAGCGCTCCTCCGCCCGGGGACTGACTTTCATTATTGTGGAGGAAAAGCGCCTCATGATACGGAGGTGCTTAAGCTTGTCGAGTCTGACCAAAGCGCTTGCGCTTTTGAATCTAAAGGTTGGATTTCATGCGTGGTTTTGTAGATTCCTGACATTTAATCAAACGTTTGTTCAACAAGTTTGCGGTAGTCAAAGTAGAACAGGGGTGCCCCGCTTTTAGAATGTCCTGTTTCTATAGCTTTTGCTATTGATTCGTTGTACCATTTTTGTGAATCATAGCCTGCATTAAAAAAATTCCACACCACCTCACCGTGGATGTCCATCTCCTTCTTCAGTGAACGCAAGTTGTCTAGCTTGTCCGCGATGATTAAAGCCTTAATTTCTTCGGAGCCACTTGCCACTGTATCAATGGTATGTTGCTTCCTTTCCTGCCATGACTTGCTTTTATCTTCTGTGTGGGAAGCAACCAACTCTTTGACCGTAACCCCGAATTCATTTTCTATGTCATCAAGGCTAAATTCAGTATCTTCTGCGACGTCATGCAAATAGCCAGCGCAAATCACGGCATCCCGATAACCAGCTTCTTTCAGTATTTCAGCTACGCGGATCGGGTGGACGATATAATCCTCATTAGAACTTTTTCGTTTTTGTCCTCTGTGAGCATCCTCTGCAAATGCCTTTGCTTTTTCCAACATAGACAGCGCCTCTTTCTTTTTTCTTAATCATACCAAAAGCCTGGGTCAGTCCCCATGATTTTATCTCACCTTTTGTTTCGAGACTTTTGTAAGTGGTGATGGGTTACTGGGAAAGCGATCCAGATTCCTACAAAGCTCTTGAAATCATGTCTTCCATATAACTGTCATTTTCAAAAAGGAAAGGGGCAGAATGATTGCAAAAAGTAAGCAAGGTTGATTAAATAAGGGTGGATGTTATATAATTAATAGGTTTAATCAACAGGCTGAAGGAGATGCTTTGTAATATGGAAACGATTGAAGTTAATGGACAACCACCTCACAATAAAGAACCCCTCGTTTTGATAATCGGGAAGATGGATGGTGTACACTTAGGACATCAATCACTGCTTCGAGAAGCAGAAAGACTTGCTTCTGCAGAGGATAAAATAGCAGTATACGGTTTTTCTGATCATCCAAAGTGGGTGTTAAAAGGTGACGAAGAATTCAAATATATGCTTTCTAAAGAAGAAGATAAACAAAGACGCCTCGAAGGTTTCGGTGTAGATCGCTATTATCACGTCCATTTCACAAAAGAATATGCAAAGACATCTCCTGAGGAATTTGTGCTTGAGCACTTAAGCCGGTTGAATGTTCGCCATATCGTAGTAGGTGAGGACTTCCGTTTCGGCAAAGGGAGAGGGTCTGATGCAGAAGGGTTGGCCGAATTATGCACTCAAATTGGCGCAGAGGTTTCCATTGTGCCAGGGGTGATGCTGAATGGGGCCAAGGTGAGCAGCACAGACATACGTACCCATGTGAAGGAGGGACGAATGGAAGCGGCGCAAGCGATGCTTGGTCGTCCTTTCGAATTGACGGGGATAGTTGAAAAAGGCGAGCAGTTAGGAAGAGAACTTGGTTTTCCAACATTGAACATGGGGGACATTGATGATTACGTTAATGTGAAACCAGCCGTTTATCTTGGCCTTGTCAAAATTGTTCAAGACGCGCCAGAGTATTATTACACATTGATCAGTGCGGGCTATCGCCCGACAGTAAATGGAGATTCTTATAAAGTAGAAGCGTACCTTTTAGATTTTTCGGGCGATCTTTATAACCGGAAAGTCAGTGTCCAATTTCTGCGTCACTTAAGAGATGAAGTGAATTTCGATGGAATGGACGCGCTTGTGGAACAGATGAACCAGGACGAGCGGGAGGCCCGGTCGATTTTGGGATTATGATAAATAAGACAAATGACATCATAGAAAGGAGTACTCACCATGGGGATTGTAGTCGTAGAAGTTTGTGACGGAAACTTGATCAATGAATTGGATATCGAAAGCATTATTGAGTCCGAATACCCTGAAGTGGCGGTACTCATGAACGAATGTTTATCTTTTTGCGGGATGTGCGCGGTCCGTCCTTATGCCATTGTGAATGGCCATCGCGTATTCGCTAAAACACCGGAAGCAGCTCTAGAAAAAATTCGTGCAAAAATTGAAGAAGAACTAGCGATATACGCTGATTAAGGTAGGAGAAGAAAATGGGCTTTTTTAATTCACTAGTGAATAGCTTGCGTTTACCGAAAAAAGAGGCGATGTTCCATTTGAACAGGAAAGGGATTACGAATACGATCCTGTATCTGTTCCTTTTGCTATTGATATTGTTTATGCCGGATATGATTGCCACTGTCATTCATATGGAATCGAACTTGACGGAAGTTTCCCGTGGTCGTTATATCGTCCAGTTTCTTGTTTTCTATCCATTGCTTATTGTTTTCCTGATTCTTGTAGGCGTTTCGGTCCTGGCTGGTGGTGGTCTGCTGATGCGAAAAGCATTAGGAAGAAAGTTGGCGTATCAACAATTATGGAAGCTAACGGCATATACTACTACTTTACCTTTGATTTTAAGTGTAATTTTAAAATATCTAACGGTGCCTGACGGGATCAGTGCGCTGATTTTCATTTCGATATTCGTTTTTTTCATGTACAGGATGATCGTAGTTTACCCGAGAGTGCCGACGAAACCTTGATTTCGCTGGTGCTTTTTTGTTGTTAAAAAAGCCGGGTTAGAGCTTAAGCTGCATAAGTTAACATAGCCTTTTGTTAATAAAAATGACATAAGATTTGCTTTTCTCTTGGTAATTATTTAGAATATTCATTATTTAATGAAAGAGGAGGAGTTTCTATGACGCAAGCGCTCGTACTACAGTCAGACTTCGGCATCAGTGATGGGGCGGTAAGTGCTATGCATGGAGTCGCCCACTCCGTGGAACCTGGTTTATCTATTTTCGATTTGACCCATGATATTCCTCCTTTCAATATTTGGGAAGGTTCTTATCGGCTGTGGCAGACGATGACCTACTGGAAAGAGGGGACTGTCTTTGTGTCTGTCATCGATCCAGGAGTAGGATCTACACGAAGAAGTATTGGTGTCAAAACTGGATCCGGTCACTTCGTCATAACCCCTGACAATGGGACTCTTACGCACATCCAGCGTACAGAGGGTATCTTGGAAGTCCGGGAAATTGATGAAAAAGTGAATCGACTGCCGAAATCAGGTGAGTCTTATACGTTTCATGGCCGCGATATCTATGCATATACAGGAGCGAGGCTTGCTGCGGGAGTTATTAGCTTCGAAACAGTCGGTCCATTGATTGAGCCTGAGACGCTGGTACAATTGCAGGTAAAAGAACCGGCGATTGGTTATGAAGCTGTTGAAGGTATTATCGATATTTTAGATATCCGGTTCGGGAATCTATGGACGAATATCCCACGGGACTTTTTTAAAAAGTTAGAGATAGGCTATGGTGACACATTAAAAGTTACGATTTCACACAATGGTCGGGAAGTGTACCACAATTCCATGACGTTCGGCCGATCATTTGCCGATACACATAAAGGGGAACCTCTCGTTTATGTGAACTCATTAGATAATTTAGGTGTGGCAATCAATCAAGGTTCATTTGCAAAAGCTTACGACATACGGACGGGGTCTAATTGGGAAATCCATTTTAATAAATAACTTCCTGCTGAATGGCGGGAAGTTTTTTTCGTAACCATTCATTGCTTCTTGCGACTAATAAAATAGAGGTGAGAAAATCATGCGGTGGTTATTATTACTTTTTCTAGCTGTCCTTGCAGGATGTGCTTCAAATTCACCCGAAAAGGTCGTGGAAACAGATGCTATCCCGGATAGACATGAGGGGGTAACGAATGTAGAGAAATTGGATGTTTTCATGGATGATGTGGAAAAAGGTGTATCGTCAGAAGTTCGGGTGGTGCAACGAACGACAGAGGGGGCCCCTCTTTATACAACTTTGAACTATGATGGAAACAATATTTTGTATGAACGTGATACCAGAAGGGATCGTTACGCTGCAGGAGAAATTATCAATAGAACGTGTGAGAGTATAAGAAAAGAAAAGGATACTTATCTGATGAATTGTGGTTTTGACCGGGCAGTCGAAGTTTACCGGGAAACGGCGGAGAAATACTGATGAGCAGAATAGAAGCCAGTAGAGAAATGATTGTGCTACACTAATTCTGTAAACCTTTACAAGAAAAGGAGAATTGATAATGAATACAGTTACGCTGCATAGAACGATTGAGATGCCTCAATTAGGGTTTGGTGTATGGCAAGTCGAAGAAAAGGACGCTGTTCCTGCTGTGACAAAAGCCATCGAAACGGGATACCGAGCCATTGATACAGCTGCGATTTATGGCAATGAAAAACAAGTCGGTGAAGCGATTCGCAAAAGCGGTGTGGCCCGTGATGAACTATTCATTACAACAAAAGTCTGGAATTCTGATCAGGGATATGAAAATACGATCAAAGCTCTCGATACAAGTCTTGATAAATTAGGGTTAGACTATGTGGATCTTTATTTGATTCACTGGCCGACACCTGAATTTGATGAATATATAGAAACTTATAAAGCACTTGAACAACTACAAAAAGACGGGAAAGTGAAGGCGATTGGTGTTTGTAACTTTGATATCGATCACCTGCAGCGCCTCATAGACGAATGTGAGGTCAAACCAGCCGTCAACCAAGTTGAATGTCATCCATACTTGGCGCAAAATGAATTGAAGGACTTTTGCCGTGATAATGGAATCCTGTTAGAAGCATGGAGTCCATTAATGCAAGGTGGAGAAGTGTTGAAAAATGATACGATTCAATCCATCGCAGAAAAGCATGGCAAAACGTCAGCTCAAGTCATCATTCGCTGGCACTTGCAAAACGATACGGTGGTCATTCCGAAATCAGTGACACCTTCCCGCATCGAAGAAAACTTCGATGTATTCGATTTCGATTTGACTGCAGATGATATGGCTGCTATTAACAAGCTGGATCGTGGGGAACGTAAAGGTCCAAAACCATCTGAAATGAATAAGCGGTAAAGGAAAAATCATCTAATAAGAAGGACTGTCTGGGAACTCGGCAGTCCTTTTATTTATCATCCAGGAACTTATAAAAACCATCCAGGCACTTGAAACAGAGCCTGGATGGTTTTTATTGTAAGATACGCTTAGCTTCAGTGAACCGCTGGATACCTGTGAAAAGTTCAACCGCAAAGAAAAGCAATGTGGACCATACTAAAATATCAGGGAAAAGCAACATTATAGTGAAGAGGATGAACCCTTCTGTACGTTCAGCAAGACCCGCTTGATAATAAAAGGATTTGATACCTGCGTGTTCGGATACAGCTCCTACAACTAAAAAAATTGTCATAGAAATGATGATCGAGACACTTAGTAAAAGAAGCGGCCAAATAACTTCAGGGTGAATATAAGCGATGGCAACGATCATACCGATTTCAACGATACGGTCGAAGGTGATATCCATTACGGTACCGAATGGTGATGTTTTTGTATGGCGTGCCATCGTCCCATCTACGGCATCCAGGTAACCTGACAGCCATAAAAAAAGGACTCCTATCAGTGGATAACCAAGCACATAGAAAACGCTCGTAGTGATGCCAGCTGCAAGTGCGAGAATAGTAATTTGATCAGGGGTGCGCTTCTTTTTCAAAAAAAATGATGCTGTTTTTTCAATAGAAGGTTGGACATATTTTCTAGCGTGAGTATCGAGCAATAATAACACCTGCTTTAATAAATGATAATAATGTCTAGTAATACTTTACCCTAAATAGATTCCATTTAGACGATAGCATAGGTGGATGTAGATATAGAAATGTAAAGATTAAACTATGAAAAGATATATGATATAGAAAATAACCCTTTATTAACATAGTTTTTCAAACTGTGAGCAGCAGGGGGACTCTTCACGGCAGTTGGTCCAAACCATAAATAAAGCGGATCGCCTATGATAGTGGCTTTCATGAGGGGATCAACCGTATTGGAAAGGTTGGAAAGAATTAATAGTGAAAAAATTCCGCCTCCTATGTTACTTTGTAATTGATTAATAATCAGGGAGGTAGGTTAATAGTGTTTAAAAAGATGTGGATGGCAGGAATTGCAGTCTTTTGCGCCCTTGCCTTTTCATTTCCAATGCAAAGTTCTGCTCATGCAAATACGCACACCGTCCAAAAGGGCGAGTCTATATATGAAATCGCTATGAAATATGGGGTGTCAGCAAAACAAGTCGAGGCAATGAACAATAAATCCAATGCTGATATTTACCCTGGGGAACAGTTGAAGCTCCCGGTGGTTGCGGGTGAGTCAGAAAAAGATTTACTTTCCCGACTTGTGGAAGCGGAAGCTAAAGGAGAAAGTTATGCAGGAAAAGTCGCTGTAGCTACCGTTGTGCTCAACCGGGTGGAAAGCGATCAATTTCCTGATTCCTTGTATGGTGTCATTCATGATGGTTATCAGTTTTCACCTGTTTTGAATGGAACGATCCATCAGCCAGCTGGCGAAGAATCCAAACGTGCTGTCGAGGAAGCTTTGGCCTATCAAGGATATGACCGGGGCTCTATCTTCTTCTATAATCCCGATAAAGCCCAAAGCAGTTATCTAAGCAGCCAGGAAGTGACTACTGTTATAGGGAATCACGTATTCTTAAGATAAAGATTGAGCAGGGAACTGATAGGAAAAAGTCGACATTGAGTTAAGTAAAGTCAATAAAAAAGAGGGCAGGCACTTGTGTATGAGTGTCTGCCCTCTTTTTTGTAATATATCCAAAGATCAATAGACTCATCATCAAACTAGGTCAACTCGCATCTTCTTCATCGAACAATTGCACTTTTTGTTTCTTAGTCTTCTTTTTGATGACGCGATTCACATAGTCATCAGTCAATGAAGCGATTTCTTTATGCAAGAACAGTAACGGAATGATGTTTGTGAGCAATACGAAGGCAAGAAGCAAATCTAAGAAATTCCATACGAACTTGAGCCCGCCGATCGATCCGACGAAAACGGCGGCGATATAGACAACCCTCATGACTTTTGCTACTTTCAAACCGTATAGGTATTCTGCTTGTTTTTCACCATAAAACACGAGGATTCCGATCGTCGTTATGACGAAGAACAGTAGAAAGACTGATATGAAACTGCTGCCAAAAGCGTCTCCGAATTCAGACCCAATTGCGACGTTGATCATATTGGAAGCATTCTCCCCGTCGACCTCTCTCCAAGCGTTTGTGACGAGAACAGTCAATCCTGAAATGGTACAGATGACAATGGTATCAACAAAAACACTGAAGATTCCCCATAGGGCTTGTCTGGAAGGGTGGTCGGTTTTGGCCGCGGCGTGCGCAATCGGGGCGGTACCCAGACCAGCTTCATTGGAATAAAGACCTCTGGCAACACCCCAACGCAGTGCTTGAGCTATTCCTGCCCCAGCAAATCCGCCAGCGGCTGAAATAGGCGTAAAAGCGTGGGTGAAAATCAATCCGAAAACATTTGGAAGTTGATCGATATTTGCAAAAATGACATAAAGACATACAGTGAGGTAAATGAGTACCATGCCAGGGACCATCTTATCGGTCACCTTGGCAATCCTTTTAATTCCTCCGAAGACGACCAATGCTATAGCTGCACACATGACAGCTCCTGTAACATAAACCGGCCATCCAAATGCACCTTCAGTTTGGGTGGCGATTGAGTTTGCCTGCACCATCGTGCTCGGAATCAACTCAATCATCAGGAAAAATGCGAATGCTGCGGATACCCATTTCCAACCAAGAGCTTTTTTTATGTAATACTGCGGTCCGCCGACCCAGATATTTTTATCATTTTTCTCCCTGTATTTCATGCCGAGCAAAATTTCACTATACTTCGTTGCCATGCCGATAAGGGCAATAATCCACATCCAAAAAAGCGCTCCAGGACCGCCCAGGGAAATGGCAACAGGAACACCGACGATGTTCGTCGCACCAGCTGTAGAAGCTAAGGCAGAAGTGAAAGCTTGAAAGGGGGTAATGGTGCCTTTTTGTTTCGTCTTTTTGAAAATCTGTCCGATGGTTTGGTGAAGGATGTGCCCAAAGAATCGGAATTGAAAAAACTTGATTCTAAATGTAAGGAAGATACCTCCAATAATCAAAATGATGGCGAGAGGGTAGGTCCATAAAAAGTCAGATACGTTAGATAGTTCTTCTTTGAAAGTGATCCATAAACCTTCCAATAGGTAAGCTCCTTTCCACTAACTTAGTTACCCATATATTCCCTTATTACTGATTGTTAAACTATGTATATTGAGCAGTTTTTGTGTAGAAGAAGGTTGGTTCGCGTATCATTCATAGTAAGAATGTCGAGAGGAGGAAGTTTGAAGATGATGATCCATGAAAAAGAATTTAGCAAGCATAGTATGAGCAAGTTGATTAAAGGGGCTGTCGTCCCTCGTCCCATTGCATGGGTCTCAACAATTAGTAAGAGCGGAACCCGGAATCTAGCGCCCTTCAGTTTTTTTACGGTCGCATCGATGGATCCAATTACCCTTTGTTTCTCAGTAGGAGGGGCTGAACGGGAAAAGGATACACTTGCGAACATCAGAGAAACAGGGCAGTTCGTAATCAATATCGTTTCAGAGTCTTTGGCGAATCAAATGCATGAAAGCAGCAAAGGGCACGCTCCTGAAATCGATGAATTTGAAATGGCAGGAACGGAAGTGGAGGATAGCGTTTATGTTGAGGCGCCGCGTGTGAAAGCCTCTCCGGTTCATATGGAGTGTGAGATTGATCGAATCTTGCCACTTGGATCGAATCACCTCGTTTTAGGGAGGGTGATAGGCTATCACCTTCAAGAAGATATCTATCAAGAAAACGATAAGGTTGACCCACATCTGTTGAAGCCGGTAGGAAGAATGGCGGGGGATTACAGCTACATCCGTGACTTTTACTCACTCCCTAATGAAGATTTAGCGAAATGATAAAAAGCCGTGTGGCCCACAATGAGCCCACGGCTTTTTCATTCCTTTGATTTCTGCTTATGACGCGAGTGTCTGGGCAATGGAAACTGGACGACTCCTTCCCCGGCGCCCCTAAATTCCTACAAACATCTCGAAATCAAGTCGTCTTACAGATAACTACATGTTTGTGGAATGACTTTATTATCGGACTATTTTTCATTCGATACGGGGTTGGGTAGGATCGCATTCAGGATATTCCCCGTTCGTTGTTTCTGCCAATTTGTATAAATAGTAACATTCCTCTCGGGCCATGTGGTCCGCCATAAGAGCAGAAAACGTACCAAGGACCGTTTCGCTCAATTCCATCTCTTCCAATTCTTCCAAAAAGGTCTTAAAAATTTTCATCTCTAATTCAACTTCATCATTGAAACGGTTGAGAGCAGGGAAGGAATGCCGATTCGTTCTGAGATACCCTTTCATTTCGACGGCCTTTATGTAGAACTGATCGAAATGTTTCACAAATAAGTGGCTTTTTTCTTTCAGCCTTTTTTCAACTGCATCCAGTTCATCATGAATAGCCCCTGCATGACCGGATGCATCCATCAACCAGAGCATGTGATGATGGAGTTCATGGAAGAGTGGGGGAAGATCACCTTTTCCTAAGAAGCCCAGCACGAGCAGATATTCTTCTAGTTCATTCACCATATGGTTCATGAAGGTTGGACTCAGGTGGATTTTTACCTTACCAAACAAAGACCTTTCAATTAAATCCAGCTTAAACCGGTGGAATTCTCGGGCTTTTTCTCCTACCGATTTGGAAAAGGTGATCATGTCCTGTATGTTTCCCTCTCTTACTTTCTGAAGGTTTCGGTCCCATAAGGTTACGTATTCTTTGGCTTTTTTTATCGTTTCTACCTCTGAAGGATAGAGAGAATCACGAATGAATCGCGCATGATCACCTAAAATTTGCAACCAGAAGAGGTGCTCGAATGTCGCTCCATCTTTGTAATGCTTCATCTTTTCATCCCCTCTCGAATTATGAATCATCCTCTCTATAGGTATTCATAACGGCCTTCATTCATGAACTCGCAAGATTATTCTTTTGGAAAAAAATAAAAAAGGTCTTCTCAAATGCAAAGTACTCCTATATAATACTGTATTAGTAGTAATAATACAGTTAATACAGATGACTACACCTTTGGAGGTGGATGAATGTTTGAGTTGGACATCAGGAGCCGAATGCCAATCTACGAACAATTGGTTGAAAAGCTGAAGCAACTGATCATCAATGATGTCCTGAAGGAAGACGAAAAACTGCCTTCCGTCAGAGAACTGGCCCAACAGTTGACCATTAACCCGAATACGATCCAAAAGGCGTACCGGGAATTAGAATCACTAGGATATATCTATTCATTGAAGGGAAAGGGAAGCTTCGTCCATCCTTCAAGTAAGGTGGATAATCAAGAGGAGTTGAAAAAAGTGAGAGAAGAGTTGAAGAAACTATTTGCAGAAGCCATTTACCTTGGGATGTCTTCAGAAGAGATCGCTGCTCTTCTCCATGAAGTCGAAGGAGGTAAGATGGATGATTGAGGTGAGTGGTGTTCACAAATCTTTTGATAAGACGGTGATTTTGAATGATGTTACCTTTACGGTCAAAAAGGGTTCGATCTATGGTTTGCTAGGATCGAACGGAGCGGGGAAAACCACATTGATGCGTATACTGGCAGGAATATTGCAAGAGAATGATGGTCAGGTGCGCGTCTTAGAAGAACCGATATTTGAAAATGAGTCAGTGAAGCAAAAAGTTGTTTTTCTGCCTGACACCCTATACTTTCTTCCGCAATATACAACCAGGCAGATGGCTAATTATTACCGTGAAATGTATGACAACTGGAATGAAGAACGTTATGAGAAATTAAAAGGCGTTTTCCAGTTGGATGAGAAGAAGAAGATTAATCAGTTCTCCAAAGGGATGCAGCGGCAGGTTGCCTTTTGGTTAGCGATGTCAGCGATGCCGGATGTTCTCATTCTGGATGAACCGTTTGACGGGCTGGATGCTGTCATGAGGCAGAAAGTAAGAAGTTTGATCATCCAGGATGTAGCTGATCATGAAATGACGGTCCTGATATCATCACATAACTTGAGAGAAGTGGAAGATATATGTGATCACGTTGGTA
Organism: Halobacillus sp. H74; assembly: GCF_052246715.1. Taxonomy (NCBI): domain Bacteria; kingdom Bacillati; phylum Bacillota; class Bacilli; order Caryophanales; family Bacillaceae; genus Halobacillus; species Halobacillus sp. H74. The sequence continues at coordinate 42,500 of NZ_JBQQCI010000011.1, read as the reverse complement.
TTCTGCATAAAGGAGAGGTTCTTTTGGAAAGGGATTTGGATGACTTGAAAGCTGACGTCCACAAAATTCAAGTCGCATTCAAAGAGGACTCTTTCGATGTGGAAAACAGTGAGTTGGATATCCTTCATCAGGAAAAACGCGGAAGTGTTCATTTATTGATTGTTAGAGGGAAGGAAGGGGATGTTTCAGAAGTGGTGGATAGCTATAGACCGCTTGTCTACGATCGCCTTCCACTGACTTTAGAAGAAATATTCATCTATGAGATGGGAGGTGCCGGCTATGCGTTCGAAAACATCCTCGTTTAATAAAGAAATCATCAAGCAGGATTTCAGGAATGTCGGCTGGGTCGGGATCGTTTACTTCCTTGGCATCTTTTTCTTAGCCCCTTTACAGCTATTCATGGATTTAAGCCGGATGGAACCACAGTTATCTAATTACAATAGAGGCTCGTTCGGTGGGATATTCGGTTTTGATATGCAAATTATATTCCTGTTTCTTTTGCCTGTGTTAATGGCGATCTTCATATTCCGCTATTTGCATGTAAGAGGAGCTTCTGATTTTGCCCACAGCTTTCCATTAAAAAGAGGGAATTTATTCAATCACCATATCATTGCTGGTTTGGTACTGCTTTTGGTGCCCATTCTATTGAATTATTTGATCTTACTAATTTCTGCAATAACTATGGACGTATCTGATTATTATTCAATCATAGATTTAAGCTATTGGTTGTGGTTGATGAGCTTTATCACCATTCTCATTTTCATGTCCAGTGTATTCATTGGTACGTTAACTGGATTGTCAGCCGTACAGGGCCTCCTGACATATATATTTTTGCTGTTCCCGGCAGGTATCTATGTACTGGTTGCTTTTCATATCAGTTCCTATATCGATGGCTTTTCTGGCGATGTTGTGCTGAATCGTTTCCTTGAGAAATATTCTCCGCTTATTAATGTAGTGGAATATCCACGCGGAGGGGAGCTTGGCCAATACATCGAGGCTCCTGTTGAGCCGACTACTTTGATTATTTATGGAATAGCAGCTGGAGTTTTATATGCCGCTTCTTTCGTTTTATATAATAAACGACCACTGGAAGCAGCATCTAAGGCGATTGCGGTTACTGCTTTACAACCTTTCTTCAAATATGGTGTAACCTTTTGTTTCGCTTTATTTTGGGGCATGTATTTCGGAAGTACCCAGCATTCTCATGATTGGATGATTGCAGGATATGTTATTGGAGGTGCCTTCGGTTACTTGATCGCTGTCATGTTATTGGAAAAAACATGGCGTGTATTCAATTGGAGACACTTGAAGGGTTGGATCGTCTATGGTCTGGGTGCAGGCATTTTAATTGCGATTCTACCATTATTCTGGCAAAACTATGAAGCTTACATTCCAGCGCAAAGTGAAATTAAACAAGTCTATGTAGGAAATGGTTATTATCAATATGAATCGGGAGAAGAGAGTGAAGGGGAAGACCTTTCATTCATTACTTCCTCCGAAGCTATTGATGCGGTCCGCAGCTTACATGGCGAGTTGATTGAAAACTCATCTTCGCTTGATTCTAACGGGGCTTCCTTTTTCATTGCCTATCAATTAGACAATGGCGAAGAAGTGCTGCGAAGGTATCAAGTGGATCGGGAAAAGGTTACGGACTCTCTTAAAAAGGTTTATGAAATGGATGAATACAAAAACATTCGCTACCAAACAATGAATCTGGATCCGGCAAAGATCCAAAAGGTGATGATGCACCCGAGAATAAATCATGGCCAGGAGCAAACGGTGCTGGATTCAGAAAAAATCGGTTCTTTTATGGAAGTATTGAAAGCAGATTTGTATAACCTTTCCTATGACCAAATGGTGGCACCGAGAGGACTGGATACAAATGTTGCATTCATGGTAGAAGGTCACGAAGCGAATGAAGGATATCCAAGCATTTCGATCTATCCAAGCTATACACGTACAATGGATTGGTTGAAAAGTGAAGGGCTTTATGAAGATCTCATGGTGCAGGCGGGTGATGTAGAAGTAGCAGAAGTATATCGTTGGCAAATGGATATACAGTACCGCCACAATGGTGCTCATTTTGCTTATAACCAATTGAAAAGTGAAGGAGTAGAGCCTCTTACTGTAACAGATAGTCCTAAGGTGGAAGAACTCTTGAAGGGGAGAGATGGCCAACAGGAAGGCGAATATATTATCGCCCTTTTCTTCGATGAAAATAATCCTGACAATTACCAAATCTTGAGTTTCGATGCAGGAGAAGCCCCTGATTTTATCAAGGAACATTTCGAATAAAGGGAAAGAGGATGAGTCATGGACTTTTGTAATATGTACGAACAGTATTATCAACGTGTTTATTACACAGCTTTGAAGGTGACCAAGAACCATTGCTCTGCTGAAGACATCCTGCAGGAAACATTCATCAAAGCCTATGACAAGCTTGATGAAGTGCAGGAGGTGGGGAAGGTCGGAGCGTGGTTGTCTACGATTGCTCACCGGAAAGCGATCGACTTATTGAGGAAAGAGAAGAAGATGGTGATTCTGCCTATAGAGGAGCTTCCGCTTCCTGTGCCAAACGGGGAGGATATGTCTTCAGACGTAGAACAGATTTGTGAGTATCATCACTTACAAGAAAACGTCAAAAAGCGAATCATTACTTTAACTCCCAAACTTCGGGCTGTCTTTCAATTGAGCTACATTAGAGAGATGCAGGAAAAAGAAATTGCCCTGGAACTGAATATTTCCCCAGCAGCTGTTAAATCAAGACTTCACCGTGCCAGACAGGTAATGAAGGGGAAATTCGGTAAAGAAATGATGCACTATTATACAGCGTAATAAAAAGCAGGACTCTCAGATGATGAGTCCTGCTTTTTTATAGGTTTATAGAGCTGGAGTGGGAGTAGGTTCACCATAGCCATTTTCATAAGATGAATCGATATCTCTGCGAATCTGCTCTATGGATTTTCCTTCTTGATAATCAATGATGGATTGGGCAGCAATTTCCAGGCATACGCCACATTTCGTTCCATGATCATCCCATACGATGCTTCCATCTTTTTTGTTCTCGTGGACAAAGCAATCGTAGTTATCGCGGTGGCCGACGCTCTCGCCGCACCCACAGTAACAAGGGATATTTTCTAACAAGTCTTTATTTTGGGCTACAGCCTTATAAAGTGTTTGCATTTCTTCCGGTTTTTCTTCCATGAAAGCTGGTAATGTGTCTTGAGAAGCCGTTTCTTCCCGTATATCGCCATGTACGTGTTCAGTTTGGGATTCTTCGCTGTCCTGTTGGCCTCCTTCTTCCTGAGGAGAGGAGCAGCCAGCCAAGCCGCTGCCGAGAACGAGACTGATAATAAGCAGCCAACTTATTTTCATAATAAAACACCCTTTATGATTTAATAGTTCTATCATAAAGAGGGGGTGAAAAAGAATCAATCTTTTTAAGCAAGTTTAAACAATTAGTCACATTTACTTTCCGAATGAAGATAGAAATTTGACTCGATCGCCCATAGGCGGGATGTTCTCATCAACGAGAGCGACTTCCAGGACAGCTGGACCGGCAGAAGTAAGCACAGCGGAAAGGTTTTCATCGTTGATGTCTTCAAGGGAATTTATACGCACATTAGGCACCCCTAGTGTTGCTGCCATTTGTGAAATGTCGACACTTTCTTGAGCAAAGCGCTCATGAGCACGGTCATATTGGAGAGAATGGCCATGATGGACCATCCCAAGACGGGCGTTATTCATGACGACAAACAGTACAGGAATATCATATTCTTTCGCAGTCAGAAGTTCCATACCGTGCATGAAAAAGCAGCCATCCCCCGTTATGCTGACAGTTGGACGTTCAGGATCGGCGAGTTTGGCACCGATGCTGCTGGCGATTCCGCTTCCCATTGCTCCGAAGTGGACGTTGATATCAAAAGAGTCAGATGTTTGGACAGCCATATGATTAATAACGTAAGCCATGAACTCCCCGATATCAATGGTGAATCTTGTTTCTATCGGGAGGTTCTCCTGAAGAGCGAGCAGCACGTTGTGGGAGTTGTACTCTTCTGTTAATACCTGTGTATTACGTTCGAGAGAAGGGAGGGACAGCCGGTTTAGTCCCATGCTGTTCAAACTTTTGATCAAACAGGGGACCGTAACATTCATATCTCCATGTAGAGCAAGGTCTACAGGGTATTTACGATTGAAAACGGCGGCATCATAATCGACCTGGATGACTTCTTTATTTTTCGTAATATTCGGGTTCCAGTTGTTGGTGGCTGTTTCACCAAGACTGGAACCCAGGATGAGCACAGTTTCTGCTTCTTCCTCATTAATTAATGCAGAGGCTGTTTCATGTCCAGCAAAGCCGAAGACCCCTCGTAGTAATGGATGTGTATCAGGAATGAAGCCTTTTGCCTGTGGTGTGGTTACGATTGGCCAGTTCAACATTTCCGCTAATTCAAGGACACTTTCTACGGACCCTCTTGTGCCTTGCCCGACAAAAATATATCCACTTTCTGAACGAGCCAGCTTTTCCGCTGCTTCCAATATGTCTTCCTCATTCGGAATCAAGGGGGCACGTTCAGGGAACGTGGGGAATGGAGGTGCTGGAATGTCTTGGAGTTGAACGTCGATCGGCATAGCAATATGGACTGGGCCGGGTACACCAGTCAGGGCAATTTCAACAGCTTTATGGACCTCAGTAAGTAAATCATCTGCATGGTCGACCCTCTGGCTATATTTGGTGACAGATTGATAGAGTGGGTCTGCATGCAATTCCTGCGAGGCGTTCAAGCCGACTGTATTTACCGGCACGGATCCCGTTAAGAACAGCACAGGAAGGTGTTCACGCATGGCGTTAGCGGCTCCTGTTATTAAGTTCGTGGCCCCTGGACCGCTACTTCCAATACAAACCCCCAGCGAATTTGAGTATTTAGCATAGGAAGCAGCCATATAAGAAGCCGCACCTTCGTGTTTGGAGATGACTGGCGTGATGGAAGGTGTATCATAGAGTTCATCGAAGAAAGCATTCACAGATCCGGCAGGAATCCCAAAAATATAGGACACACCCCCGGAAACAAGATAGTCCAACACAGCTCGAACAGATTTCATTTTAATAGCCCCTTTGAGTGAATTTTTTTAAAAAATGATGTTCAAATGCTTTGGACTGAAGTGGCCGGCTATAATAAAAGCCTTGGATCCAATGACAACCATGATCAGCGAGAAACTTCGCTTGTTCTTCTTTCTCCACTCCTTCTGCGATCACATTCAAGTGTAAGCTATCCGCTAAGGTGATGATCGTCTTTGTAATAGCCGCGTTGTTGGAATTGGTCGTGATGTCATCGATGAAAGATTTATCGATCTTAAGCGTATCTACAGGGAAGTCTTTTAAATACCCTAAAGAAGAATACCCAGTCCCGAAATCATCTATGGAAATCTGGACGCCCAATTCCTTCAACTCCCCGATTGTTTTCAATGTTTGTTCAGTATTATGGATGATCAGGTTCTCAGTCAGTTCCAATTCCAGAAGAAAAGGAGGCAGACCGGTTTCTATTAATATTTCTTTAACCATTGGCACAAGTTTTTTTTGACTAAACTGATGTGGAGATAAATTAGCGGAGATGACCAAGTTCTTATGCCCATCCTCATACCATTTCTTCATTTGTAAGCATGCTTTGCGGATGACCCATTCACCGAGTGGGATGATCAATCCGGTTTCTTCAGCCAAGGGGATGAAATGAGCGGGGGAAAGTGTCCCAAGCTGAGGATGATTCCAGCGAATCAAAGATTCCATACCAATCAATTCATTGGTTCGGACATTAAATTTTGGCTGGTAATAAAGTTCGAATTCCCAGTCGTGCTGCAAAGCTTTAAAAAGATCATTTTCCAGCTGTATTTGCTCTACCGCTCTATTTTCAATGTCAGGGAAAAAGAGTTGGAACTGGTTACCTGACATTTCTTTTGCTTTGTACATGGCTACATCTGCATGCTTGATCAATGTTTCGGCACTTTCTCCATTTTCAGGGTATAAGCTGATCCCGATAGATGTTTTAATCGCGACTTCTTGATTCATTACTGTAAAAGGCTCATCAAAAGTGTGCAAAATACGCTGCGCGCAGTTGACGGCATGCTCTTTCCGCTGAATTGTAGGAAGAAGGATGATGAATTCATCGCCTCCTTGCCTGGATACAGTCGCCTCTTTCGGAATGGCTTGTTGCAAGCGTTCAGCGACCATCTTTAATACTTTATCTCCGAAGCTATGGCCGAATGTATCATTGATTTTTTTAAAACGGTCAAGGTCCAGGAACATAATCGCGACAGGCTTTTGATTCAGTTCTGCATACCTCAACGCTTGGTTTAGACGATCCTGGAATAAAACACGGTTCGGAATGTTAGTGACACTGTCGTAATAGGCGTGGTATTTAATCTTTTCCTCCATTTGCTTACGCGAAGTCACATCCTTGAATGTAACCACATAACCGACGGTGAAGTTATCTTCTTTTTGAGGGGTAATGACATATTCCACCGGGAAGGAGCCCCCCTCTTTGGTGGAGAAGAAATGGTCACTACCATCATAATGCTGCACTTGTTCAAAGGATTTAATAAACGTATCCTCATCTGTAACCAGGTCATCCCAGTTGAAAATTTGCTTGTACGAGCAGCCGATGATTTCTTTTTCATTATCATAGCCAAGCAAGCCGGTAGCCGAAGGGTTGGCGAAAGTGATTTCTCCATCCAGGTCGATTCCGAAAATACCTTCACCCGCAGAATTCAAGATGAGTGCCTTTTCACGACTGAGTTGTTTAAGGTCAGCGATCGCACCTTCAAGTTCAGTATTTTTATGAGTGATTTCTGAAGTGCGTTCTTGGATGATCATTTCTTGTTTTTCCATATAAAGAAGGTTGAAAAGGACAGGGGCCGTCGTATCTACGATGGACTCAGCAAGCTGACGACTTGAATCGGGGTAGACATGATCGGTATTATTCAGGTTGACGATCGCCACAGCGCCAAGAACCTTGCCGATAGACACGAGAGGGATCATGTATAGTCCCTGGATACCAAAATCTTTACAAATCTCGTGATTCGGTCGGCGATCCTTATACACATCAGGGATCATAATCGATTGTTTCGTTTCAATGACTTCCTGAAAAACAAGGTCTTCTTCATATTTGAACTTTACACGTTGGTGTGTCTCTTTCCATTCCTCTTCTGACCAGTCGCTTTCCTTACTGAGACTGGCGGGTGTGAGGTTGTGTGTCAGAACAGGGTCGATGAAGTGGGCGCCGATGTCAGGATTGTCGAGGACTTTTCCTAAATAGTAAAAACATTTGTCCAGTGCTTCCTGGAGAGAAGAGCAGAGAGACAAATCCCGTGTGACATTCAGTAATAATTGTTTTTCGGAGATCAACTTTTCCTTCCTCGTAAGGTTGTTCGCGTTTCTTATCGCCACTGCAGCCATATTTACATAGGCTTTGACAGATTCTATTTCAGAGGTGGTCAAATTCATGGGAGCCCCATAATCAAATAAAAATACAAGCCCATATAGTTCGTCCCCATAAGAAATAGGTGCGACCAGGAGGGAATTTATTTTGAATGCTTGAACAGCTCTTTGGTCAGGCCGGTCATCTTTGGATGTATCCGGAATGTAAATCGCTTTTCCTGTTTCGATGACTTCTTTAGCTAAAAGGTCGAATTGAGGATTGACGATGTGCATGTCGAGGGACATTCCATTAATGAGGGCGGGTTTACCAACATACCCTTGATACGTGCCATCTTCACGGGGCAAATAAATGCCCACGGAGTCACATCTCACGATTTCTTCTGATATGGCTGTTACGACGTGTTCTAATACTTCGCGTAAATCAAGCTTTGTGTTGATCAGCTTTGTTATATGCGCGAGACGAGAATATCTGGTTTGTTCTTCAGCCATTGTAAAACCCCCACAGATGTCATATTTTGATAATGTTCGACTATTATTATGAACTTCCTGCAAAAGAACTGAATTTTTTATAATGAAAAAGGAAATATGGAACAAAAGGATCACTTTTGTTCCATATTTCTACATGATATTAAGAAGTGAACCTGCTGCCACACCAACCAATACGATGGCCCATGCAGGGATTTTGAAAAAATGTAAAAGTGCGAAGAGGACAGCAGCGAGTGCGAAATCTGCCGGTTCCAAAATCGAGCTCGTTATAACAGGGTCGTAGAAAGCAGCAAGCAGGATACCGACGACACTGGCATTTACGCCTGTAAGCATACCTTGAAAAGCCGGACGCTTTCTCAGTTCATTTAAGAAAGGTAAGGCCGCTATCAAAAATAAGAAGGAGGGTAGGAAAATTCCAGCGGTGGCGACCATCGCACCGCCAAACCCTTCAATCATCGTCCCTAGATAACTGGAAAATGTGAATAAAGGTCCTGGTACCGCTTGGGCCATTCCGTATCCACCAAGAAATTCGTTAGCCGTCAGCCACCCTGTAGGTACGACTTCACGTTCAAGCATTGGCAAAACGACATGTCCACCCCCGAATACGAGGGAACCAACACGGAAGAAGGTGTCAAATAACTGAATAAGGATGTTGTCCGTGTTTTTTGCGATCAACGGAAGCACAACAAGCAACGTAACCAATATACTGAGTGACGCGAGACCGGACTTTTTTGAAAACGTTACCGGGAAGGGGTGGATTTTCGATTCTGCTTGGCTGGAAAACATCTTCCATCCAAACAACCCGCACGCGAATATGATTAAGATTTGCATCCACGCAGAGGGGTAAAGTAATAATATCAATGCAGAGACCATGGCGATGGCGATCCGCGGTTTGTCAGGAGTCAACTTCTTTCCTAAACCAATCAATGCGTGAAGGACGACAGCTGCTGCGACAACCTTCAAGCTATGGATGAAAGTTGCATCACCGAGTTCGTATGACTGATACAACAACGCGAATATCACTAAAACGAGGATGGATGGGACCGTAAAGCCGATCCAGGAAACGATCCCCCCTAATAAACCTCCACGCAACATACCGATGGCGATTCCCACTTGGCTGCTGGCAGGGCCGGGAAGAAACTGGCATAGAGCGATGATGTCTGCATACATTTTGTCGTCTAGCCATTTCTTGCGATCGATGTATTCTTCTTTGAAATAAGCCAGGTGGGCAACAGGGCCGCCGAAAGAGGTGAGTCCGAGTTTAGTAGAGGCTTTGAAAATTTCTAATAAAGAACCTTCAGGTTTGCTCATGATCGATATTCCTCCAATCTTTTCCGAGAACTTCTTCTGCCAATTCACGGACTTGGTGTTTTCCTTCTTTTAGTACCTGTTTTCCTTTGGGGGTGATGGTGTAGTATTTTCGTACTTTACCATCAACGTTTTCTTCGAATTTCTCAAGGAGTCCAGTAGAGTGCAGCTGTCTTAATGTGGGATATAATGTGCCGGGACTGATATCATAGCCGTGAGAAGCCAATTCCTCTATTAAATAGGCACCATAAATAGGCTCTACGTTTGCATGATAGAGGATGTGTATTTTGATAGAACCTAAGAAGAAATCTCTTAACATGAATGTGCACCTCCATTATCGAAATTCGATATCAATATACGATATCAATAAAGAAAATACAATAAGAAACGCGCAGACTTTACAAAAGTCTGCGCGTTTCTTTACAAATCAACTATTTTGTTAGTGTTTCGACTACTTTATCGATGGTCATTCCGTGGGCGATGACTCCATCGATTGTCCAGTGGCTCGGTTCATTCATCACATAGACTTGATCATTTTGAGCAGCTTTTGTATTTTGCCATACAGAACTGTTTTTCAAAATTTCAAGGCCGGGCTCTCCTTCGAGTCCGATTAAGAAAACATGGTCAGCATCCATTTGTCCAAGTTTCTCCAAGGCAATAGGGTTCCACTGTTCTTCTGGCTCTGGCAGATTTTGAATGAATTCAGGTTGGGTGACGTCCATTTCATTATATAAGATTTCTGCTCCATAGCGCGTATTGTCAAAAACGTAGAATTGTTCGCCAGTTGTCCAGATGAAAGCAACCGATTCATCACCAATGCTTTCTTTTAAACTGGATTGAGCTTTTTTTACTTTTTCATCAAAATCAGAAAGAACTTTTTCTGCTTCTTCCTGTTTATTCAAAATTTCACCCATTTGCGTTAATTGTTTACGCCAATCCGCATTAGTCTCCTTCTCGAAAACATAGGTAGGAGCAATGCTTTGATAATCCTCATAACTACCATTTTGTAAAGCGGATGGAGAACTGAAGATAATCAGTTCGGGATTCTGCTCAATCGTTTGTTCTATGGGTAAATCCCAGCCGATTTTCGGTACCCCTTCAAGTTGGGGCTGTAAATAATCAAGAACTGTATTCCCAATAGACCATTGAGCGACAGGCTGCTCTCCTAAGGCGATTAATGAATCTTCTAAGTATGGAGCTAAAATGCGATCAGGTTCAGCAGGAATGGTAACTTCACCCATGGCGTGCTCTAAGGTGCGTTCACTTGATTCTTCTGTGTTTTCATCTGCGCTATCTTCACTATTTTCAGAACCACTACTATTACAAGCGGTGGCCAGTGTAAGTATAAATATAAGGCTGATCATAACAAAAAAACGTTGTTTTAACACTTAAGTATCCCCCTAGAAAATGATGTTTGTACGATAATGATAATCATTTTCAATAGTAGTGTCAATAGCCTTCGAGATTTAAAATCTTGAATCATGAGGAATATATAGATATACTGATGTAGTGATAATGATTCTCATTTTATATGATTACATAGATAAAAGAATCAAGAGAGGGTAGCTGACTGTGAGTGAACATGCAAACCATTCCGAAAAACAACAACTAGAAGGCTTAACGAGCCGTTATTTGCGAGCGACGATCATTTTTATCATAGCCAGTTTCTTAGTGGTCTTTCTATTAGGGGTATCCATCTCTCTAGGGGTGACGGATATTCAATTACAAACGGTTTGGGAAGCGGTTTTCGCTTTTGATTCCAGCCTGACGAACCACCAGGTGATTTGGGAACTGCGTCTGCCCCGAGCATTGGGGGCTGCTCTTGTCGGTGCTTTCCTTGCTGTGTCAGGAGCGGTAATGCAAGGATTGACCCGTAATCCACTTGCTTCCCCTTCAATCATGGGAGTGACACATGGAGCGGCTTTCGCTTTAATTGTGGCCATTGTCTTCTTTCCGACCATCAGCAATTTCGGAATGACGATTTCTGCATTTATAGGAGCTGGACTTGGTGTCATTCTCGTTTTTGCTGTCGGTTCATTTTCTAAAGGTGGATTGACTCCTGTGAAGTTAGCGCTTGCTGGAGTGGCAGTAGGCGGGATGCTCAGTTCTTTATCATCTGCCATCTCCCTGCACTTTCAAGTGGCGAAGCAAATGAGTTTTTGGTATGCAGGCGGGTTGGCAGCGACCGATTGGCTTTCTGTAAAAATCCTGTTGATTGCAGGAGGCGTTGGGTTGACCCTTGCTTTCATCATCTCGCGTGCTGTTACGATTCTCAGTTTAGGAGAGGACGTCTCTAAGGGGCTCGGGCAAAATACCTTAGTCGCTAAGTCTCTGGGCATTATTGTTGTATTTGTTTTGACGGGTGCAGCTGTCTCTGTGGCAGGGACAGTAGGATTCATCGGTCTGGTGATCCCTCACGTAACAAGGTTCTTCGTTGGAACGGATTACCGTTTGATTATCCCAGTATCAGCGGTGTTCGGGAGCTTGCTACTTGTTCTCTCTGATATAGGAGCACGGTTAGTGAATGCGCCTTATGAAACACCGGTAGGAGCGATCACGGCATGTATCGGGGTTCCTTTTTTCCTTTATCTTGCTCGTGGTGAAGGGAGGGGGATATGATGAATCAAAAAAGATTGCCCATTGTAATCGGAGCTTTAATCATTCTCCTTATTACCGTGTTCATCTTGAGTTTGAATATGGGGGTTGTAAAGATTGCGCCGCTTGATGTACTGCGGACATTTTTTGGTCAAGGCACGGAAAAGCAAAACCTGGTTCTGTTTGATTTCCGTCTCCCAGGAATGATCATCGCTCTAGTGATCGGCGCAGGTCTGGGTATTTCCGGAGCCATCCTTCAAGGCGTAGCACAGAATGATCTGGCTGATCCTGGAATCCTGGGTATTAATACTGGTGCAGGCTTTGCCGTAATTTTGTATATTTTCTTTTTCCAGGAATCGATGGCAAGGGTCACAGGCATAGGTCTTTATATTCTTCCTGTTTTCGCATTGGTCGGCGCGTTCGTAGCTGCCATTCTCGTTTATGTGCTGGCTTGGAAAAAAGGGGTCAATCCCGTTCGGTTGATTTTAGTGGGGATCGGTGTCAATGCAGGTTTCAGTGCTGCCTTGATTATCTTTCAGGTCAAAATGAACCCCCAGGACTTTAATCAAGCTCTCGTTTGGCTGGCCGGGGATATTTGGATGAGTAATTGGAATCTTGTTTTAGCCGTGGTCCCGATTATTATTCTGATGATGCTTTATACCATCTATAAATCTTCAACATTGAATATTTTGAATCTCGGTGATCAGATGTCGATCGGACTTGGTGCTGCTGTTGAAAAGGAGCGGCGAACGCTCTTGCTATTAGCTGTCGGTTTGGCTGGGTTATGTGTAGCTGCAGGTGGCGGCATTGCTTTTCTTGGACTGGTCGCTCCACACATCGCGAGGAGGTTGATTGGACCGCGACATGAGCAGATGCTCCCTGTCGCAGCTTTGACTGGCGCTTTGTTTTTATTGGCAGCAGATACGATCGGAAAGAATATCATTGCACCTGCTGAGATCCCTGTAGGAATTGTTGTCTCCATCGTCAGTACGCCATATTTCATCTACTTACTTATGAAAACCCAATAGAAGGGGAGGACGAATATGAAGGATATGTATGATGTGACCATCATTGGTGGGGGAACGACAGGTTTGTACTCTGCCTTTTATAGCGGAATGAGAGATTTAAAGACAAAGGTCATCGAGTATCAGCCGGACTTTGGTGGAAAGGTCTCCTTTTTCTACCCTGAGAAAAAGATTTATGATGTCGGCGGGTTCCCTGGGGTCTCAGGGGAGGACTTGGTTGCTAATGTTGAAGAACAAGCATTGAGCGTCCAACCGAAATTGGTGACAGGTAAAAAGATCAAGTCTATAGAAAAACTGGATGATGGTTCGTTTGTATTGACTGCTGATGATGGTGAAGCTCATTTTTCGAAGACGGTTCTCATTGCCTCAGGATTGGGAACGTTTGAAATGGAACCATTACAAGTATTGGGACGTGCACATTATGATGGGAAGCATATTCACTACACAATTCGGAACTTGAAGCAGTACACCGGAAAAAAAGTTGCCGTCATTTCGCAAAACCGTGTTGGAATCGACTGGTCTCTAGCTTTGGAAAAAGTCGCAGAAGAAGTCCATGTCATCAACAGGGGGAAGGAGTTCAAAGCTGTATATGAACAGGATTTAGAGAAATTGGAAGCATCTTCTGTCCATATTCATAAAAACAAGGCGGTTGAGGAACTTGTCGGAGATGGGGTCACACTTACCGGCGTTGTCTTACAGGATGGAATGGAATTGGAAGTTGATCACATTCTTGTTTATGAAGGCTTGAATATTGAGAAAAGCTTGTATGATCAGTGGGGATTGGAGACAGAAAAAGGCCGGATTCCAGTTGGGACGGACATGTGCTCGAATATTGATGGAATGTTTATAGCGGGAGACGCAGCCATTTATCCAAGTAAAACGATGTTGATCGCTTCGGGATTCAATGAGGCGATGGCAGCGGTCAATAGTGCAGCCGTGTTTCTTGATCCGAAAGCGAAAGGCCAAGTGTACAGCACAGTAATTTATAAACATCTTGAATAATGATATAGAAGTAACCCGAACCCTGGATTCTGACCGGGATTCGGGTTTTTGTGTTCATTGATTCGGATAAAAAATGATCTAGTTCAACGGCCTGGGTTCTGTCCATCGCTCATTTATCTTACATTAAAGTATCGGGCTTCTGGATGGGCGAAAACCATGGCTGTAACGGAGGCTTCTGGTTCCATCATACATTCTTCTGTAAGCTCAATCCCTATTTCTTCAGGTTGAATTAATTGGAACAACTTCTTCTGGTCGTCTAATTCAGGACAGGCTGGATAACCGAAAGAGTAGCGTTGTCCCTGGTATTTGGCTGAAAAGCGTTCTTGCATTGAGAAATCTGTAGGGTCAGGAAATCCCCATTTATCACGTATTTGTTGGTGAATCTGTTCTGCTAAACCTTCAGCTGTTTCTAAAGCTAAGGCTTGCAAGGCATGGCTTTCTAAGTAATGACCTTGTTCTTTCAATTCAACGGCTCTTTTTCGTATGCCTTTTCCAGCAGTGACAGCGAAAAATCCCACATAGTCCATCTCTCCACTATGAACTGGGCGCAAATAATCAGCTAAACAGAGGTGTGGCTCTTTATTCTGTCTTGGAAAAGCGAACCGTTCTACGATGGTCGAATGATCGCCAGGGTCGTAAATGATGACATCATCTCCATCCGATTGAGCAGGGAAGAAACGGTACATGGATGATGGCTGAACCCATTGCTCTGCTTTTGCCCGAGTTATAAGCCCATCCACCACTTCTTTCAAATGGAGTGCTTTTTCATTTTTCTGCTCAAGGAGTTTTGTGAACTTTCCTTTCAAGCCTAAATGATGACCAATAAGCATTTGCATGTTGATATAGGGCTCGATATGGGCGACAGGGTGGCGGCGGATGACGTGTTTTTCAAAGTCATGAGGTTTGAAAACAGGGACCTTTGTTGAAACTCTCGACTTCGCTTTCGTCGCTACCGCCGTGGCACCATCGCCTTCTGTTCGAGTAGCTGCTCTTGATAAAGCTATCGCTTGTTTTTGAGCGTGATCTTCTAGAAACTTGCCGCGTTGTTCCTCTGTGCTTAACTGGTTGGAAATGGATAGACCATCCATCGCATCTTTTGCATATAAAACAGGGCCATCATATTCCGGGGATATTTTTGTATGGGTGAACTTTCTTGATAAAGCTGCACCCCCGACAAGAATCGGTAGCGATATTTTCTGCTGTGCCAAGTCTTGGGCGGTCAACACCATTTGTTGGGCAGATTTGACGAGCAATCCGGAAAGGCCGACGATTGTCGGGTTTTCCTGTTTGATTTGTGCAATCAGTTCGGCAGGAGTGACCTTTATTCCAAGGTCGACCACCTCAAATCCATTGTTGCTTAAAATGATTTCAACAAGATTTTTACCTATATCATGGACGTCACCTTTGACGGTAGCTAACAGCACTTTTCCTTTTTTGTTGGACGTATCGCCTTTTTCCATATGGGGTTCAAGAAAAGCGACGGAAGCTTTCATTACTTCGGCGCTTTGTAAAACCTCCGCTACAATTAATTGATTGTCATTGAATAGCCGTCCTACCTCTGCCATTCCGTCCATCAAGGGGCCATTGATGATTAACAGGGGCGTGTCATATTCAGCAAGGGCCTTTTCTAAATCAGGAAGAAGTCCTTCTTTCGTACCCTCGACAACGTAGTGGGCAAGACGTTCAGCTAGAGTCATGGTCGATGTGGGTACTTTTTTCTCTTTTTTCTTACCACGATAAAAAGCAGTGAATGCAGCCAATGTTTGATCACTTGTATTGAACAAAAGTTCGTCCGCTTGTTTGATTTCTTTTTCATCAATAGAGGCGTAACGCTCCAATTTTTCCGTATTGACAATTGCGTAGTCAAGTCCCGCTTTGGTGCAGTGATATAGGTAAACCGCGTTCAACACTTCACGCCCCACAGGAGGGAGACCGAACGAGACGTTGCTCACACCGAGAACCGTCTGACATAGGGGGAGGTGTTCTTTAATCAGTCGAATGCCTTCAATGGTCGCCTCAGCTGACCCGATATATTGTTCATCACCAGTGCCGACAGGAAAGACGAGAGGATCGAATATGATATCTTGCGGGTTCATACCATATTCAAAGACAAGAATGTCATGTGACCGCTTAGCCACCTCCAGCTTCCTCTCAGCTGTAACAGCCATACCTTCTTCATCGATTGTACCGACGACGAGTGCTGCTCCGTATTGCTTTACCAGCGGGAGGACATCTTTGAAGCGCTCAACTCCATCCTCCAAGTTGATGGAGTTGATAATCACTTTCCCTTGAGAGAAAGTGAGTGCTTTTTCAATAACATTCATATCTGTGGAATCGATGACGAGTGGTACCTTCACTTTGTTGACGACTTGTTTCATGAACGCTTCCATATCCGTGACTTCATCCCTGTCAGGGTCAGCAAGGCAAATATCGATGACTTGTGCACCTTTCTTCACTTGTGCTCGAGCGATTTCGGAAGCTTCTTCAAATTTTCCTTCTGCAATAAGTCGTTTGAACTTCCGTGACCCAATTACATTTGTGCGCTCTCCGATGAGGATCGGACGGTCGCCGGGATCATCGTAAATTAATGGTTCGATTCCGGTTACTGCGTGGGCATGTGATTTCGGTGCTTTTCTTGGAGGGCATCCCTTCACTGCTTCTGCGATCGCTTTAATGTGAGCGGGAGTCGTGCCACAGCAGCCCCCAACCACATTCAGCCAGCCTTTTTCAGCAAAGCCGGCGACTTTGGCAGCTAACGATTCTGGTGTTTCATGATAGTTACCCTCTTCATCTGGCAAGCCGGCATTTGGATAACAGCTCACTGCTGTCGTAGCCAAATCAGAGAGAGAACGGAGGTGATCACGCATGAATTCTGGTC
Source organism: Halobacillus sp. H74 (assembly GCF_052246715.1). Lineage (NCBI taxonomy): Bacteria > Bacillati > Bacillota > Bacilli > Caryophanales > Bacillaceae > Halobacillus > Halobacillus sp. H74. Next base: position 25,774 of record NZ_JBQQCI010000011.1, on the reverse strand, counting down.
CTGTTGCGCAGTTCAACCCGACAGCGCTCGGTTCCATATGCTCCAGGGACAGATAAAATGCTTCGATGCTTTGGCCGGCGAGCGTTGTCCCCATCGGTTCAATAGTTCCCGATATGAAGAGGGGTAATTTTTTTTGTAAACCTTCACTCGCACGTGTTATACCGAGAAATGCAGCTTTCACATTCAGCATGTCTTGAGAAGTTTCCAACAATAACAAATCGACTTCGCCTTTGATCAATCCCCTTGCTTGTTCCTCGTAAGCGCGAGTTAAAGCTTCAAAAGTAGTTCCACCTGTGACGGATAATGTTTTAGTGGTCGGTCCCATTGCACCAGCTACAAAACGAGGCCGGTTTTCGGTGGTATAGCGAGCTGCGGCTTGCTTCGCAATTTTGGCAGCTTCGGTATTGATTTCTCCTGCTAAATGACCAAGATCGTAATCATTAAGAACGAGATCGGTAGCCCCGAATGTATTCGTTTCGATGATGTCTGCCCCTGCTTCTAAGTAACTGGAATGAATGGAATCCAGCAGACTGGGGTAAGTCAAATTTAAGTATTCATTACATCCATCATAAGCTTCTCCACCGAAATCAGCAGGGGAGAGGTCTGCTTCTTGGAGCATCGTGCCCATCGCTCCATCCAAAACCAAGATTCTTTTCTGCAGGTGTTGATCAAACAATGTGGATCCCATCAGATAACTTCCTTTCTTTTGATGCACTTTTCTCATGGATATAGTTGGTCAGTTCAACGGTCATTTCGTAACGTAAGAAAGGTGTGATCAAATAGATTCCGTTGAATAAATCCATTGCTGTATCAATCAATGATTTGGCAATGCTGATGCCTTCGGCTTGCGCCTGTGCTTTATTGTCTCCTGCTTGTTCCATTCGTTCGAGTATATCAGCAGAAAGTGTCATGCCTGGTACTTCATTGTGTAAAAATTCTGCGTTGCGTACGCTGGTGAGGGGCATGATTCCGATGTAGATTGGCGCATCCACGTGCTTCGTAGCTTCATAAACTTCAACGAGTTGTTTTTCGTTAAAGACGGGCTGGCTGATAAAATAATCCGCTCCATAACTGATTTTTTTCTCCATCCGTCCCACGGCCCTGTTCAAGTTACGCACATTCGGGTTAAAAGCGGCGGCTACTGAGAAAGAAGTGTTCTCACCTAAAGATTTCCCAGAAAAGGAAATGCCCTTGTTCAGCTGTTTGATGTAATGGATCAAGTCGAATGATGACAAGTCATACACAGATGTCGCTCCAGGAAAGTCTCCGATTTTCGTAGGGTCACCTGTGACGGCAAGGACTTGGTGGATGCCCAGCGTATGCAATCCTAACAGATGTGACTGTAAGCCGATTAAATTACGGTCACGGCAGGCGATATGGACGAGAGGATCGACGTTATATTTTGATTTGATGATGGAAGCCATCGTCGAGTTGCTTATTCTAGGGGAGGCGAGGGAGTTATCGGCTAAGGTGATGGAATCGACGCCCGCTTCCTGCAAAGCTTTTGCGCCCTTTAGAAAACGCTCGGTGTTCAATTTCTTTGGTGGATCAAGCTCAACGATAATTGAACGCCCTTTCCTTGCTAATTCGTGCAAGTGGGGCGTTTGTTTTTCTTTCTTTGCAACATTCACATCCGTTTTCTTTTTCAATGGAACTTTTTTTTCTTGCATCGGCTTTTTCCCTTTTACTCTCGCAGCAATTGCTTCGATGTGTTCGGGCGTGGTGCCGCAGCATCCCCCGATCAGATGCACCCCTTGTTCATATAGCGATTGCGCGCTCTTTTGAAAATAGGAAGGGTCCGTCGGATAAACAAGTCTGCCATCCTGGAAAGCTGGCAGACTTGCATTCGGATACGCAGACAAGACCGCTTTATCGGGGAGTGGCACCTCCTCTAATGATTGGATCATATGATAGGGACCAAGACGACAATTGACACCTACGACATCCGCTCCTTTTTCCTCTAAAAGCCCCAAAGCTTCTGTGAGGGGCGTGCCATCTTGCAGCACACCTGCTTCATGCATCGAAACTTGAGCAATGACGGGTAGATCGGTTTCTTTTCTCACAATCTCTAAAACTGTTGTTACTTCTTCTAAATCATAGAAGGTTTCGAGCAGCAGCCCGTCTACTTCTTCGAACAATAAACAGTAGAGTTGTTCTCGAAAGCTGCGCTTGATTTCTTCCAGGGGCACTGCTTGTTTTTGAATGCCACGGACTCCTCCCATCGTGCCGACCACATATTGCTCGGGGCCCACTGCCTGTTTAGCTAAGCGTACTGCCTGGGTGTTGATTTCTTTGACTTGGTTTTGTAGTCCGTAGCGGGTCAGCTTTATATAATTAGCGCCATAGGTGTTGGTCTGGATGACATCGGCTCCAGCATTTACGTAGGCACGGTGAACATTCAACACTTCTTCAGAATGGGAAAGGTTGAGATCTTCAAAACAACGATCGATCCCATAAGAATAGAGTAGTGTCCCCATTGCGCCATCGCCGATCAGTGTTTTTTGCTGTAATGCATCACGTAAGTTCATGATTCACCCTCCTGTTCGTCAAAAAAGAGTAAGGATGGATTTGCTTCAATGCCTGCTGAAAATCTTCGATGAGGTCTTCAGGTTTTTCCAGTCCAACTGATAAACGGAGTAATCCATCTGTAATGCCCCGTTTTTCTCTTTCCTCTTTAGGCATAGAAGCATGAGACATACGGGCTGGGTAAGAGAGAATCGATTCAACGGCACCTAAGCTTACAGCATAAACAGGAATTTCTACCGCATTAGTGAACTGTCTAACAGCATCTTCATCCCGTAAACGGAAGGAGAGGATCGCTCCTGCACCCTCGGATTGATAAGAATGAATCGAGTTTCCTGGATGTGATGAAAAGCCAGGATAAAAAACTTCCTCAATCAATGGGTGTTTGGTAAGTTCTTCGGCGATTTTCGCTGCAGAGGCGGAGGATTGGGCAAGACGGCAATGCAATGTCTTCAATCCGCGTAACACGAGCCAACAATCGTGTGCCCCAAGAATCGAACCGAATGAATTTTGTAAAAAGGATAGTCGTTCAGCGAGGTCGGGTTGATGAGTGGCAGCCAAACCTGCGACGACATCGCTGTGACCGGCGATGAACTTTGTTGCACTGTGAAGGACAAGATCTGCCCCCAGTTCCAAAGGACGCTGCAGAGCTGGCGTCATGAAAGTGTTGTCGACAAAAGTCCAACAGTCGTTGGCTTTGGCCAGCTTAGAGACAGCTCTGATATCCGTGATTTTTAATGTCGGATTGGATGGGGTCTCAATGTAGACAAGCTTTGTATTCGGCCGTATGGACGTCGCTACAGCATGCAGGTCGGTCATATCTACAAATGTGTGATCGATTCCAAACCTTTGAAGAACGTCATTGATCATGCGGAATGTCCCGCCATACACATCTTCTGAAATCACCACATGATCCCATTGAGATAGCAGCATGAAAGAAGTTGAAATGGCAGCCATTCCTGAAGCGAAAGCGAACCCGTCGGTGCCATTTTCAAGCCCGGCAATCGTATCTTCCAAAGCTTTTCGTGTCGGATTGCCAGACCGGCTGTAATCATAAGTCCCCGGATTATCAAAATCCTGTTGGTGGAACGTGGATGCTTGCTGAATCGGAACACTCACGGCTCCTGTGTGGGGGTCGAACTTGTAGTCACTGTGTAACAAACGTGTTTGCAAAGAATGATCGGTCATTGGGCTAACTCCTCCTTAGGTAATTGACTCAGTGTCTGATCGAGGTCGTGCAATAAGTCATCGATATGCTCAATTCCTACAGAAAAACGTAACAGCCGGTTGCATACTCCGTAACTGACCCGGATTTCTTCAGGAATATCCGCGTGGGTTTGAGAAGCCGGATAAGTGATGAAACTTTCCACGCCTCCTAAACTTTCTGCAAAGCTGATAAGGTTTAAGTTTCGTAAAAAAGGGTCGATCCAGGCTTCAGACTTAAGCCTGAAAGAAACCATTCCGCCTTTACCTGGATAAAAGATTTCTGTAATGGCAGGGTGCTTTTCAAGGTGCTGGACGACAGCTTTTGCATTGCTTTCATGTTGTCTCATCCTCAGCGGGAGTGTCTTCATTCCCCTCATTACCAGCCAAGAATCGAAAGGGGAGAGGACGGCCCCGGACGTATTTTGATGGAAGGCGAGTTTTTCGTTCACTTCCTGACCTTTACTGACCAGTAATCCTGCCAGTACGTCATTATGGCCGGCTAAATATTTTGTAGCGCTATGGATCACCACATCCGCTCCTTCTTCAATAGGCTTTTGCAGCATTGGAGTGTAGAGGGTGTTGTCTACAAGAAGGAGTAAGTCATGCGCTTTTGCAAATGATGAGATTTCCTGGATATCAGCTGTGTGCATCAATGGATTTGTAGGTGTTTCAATATAAACAGCCTTGGTTCTACTATTTATATAGTTTTTGAGATTTTGTAATTGATTGCTGTCACAGTAGTGAAAGACAATCCCATAACGTTCATGTACGTGTTCAAAAAGACGGAAGGTACCTCCATATAAATCTTCAGAAACAAGGATTTCATCGCCTTGTTTGAAAAGGGAGAGAGCTGTCTGTATCGCGGCCATTCCAGAGCTGAAAGCGAACCCCGCTTCTCCGTTTTCAATATCGGCGATAGATGATTCGAGTATTTTCCTTGTCGGGTTACCTGTTCTGGTGTAGTCAAACCCTGTGGATTCACCAAGCCCTGGGTGACGGTAAGGGGTGGAAAAATAGACGGGCGGGTTGATCGCCCCCGTCGGTTCCTCTCGTTGATTGCCAGTTTGGACGAATTTCGTATCAGTATGTGGACACATATGGATGCTCCTTTTCGCTTCATGTTTATAGTTGAGTCAGAGTGTTGAGCTTCTACCAATTCCCGATTGTTGAATAAGGAAGGTGGTTCCAGCTAAGGCTGTTAAATTGAATTATTCAAAAAATAAAATAAAAAAAGCCTTCTTTAAGAAGAAGACTTTGTGGTTTCGGTCCTTCTTCTTATCTTTCAAGTTGATCGACAACTTGCTGGAGTTAGCACCTTTCTGGGTATACCAGTGGTTGCTGAGGCTTCACAGGGCCAGTCCCTCTGCCTCTCTTGATAAGAAATTCAATTGTGTTTTTATTTAATGTTGCTGACTACTCTACACTACTCAGAATGTTTTGACAATATGTCAGAAGAATTTTTTTGTATAATTTTGAAAATGGTAAAAAAGCCTCCTCGTTATGAGCAGACTTTTGCTGAATCAGGGTTTTTGACACCAGCTTCAATATAAGTGCGTACGAGCTGCCATTTCCCATCTTGATTTTGAAAGGTATTGAAGAACAGGTTGGACGTTTCCAAAAGTTCACCATCGAGTCTTATCGATACCCAGAATGAGGCAAGCCATTCATTTTGATTCAATGGAATGATCGTGTTATCGGTATAGATCCAATCCATGTCCTTGTCGGCAAAATAATCAAAAGCCTGGCGCCACCCCTCAATGGAATCATTATAATGGTAATCAACAATTTCACCACTACGGATTTCCCTTGCTTTCAATTCTTTAGAGATTGTCTCCTTTAAGAAGTCCAAATCCTGCCGACGTGCTTTTTCTTTGAATTTTTTAAAGAACTCTTCAAATGTCATATGTGGAATCCCCCTTATTTGAATTAACATTCAATAAGGAAGTGGGGATGCCTTCCAATCAATGACAAATTCCTAAATTGAATGCGACAGTTTTCAACTGGATAGCTATGGTTCCAAGCCAGAAAATGTGGGTAGTGAATGCGATACTGTACCACATTCTCCTTTTAGTTATACGGTTCCTTTGTTTGAACATGTAGGTAATTAAAGGAACTGTAAGCAAAGAGAAGAAAGTAGTCAAACCGAGCATTCCTTGGTAATCTCTCATCCAAATAAATTCATTGAAGAGCGGAACGATGATAGTAGGAGTATAGATGACAGAAAGGAAGTAGGAGCCCATTGCCCAGGAGACGATCATAAAAATAAGACTTAGGAATAGGGGGAAGGATTTCATAAGATGTTCTCCTCGTTTAACATTATTCCGATAAGTTCACTCGGGTTAATGTTATCCTACGTTTGAAAACCGAAAATGTCAATCTTATCCGTACTGTTTTAGGTGTGCTTTTTTCTTTTTCAAATACACGTCATCTTCACGGGCTTTTATCCATTTCTCTTCAAAAATGCACGCGGATTCAGCTTTTTCTTCATTGATGTCCCGCTTCCTGATTTCACCGTGATCATCGTATTTTTTTCCGCCTTTATAGTTGGCATACCTGCGCGCACGTGTGTACCCCATTTGCAAAAATTTCCGCGCCATGTCCATGCCGACGAAATCATTTTCTTCTTTATACCCTAGAAACATTTGATGAATTTTCTCAGAGGACTCCTTTGCGATTTCAGGTGTTTTGAATCTCCAATGGGGGAGGATCTCACTTTTATAGGGTTCCACAAGTAAAACACCTTGTTCTCCTCTGCCGACTCGGTATTTTTCCGGATTTATCCGAAAGTCGGTATTTTCAAAATCGATATCGTAATTAAAAGGCATATTCCGTTCACCTTCCATCCGTGTTCTCAAGACCAAACATATTCAGTTCCAAGTCCTGTGAAAGTTTTTTGATTAAAGCACCGCCTGCTGTGCTATTGCCTTTTTCATCAATAGCCGGTGCTACTATGCCGACACCCATATTTCCTGGGATTGTACCGATGATGCTTCCAGAAACTCCGCTTTTACAAGGGAAACCCGCTTCGACCGCATAATGACCGGAAGAGTTGTACATGCCAGAAGACATCATGATCGCTTTGACTGTACGCAGATGGTGTGCGGGAATTAACCGTTCATCACTTTCCGGATTGTAACCCCCCTTAGCGAGGAATAGGCCGACACGGGCGAAATCCTCACAGCGCATCATGACGGAATTCATCCGGTAGTAAAGGTCGAGAGCTTCTTCTACATTAGTAACTAACGTTCCGGTACTTTGCATGAAATAGGCAAGGGAACGGTTTCGCGCACCATTTGCTTTTTCCGATTTATAAACTTCTTCACTTATTTCCAACTGATCGTGATTCGTGATTTTCCGAAGAAAGTTCATATATCGCTCAAATCGTGTCTCAACGTCTTTTCCTTTGATGAGCGCCGCCACTGCAATTGCTCCCGCATTGATCATCGGATTGAATGGTTTGCTCGTATCGTAGGATTCAAGTTGGCTGATGGAGTTGAAAAAGTCGCCCATCGGCTCCATTCCAACTGTTTGAAACACCCGGTCTTTTCCAAAGTCTTGCAAGGCGAGCATCAACCCGATGATTTTCGAAGTGCTCTGCATCGGGACATACTGTTTTGTATCCCCAGCAGCATAGCATTCGCCATTTGTCGTAATGATAGAGACGCCTAGATGATCTTTTATGGTTTCATCGTATTCGGGGATATTCATGTTGACGTTCCCGTTAGCGGCATAGGGCCTGCTGTCTTCAATGGCTTCCTCCAGGTATTCATTAGTCAATTCCTGCATTGTTTCTCTCCTTTATTTTGGTCTGGAATATCTTGGCGTAAAATCACTTTAAAGGTTTACTTGAATACCTCGCAGTGGCAAGCCACTTGCTTATTGTCCTGTATGAATAGGTAGTAGTATGTACCCTTTTGGAAGGTACGTGTAACTTTCATAACAAAAGCAGCAAACCTCTTCTGGGTTTGCTGCTTTGGGGGAACTATAACATTCCATTCATCCCGTGAAGAAAAACCACTTCAAGGTATGAATGTTCTTAAGCTTGTCGAGGCTGCCCAAGGCGCTTCCACATTTGAATCATTCTTGTTTCAAGTAACGGCGGTCTTTCAGGAAGAGTCGCCAGAAAAGGATGAATGCAGGAATCAAAATTCCAAATCCTGCTCCATAGACGATCAACATTTGATAGAAAATGTCCGGGCTTGTAAATCCGTCTTCCACCGTCAAATCAGGATAGATTAAATATGGAAGGTGAGCCGATCCGTAAGCATAGATAGCGACAGCATATTGAAGAATGATGCAGATGACTGCCATCCGCGCCTGTCCCCGCTGCCTGTCCTTTTTTTTGATAAACAGAAAAGCATAGCCGATCAAAAAGAACAAAAGCGAGAAACCGAACAACAGCCAATTTTCTTGGATGTTTTCAACAACCCATGAGGCTTCTGAAGGGAATGTTCCAATTGTCAACATTGCCACGGCTATACTCACTGGCCCCAGCCAAATGGCATGTTTTCGAAACGTGTGATATGCGCTCCAATCATCTGCTTCTTTTGCATAATCCATCAAAAAAACGGCTGAAATGAACAGCTCTGTTGAGAGTCCGAATGCGATGTGCATATACAGGGTGGGATGTGTGAGAAGCTCCACGTATTGTAAGCGCGGGTACTCGTTTTCAAAGCTGACGAAACCTCCAAGGGTAATAGGTAAAATACTGACGAGTAAGGCGGGGATGATCAAACCAGTGCATCCTGAAGTGATCCTCAATGTATCTTTATATTTATCAGCATGGTGCTGGAAGACCATGAATGTTGTCCGAACCGTCAGTAAAAGTAGGACAAGGGCGACCGGCACTAAGAGGATGCTGCCTAACAACGTCGTTGCAAAGGGGAAAAACATGACTACGGATACCACGAAAATAACAAGGAAAACGTTCGTCACTTCCCATGTCGGGGAGAGAAATCGGTTAGCGATTTGCGAAGCACCTGTCTCGTTGTTTTTGCCATAAATCATTCCCCAAAACCCTGCCCCGAAATCCAGGGAGCCCAGAATCGCGTACACGAAAAGTAAACTCCATAATATGGTGATGGCTAAAGTAGATGCTTCCATAGACGTCTGTCCTTTCTCAGTTGGTCTGGGAACTCAAATCATTGCTCACGGGGTTCCGTTTGAAGTAGTACTTCATGACAAATCCGGTGACAAATAATAGCGTAATATAAAGAGTCATGAACAAATAGAAGAGGAAGCCCACACTATTTGATTTAGTGGCGGCATCTTCTGTACGCAGTACGTCGTTGATTGTCCAGGGCTGTCGTCCGATACAGCTGAAACACCAGCCGGCTTCAATCGCGATCATTGCAAGTGGACCACTGACGACAAGGGTAGCGAGTAACCAGTTCGGCAGCTCTTTTTTTAAGATAAGCTTCCAAAACAGGGCTGTAAATGCCACGAGAATCAGTACAGAACCGATGCCGACCATCACATTGAAAAGGATGTGTATATAAAGGGGAGGCCATAGTTCTTCTGGATATTCATTCAAACCGATCACTTCTGTATCAAACCGGTCACCCGCTAAAAAACTCAATCCAGAGGGGACCTCGACAGCGTATTTGACCCGCCGATCCTCAAGGGAGGTATATCCGCCTATGGAAAGAGGAGCGTAGCGGGTCGTTTCGAACAGTCCTTCAGCAGCTGCTAATTTACGAGGGTTATATTCGTGCAGCATCTGGGCCGTTTCATGACCATTGATCGCTGTCGCCAAAGACATCAATGCACCGAAATATAAAGCGATCGTGAGCGCTTTTTTATGATAATTACGCTCTGCTATGGAGATTCTTCTTTTCATTAGCCTTAGCGCCGCTATGGAAGCAACCAAAAATGCTACTGTCATATAGGCGGAAAGAGTCACATGGACAGCTGTGACCCCGAAGCTTGGGTTGAAGAAAGCCGCCCACGTATTGACGTCCGTCACTTCCCCGTCAGGAGTGATTGAGAAGCCGGCAGGGGTGTTCATCCAAGCGTGAACGTCTGTGATAAGGATGGCCGAAGCGGTCGCTCCCAGCGCTACAGAAATGATGCTGATCAAACGCAGGGTGGGTGGAAGGCGATCGGCAGCATACAGATAGATGGACATGAAGACCGCTTCGATAAGGAAGGCAAAGATCTCCATTTGAAAAGGCAGGGCAATGACTTGACCGACAATCTCCATGAAATCCGGAAATAAAAGGGAGATCATCACACCGACAATGGTTCCTGATGCAATAGACACAGCTAGCAAAATAGCAAAACCTTTCGTCCATCGTTTCGCCATCAAAGCGTAATCTGAATCTTTTTTAATCATGTGCATGACTTCTGCTATGATGATCATGACAGGTAACCCGACACCGATAGTAGCATAAATGATATGGAAGCCGAGAGAAGTTCCAAACAGGGCGCGGGCCATAACAACGATATCCATGGATTTCCACCTCACTAGCAAATTCAATACCTAGCTTATTTTTCCTATGTGAAGTGGGATTATACTTGATCAGGAATCTTTTTGGGCGAGGACCATCCATTCGTCAATCGAGAAACTTTCAATACAGTCTTCCTTTTCGGTGATAGAGAAGTATGTCTTGAACGTATTTGGTGCTTGGCGCATAAGGATTTCCACTGCCTGATGCTCCTCTGTGGCAGAAAGAATCCGCGTCACCCATTCTCTGAAAGGGAGCCGTTTTTTTCTAGAAAGTTGTTTATTTATCGTAAGGTTATGTTTCTCTAAATAGTTTTGCCATTCTGAAATTTTCAAAGCTCTCACATGACTGGGGTCACGTCTTTTCTCAAACGTATTGTAAAAATTATCGAGTTGTTCGTCTTCTGGTGCTACATTATCAATCATCAAAAACCGTCCACCTGGTTTAAGAACACGATGCGTTTCTTCTATGAATTTGGATGGAGAAGGGAAGTGGTGGGGAGCAATCCGACATGTAACTACATCAAAACTTTCATCAAGAAACGGCAACTCTTCCGCATCTGCGACGACATAATAGATGTTATGCTGCTCTTTCAGGTGACGGGCGGTGTTTTGCAGCATGTCTTTAGTGAGATCTGTTGCAAATACCGTCTCGACAAATCGACTAAGAGTTTTGGCTACATGCCCGCCGCCAGTTGCGATATCAAGAGCTTGCCATTTGTTTTCTGGTTCAAGCCATTCAGTGATCAAGTCTAGGTCTGATTGACTCTTATGTGTTGAGCTTTGTACATAAGATTCTTTACTTTTAGAAAAAGCTTCTTTCACGACACGCTTTATATCTTCTGACATATGATCGCCTGCTTTCTATATATTGAATTACTATTATTGTAAGCATAAAAAGCGATAAGGGATAATACCATATTTTAATCAAAAGTGATTCGAAGAGTGAATTGGATATTTATCATGTATAGGACGACAGAAAATGGGCGAGGATGAAGTCAGGAATGCTTTGACATACAACAAATTACATTGTACGATATGGAGAAGATACGTATAGTTTCATTGACGAGAAGAGTATGCTTTAATTCTGTCTATAGAGAGTCGCTGGTTGGTGAAAAGCGATGACAGCTTATTGCTGAAGATCATCTCTGAGAAGTTCTGCTGAAATGATTAGAGTAGGGAGAACCGGTTGGCGGCCGTTATCCGTTTTATGAACCAAGTGTCGTGCTTTTATCGCACGGAATATGGGTGGTACCGCGGAATGACATCCGTCCCTGAATTTTTCAGGGGCGGATTTTTTTATTTATGTGGCATTGAAATGCACTTGCTTGATTCGACAAGCGTAAAAGCATAATGGAAGTGTGTTTCTTACTGGAATGCATATGTCCCAACGGTTGTACAAAGCCAATATAAAAATATAAAAGGGTAAGAGGTGGAAGTAATGCGTAGTGTGAATACTAAAGAAGCGGCTTTAGACCGCGAAAACCGTGTCAAAGATTACTGGAATTCAGAAGACGTATTCAAGCGCTCGATGGATGAGCGCGAAGGGAAAGAGACTTTTGTTTTTTATGAAGGTCCTCCGACAGCCAACGGCCTCCCACACGCAGGTCATGTCCTCGGGCGTGTAATCAAGGACTTTGTTGGACGTTACAAGACGATGCAAGGCTACCAGGTACTTCGTAAGGGTGGCTGGGATACCCATGGTCTGCCTGTAGAGCTTGAAGTAGAGAAGCAGCTTGGCATCTCCGGAAAGCAGCAAATTGAAGAGTATGGTGTAGAAAAGTTCATCGAAAAGTGTAAGGAAAGTGTTTTTAATTACGAAAAAGAGTGGCGAGAATTCACAGAATCCATCGGTTATTGGCTCGACATGGATGATCCATATGTCACGTTGCAAAATCGTTACATCGAAAGTGTTTGGTACATCTTAAGTGACCTTCATAAGCGGGATCTTCTGTCTAAGGGACACCGCGTCACTCCTTATTGCCCGAGCTGTCAGACGACATTGAGTTCCCACGAAGTGGCTCAGGGATATGAGGACGTAAAGGATCTATCTGCAACGGCGAAGTTCAAAGTGAAAGGGACTGAGAACGAATTTTTCCTTGGCTGGACGACAACTCCCTGGACTTTGCCGGCAAATGTCACATTAGCGGTGCACGCTGATCTTGATTACATCAAGGCGAAGAAAGACGGCGAAGTGTTTATCGTCGCTGAAGCCTTGGCTGAGAAGAACCTTGGTGAAGAATATGAAGTCATTTCCAAACATAAAGGGAGCGAATTCAAAGATGTAGAGTACGTCGCACCGTTCCCATTCGTGAAGCCTGAGCGCGGTCACTTCGTTGTCGAAGCAGATTTCGTCAATGCTGATAGTGGTACAGGTGTCGTCCACATTGCACCTGCTTATGGTGAAGATGACTATAACTTAGTGAAAGAGTACAACCTGTCCTTCTTCAATGTCGTTGATGGTCAAGGTCGATACACAGAGGACATCCCGCCATTTGAAGGACGTTTCGTCAAAGATTGTGACGTGGACATCGTGAAATATTTGGCTAATGAAGGCCTTCTTTTCCATAAAGAGAAATATGAGCATAGCTACCCGCACTGCTGGCGTTGTGACTCACCATTGCTTTACTACGCAATCGAGAGCTGGTTCATCAAGACAACTCAACTGAAGGATCAGTTCCTTGAGAACAATCAGCAAGTTGATTGGCATCCAAGCCACATCAAGGACGGTCGCTTCGGTAACTTCCTTGAAAACATGGTGGATTGGAATATTGGACGTAACCGTTTCTGGGGCACACCGCTCCCAATTTGGATCTGTAATTCTTGTGATCACCAATATGCGCCTCATAGTCAGGCAGACCTTCAAGAAAAAGCTATTGGTGATGTCGGGGATGTCGAATTGCACAAGCCATATGTGGACCGTGTACAGCTGCAGTGTGAGAAGTGTGAAGGCACAATGGACCGTGTGCCAGAAGTCATCGACGTCTGGTTCGATAGTGGTTCCATGCCTTTCGCACAACAGCACTATCCTTTTGAAAACAAAGATCAGTTTGAAAAACAATTCCCAGCAGATGTGATTTGTGAAGGAATCGACCAGACACGCGGTTGGTTCTACAGCCTGCTTGCTGTGTCTACGCTGTTTACTGGAAAAGCTCCTTATAAACGTGTCCTATCAACCGGCCACATCCTTGATGAGGAAGGCCGCAAGATGTCCAAGAGTAAAGGGAACGCCCTGAACCCGACAGATCTTGTAAGTAAATTCGGTGCAGATGCTTTCCGTTGGGCATTACTTGCTGATAGTGCCCCTTGGAACAACAAACGCTTCTCTGAACGGGTCGTTGTGGAAGCTAAATCCAAAGTCATCGATACACTTGTCAACACACATGGCTTCTATACCCTTTATGCCAACATCGATGGTTATAAGTTTGATAAGAATGAGACAGGTGAAAAGACGCTGCTTGATCGCTGGGTCCTTTCCCGCCTCAACAGTGTAACCATAGTCGTGGGTGAAGCCTTGGATGATTACGACTTCACAAAAGCAGCAAAAGCTTTAGAGAAATATGTGGATGAAGTAAGTAACTGGTATATCCGCCGCTCTCGTGACCGTTTCTGGGAAGAGGGCATGACAGAGTCTAAGAAAGCAGCCTACCATACCCTTCATGAAGTATTGGTACAGCTTAGTCAGTTGATGGCGCCATACACGCCGTTCCTGGCTGAAGACATCTATCAGAATCTGACAGGTGAAAGTGTCCACTTGGCTTACTTCCCGAAAGTTGATGAGGGTGTAGTCAATGCTCAGCTTGAAAAAGATATGGATGCTGTCCTGCAAGTGGTTGAACTTGCTCGTGGCGTCCGTAACACAGAAGCCATCAAGACGAAACAACCGCTTTCTGAGCTCGTCGTCATCCCGGTAAACCCAGAACAAGGAAAAGCGTTAGAAGAGTACAGCAGTATCATTCGTGATGAAATCAACGTTAAGGAAGTGGTCGTTAAGCAATCTTCCGATGATCTTGTTCGTTACGAAGTGAAACTGAACTTCCGAGCGGCTGGTCCTGTGCTTGGTAAGAACGTAGGGACCGTAAAAGGCTATCTTGAAAAGCTTTCTGATGAACAAGCGGCTCAAGTCGTTCAAGATGAAAAAGTCGTTGTACCTACAGGGGATGGAGAGGTCGAAGTGACGATGGACCTTTTAAATGTTGAACGTGTAGCTGATTCAGGATTATCTATGGGATCGAACCAGGACTTCCATGTTATCCTTGATACGACAATTACAGAAGAACTGCGACTAGAAGGGCTGGCACGTGAAGTGATCCGCGTCATCCAGGATGAACGTAAAAAACAAGACCTTCCGATTGATCTTCGTGTCGATATCGCTCTTGGTGGAGATACAGACATAAAAGAAGCAATCAAACAAAATGAAGGACTGATCCGAGAAAATGTTCTTGTGAAAGAGCTTACGGTCGGTGAAAAAGAAGCAATGAAAGAGTACACGGTCGGTGAAAACCAACTGAAGCTTGCTCTTAAGAAATAAAGAAAGGAGGCCTGAGCAGAAGATGCTCAGGCCTTTTTTGTGGTGTTGGAGTTTATAACATGCACGTCTGTGGTTATCTTGTGATGGATAAATAGCTTACAACTGCCCTTTATTGTAGCAAAATAAAACCGCTTTAAATGTTTGCTCAATCTTATCAAGACTGAAAGGCTGCACCCGCTTTTTTCTACTTTAAGAATCCTCTAATTTTGCTTCCTTAAAGGCAGTTAACGTTCCTACAAAACCAAGTAAAGTAGTGTATTCTGTGCCATCCTCTCCCTGGCAGCCGCTTACGTAAACCATCGGTTCTCTTTTTATTAGATACCTGCACGTAAAAGTACCTTCTGGAGACTGCTTGTAACCCCCATAGTTATTTTCAAAAGTGACTTCCTCGCCATCGAAACTAATGTTATTTTTGTAATGATCCCCATTAGGGGTGAAAATCGAAATATCGACGGAAGCTTCTTTTCCCTGCTCTACTTTTTCTACTAAAGAGTTGATTTGTTGGATATTTTCAACATCCAATGCGCCCTTGGCGATTTGATCGAAGTTTTCACTTTGGTGCTGTACTATGACATCACCATTTTCTTTAGCATCTTCCACTGTGTACGGCTTTTCAGATTCAGCTTCTGTGCATGCCGAGAGTACCAGGGCAATTAAAGATATCAGATAAATGATTTTTTTCATCCCATCCTCCTAACTATCAATCAAAAGTACTTATCCGTGATGGTTCTCCTCTTGCACCTCCCTAAAATGTTCTTTCCCTTTTAATAAAACCTAAATTTTGGATGATGTCCAGAGGAGGGGATGCATTAATTTCGTCGAATTCATTAACAAAGTAAATTTGTGAGGAGGTATTTTTTATGTTCAAGAAATTAGCTAGTGATGCTTTGGGGCTGAGTGATATTGGGAAAATTATAAATAAAGAAGACTTTGATAAGACTCAGTCCGATGATTTCGTGTTAACCGAAGATGGTGAAGAAATCCATTTCCTGATCAAATCTAAAAGTGATGAATATTGCTTCACGAACAGAGCTCTTGTTCATATTGATGGGGATAAGGCTTCTAGTAGTAAGCGCAACATCTATCGTTATGATTATTACAAACATCCGATTGGTGACGTCTCTGTTGAAACAGCAGGGACAATTGATTTGGATCTTGAGATTAATTTTAATTTGGGCAATAAAAGTATGAATATTGATATAGCGAAGGATGAAGGAGAAGCCATTGCGGATTTGTACAAATCACTTGTAGCTATTTCCCAAATTCAAGAGGAAAACTTGCAGCACTCGGAGTATGCTAAAGATAGTATAGGTACAGCACGAGAACTAATTCGCGATAACCGCTTCCATGATAACGATATTTCTAAGGAGTTCGATGAAGTCGTCAACTTTGCTTACGATTGGTTTGCGAAGAAGCACAGAGAGCATGTAAGAAAAGATTTTCAGGATATTTTCGAAAAGTATATTCATAACTGATAAAGGTTTCCGTTACTAAGGATGGACCTTCTTGCGTTAGTGAGGGAGAACAGTGCTGGAGGGTGGTCGCCATCCACCCCATAAGGTGCAGGTTAACACTCAAGCGATTTCGGGAAAACCATATCGCTAGGGTTGTAGGGGAAGGGGAAGGCTCCAGCGGAAAGAGAAGTATGTTGTCGGAGCGCTTATGCTTTATTGCTTCATAAAGAAAACCCGAACGATTTTTTCGTTCGGGTTTTCTAGTGGAAAAATTCTTTTATCCCAGTCTTTTTCTATCAGTGTACATTCTCTTTTAACTCGTAAAGGGGCACTTTTTGTACGATATTCGGTTGATCCACCGGGTGAATGCGGGCCATTTCATTTCTTTCGATGACCTCTTCAATATAAACTTCTCTGTCCTGATGCATGACGTTGATCATTTCTGGAGAGTTGAAAATTTCTGTGGCGCGTTCTTTGTTCATCTCTTCAAGACCTCCTTTGTTCTGTGAATATAATTTTCTCAAAAATGGTGATTTGTATTCATGTAAGGTGTCCAGGAGAAGACTGATGACATCTGACTGCTTTTCTAGCGGATAATGAACTTCAACTTGTTTCTGATACCAGTTAAAAAATGCTCTGTGGTCATCTCATGCTGGTAAAGGAACATGATGAATTCAAAAGCAAGTGAGCTGTAGATGATTTCGGCCGCTTCATTAGAATCAAAATCATGTGTTAATTTCTTTTCTTCTTTTAAATGATTCAGTAATTCAATCAGCTCGTCAACAAGCATAAAATCAAGACCTATGAAATGTTTCATACGTTCTTGGTCGGACTGGAAAGATGTGAGAGCAATCCCCATCATGTCACGGAACATGCTTTTTCTTAAATGGAGGTACTTTTTAATTCTTCTATATAAAAATAAATACACGATTTCATCAGCACAGCGAGTTTGGTCCTCTTCTGTCAGGTGGTAATCCAAGTTGTCGATTCGATCGATGAACTCCTCTGTGAAAACATCGATTAACAAGTCTGCTTTTGAATCAAAATAATTGAACAGGGTCCCGTGCCCGATGTTCGCCTGCTCTGCAATTTCGGAGGTTGTGGTTTGTTCGAATCCTTTTTGATTAAAAATCCTTTTGGCTACGGCAATTATTGTTTCTCTTGTTTTTTGCTTTTTCTTTATCCGATCCATTACAATCAGCTCCTATTAAAAGTGAGTACACTCATTTATGAGTGTACTCACTTTTGGATCTTTTGAAAAGGGGTTATGCTCGATCCAACATCCGTTCCAGCGCTTGTTTGGCATCATGAGCCATGCCAGCATCCACCTTGATTAAATTTGTGGGTTCGCCTGCAGCCAATGATTCCAATGACCAGGCTAAGTGTTGCAGGTCGATCCTGTTCATGGTCAAGCATGGGCACATGCTTGGATTCAAGGAAATGATGTGTTGATCCGGGTTTTCGTGGATGATCCGGTTGACGAGATTCATTTCTGTCCCTACTGCCCAAGAGCTGCCGGCGGGGGCTTGATCTATAGCAGAAATGATAGCGTTCGTCGACCCGGCCACATCCGCAAGCTCCACGACTTCCCGGCTGCATTCTGGGTGGACGATTATTTTCATATCAGGGTAGTCCGCACGTACCTGTTGTACATTTCTCACAGTGAAATTTTCATGGACAGAGCAATGTCCTTTCCATAGAATCACCTTCACATCCTCAATAGACCCCTCGTGAATCAGTTCTTCCATAATAGGGTCCCATACTGCCATTTGGTCTAATGGAATGCCTAAATCATAAGCTGTGTTCCTTCCCAGGTGCTGGTCTGGCAAAAAGAGGATTCTCTGCTTTTGAGAAAATGCCCATTGAATCATTTTGGCGGCATTGGAGGACGTTACAGTGGCACCGCCGTTTCTTCCGACAAATGCTTTGATTGCTGCAGTCGAGTTGACGTATGTAAGGGGGAGGATGGTGTCATCAAAAATATCCAATAGCTGTTGCCATGCCTTTTCTGTCTGAGTGATGTTCGCCATATCCGCCATGGAACAACCAGCTCGCATATCAGGCAAGTAAACATGCTGATCCTCTGTTGATAAAATATCAGCGGTTTCCGCCATGAAATGGACTCCGCAGAAAACAATCGCTTCCGCTTCATGCTGGGAAGCTGAAAGTTGTGCCAGTTTTAAAGAATCTCCGCGCGCATCGGCGAATTGGATCACCTCGTCTTTTTGATAGTGATGACCAGGAAGGAAGAGCTTTCGCCCCATAGATTTTTTGACTTTGTTAATACGTTCTTCCAGTTCGTCTGCATTCATCTTCTGGTAACGTGCAGGTAAGGTTGGATGCTTCTTTTCTAATGTTTCAAAAAGGTTCATTGTATTTCCTCCTTTAAAAGTTTCACATTTGCACTAATATCAAGAGATCGGGCGGAGTGAGTCAAGAAACCAAGGGAGATGTAATCAAGGTCCAGTCCTTGATATTGCTGCAAAGTATCGAGTGTGATTCCTCCAGATGCCTCTGTTGTGATGAAGGGCGGGACAATTCTTAAATAGTTTTTAATCTGTTCCGGGGTGCAATTATCGAACATAATGCAGTCGACACCTGCTTCTACCGCTTCGGCCACCTGGATTTCCCTTTCTGTTTCAACTTCTATTTTCACCATATGACCTACATGGTCTTTCACTTGAGCGACGGCATCTTGAATCGAACCAAAAAATTCAATGTGGTTATCCTTCAACATGACTGCATCGGAAAGGCCGTTCCGGTGATTGAAGCCGCCGCCGGTTCTGACGGCATATTTTTCAAACAAGCGAAGGCCGGGTGTTGTTTTTCTAGTGTCACAAATCCGGGTATGATGACTATTTAAACAAGTCACAGCCTTCTGGGTCAGGGTGGCGATCCCGCTTAATCGTTGGATTAAATTCAATATAACTCTTTCCCCTTTAAGAAGTGCAGCCACTGGCCCCTCTATTGTTGCTATCGGATCACCGGGTAAGAGGGGATTGCCGTCCTCTTTATGCAGATGAATCCGGATACTTGGATCGATCATCGAGTAACCTTCTTCAATAATGCTCTCCCCGCAAAAAACCCCGGATGCTTTACAAGTGAAAACGACTCTCCCAATTTGTGTGGTTGGGAATAAAAAATCACTACTCAAGTCTAGGTCTCCAATATCTTCAATGAAAAAAGCTTCCATCCTACGTCTAAGTTTCAACCGGTTCATTCGTTTTCCTCCTTTCATATGTTTTTTTCTGAATGATTTGCTTACTTTGCCATAAAGGAAGTTCTTCAGGAAAATCTTCGCGGTAATGACCACCGCGGCTCTCTTCGCGCTCCAAAGCAGATTTTGTAATTAACCAGCCTGTTTTCATCATAAACAGAACTTTGATTTGTTCGTTAGTGAGCAAAGTGAAGTCAAGATGGTTACAGCTGATGAGATTATAGGATTCTAGCCACTGCAAGTGTTTTTCAAGTGCGCTTTTTTTTCTTGCGATTCCTACGTTAGTCATCATCCTTTTTTGGAGTTCTTCCACAGGCGGGAGGGAGACAGCTGACGGAGATGTTTTCTTCATGTCTTTTTTGAAAGGTGGTCGGGGCAGTCCTGATTGACTATTCAAGTGTTCAGCTAATCTTCTTCCAAATACAAGACCTTCTAACAAAGAATTACTTGCTAGGCGGTTGGCACCGTGAACACCGTTGCAAGCGACTTCTCCAATTGCATATAGCCCTTTCAGTGTGGTTCTGCCGAGAGAGTCTGTTTTTACTCCTCCCATTGAAAAATGACAGCCGGGAGTTACCGGAATCATTCCCCGTGTTAAATCAATCCTGTTCCATTCACACATTTTGGTAATTGAAGGGAACTTATCTGAGAAGTTTTCAATTCCCCTTATATTTAAATAGATTTCATGTCCTTTTTGTCGATGATGGAAAATCGTTTGCGCGACAATGTGTCTTGGAGCTAAGTCTTTAAATGGATGGACCCCTTCCATAATCGCTTTTTCTAGTTCATCAACAAGTACAGCTCCTTCTCCACGAACAGCTTCCGATATTAATCCTTTACATTCTTGATTGATATAGGCAAGGGTAGGATGAAATTGAATGAATTCCATGTCTGCAACCTCTGCGCCAGCATAGTAGGCGAGTGTGATTCCATCACCTGTGGCTGTATCAGCGTTCGACGTATGTGAATAAAGGTTGCCGCAACCCCCCGTAGATAAAATGATATGCGGGGCAAGAAAACGGTTCATTTCCCCATCACTCGATCTACTTTCCACTCCAAAACAGCAACCATTTTCAGCCATAAGAATTTTATAGACAAATTGGTACTCCAAAACTTTTACATTGGGCGGGAGGCTCTTACTTAAGCAGTCCATCACTATTTTTCCTGTCTGGTCTCCACCTCCATGAACGATTCTGTGCTGGGAGTGGGCTCCTTCTACACCGAGTGCAAGGTTTCCGTCAGCATCAAGATCAAATTCACAACCGCTTTTCATTAAATCGAGGATGGTTTGGGGTGCTTCTTGGGTAAGCTGGAAAGTTGCTGTACTGTGGTTCATTTCCCTGCCAGCTTCCATCGTATCGATAAAATGGAAAATAGGGTGGTCACAATCTTTCCATGCTGCTGCGATTCCCCCTTGAGCCAAAACTGAATTGCCATGGTTCATGAAGGATTTTGTGAGAATGATCACATTTAAATCCCTGCTTAATTTTCGGGCAAGTTGTAAGGCGGCCACACCACTTCCTACAATGATGACATCTGAATTGTTCATGTCAGACCTCCGTTATATACACATGTATTGACACCTATATTTACATACTATTAAGCTTATGACAAGCGTTTTTTGTGAAAAACGAGAGGGGATGTCTGAGTGATGTATTTTGATTATGCGGCGACTTGTCCGATTGATGATGAAGCGTTGGAAGCCTATGTACAAGCATCTAAAGAATACTATGCAAATTCGCACAGTCTCCATGATGAAGGCACTAAAGCAGAGAAGTTATTAGAGCATTGCAGGACAGAATTGGCAACGGCTCTGGGAGTGGAAATGAAAGGGGTCTATTTTACGAGCGGGGGCACGGAAAGCAATGAAATTGCCCTTTACGCTTTAGTAAAAGCTGGAGAGGGACGCCATCTGGTTATTTCTGAAGCCGAACATTCTTCGGTTTATAATGTGGCATCTAAACTTCAATCTGAGGGTTATGATGTGAGCTGGGTGCCTGTGTCGTCGAAAGGTGAAGTGGATATGGCGAGACTGCAGGAGGAGATCAGAAAGGACACAGTACTTGTCTCTGTTCAGCATGTGAACTCCGATATCGGTACCATTCAGCCGCTTAGGGAAATTTCCCAGCTTTGTCGAAAGGAGAATGTCTTGTTTCATAGTGATTGTGTCCAATCTTTCGGAAAGTTGGATATTAAAGAAGTGAGTCCATTTGTGGATAGTCTCTCTATTTCCAGCCACAAGGTATACGGACCAAAAGGAGTGGGCGCTGTATACATACGTCCTGATTTAACCTTTGCTCCAAGAATTCCAGGAGGCTCACACGAGGGAGGAGTCCGCGCCGGTACTGTCAACGTACCGGGCATAGCTGCTTTTATTGTGGCAGCAGGGAAAATGGTTCAGAGATTGCAGGAAAATCAACAGCGGGTTCTCCTATTAAAAGAAAATTTTTTCCGGAGGATCGAGTTGAGTAGGAATGGTTGGTCACTTGTCGGTGCTTCCAAAGTAAACACCATACCCATCATCGGCTTGTGTGTTCATGATTTTGAAGGGCAGTGGCTCATGCTAGAAGGCAATCGGAAAGGGTATCGTTTTTCTACAGGAAGTGCTTGTCAATCCCGTAGTGAAGGGACATCTGCGACTCTGCATGCGATGGGGATAACAAAAGAGCAAGCTCGTACGTTTATTCGTATTTCCTTCAGTCATGATCAACAGGAAGCTGATATACTGAAATTTTCAGGATGGTTGTCTAATATGATAGCTGAAAGAAGCACCTGAATTCTAGTATGCTACACCTTGCCAAATTGCGTTGAGACAGATATAATGATAATGATTTTCATTATCGGATTTTGAAGAGTTTGTAATTTTATTTTTTATTAGGAGGATTCTTGCATGGCTAAGCTAATGACGGAGCAGGTAGGTATTTCATATGGTGACCACCATGTCGTTCAAGGTTTGGATTTAGACATTCCCGAAAACCAAATCACAACAATCATTGGTCCGAACGGGTGTGGGAAGTCCACGATCTTGAAAGCTTTAGCGAGAATTCATTCCGTACAAACAGGAAGCGTCTACTTAGACGGGAAGGCAATAAAAAAAGAATCAACTAAAGAAATCGCTAAGAAAATGGGGGTACTACCCCAAACACCAAAAGCTCCAAGCGGCTTAACGGTTTCTGAACTTGTTTCTTACGGACGTTTCCCACACCAGAAAGGTTTTGGAAAACTGAACGATCACGATTGTGATACGATTCAATGGGCCATGGAGATTACAGGAATCGAGGAGTTTGCTGATCGCTCGATTGACTCCTTATCAGGTGGGCAGAGACAGCGTGTTTGGATTGCGATGGCTCTAGCGCAGGAAACAGAATTATTAATCCTGGATGAGCCGACAACTTACCTTGATCTGGCACACCAATTAGAAGTTCTGAAATTATTAGAACAGTTAAACCGGCAAGAAGGACGTACGATTGTCATGGTCATTCATGATTTAAATCATGCAGCCCGGTTTGCTGATTATATTATTGCGTTGAAAGATGGAAACGTCATCAAGGAAGGGGCTCCTGATCAAGTCATACAAGCAGAGGTTTTGAAAGAAGTGTTTCAAATTGACGCTGAAGTTGTACAGGATCCAAGGACGAAACGGCCTGTCTGCTTAACATATGATTTACTCGGTGCGGTTCCTGAAGTTTGTCAAAAAGCTATATTATAATGTTAAACCTGGGACTAGGACCAGGTTTTTTTCATGTTCAGGGAATTATAAAACAGTTTTTGGAGAAATAAGCTCCTTTAAAGGTTTGCATAAGCATGCCGGACGTACCCGCGAATAGTTTGTCCGATCGTCTCATAGAATGATGGATGAGAAGGGGGAGGGCAATGGGGTTATTAAATGAGTTCAAACAATTCACTATCCGTGGTAATGCTGTCGATATGGGAGTGGGGATGGTGTTAGGGGCTGCGTTCAGTGGGTTCATTGATTCTCTTGTCACAGATATTCTCTTACCTCCCGTAGGTGTGCTGTACATGAAAATGAATTTCGAAAATATGTTTTTCAGTTTGGACGGGACAGTCTACCCGTCTTTGTCCGCTGCGAAAGAGGCTGGAGCAGCTACGATTAATTATGGGTTGTTTGTTACCGCCTCCGTCAGGTTCATGATTATTCTTTTCGCTGTGTTTATCGTCGTGCGTCAAATTAACAGGTGGAAAAAGCCGCACCAGCATCCTTTACAATCAATGACAAAAAAAGAATGCCCTTATTGCTGCATGCCGATTCCAACTCAAGCGGTCATTTGTCCGAATTGTTCATCTTCACTTAGAATGGATAAAGAATCACGAACCGTCTCTGGTCCAAAGTGGCGAATCAAGTGAAGAATGTTTTTTAAGTCACAAATAAACCATGACAAAGCTTAGAGAATTCATTCTGAGCGGGATTTGAAATATATTTGTTATCTTTGACTACTATTGTTGCCTTACATAAAGGTTATTATTGATCATTGGCTGTGGAGAAACCTTAAGATTCCGCCCCAGTTTTCGCTGATTTCTGTTCCTCCGTATTATTTTCTTCCTCACCTCTACTTCCATCACAACCCGCAAAAGTGAAAACTACCGCATTCTAAAAAGGGAGCATCCATTTTCCACTAATTACATCTTCTGGTGTTGAAACTTGAGGCTTTCGACATCGTATAGGAGCGAGGAGGTGATTTTGTTGAAGGGATATATCACTTTCATAATTACTTTCTTAGTGACTTATGGAGTACTGGAACTTGTGAGCGGGCTGCTCTTGACACTTTCCTATACTGCTGGTTCCTCCACTTACCCCACAGACCCCTCTTTATTCGCTCAAGAGGCCATGCCTATCGTTTTAATGGTTATCTCAGCAAGTGTCGCGTATTTCGTATCAAAAAATTTTGTTAAACATTGATTTCCCAACTTCCAATTAATTCAAATCCATTTTTATTAAAGAGTGTAGTTGAAACCACCTGATTTGGACATTCTACCTATATGAATGCAAATGAGGTGTAAGTATGGAAAACAAAGTCAGTCGTTGGTGTTTAGTCAGCATGGCTTCCATCCCTCTCGTCATGACGCTTGGGAATTCTATGTTGATTCCGGTTTTACCTATTTTTGAAAAGAAAGTAGGTATCTCATCATTCCAGTCAAGCACGATCATTACGAGTTATTCTTTGGCAGCCATATTCTTAATTCCTGTTGCCGGGTATCTTTCGGACCGGTACGGACGTAAGGTTGTTATCTTACCAAGTTTGGTATTGGCTTTGATAGGTGGAATCATCGCTGGGTTTGCCTCTTGGAAGGTGGATGACCCTTTCTTCTGGATTATTATCGGGCGTGTTTTACAGGGAGTCGGAGCCGCCGGTGCTACACCAATCATATTACCGTTGGTCGGAGATCTTTATAAGGATGATGATGAAAAGACAAGTTCCTGTCTTGGCATTATCGAAACTTCCAATACATTCGGAAAAGTGCTGAGTCCGATTTTAGGTTCTTTATTTGCGGCCTTTTTATGGTTTTTACCGTTTTTCTCTATTTCTTTTTTCAGTTTGATTTCAATTGTCTTGGTTTTCTTCTTCATAAAAGTACCTAAAGGGAAGCAGGAGAAGCCTCAACCTTTGAAACAATTCGTAAAGAAAACGAAGGAAATTTTTCACAAAGAAGGACAATGGTTGTATCCTGTATTTCTTCTCGGTGTATATGCCATGTTGATTTTGTTTGCAGTCCTATTCTTTATGTCTGATGTGCTGGAGAAAGGACACGGTATTGATGGAGTGAAAAAAGGCTTTGTGTTGGCGATTCCTTTGTTCACCCTGTGTGTCGCCTCTTTCATCACAGGGAAGAAGATCAAAGGAGAGACAGCTGTCATGAAAAAAGTGATTACCACCGCTTTAATAATGATAGCTGGTAGTGTGGTTTTTGTAGGCTATGTAAGTGAAAAGTTAATAATGTTACTGATCGTTACGAGTATTATTGGAACAGCGATTGGGGCAATGCTGCCTACGCTCGATGCTCTCATTACAGAGGGGATTGAAAAAGAGGAGCGAGGAACAATCACATCCTTCTACAGCTCTTCGCGCTTTATAGGAGTAGCAGCAGGGCCTCCTTTAATGTCTTTACTTATGAAAGACCACCTGAACATCAGTTACATTGTAGGGGGAGTGTTCGGTGTCATTCTCCTATTGCTTGTGCTTAAACTCATCAAAACAGAAAAAAGCGGTCAAAAGATGCAAACGGAATAACAAACATACTAAGATTAGTGGGTAATGTCATCGACGGGTGACGTTACCCACTATTTCTTTTTTAAGATATAGTGAGAGGTGAAAGGAAGCCCGACCACAGCCTCAGGGATCGCGAATCCGTATAAAAAACCGGGCTTCTTCACTTTCATT
>NZ_JBQQCI010000010.1:0-110279 GCF_052246715.1 Halobacillus sp. H74 | reverse complement strand
CTCGCTTCCCGCGCTCGACTTGCATGTATTAGGCACGCCGCCAGCGTTCGTCCTGAGCCAGGATCAAACTCTCCATAAAAGTTAGTTTGACTTGCTCATTTGCACACCGAATGTGCTTGTTTCAAATTTCTTCTTTATAAGAAGAAATATCTTGACGTACTGGTTGGTTCGTTCAGTTTTCAAAGATCAAAATGTTCATGGTGGGCCTGAGTGGACTTGAACCACCGACCTCACGCTTATCAGGCGTGCGCTCTGACCAACTGAGCTACAGGCCCAAACGGTAGTTGATTAATGGAGCGGGTGAAGG
Organism: Halobacillus sp. H74; assembly: GCF_052246715.1. NCBI lineage: Bacteria > Bacillati > Bacillota > Bacilli > Caryophanales > Bacillaceae > Halobacillus > Halobacillus sp. H74. The sequence goes on along the minus strand of NZ_JBQQCI010000010.1, from coordinate 109,972 downwards.
GAATCGAACCCTCATCATCAGCTTGGAAGGCTGAGGTTTTACCACTAAACTACACCCGCGTTATTCTTTTATAATCCTGTTGAATTCTCGATGGTCGGGAAGACAGGATTCGAACCTGCGACCCCTTGGTCCCAAACCAAGTGCTCTACCAAGCTGAGCTACTTCCCGTTAAATGGCGCGCCCGAGAGGAGTCGAACCCCTAACCTTCTGATCCGTAGTCAGACGCTCTATCCAATTGAGCTACGGGCGCATTTTGAAGCGACATATTATAATATAACATGTATAACACTTTGACGCAAGCACTTTTTTGTAAAAAATGGTGCGGCCGAGAGGACTTGAACCTCCACGGGATTAACTCCCACTAGGCCCTCAACCTAGCGCGTCTGCCGATTCCGCCACGACCGCAAATTGTATAAGAACAAAAGGATGCTGATCATGGTAATTGGAAAGTGCGGGTGGAGGGACTTGAACCCCCACGCCGTGAAGCACTAGATCCTAAATCTAGCGTGTCTGCCAATTCCACCACACCCGCATAAAAATGGTGAGCCATGAAGGATTCGAACCTTCGACCCTCTGATTAAAAGTCAGATGCTCTACCAACTGAGCTAATGGCTCCTGATAATAAAGGAACGAAAGTAATCTATGCAGTAGCAACTTCGCTTTGTTATTTATGAAGTGAGCATTCTTTGCAACGTCTGCGATGTAGGTTGTTCAAAGAAATTAGCACCTTCTCTATAAGCTGCGTTCTTGGCTTTCATTTAAGGAATCTATAACACTCAAATTATTGATGTATTGTTAAAAGCACAAGGAACATCATATAATTTATTCGACATTTTGTCAACTCATTATTCAAAAGAAAATGGCTGGGCCAGCTGGATTCGAACCAGCGCATGACGGTACCAAAAACCGTTGCCTTACCGCTTGGCTATGGCCCAAAACAATGGCGGTCCGGACGGGACTCGAACCCGCGACCTCCTGCGTGACAGGCAGGCATTCTAACCAACTGAACTACCGGACCTATGTAAAACTAAGTGACCCGTACGGGATTCGAACCCGTGTTACCGCCGTGAAAGGGCGGTGTCTTAACCACTTGACCAACGGGCCAAAATAAAAATGGCGGAGAAGGAGGGATTTGAACCCTCGCGCCGCTTGCGCGACCTACACCCTTAGCAGGGGCGCCTCTTCAGCCACTTGAGTACTTCTCCGTAATGGCTCCAACGGTAGGATTCGAACCTACGACCGATCGGTTAACAGCCGATTGCTCTACCACTGAGCTACGTTGGAATAATGTAAAAAATACATTGTTTCTTTGTACATTCTGTTGCGCTTTTCCTATCAGCGACGTTTTATATATTATAATATATATCCCATAATGTCAAACCTTTTCCGTGAAAAAATATGTTGTTTTTCATTGGAAGATAGGTGGTTTTGTTAAGGCTTATTTAATTTAACACGGGGCTGTTCTTTTCGTCAATGAATTTTTACTTCTTTTTTAATTTCCCTTTACATTTCCCGCAACGGTACCGCTTGGTGTCTACTTTCCTTTTACGCGGGTATGCTTGGGCGCATTCGGTGCAAACATAATGATGCAGGGTCTTCTTTTTCTCAGATGGCAAAGGGGAACAAAATCGCGGGGAATCCGTCTTCTTTAACAGTTCTTTGAACTCCGGGTCACGGTGGTTGTATCCTTTCCCTTCAATATGGAGATGGTAATGACAGAGTTCATGTTTAATGATCCCTTCCAATTCTCCCCCATTCAGCTCATTTACATACTTCGGGTTGATTTCTATGATCCGTTTTGAGGGAATATAACGCCCTCCTGTGGTTCGTAACCGATTATTGAAGTAAATCTCATCTAGAAAAGGTTTATGAAAATAAGTTAAAGAAAGCTCTTCGGTCCATTGTTGTAATTCTACTTCTGTTAATGAGTTCACAGGAACACCTCCTCCATTCTTTGCATACTTTATCATAAGAATGAAAAAAGTTGAATATAAAGGAGTTGAAGTCATATGCCTTCATGGTTAAGAAAGCAAATGGTAAAAGCTTTTTTCAATAAAGATAAGTATCAAATCAAGATGCTTAATCAGTGCTGGTATTATTACCAACATCTTCACAAATAAAAAACACCCAGAAGATAACTCCCAGGTATTTTTCAATATTCTTTATTTAGTTAACATCGTCAAGGCGATGCGTTGTTTCTTAACGTCGACTTGATCGACCCAGACGGTAACGACATCCCCTACAGATACCACGTCCATCGGGTGTTTGACGAATCTGTTAGAAAGCTTCGAAATATGGACAAGCCCGTCCTGCTTCACACCAATATCTACAAAAGCTCCGAAATCGACTACATTCCGCACGGTTCCTTCAAGTTCCATCCCTTGTTGCAAGTCTTCCATTGAAAGGACGTTCGTTTTCAATAATGGCTTAGGAAGATCATCACGCGGATCTCTCCCTGGTTGAACCAATGATTTCAAAATATCTTTCAAGGTCAATTCCCCGATATCCAATTGCTCAGCCATTGCTTTATCATCTATTTGCTGGATTTCTTCCCCTAGTTGTTCATCACCCAGGTCCTGGCTGCTATAACCGATCGTTTTCAACAGTTCCCGAGTAGCTTTATAGCTTTCGGGGTGAATCGGCGTCCGGTCCAATGGTTCCTTACCATCCAGAACCCTTAAAAAACCGATACTTTGTTCAAACGTCTTCGCACCTAAACGCGGAATATCTTTAAGTTCTGTCCGTTTCGTGAACTTGCCGAGTTCTTCCCTTTTCTTCACTACGTTGTTGGCAACTGTCTTACTAAGACCTGATACGTATTGCAATAAGGATGCCGATGCTGTGTTCACATTTACACCGACTTGGTTGACGGCTGTTTCAACAACAAAAGTTAATGACTCATTCAGTTTCTTTTGCGTGACATCGTGTTGATATTGGCCGACTCCTATGGATTTCGGGTCGATTTTGACCAATTCTGCTAGTGGATCCTGGACACGGCGAGCGATAGAAACTGCGCTTCTTTCCTCTACTTGTAAGTCCGGAAACTCCTCACGAGCTAACTTGGAGGCTGAATAAACACTTGCGCCAGCTTCATTCACTATCATATATGAAGCATTCAAGCTATGCTTTTGGATCATATCAGCAATGAACTGCTCTGTTTCTCTGGAAGCTGTCCCATTTCCGATTGCCATAAGTTCAATATCATAGTTGTCCATAAGCGACAAAATTTTCTTCTCAGCTCCTGCTGTATCATTTCTAGGAGCCGTCGGATAAATCACGCCTATATCCAGGACTTTACCCGTTTCATCAACAGCTGCCAGTTTACAACCGGTCCTGAAAGCGGGATCGACACCTAGGACGATTTTACCTTTCAATGGCGGCTGCAAGAGGAGACTACGTAAATTGCTTGAGAAAACTTCAATAGCTTGTTCTTCTGCCTGTTCAGAAAGGGAGTTCCGTATCTCTCTCTCTACAGATGGTTGGATGAGTCGTTTATAACTATCCTCAATTGCTCCCATTAGAATAGAACGGACGGTACCGACAGTGTCTCGGTTAAGTACATTCCTCTCAAGGTAACTGACAATCGATTCTTCAGGAGGATGAACTGCGACCTTGATCACATCTTCCCGTTCCCCTCGATTCAAAGCCAACACTCTATGAGAGACAATAGCACGGACAGGTTCCTGGTAATCATAATACATTTCGAAAATGCCCTTCTCATCTTGGTCGGCATTTTTTTCAGAAGATGCGATAGTCCCTTTGTCAAAGGTTTGCTTACGGATCTTTTCACGATAGGTGGGATCATCAGAAATCCACTCTGCTAATATGTCGTTGACCCCTGCCTGGACATCGTCTACAGTCTCTAATTCATTTTCGCTTGAAAAGTACGTAGCCGCTTCCTTTTCAAAGTCGATTTTCTCCTGCTTCCATACGAGCATAGCTAGTGGTTCTAAGCCTTTTTCTTTTGCAACCGTCGCCCGTGTTCTTCGTTTTTGTTTATATGGACGGTAAAGGTCTTCTACTTTCTGCAGCTTAGTGGCAGCTTCTATTTCTTTGTGCAGTTCATTAGTCAGCTTTCCTTGCTCATCAATCAGCCGGATGACTTCTTCTTTTCGCTGCGTTAAATTAGTAACATAATTCCATTGATCTTCGATATCCTTGATTTGAACTTCATCCAAACCACCGGTCAATTCTTTTCTGTAACGGGCGATAAAGGGCACGGTATTCCCTTCATCAAGTAACCCGATCACTTGTTTAATTGTTTTTTCATTTAGTTTTGTTTGTTTAGCCACAAGATTTAATAATTCCGGGCTTAGTTTCACTTCACTCAAACGAAGACCTCCTTCAATGACATCTGTTTCATTGTATCAAATTCTCTATACGTTTACCTCAGACTAATGTATGTATCATTCTCAATTCTCGCCATGTCCACCTCCAGTCACAAGGAACTTCACTTCCCTTCACTCTCTGAAAAAGCACATATAAAAATCCCTATTCTGTACCAATTGGTTCAGAATAAGGATTCTCAATTATACTCCATGGCTATCAATGTTGTATCATCATCTCGTGTTTGACCATAAAGTTCCTTATATTGCTCAGTTATAAGTCTGACGTTTTTAGTTTGTGTCAATTTGGATGATAGACGCCGGTCGTTTACCCCGTCTGAAAACATAAGAAAGACCATGCCATTCTGAACGTTCCCGCGTGTGACACGTAACGATCGCGGGTACCCTGACAAATAACCGGCTAAAGGAATATTTCGATTGCGCTTCCCGTCTGGTTCGACAGTAATCACACCGATATTACCAATAGATGAATAAGAATAAGTATGGGTTTTAAAGTCTATTCTAAGTATCCCAAGAACGACTCCACGCTTACCTACCAACACTTCATTGCATTTTTTCACAAGAGCTTCAATAGTTAAGACCGGGTTTTCCTCAATGACATCCATAACAGCCTGAGAGGATTCCATTGCCATTTCCCCGCTTCCTAAACCATCAGCTAAAGCACATAAAAACGCTTCTTCTGTTTCTTTATAGAAATAACTATCGCCACAATAATAATTCCCTTTTTTTGACTTCTGAAAAACCGACAAATTTACTCGCGTATTTTCGTTTTCCACTAAAATACCTCTACGGATTCAGATTGTAAGGCTTCTCTCAGTTTTCGAAGCGCACGTCTTTGCAAACGGGAAACATGCATCTGTGAAATCCCCAATTTTTCTCCGGTGTCCTTCTGGCTCATGTTTTCGAAGTAAGTGCATTGCAGGATTTCTTGTTCCCGCTCACTTAAAATCGGAAGAATCTTCTCCAGTAACATCTTTTGATCGATGTTGGAATAACCATCTTCCTGGTTTCCGATCAAATCAAGAATCGTCACTGTACTCCCATCAGAGTCCGCTTCGATTTTGCGATCGACAGACAACGCCTTGTAGCTTTTACCCATCTCCATCGTTTCCAATACATCTTCTTCAGAGACTTCCAGGAATTCAGCGATTTCCATTACAGATGGGGACCGCTGGAGAGTATTCGTCAACTCTTCTGCAGCTTTTTTAATCTTCGGTCCAAGTTCTTTGATTCTGCGGGGCACGTGCACACTCCACGTTTTATCTCTGATAAATCGTTTGATTTCCCCAATGATTGTGGGAATGGCAAACGACTCAAAGGATTTTCCGAATTCAGGATCATATCTCCTGATTGCCGCTAAAAGCCCCAGCATTCCAACTTGGACCAAATCTTCGTGAATGGTACTGTTTTTTGAGTATTTTCGCGCAATGGATTCTACAAGATCCTTGTAAACAAGTACAATTTTCTCTTGGACGACTTCATCACGGGGATGCTCTTGTAGATAGGCGATCCACTCATAAACATCCTCATTGTGGTGTTGAGATTTGGTCGCCATCTTGACCCACCCCAGTTTCATGGAGATATTTTGTCATTAAGACAATGACACCATATTTACTATTGATTTCGACTTTATCCATTAAAGCATCAATCAGAAACAGACCAAAACCACCTTCACGAAGTTCTTCAATATTATCGTCTTGCTTATAAGGACCGATATCCTCTTTGATTTCACCTAAGTTAAAGCTGCCTCCGTGATCGGCAACCATGACTTCCAGACGATCTTGATAAACGCCGAACCCGATCGTAATTTCGCCTTCACCGGTTTCTTTGTATGCATGCTTCACCGCGTTTGTAATCGCTTCTGAAATAGCGACTTTCAAATCTTCAATATCCTCATAGGTGAAACCCATACGGTTGGCTATACCAGAAGTGCTCAGACGGACGACTCCGATATATTCAGCTTTGGCAGGTACCTTCACTTCTACAAAATCAAATGGTTCCATGATTACATTCCACCTTGTACTGTAGAATCGATATTCATAATTTCCGTCAGACCAGTAATTTTGAACAAGCGGTACACACGGTCTTGCATCTGAACTAATTTCATCTCTGTGTCATGCTCTTTCGTAGACTTCAAAGCACTGATGAATACACCAAGTCCAGTCGAGTCCATGTAGTTGACATCTTCAAAATCAACTTCTACGACTTGTCCTTCTTCTCTCGTCAAAGGCAGCAATGTGTCTTTCAGCTTAGGAGCTGTAAACGCATCTACCTCTCCGGAAAGCACAACATAGGCACTGTTTTCTTTATTCGTTACATCTATCGTTAAGTTCATGAATATCCCCCTCCTACTTGTTCCTAAAAAAGTCAATCAAATTTTAAATACCCTTATCTAAATTCGCTTAAACATTCCTCCGTAAAATAATCAGAGTGAAGTCGTCGCGAAGGTGAAAGTCCTGGAGACGCTCAAAATGTTTATAAACATGATCGACAATCCCTTGAGCAGGGAGATGGGAGTATTGTTTGATGACATGGAGGATTTCTTCTTGTTCAATAAATCGCTCCCCTTGCCTGCACTCCGTCACTCCATCCGTTAACAGAATGATCATGTCACCCTTTTCAACTTTTTTCTCAAACTGTGTGTATGTGATCTCAGGTGACACACCAAGAACTAATCCCGGAACATCGATTTCCTCAAATTCATCACGATCTTTATGATAATAAAAACCCGGCTCATGACCTGCTGATGAATAAGTGAAGGTGTGGTCATTAGAATTATACAGCCCATAAAACATAGTGATGAACATACTTGAGTCTACGTTCCGTTCAACTACCCGGTTCAAACTCTCGAGAATGACACTAGGATCTGTCCGCCTCTCAGGAAAACTGTCCATCGAATATTTGATCATCGACATACAAAGTGCAGCAGGCACCCCTTTACCGATGACATCAGCGACTGCAATTCCGAGGCTTCCTTTCCCATCGTGGACGAAGTGGTGATAGTCACCGTTCATTTGCTTGGCCGGCACACTTAATGCACCCACGTCCACCTCTGCAAGGTCAGGTTTCACAGTGGATAATAGTGTTTTCTGCATATTCGCAGCTACAGAGATCTCTGATTTCAGCTCTAGCTGTTTCTCCCTCAGTGCCTGATATTCCTGATAAGCTAAACCATAAGAAATCATGGTTTCCAGCAGAAAACTCATTGATGATTGAATATATTCAGGCATGTCCGGGTATATCTCCTGTAAGGATTGAATGTGGACATTAATGATTTCTTCAGGGGAAATATTCTGCTGCATAGAATATTTGCTGAATTGCTCTGCTTGATAGAGAGCTTGCTCATCTTTCGTCTTAATATACTCCTGTAAAAGCTCTTTATAATTTTCCAAATCAAGTTTTAATGTACTCAACATTTATACCTCCTTTACCGGAGCCATTTTACAACTCTTATTTCTGTACCTTCACCATCTTCTGAAACAATATCAAATTCATCCATTAATCGTTTGACGCCGGGGAGTCCGGCTCCCAAGCCACCTGATGTCGTGAAGCCATCCTCCATTACCTGGCTGATGTCTTTGATTCCTGGGCCGTTGTCGATTGCCACGATTCTGATCCCTTTTTTATTCATATCTTCCAGTTGCTCAAAACAGACTTTACCTGTCCCAGCATATAAATAAATGTTCCTTGCTAGCTCTGATATAGTAGTGGCGATTCTGGCTTGATCAACAGTTCCGAAACCGATTTTCCTTGAAATGTCCCGTCCAAGTTGTCTTGCCCCGACAATGTCCCACTCCTTTTTTATATTGACACAGGATTGAAAGTCCATACTCACTCCTCCAATTCCTGGCGAAGTTTGATCAACCCTTGTTCTAAATCTAATGCTGTAGGAACATCCTGGAGATGAATGCCCAAATCAATTAAAGTCATCGCTACAGCAGGCTGGATCCCAGTCAAGACGACCTTTGCCCCCATCAAATCTGACATCGTAACGACATCGCCTAATACTTTGGCAATGAACGAGTCGATGATATCAACCGATGTTAAGTCGATGACGACACCTGTAGATCCACTTTCATGGATTTTGCTCAATAAGTCTTCTTGGAACTGGATGGCTGTCTGATCATCCAAGTCGATCTGGATGGAAATCAGTAAATAATTATGAAGCTTAAGAATAGGTATTCTCACTGGTCTCACTCCCTATCTAGCGAATCAATCAATTGTTCGATATCCTCGTCGTTATTTTGTGTTTCTTCAATTTTGCGATTCGTCAGCTCAAGCGCAGTCTGGAATCCTTTGCGTAACGAACTTTTCGTAGGGAATTTCCCTAAGTCGATACCGAGGTTCACGATGGTTTGAGCGATTTCAGGACGGATTCCTACTAAAATACACCGGGACCCAACTAACCTTACTGCTTCAGCTGCCTGAATGATATGATGAGCAACCATCGTATCTACTACAGGCACACCGGTGATATCAATAAGCACTACTTCCGCATTATGCTTGATGACACCATCGAGGAGGTTTTCCATTATCAGTTTTGCTCTCTCCGTATCAATTGTACCAATCAACGGCATGATTGTGATATTTTCCATCACCGGAATCAAAGGCGCTGAGAGTTCTTGCAATGCCACCCTTTGCAGGGAAACGATATGTTCCCAGCTGCCTGAGTACTCATTGACCAATTGATTGATGATCGGATCCACCCATCCATCTACTTCTCTAAGGACTTCTGAGAAATAGTCTGAATCGATCTTGTCTGATTGTTTCAAGATGAAGTCAGTCACAACCCGACGGAAAACCTGCATGCCATCTGTCAAATAACTTAATGGCCACCCTAAGTTGATCAAACGCTCTGAGAAATCATCTAAATCCGTAGATAGTCCGCGTTTCTCAATGCTCGAAAATATGACATTGACAAACTCACGATTCGTGCTTTCAAACATTTCATCAGAAATCGTCGATGTATAATCATTCTTCTTATGGGTGTTGACTTCCTCTAACCACATTTTTACAATGTCATCGCTATGTTCAAGTACTGCATTTTTCAATTTCTCATCCATTATCTAAACCTCCGCCTAATTGCCCTTCTAAGTTATCGCCCTAAATGATATTTGAATATAATGTTATCAGATTTCAACGAGTTATTATACCGATAAGGTCCAAAAAAACATAGGGGCAAATTTTCCCTTGTCATTTCTATTATAAACTAGTTTTATAAAAAAAAATAAAGTTACCTGCTTCCAGGTAACTTCATTATCAATAGGTAACGATTCAGATCAAAAATCGATTAAACCCAGACTGATTTGCAAGGCTTTGTTCACTTGCTGCATCATAGGTTCATCAAGTTGGGTGATCTTGTCGGTCAAACGCTGTTTATCAATCGTTCTGATTTGTTCCAATAGGATCACAGAGTTTCGTTCGAACCCATATTTTTCTGCATTAATTTCAACGTGTGTAGGGAGTTTTGCTTTTTGTATTTGCGCAGTAATCGCCGCAACGATTACAGTAGGGCTAAAACGATTACCAATATCATTTTGAAGAATGAGTACAGGACGAACCCCGCCTTGTTCTGATCCCACGACCGGGGACAAATCAGCGAAATAAACGTCACCTCGTTTGACTATCACTGGCTTCACACCCCGCTCACTAATTGCTCCAGGGTGTGTTCTGCCTCCTCTTCAGCTTGAAACGCTTCTGAAGCGATGTTTAGGTTGATTTTCGCCATTTCCATGTAGCCTCTACGCATGGATTCTCTAATATGGCGTTGTTTCTTTTCACGCAAATACATTTTCGTTGCTTGACACATGAAATCGCTCCGATCACTGTTATCGAGTTGAATGAAGCCATCCACTTCATTGAGTAGGTTATCCGGAATCCGGATGACAATCTCCTGCATGCTATCGGACAAAACCATACACCTCCACCATCTTCTCTCAAAAGAAACCAGTCAATTAGTCCACTCTAATCTTATCAAACGGGAGTGTCCATTGCAAAGGAGTGTTGGAATTTTTTCGTGAATTGTGTAACCTTCTATCCTTACATAGGGAGAATTGTCCGAACCGGAAGCAGCCCTGTCACAGAGAGTTTTTGATATCGATGGTTTTTCCATCCTTCAGAAATACCCTCGGCACCCTGTTACTGATCATACAAGGAATTTCATAATTGATGGTCTCCAATTGATCTGCCACTTCATCAGCTGAGATTTCTTGTTCCCCTTGTTTACCTATTAAGGTAACCTTTGTCCCTATAGGATATTCCTGATCCAGCCGAATCATGAATTGATCCATGCAAATTCTTCCGACAATCGGCTGCCTCTTTCCGTCGACAAGAACATCCATACCTTGTAGTCTCCTGATCCAGCCGTCGGCATAACCGAGCGGAATGGTTCCAATCCACTCATATTCCCCGGTACGGTAAGTCGCTCCGTAACTGATCGATTCTCCCGGCTCCAGCCGCTTCACATGAATGAGTTGACTGTGCAAAGAAAAGGCAGGCTGTAAATCGATCGGCCGCTCCTTTTTTACGACAGAGGATGGGTACAGTCCATACATGCTGATTCCAAAGCGCACATAGTGATCCAGTCTTCCCGGATACCTCATACTTGCCGCACTGTTACTCGTATGAACTTCGACATTTTCCGGCCAAATCCTTTTAAAATGGGAAAACAATTCGTTCCATCGTTTTTCCTGGGTTGCGAAATAATCAAGTCCTTCCTCATCAGCTGTTGCAAAATGAGTAAATAACGCTTCCAGTGAAAAAAAGTTTTTTTCTCTCATATAAGAAAGGGTCCGCTCCATTTCAGCTACGGAACGAATACCGATTCTTCCCATACCCGTGTCCAGCTTAAGGTGAATCTTCAAAGATTTCGAGAAAGAAAGGAGACCCGCCTCTTTCAACCACTCTTCTTGAAAGACCGTAACGGCGATCTCATGCTCTGCAGCAACAACGGCATCCTTTGGCCGGGTCCAACCCATAACTAGAATAGGAGCATCGATGCCTGCGTGCCGCAATTTGATTGCTTCATCCAATAGAGCGACAGCGAGCCCACCAGCACCAGCTTCAAGCGCTGCATGCGCCACTTGAATGTCTCCGTGCCCATACGCATCGGCTTTGACGACAGCATAAACCCCTGTCTTCTGATCGAGACGCTGCTGCAGTTGGTGTATGTTATATTGAATTGCAGATAAATCCACTTCAACGAATGAATCTCTATAAAAAGTATCAAGTGACAAAATGCCCGCTCCTCTCTCTCCAACAATATCCTCTTATTATTGAATGAGAAGCCAGCGCTGTCAAATAGAAGGAAACGAAAGGGAGAGGTGGCAATGAAAGAAAATAAAGCAGACCGTTAAGCCTGCTCCTTCCATGTTATTTGGTCATTGTTCCATTGTTGATCGAGCTGGCAACTGAAACCATCTCGTCTTGTGTCAATTCATTACTCGCAAGTTGATAAGTCGTTCCATTTTGGTTCCATTCAAGGCGGTTATGTTCCATAGCCCCGATGACTCCATCAGCCAGCTGGACTGGGTCCCCATTCACCTGTACTGAATACTGAGCACTGGCTGCTTGAACTTCCGCTTTTTCCTGGACCAGAGTGAAACCTTTATCACCTGCGTATGTCATGATTACACGCTTGCCTTCCTCTGTTTTAACTTCACGTTCTTCAGCAAGTTCCGCTCCAAATGTTTCCTGTGGATATAATACCTCTTCTAATTCTTCCCCTTCCATATTAGATGCAGGGGCTTCTGTCGGAGCCATAGCCATATTCTTATCTACATCAAAGTCTTCTTTCTTCAATGAAGCATCCTTCGCAAAGTTGGCGAATTGGACTTCGACAAGTGCATTCATATCCTGATCGAACACTTTGACCATGACTGGCTGGTAGGACTTCTTATCAAAATAGATTTCTTGGAAAGGAAGAGTTTTGTTGTTCTGATAGTTGGTCTTCGTCTTGAATACATAATAGTTTTCTGAGGCACTGAACTCTGCATCTGCATCTGCTTTGATATCGTTCAGAAGCGAAGCGTATAAATAAGGCTGGCTAGTATTTTGCGGCCACTCGCTTTGGAATTTAAAGCTTTTATTCAAAGCCGGTGTCAGCACATAGACGCCGCTATCGTTTTTCAAGATGATCTGACTCCCTTTTTCATCCTGATCGTTATGCAGTTTTACGCGATAGAAGTCATCCTTTTTATGCCATACTTGAATATGATACTTCTGCTCCTCCTTGCCCGTTTTCATCTTCATATTGGCCTCTGTCTTATAGCCGGCCATTTCTTCGGACTGTTTTTCCAGTTTCTTAACGACATCTTCTTTCGACTGTGAGCCGCAAGCGGTTAAAGCACCTAAGACGAACAGGCTGAACAATAAGATCAGAAAACGTCTTTGCATAAGACTCAACTCCTTTGTCTCTACTTAAGGACAAAGGGAACGTAATGATCTGGATTTAAGAAGATAATGTACGAAAGGTCCGGGATAAACCTTCGATGACGTCAGAGGCGAGTAGGTCAACCTTCGAGTGTCCGGCCTCCACCAACAATTCAGCAGTATAGCCGTGTAGAACACAACCATTACTGAGAGCATCCATCAAACCATTGCTCTGCATGATCATAGAAAGCAAGATTCCTGAGAGCACATCTCCACTCCCGCCTTTTGCCAGCCCCGCATTACCAGAACGGTCCACCCGTTGTTCTCCATCAGGAGCAGTAATGATTGTAGAGGGGCCTTTCAAAACGATATAAGCACCATAACGTTCAGCGAACTCACGGCTGTAAGCAAAAGGGGATTGCAAAACTTCAGGGACCGTAAGACCTGTCAAATGGGCAAACTCTCCAGGGTGAGGTGTCAACACTGTCGGAGCTGTTCTTCTTTTCAATTCGTCTAAAGAATCTTTAAGAAGATGCAGTCCATCCGCATCGATCAGCAAGGGCCCATCAGCCCCCTGCATCAATTGTTTTACAACTTTTCCGCAGTATGGACGACGACCCAACCCCATCCCTACAGCCACCGCATCATATCCGCTGACTGCCTGTCCTCCTTCTTTCAATTCCACGAAAGTGGCTTCCTGGACATATGGGGAGATAGACGGAATCGCCTGCTCATCCGTAGCAATAGCTACTAGACCAGCACCACTCCTCAAAGCAGCCCTAGCAGACATGGCAACAGAACCAGGCATGAAGAGCGATCCGCCGACAAACAACCCTTTTCCGTGCGTCCCTTTATGGGAATGCGCATCACGTTCAGGTAATGTACGCTTGACATCTTGGACTCCCCACAATCGACGGCTGTAATTTGGAAGCTTTTCCTTAGGCAGGCCGATTTCAACAACCGACCACTCCCCGTAAAAAGGCTTGGCGTGTTGGAGAAAGGCACTCAGCTTGGGAGCTTCAATGATTGTAGTAAAATGAGCATGAAAAGCATCGAACTTTTCCACTCCTTCATCTGCCGGTACCCCAGTCGGTACATCTACAGCCAACCGCAGAATAGCTTGCTCGTTGCAAAGATAGACAATATCAGCTAACGGTTCTCTTAATCGCCCATCAGCTCCAATGCCAAGCATGGCATCAATGCAGACATCAGCGTGACAAAGAGAAGATTCCAAGTCCTCCGACGAATGAGAATACATTTTCAAAGGATGACCAGAAGCGAGGAAAATCTCTTTGTGAGCTTTTGCATCTCCGGTGATTTTTCCATCTGGCACGACTTGCCAGGCCTCGACATCATAATTAAGATTCATTAATGTCCTGGCAATTACGAAGCCATCACCACCGTTGTTGCCAGCACCGATCAAAATGACAATTTTATGTTGCGGTGAAATGTGACGCAGCATGTCTTGTGTGACAGCACGTCCTGCATTTTCCATCAACATTTTCCCTTCTAATCCAACGGCTTCCACGGTCACTCGATCCCGTTCGTACATTTCTTGTGCGGTAACAATATCCAATTCGTTCCCTCCTACCCGCATTACAATGTTATGAGACAACCTATGTAATTATGTCTTTCCTGTTCCTCTCTATCTCTCTTCTAAAACTACCTGAGCAATGGCATGGTCCTTACTGTGGCTGATCGATACCCAAACCTTCCATGATTCGTAGCCTGTTGCTGTCATCACAGGCGCACCTCTCTCATTTGACAATACTTCAACATCATGGAACCCGAGTTTTCCGAGCCCTGTTCCTGTCGCTTTAGCAAATGCCTCTTTTGCTGCAAAACGGCCGGCCAGGAATTCCACTTGTCGGCCTCCCCCCGATGCTTTATACCTCAGGTGCTCCCCTTCTGTTAGTATTCGTTGAACAAAACGAGGGTTTCGCTTTATACTTTGTTTAATACGATCCAATTCAATAATGTCGACACCGATTCCTTTGATCAAGATACATCTCCCTTTTCATTACAAGCTATTCTAAGTATACCCGATAACCTTTATGATAAAAAAAGAATACCCGAAAGACTAATGGACTACATTTGTGATAAGAAAGCGAATATGAAATGCTCAATTATGTGTAAGATGTAGTAAGGGCTAGCACCCGACATTTATAAAGGAGACGGACACTATGTTTGTACGTACAGAAAACTTTAAAGAGTTCTTAAAATTTTACCCGGTCGTTTCGTTCCTCGTCGGGCTTCACTTTGCATTATGGATTCTCATGGATTTCCTGCAAATCGGCATCGCCCAGGATTTAAAGGCATGGGGGATGGGTGTGAACTTGTTCATTCTAAACGGGGAGTACTGGCGTCTTGTGACTCCGATTTTCTTGCATGCTGATTTCACACACGCCCTCTTCAATTCTTTCTCACTCGTTTTGTTCGGCCCAGCCCTGGAACAGATGCTCGGCAAAGGCAAGTTCATCCTTATGTACCTGTTTGCAGGGATTGCCGGAAACATCGGAACATTTATTGTAAATCCCGATGCTTACTATGCCCATCTCGGAGCATCAGGAGCGATTTTTGGCATCTTTGGGGTGTATGTGTTTATGGTCCTTTTTCGAAAACACCTGATTGACCAGGCCAATTCCCAAATCATTCTCGTTATTTTCGCCTTAGGATTATTCATGACGTTCGCTCGCCCGAACATCAATGTGCTTGGGCATTTATTCGGTTTGATTGGCGGCTTTGCAATCGCCCCTCCTATTTTGAGAAATGCTCGCCCTTTTTCCCTTTGGCAAGTACGCACACGGCATTCTAATCGGGGGAACAATGAAATTTCTTTCAATCCCACCCGGTGGAAGAAAAGAAAGTTACCTGGGAAAAGCACAGGCAAATATATATTATGGGGTATTATATTATTTCTTGCACTGTTCGCTCTTATTAACCGGTTTTGACGTTCCAAAAACTCTATCACACGAGAGGCCACTAAAAAACTCTTCACTCTAGAGGAGCTGTTAAAATTTGTTGTTGCTTCTCACGAATCGCTTGTCGGTGGATGCTTGCCGCGGGCACGGCCTCAGCTGACTTGGTCAAGAAGATCCCTTGACCAAGTGGATCTTCGGCTCGTGCTGTTCCCGCAGGCGTCACCACCGAACGCTCATTGTGGAATCAATAGCGGCCCATCTGAAAAGAGTGATTTTCTTTGATTATAAAAAAATCGCTATAACCCTTATTCTCCAGAAGAAATGCTACGCAACCGCTCAAGCAAGACGATTTACACAGTACAGGAAGGCATGAAAGAGAAGTTCCCAGAGAAGCTCATGGAGGAGTAAGAGCCCAAATGTTTCATCAAAATATTAAAGAAGCCGAATTGGACGGTGAAATCGTCCAATTCGGCTTCTCTATTTGGTGCATAACTCAAAAAGTTGTTCTTCAGTGAGCTCGTCTTTTTTGACGTTTATCCTTCATTGGACCATAAAAAAAACGATCAGAGCCCTAACTGGGTCTGATCGTTTTTTTGTCGCTTGTTTAGCTGCGACCTTTATTTTGGTACCCGCGCTTACCGCCTTTACCATTGAAGTTACGGTTACGGGATTTATTTTTGCTATTGAAGTTGCGTTTGCCGCCGCCTCCGCGGTAGCCGCCTTTTTTGTTGCCTTTATCGCGCTGCGCACCTTTAACGCTGATCGGTTGAACGGAGGATAAACGTACAGGCACTTCACTGCGTTCCTTCGTCATCATCTTCAATGCTGCTGCAATAAGATCTGTAGATTCATGCTGCTCAAGCAACTCATTCGCTGCTTGTTTGTAGTTCTTCAAGTCGTTGTTCTGAACCATTTCTGTCAACTTCTCAACAGCGACTTTTTGTTGACCGCGTGCTGCTTCTTCAGAAGAAGGAACTTTCAGGCGTTCTACTTTCTTCTTCGTCAGTTTTTCAATCAACATAAGCTGATCTTTTTCACGTGGGGTAACAAAAGAGATCGATTCACCTTTACGACCCGCACGTCCTGTACGGCCAATTCGGTGTACATAACTTTCCGGGTCTTGCGGGATGTCGAAGTTATACACGTGTGAAACTTCAGAGATATCCAAGCCACGTGCGGCTACGTCTGTCGCTACAAGGATTTCGATACGGCCACGTTTGAATTTGTTCAACGTGCTCATACGCTTACCTTGAGTCAAGTCTCCGTGAATACCTTCTGCACTGAAGCCACGGGCTTGTAACCCGTCAGCGACTTCATCCACACGGCGTTTTGTACGACCGAATACGATCGCTAACGCAGGGTCGTGAATATCAAGAAGACGCGTCAATGTATCGAACTTGTGCTTTTCAGGAATTTCCACAAAGAACTGCTCGATGTTTTCGACTGTCATTTCTTTCGCTTTCACTTTTACTTCTTCAGGGTTTTTCATCAATGTTGTAGCGATATCACGGATCTGTTTCGGCATTGTTGCAGAGAAAAGCAATGTTTGGCGCTCTTCCGGCAGTGCTTTCAAGATATCACGGATATCCTCGATGAATCCCATGTTCAGCATTTCATCCGCTTCGTCTAATACAGCGGTATGAACATCTTGCAATTTGATCGTTTTACGACGAATGTGGTCAAGCAAACGCCCAGGGGTTGCTACGACAATATCGTTGCTCTTAAGTGCACGGATTTGACGTTCCATGTTAGACCCGCCATAAATCGGCAGGCAGCGAACGCCTTTTCCTTTACCCAGACGGTTCATTTCTTCAGCTACTTGAATAGCCAGTTCCCTTGTCGGGGCGATGACAAGACCTTGAACGGCCTTCACTTGTTTATCGATTTTTTCGAGCATCGGAATACCGAATGCAGCCGTCTTCCCTGTACCTGTTTGGGCCTGGCCAATGACGTCCTTCCCTTCTAGTCCTAGAGGGATCGTTTGTTCTTGTATTGGTGTGGTTTCTTCAAAACCCATGGTGTCTAATGATTTTAGGATAGGTTTTGATAATCCTAGTGATTGAAATGTTGTCACAGTAATTTCATACTCCTTTATTTTTAAATCTTCTACCTATATACATATGAAAAAAGCCTTCTGCCACAGGAAACGGGAGAGGCTTCTCTGGTATCTGCCTGATAGATTCATTCATCATAACATATATAACATAGTTAATTCTACACATTTCCGCTATGCTTTTCAAACGTAATAATGATAAAATGAGTGAAAACGTACGTATACCAGAGGAGGATTAGCTTGGGAAAGCCTCCGATCCATCCATATATTATTTTGTTCATTGGGGTCTTATCGATCTCAACATCAGCGATTTTCGTCAAGCTTGCCGGAGATGTGCCTGCTTCAATGGTCGCCTTTTACCGGCTGACGCTGGCAGTCGTCATTATGGCTCCTTATGTATTATGGAAACATATTGACGAAATAAAACAAATTCAACGAAAAGATTGGTTCCTCGCAATATTTTCCGGCATATTCTTAGCCTTTCATTTTATTTTATGGTTTCAATCTTTATCTTATACGACTGTAGCAAGTTCTGTTGTCCTTGTTTCTTTGCAGCCGGTATTCGCCTTTCTGGGTACCTACATCTTCTTCCGTGAACGTTTCACTGTAGGTGCAATATTAAGCCTTGCGATTACACTCGTAGGTAGTACAATCATCGGCTGGGGCGATTTTCAAATCAGTGGCCTTGCCTTACTGGGTGATGCTCTTGCCTTACTTGGAGCAATCATGGTTACTGGGTATTTCCTTTTAGGTCAAAATTTACGCCAACGTCTCTCTTTGATGACCTACACATTCATCGCTTACGGGATGGCTGCTGTTACTTTACTCCTCTACAATGCAGTGCTCGGATATTCATTTACTGGGTATTCAGGAAACCAATGGTTGATTTTCACAGCCCTCGCCATCATACCGACATTTTTCGGTCACTCCTTATTCAACTGGACATTGAAGTGGCTGAGTGCGTCAACGATTTCAATGGCTGTTTTATTAGAACCGATCGGTGCCTCGCTATTAGCATTCTGGATATTGCACGAAACCATCTCATGGTCACAATGGCTTGGCGGATCCATCGTGATCTTCGGTCTGATGATGTTCATTTTCAGTACAATGAAAAAGGTGAAACCGAAACTCACACATGATTCCAAGGACGGATGACTTGTAAAGTTTGTTATAATAATGGCAGATTTAAGAGAACCACGATAATTTGAGAGCAGGTGAACAAATGACAATCCAACTGATTATTGATGGTGGCGGCGACCTGCCCCAGGGGATGATGGAGCAACACGACATTAAATACGTTCCCTTGAACTTACACTTCGGGGATGAACAATATAAAACAGGCGAAACAGACCTTGCTACATTTTATGATAAATTGAAAAGCTCGGAAGAATTACCACGTTCCTCTTCCCCGAGCCCTAACGATTTTTATGAAAAGTTCAAAGAAGTGCATCCAGAAGATGAAATTCTTGTACTTGCTTTGACTCAGGGATTGAGCAGCACATACGAAAGTGCAGTTATGGGTAAAGACATGCTTCTCGAGGAAGAACCAGCACGCAAGATTGCCGTATTAAACACAAAAACAGCTTCTTGCGGTATTGCTCTTCTCGTCAATGAAGCCGCTGATAAGATGAACGAAGGGGCTGATTTTGACAGCCTCGTCTCCCACATGGAAGAAAGAATCGAAAAAACAACGACCCTCTTCATCTTGAAAACATTAGAAAACGTGATTAAAGGCGGGCGTTTGGATAGAGTCAAAGGAACCATTGCCAAAACATTGAATATCAAACTCTTGATGAGAGCTAGTGAAGAAGGGTCTATCGAAGTTACGGAGAAAGTTCGAGGTAACAAGAAATCGCTACGACGCTTTGTCGATCAAATTGGAGAGTACACCGATCAATTCGAGGATCGCGCGATAGCACTTTCCCACTGCAATGATAAAGAACGGGGGCAGTCTGTTTTGAACAAAATCACAGATCGTTATAACTTCAAAAAAAGCCTGTTCATGGAGATGGGACCACTTATTTCTACCTACGCCGGTGAAGGCGGTCTTGTCATAGCCTTCTTCAAGGATTGATGATAAGCACTGGATAGTCACAGGAAGGTATTTCATATTTCCTCAGATAAAAATAAAACGGCAGCAGATTATTACACCGCTGCCGTTTTTATTTATGCATGATAATCTTCATATTCCGGCTGTGGTGAAAGAAGTGCCAAAATTCCGGCCGTGACCGGAAACAGAATGGTCAGGAGGATCACTTCTTGATATCCACCAAGCCAATCGTAAAAGATACCAAACGGCAAAGGACCAAGGGCTGATCCAACAACCATGACTGTTTGTGCCAGACCTTTGATACTGCCTAAGTGTTCACGTCCAAAGTAGTTCGGCCAGACAATGTTCAACACAATCCGTTCGAAACCGTTGACAAAACCCCAGAATATACCGAAAGCTACGGCCAGCCACCATGTATTTGTAAATAACAAAATGACAAGCGTGAAAATATGACCAAAAAAAGTGATGGCCAATATGTAATGGACTTGAAAGCGGTCGACAAGATAGCCGCTCACGAAAGTAACCGGGAAGCCGATGACCGCCATTAAGGTCAGCACCATAGCAGCTACTCCTGTATCCAGTCCGCGTAAATCCATAATGGAAACAATGTGGAAAGTAATAGCGGTATTGACCAAAGCTGGAACGATCACACAAAAAAGGATGAACCAGAAGGCCTTCGTCGCCATAGCCTCTTTCAATGTCCAGCTTTTTTCATTCACCTCTATATTCGGGTTTTTCATTTGTCCTTTAACAGGCTTCGGTGTGCCATCGGGGACCTCTCCGATATCTTTCGGTTGATTCCGGATAAAGAAAACAGCCAGCGGGACAAAAATCACAAGCAGACCGACCCCCCATACCCCCCATGTCATCCTCCAACCGAAGGCTTCTATGAGCCATGTATTTAAAGGAGGCAATAGAGCAGAACTGGCGAAACCACCAACCGCCATGACGCTGAGCGCCCGCCCTCTTTTCCTAATGAACCATTGGGGCACGAGGGTGTTCGGAATCAATGTCATCGACCCTTGACCGAACAACCGGATCATGAAGAAGCCGAGAAACATCATAATCGGACCAAGCAAAAAAGCGTTCCAAAATAAGGCCAATGCTAAAAAACCGCCGACCACGACCATCATCTTCCGCTGACCGAACCGGTCAATGAGCCGCCCCATCATGAATAAAGTAATCCCTGCCATCAATGTAGCTCCAGAGTAAATCCCTGAAACCAAAGACCTCGAATAGCCGAAGTCTTCTATGTAGTAATCAATGAAAATTGAAACGGAATAGGTTTGTCCGGGACCTGAGAAAAAAACACTTAATCCCGCAATAGCGACAATGACCCACCCATAATAAAATGGCGTCTGGACAGGTGCTCTGCCATCCTTGATCTCCATTAACTTCCTCCCCCTATGGCTGTCTTACGAAATCAAGCACTTCTTCAAAAAGTTCTTCTTTGTCATCCCCATGACAAATCAAGTGTTTGGATTTTTTCAAAAAAACCAACTCTTTTTCTTTTGATGGAATTTCTTTCTCTAAGTATAAGGCAGCTTCTTTCGGTACCATACCGTCTAACTCGCCCTGGATGATCAATACAGGACATCTTACGTCTTTCAGGTAAGGTCTCGTGAATTGCACACATTTCATAAACTCAAATGTAGAAAACAGATAGGTATCCTTCAGCTTCTTCTGATATCTGGTAAACAATTCATTAGATGCAAGCGCTCCATTAAAAGCGTCCCCTAACATTTCCAATACATCTTTGTACATCTGCGGCAAGCTCACATATTTTCCTGCTGCTGAGAGAAGGACAATTCGATCCAAGTGATATTTCGCAGTTAAGTAAGCTGCTATCATACCTCCCATGGAAAATCCGATGACATAGATTTTCTCATGCCTTTTCATCAAATCCAGCAAAGCGAGTTCTGCCGTAGCAATCCATTCTTGATAATAATGCCCTTCGAGGTCGAGCTTCTCCCCATGGCCAGGTAAGGTAGGATTAGCGATTTCCCAATCCGTCCGCGCCTCAAGGAAATCGACGAGAGGTTGTACTTCTTCCGGGCTTCCTGTATATCCATGTATACATAAACATCCAATACTCATGCTTCTCTTCCTCCGCACATTATTATTTCGCCTTACGAAACATTATAGCACACCAGAAAATACTATAGAAAAGGCGCGCTATACCAAATAGCGCGCGTTACTTGATTCCTTTGACAAAAGTACCGATCCCCTTGACTAGAGGACTCACTTGTTTAAACGTCTTCATAACTTGCCCCGTGGTCGACATCATTTTGTCGAAATCCATTTGCCCTTCTTCATCCTGAAAGTAATTCATTACACCTTTGGGAATCGAGCCAACATTAAATGACGCGTTGGGATTCGTCTGATTAGGATTACCGGTCTCAGTATAACCTGGATAGTTGTAACTATTCATATAAGGGTACTGATAAGCATACATTCCATTCGAGTAGCCGTCATAACCCATGACGTTCGCTTGTGGATTCGGGTACATCTGCTGATAAGTTGTCTGATCGTAGGCAGGGTTGGCAGGGTAACGGTACCATCCATTCCAATAAGGATAATATGGGTACATAAGTGTGTTCCACCTTTAACGTATTTACTTCAGCCTATGTAAAATGACGAAAAAAGTGATTGAGATTCAACCGCCCCCAAGAAAACACCACACGCATCGGAACTTCCCGGCACAAACGCACAAGAGCATCTCGGGCATACCTTCTTTTACTATTTCCCGGGCTTTAAAAACACAAGTGATTCACCCATCACTTGTTCAATAAAAATCGATGGAGTCTGGATTGAAAAAACGTTCTTCTCCCTTTATTCCTAAAGCACGCTTCATTTTCTGTTCCTGAAACCCGAGAATCTTCTCTTCCTCTATAAAAGTGGCAGGTGTACCATATACTCTCAACCCTTGCAATTCCCTGAAGTACTCTCGATTATCAGAAACATTACGTTCTTCAAAATTTACGTCCCATTCTCCTAATTGTGTCTTCACCTTCTCACAATTGCTGCAATGATTGCTTGTATAAACAATTACGTTCGAGTTCGTCAATGATCCCCCTCCTTGTTTCTTATTTCCATGATTCAAATGACCCGATTTCATCACACATACCCAAAAACTCATTTTCATAATAAAGTGTATGAATTTCTATGTAAAGGGGAGGTCCCCCCTTCAATCTCAATCTGAGAAAAGCTTATTTAATGGCTTTTCACCACTAATCAAGTCATAACTCTCATGCACGGATTCATTTACGGACAGCAAATGGACCAGAGTGGCCGCAACATCTTCCCTAGGTATTTCGCCATGCTCGGTTCGCTTCTGAAGGTCCACTTTGCCTATACCTTTTTCATTCGTCAAACCACCAGGACGCACGATCGTATAATCCAGTTCTGTACTCTTCACATATTCATCTGCACGGTGTTTGGCATATAAATAATACTTGAAATCATCAGGCGCCTGCTCTGGACGGTCAGCCCCGATTGAGCTTAACATCATATATCTTTT
Organism: Halobacillus sp. H74; assembly: GCF_052246715.1. NCBI lineage: Bacteria > Bacillati > Bacillota > Bacilli > Caryophanales > Bacillaceae > Halobacillus > Halobacillus sp. H74. The sequence continues at coordinate 86,712 of NZ_JBQQCI010000010.1, read as the reverse complement.
CACACCATTTGCTTTAGCAAAATCAGCAGCTTTGATCGCCCCTTCCTGGTCAATGACGATTGTTTTATCTGCACCAGTATGCGGACCAGAGCCTGCTGCAAAGATCACAGCGTCTTTCCCATGGAAGGCATGCTCAAAGTCTTTTTCAAGGTCGCCTAATACAGTAGCCACCCCGAGCTCTTCAAACTGAGGAATTTGATCCGTGTCCCGGACCATTGCATAAGGCTTGTGTTCTGAATCATTTAATTTATTGATGATATGTTTACCTACTTTTCCATTCGCTCCAATGACTAGCACCTTCATCTCTAATCAACCTCCTTGAATGTCTTTTCCTTGTTTTTCCCTACATATCTAAATATAAACAGTTCAATACCCACTGAAAGGAAATCCTTCCCATGAGAGCGAATCAGTTTATAGGAGGGGAGGCGAATATATGAAGAATATTTATCTTTTCACCGGGTTTCCTGGTTACTTGGCATCTGAATTAGTCAAGGAGCTTTTCGAACAGCCCCACCACATTGAGAAAATCTACTTACTATACCTTGAGCCTATGGAAGAACGCGCCCGCCACCAAATAAAAGAGTGGGAAAAATACACTTCAATCGATTTGGAAAAAGTCCATCTGATCAAAGGAGATATCACTGAGCTGCAATTGGGACTCGAACCATCCTTATCCCAGAATCTCCAGAAAAGCGTCACCCATGTGTTCCACCTCGCAGCACTCTACGACCTGGCAATTCCGCTCTCTGCTGCATGGAAAGTAAACGTCCAGGGGACACGTGTAGTGAATCGATGGGTGGAAAATTGCCTGAACTTAAACCGGTATATTTATTTCAGCACCGCGTATGTGTCAGGAAAACGCGAAGGGCACATCAGCGAAGAAGACCTCCAACACACTGAAGGATTCAAGAACCATTACGAATTCACAAAATATGAAGCGGAGCGATTAGTGAAAGAGGTACAGCCTCACATACCAACAACAGTGATCCGTCCCGGCATTGTCGTCGGGCACACAGAATCAGGGATAACCGCTAAATTTGACGGACCGTATTTTATATTGAACTTGCTGGATGTATTAAAACATTCACCTATCCTCCCTTACTTCGGAAAAGGAGAAGCGAAAGTGAACTTAGTGCCATTGGATTATGTCATTGCTTCCACGATTCATTTTGCCCATTTGCCTGAAAGCAGTGGGAAAACGTATCACTTAACAGATCCAAACCCTTACACAGCCAAAGCCATCTACCAGCGGCTTTGTGAGCTTCACGTACACAAAAAGCCACACTTCACCTTACCGATCAGCCTTGCACGGCAATCTTTGAAAATCAAAACACTCCGCCAGCAGCTAAAAATACAAAAAGAAGCGCTTGATTACTTTCTTTGTCAAAGCGAATATGACTGTACTCAAACTATGAAAGACTTGAATGGTACGCCCATTTCATGTCCTGATCTCTTTACGTACACAAATAACCTTGTCACTTATTACCAGACACAAAAAAAGAATCCTGATAAGCACGTCTCTATTTTCTAGTATCCAAGTTCCGTAAGCTTCAAGATTTTGCGTTCGTTCTGGAACGTCCCACTATCCTGCAGGAGGAAGAAGACCACAAAAGGCAGCGGTTCTCTTCCGCTGCCTTCTCCTTATTCTTCTTCCAGCCAACTTTCATATAAACGTTCCACTTCCGCCTCTACTTGTTCTTTTTCAGATTGCAGTGAAACTAAATCCCTCACGGCCCCGTTTTCTTCCATCTGCTGCTCGAGGGCCACCACTTGCTTTTCTAAACGGGCGATTTCATCTTCCAGAGACCCTTCGCTTCCAGCATTCTTATTTGCTGATGGTTCTTCTTTTGCCACAGAGCTCGGCAATGATTGTTCCCTCTGTCTTTCAAAACTTTCAATCCAACGCTCCCTGGTTTCATCATAATTTCCAATATGACGATCTAGCTTTCCATCAATAAGGTAGGCTGTGCTTGTAAAGCATTGATTGAGAAAGTAACGGTCGTGGGAGACGCCGATAATCGTCCCTTCGAAGTGATTCAAGGCTTCTTCCAACACCTCTTGAGATTCGATATCCAGATGGTTCGTCGGCTCATCGAGGATAAGGACCTGTATTCCCTGGTACATGAATACCGCTAATTTCAGCCTCATCTGTTCACCACCACTGAGGTGGCGGATTTTCCGGAATACATCGTACCCATAAAACATGAACCTGGCCAAACGTTGGCGAGCTTCTCCTTCGGTTACTCGAATGTAGTCTCTGAAGTAATCAATCATCCGCTGTTCACGATCTACATGTTGAAGAGGGTTTTGCGGAAGATAACCAACTTCAAGAGATGGTGCCCGTTTAATGCTTCCTGTGTCTGGTTCTTCAATTCCCAATAGTATTTTCAACAATGTTGATTTCCCGCTTCCATTTGTCCCTACAATTGCCAGACGCTCTTGATAACGAACATGTAAATCGACACCCTTTAGCACGGAGGTGCTTCCATAAGCTTTTCCTAAGCCCTCTACTTGAAAGACATCTTTCCCTGTCCTGCCTTCAGACTGAAGTGATAATTGCATCTTCTTCGGGTCAATGACTGGACGGTCCAATTTCTCCATTCTTGCCAGAGCTTTCTCCATACTTTTTGCTTTTTTGAAAAGTTTCGGATTCGGCGGCGTCGCTTCATTAGCCCATTGCCTCAGCCTCCGGATTGATTCCTTCATCTTCTTTATCTTCTTCTGCTGCTCTTCATATTGATGGAATTCCGCTAGTAACTTCTCTTCTTTCTGCTTCTCGAACGAGGAATAGTTACCTTGATAGGTATGGAGTTCACCTGATTCAAGATCCATGACCTCTGTGACAACCTGATCCAGAAAAGAACGGTCATGAGAAATGATGCAGATTGTTCCCTTATACTGTTGCAAGTATTCTTCCAGCCATTCAATAGCCCGAAGGTCGAGATGGTTCGTCGGTTCATCCAGCAGCAGGACATCCGGGTTTTCCAGCAGCAATTTAGCTAGTCCCAGCTTAGTCTTTTCTCCACCACTCAATTTTGAAAAAGGCTGTTCCAATAGATGTCGGACATTCAAACCATTGGCTACACGGCGGATGGAAGCCTCCATTTCATATCCACCGTCTTGAGTGAAACGTTCTTGGATTTCCCCATATTCCAATATGGCTTTTTCCATTCTTTCCGGGACGAGCATCTCTTTTTCAAGAGCCTTCATTCTTCGACTTAATGTCAGCAGTTCTTTAAAAGCAAGTTCGAGAAAAGCTTTACCAGTATCCTCCCATTGAGAAGGGATCTGCTTTAAATAACCGATTCGTATGCCCTTCTGGATGAATAGATCTCCACCATCCATAGCCTCTTCTTTGGTGATGATGCGGAACAGTGTCGATTTCCCGCTTCCGTTCCTGCCGACAAGACCAATTCGCTGTTGTTCTTTCCATTCCATATTCAGCGCTTCAAACAATACTTCCCCACCGACAATTTTATATAAGTTTTTCATTGTAATAATCATTTGAATTCCTCCTAAAGACTAATTGAAGACACAAAAAAGTCAGAGGTCCCGTTACCTCTGACTTTTCTTCCTGTCCTATAAATCAGATATGAGACGTTACGTTTTTCATAATTCACCTGGCTTTTTGGACATACGTGTCCCGTTGACAGCTGAATCATGAATAATCGCACGGCGTACATAATTGATTTGGTAATCAAGCACGTGCATCTGTAACATCTTCATACCCTCCTTTGTCTTTAGAATTGCTCTTATCATAACGGAATTTCAGAAAATTGGCTACTCTTTTTTGTTATCTGCATATTTGCCTAACTTCTTCAAAAGCTCAATCGCTTCTTTCTTTTCTTCATCCGTAAGCCCGTCCATAATCTTTTCAATCTGTTTCCAATGATCAGGAAAAATACTATTCAATAGTTCGCGGCCTTTTTCCGTAATTGAAGCAAATGTAATTCTGCGATCGTTCGGACATGGCACACGTTCCAAATATTTTTTCTTCTCCAGTTTATCTACCACGTAGGTGATGCTTCCGCTAGCAAGGAGAATCTTTTCGCCGATTTTCTGCAGCGGCTGGTCACCTTCATGATAGAGAAGTTCAAGAACCCCGAATTCTGTAGGGTTCAGCTCGTATCTTTGAATGTCATCTTTCACTAAATCTGCAATCGTGCGTTGTGCTTTCGCCAATACGACAAACAGCTTCAACGACGGGTCTTGCTTCTTCTTGCGGTATAAATCTTGTTCGCTCATCACGTTCGCCCATCCTTTTTTATAGATAAAGATAGTATAAGTTTAACAAATTTCTACTGTCAAACCATCCTAAACCTTCAAAATTCCTGAAATGAAAGTTTTTCACTCATTTGGCACTGCCTGCAATGCTTGTGGCCCGCCACCTAAAAAAGTGAAATGGCTTGGAAGGACTTGTAAGTGAGCCGGGGTATTGCCTTTGATCTCTCCATCCATATCCACCTCTTGTGATTGATCGACATCGATGCTTATCCTTTCTCCCTGACGATGGTAAAGTTCCTGGAACTGTCGGTCATCGACGGAAGAACGGCCCATCGTCATCAACTCCCGAAACAACGTCAAGTTTGAATTTTTCACAATCAACACATCGAACTTACCATCCTGAAGGTCGATGTAGGGGACAGGCAGACGCCTAGTGCCAATGACCTGGCCGTTCGTAACTAGCACCATAACGGCTTCTCCTTCCAGGACTTCACCATCAACAGAGACCGAAAACTTGAAAGGTCTTGCCTGATTCATCGTTTTAAGAGCACTGATAAAATAACTGAGCACTCCTAGACGATTTTTCTGATCTTCGTCGATATTTGAGGAGGTTTGTGTAACTAGACCAATTCCCCAAAAGTTGAGAAAATAATGCTCATCGGTTTTTCCTGCGTCTACTTGCAACTCTTCTCCTTGAATAACAGCTCTTGCTGCTTGGTCCAATTTTTGAGGAGTGTCCAGCACCCGGCTGAAATCATTACAAGTCCCACCAGGTAAGATGCCGATCACTGGACGTTTTTCCAGTTCAGCCATGCTATTAATACATTCGTGCACAGTCCCGTCCCCACCGAAAATGAATAGAACATCCACTTCCTGTCCGTACTCGCGGCACACTTGATCCAGTTCTTCCAGCGACATCGTCTGAATAACTTTGAGCTCTTTGACTTCCTTACTAAGGATAGGCAGTATCTGCCCAAGAGCGGTTTCTACCTGTGTTTCCTCTTTGTTTCCATTATATATGAAAATACCACTCTGATATCGAGGCATGTAATCCCTTCCTTCCTCTTATCATAATTGACTATTTTGCTTAAATTGAAACCAAGGACTTGCTTGTAGCTGCTTCCCAAAACCGTTCACGTTCGTCTACAGTCAAATAAACCCTTTTGACTTTCCTTCTCAAACCGAAAAAAAGACAGGCTTCTATTTCCCACTCCAGGTCTATTATGAATGTCGGGGGAACAGGCTCAAGCCCTCCTAATGTTAAGCTTAATGCTTCTTTCTCCTTCACGCACAGATTTTCAGCGGAAGGATAAGGACGGATACCTTTTATCTTCTCCAAAGGAATAGTCATATGGAAGCGCAGTCCTTTTTGAATATGGACAGCAGATTCATCTAAGATGAGAGGGTTCTTCCGAATCGCCTGATAATCTCCAACCAAAAATAAAAGAGCATAGAAATCGAGTGTTGTAGCGACCCAGGCGGCAGTGTGGCTATATTGCATAAGAATGACATGCACCGCGATGATTTCAATGAGCATCGCATGGACAAGCATCAGAAATACACCGAAATATTCACTATTTTTATGATAACTGAAACTTTCCTTGCCTGTGGGGACTTTATCCAGATGTGGAAATAATGCAAAACGTACAGCAGCGGCATCTGCTGCCAGAAGACTGCTCAACTTGTTAAAAGCTTTATACTTCTTTTGACGGGAAAAAGTACGTTGATTTGTTGCGTGCACTCTTGCTAATAAATGAGGGTGAGTTTTATGGCATTCTTTATAATTTTGTTTCCATTTTGGGAACTCCCTGAGGAAGAAAATAAGAAGACTTATTTCGAAGACTATAAAAAAAGTTTCAATGGCTACAAGAGAATAGTTCATTACCATTAAATCTTCTTTCGCATAATCAGGAACGATCCAATGTATGAAAAGGGCCCCAAGCAGCATCAATGGGGCAAAAACAGAAACCGATGGTCGTCTTCTCAATACAAAAGTGAAAGTGACGAGCGATCAATTACTGTCGCCCAAACCAATGGCCCCTGGACAGTTCCTGTTATCTCAGACTTTTGCATAAGGAAGTTCGCAATCAACAAGAGACTGATAAAAAACAAGCCTCCATAAAAGGATTTCCTATGATACCTCATTGTTTTTTCCACCTGGACCCTCTCCTTATCCTTTTCCTTCATTTTACAATAAAAAATGAGTCTTCAGCATAAAAATAAATGACATTCCCTGCTCTTCTTCATTTGTTCACAAGGCTGTCATAGACCAAACAATTAGGTTTACTTCCCTATCATTCTCCTTTATACTTAGCTTTGTTTAGGAGGCTAAGTAATTATGAAAGAACAAATAGACCATACATTGGGATACAACATCCATATGGTTTCGCACTTTTTACAAAATGTATATAACAAACGATTGGGAGAATATGGATTAACACATTCGCAAGCCAAGGTCATTTATTTTTTGGCATCCAGAGGTGACCAAAGTCAGACAGAACTACAAAATCACCTTCATATTAAAGCTTCATCAATGAACGGACTGATTGAATCTCTGGCTAAACATGACCGTATTACCAAGAGGTCCAGCAGCAAGGATAAACGAACCAAGATCATAACACTCACGGACAATGGCTTGGAATTACACGATACGATCTTGAGCATCATTCAAGATATTGAAAAAGAAGCGACGGCAGGTTTGTCACCAGAAGAACAACAGGTGATGGTTTCCTGGCTGAAAAAAATGCAACAGAATTTAAAGCCTATAACATCAGGGAGAGAAAATAAATGAAAGAACAGAGTCAGCGTTTAGGTACTCAACCGATTCCGAAACTGCTTGCTAATTTATCGATTCCTGCCATGATAGGCATGTTCGTGATGGCACTCTATAACGTCATTGATACATTATTCATCGCACGAGGGGTCGGGATTTTAGGGGTATCAGGCGTAAGTATCGGATTTCCAGTCATGATGATTATTATGGCGATTTCAGCAGCTGTCGGCATCGGCGGTGCTTCTGTAATATCAAGAAGACTAGGAGAAAATAAGCCAGAAGAAGCCAACCAGGTGTTCGGAAATATCTTATTTATGATTGTTGCCGTCAGCAGTTTCGGCTTAATCGGTGCATTTACGTTCCTGGAGCCTTTATTAAAACTGTTCGGCGCGACTGAAAACATTCTGCCCTATGCAACAGATTATCTTTTCCCGATCATGCTCGGTTCCATCTTCTTCTCCTTCGCATTCACGACCAATAGTATCATTCGCTCTGAAGGAAATTCGAAGTTTGCAATGATGACTATGATCATCCCCGCAGTATTGAATATCATATTGGATCCGATTTTCATTTTCGGATTAAATATGGGCGTCCAGGGGGCTTCCGTTGCGACTGTCCTTTCCCAGGCAACAGTCACCATCGTAGTATTGAATTATTTCCTTAAAGGAAGGTCTTCTCTGACCATCAAAGCAGCATACCTAAAACCACAGTGGAACGTGATCAAAGAAATCCTGACCATCGGAATGCCTGCTTTCATCCGTCAAGTATCGGGAAGCGGCATGATGATCGCCATCAATTTGATGCTCATCAAGTTCGGTGGGGAATTTGAGGTCGGGGTCTTCGGAATCGTACAGAAACTCGCGATGTTTACCATCATGCCTATGATCGGTGTTTTGCAAGGGATGCAGCCAATCATCGGGTATAACTACGGAGCCAACAATGATAGCCGCTTAAAAGAGACGGTATTGCTCGGCATGAAGGTCGTCACTGTGATTTCAACCGGCATCTTCGTAGTTATGATGGTATTCCCTGAAGGTCTGATGAATATTTTCACTGGAGATGAAGAAACGATTGAAACAGGAGCCTATGCCATCCGGATTATGTTCGCCCTTGCGATGTTAATCGGGGCTCAGGTCGTCAGTGGCGGTCTATACCAAGCATTAGGAATGGCGAAGCCGGCACTTATCTTATCGATGGCCCGGCAGGTCTTATTCCTCATCCCGCTTGTCTTGATCTTGCCAAATTTCTTCGGTGTCACAGGGGTTTGGTTAGCCTTCCCTCTTTCTGATTTATTAGCTTTTACCTTATCGATGATTTTCTTATATAAAGATCGGAGACTTTTTTTCAAATCGAAAAAAGACGCTCCTCCATATGAGACCACTGAAAAACCCTTTTCAATCTAGGTGAGCTGTTAAAGTTTGTAGTTACTTCTCACGAATCGCTGGTCGATGGATACTTGCCGCAGGCACTGCCACATCTGAAAAGTGTGATTTTCATTGATTGTTAAAAGAAAATCACTCTGCGTGTACAAGGGCCGGTGGCGATATTCACCGTCAATATCAAACGAATACTAAAGCACATGGAGTAGTAAACTTCCACTTAATAGAGCAGCCAGTATTAAGGAATGACATGATTTAAGGCAATAGCCTCAGAGTATATCAAACTCTGAGGTTTTTTTAATAAGTTTTTATAACGATCAAGCAAACCCCATAGAGGCCAGGTACGCGGAAAATCCTTTCTTAATGATAGAAAAGCCAACCGAACCTTACGTTTGGAAAGTCAGTCCTATTTTCTATGACAACCTCCTCTTGATTCCACCATCTTTTCCCAAAGATTACTATCTATTTATAGCAACAACTGACAATTTCCGTTAGAATAAGACAGAGAGTTTTATTTTTCTTCGCAAAAGGATGGAACACATGACATACTCTATCAATTTAATTAAATTGTTCACACGCCGTGATGATCATTTATTCAAACTGAATGAGGCAGAGCGGGTCAAGAATGTTTGGAACCTATTATTCTTGTTACTAGGTCTGACGATTCTTACATATGTTTGGACCGCGTGGCTTGGCTTAGGGACAGATGCCATTCCAGCGAACATGTCAGACATGAACAGGGTAGAATACGAACTGAGGAAAGCATGGTTTTTGATTGGCCGGGCAGGTTTTGCCATCCTCTTGTTTCTTTTCATCCTTTTCATCTCATCTTTCTTTTTCTGGTTATTCAACAATGTCTCCTATAAAAAATTGTTCGTCCTTCAGATGAACATTCTGCTCATCATGTTGATCGAACGGGTGACTTGGATACCATTGATGGTGTACGCAGGGATCGACTGGTATGTCTCCCCTTTCTCATTCGGTGTGATTGCATCTTCTTTCACTTCGATTGAATGGGTTATTTATTTCTGCGGTGCCATTTCCATTTTTCAATTATTCATCATTTGGTATCAGGTTAAGTGCCTTTCTTGGTTATCATCAACGAAAAAAGGGTGGATTTGGACAGGTGTTATTTTCTGGCACCTGCTATTATGGGCAGGGACCGCCGCCCTTTCCTATTACGATTTGTTCCTACTTTATCTAATCAGGTAAGAAAGCAGCAGGTGGAAAAATCATGGCTAAAAAAAATTACAAAGGAAGAATCATAGGTTTATTGATTGTCGCTTTTATCACGACAAACTCTTTACTCATCTTTTTTGATGATAAGGAAAAGGTGGACCGCAAATCCTACATCAACGAATGGTCAAGGACCATTACCTATGATTTATTCGAAAAACTTCATACAAGAGGCGTCTTCACTTCTGAAGAATCCAGTCCTGTGTATTTCAATGAGGAGACAGGCTCTTTCGGCGAATTTCTCGTCAAGGAAGGGGATTCAGTCAGTGAGGGTGATGACTTATACACGTACGAAGTCGAAAATTATTACCAGCAGGAAGCAAATCTTCAAGGAGAAAAAAGCCGGTTGGAAGAGGAAGTCGGAGCGATTGAGGACTACATAGATGAAGTAGAGGATTATACCATACCTGATCCCCCTCAATCTGAAAATGACAGTCTTTTCGGCAGTGATGATTCTGAGGAGACACCTCCTCCTTCTTATGTGGAAACAGAGTTTCTGAAAGAAGAAAAAATTGCTGAAAAAGAAAAAGAGCTCGCTAAGCAGGAAGCGATGCTGGAAATGGTTGAAGACCAGCTTGACCAGCTCCAGGATAATGGCGATCAAATTACTGTCACAAGCTCTTTTTCCGGGACAGTCACACATATTTCTGAAGAGTTGGAAGCTCCATTACTCACATTGGAATCCAGGAATCTGGTACTTGAAGGAGAACTGCGTGAAAGTGAACGCAAAGATATTGAAGAAGGCATGTCAGCTGAAATTTCTGTGCCTGACCTTGATCTAGAAGCAACAGGCACCCTTGAATCTGTTGACGAATTCCCTGAGGATATGAAAGTTCATCGCTCAAGCCGATATCCTTACTCCATATCATTGGACGAAGTAAATGAAGAGTTGCTTCCTGGATATCACGCAGATGTGAAACTCATCACTGATGAGGCTCTTGGGGTTGTCACTTCCTTGGAAACAGCTCTTGAAACAGACGAAAACCTATACGCATGGGTTATGAATGCTGAAGGACTGTTGGAACGCCGTGAAATCGAGTCCGGTCTGGAGGAAAATGGACTTGTTGAAATCGTATCTGGTTTAGAAGAAGGAGAGTGGTTAGCCATCTACCCGAAAGATGAATTCAGAGACGACGCTACATTCTTCACTCCACTGAAAATCGATGAGATGCCCGTTCAAGACCTGTTCAAAATGGAGCAGAAATCCATGATTACTTATGGTTTGCTCGGAATAATGTCCCGATGATTCTGTGACTTTGAAACAGGCTCTTTACCTTAGGGCCTGTTTTTTTATTGGGCAGCATACGTATGTTTTGCAACTCTATTTATCACATGGGACGATATAAGTAAGAGAACATCTTTTTAACTAGAAGGGGGAACAAATATGAAACTCAGTGTATTGGATCAGTCCCCCATACTTTCAGGGATGAACCCACACGATGCACTCCAACAAACGACCGAATTAGCTAAATGGACAGATCGACTCGGGTATCACCGCTTCTGGATTTCTGAACATCACAGTACAGAGACCTTGGCAGGGTCCGCTCCAGAAATTTTAGCTGCCCACTTGGCCGCACATACGAATCAAATAAGAATTGGTACGGGAGGCGTACTTCTCCCCCATTATAGTTCTTATAAGGTAGCTGAATCTTTCCGATTACTTGAAACACTTCATCCTGGCAGGATAGATTTAGGTGTCGGACGGGCTCCCGGGGGCATGCCGAACGTCAACCTGGCTTTGAATCGAGGCAAGCTTCCGAATGTAGAAGGTTACCCGGCACAAGTAGAAGAACTGATGGCTTATTTGCATGGTCAGGATCCTCAGGGTATGGATATATATGCGACACCAGCCGGGGAAACGGCCCCACCTATTTGGATGCTTGGTTCGAGTGGTACAAGCGCTAGATTAGCCGCTGATTTAGGAGCATCCTATTCTTTCGCCCACTTCATCAATGGACGTGGAGGGATAAGAGCGATGGATCGGTACCAGGATTACTTCACCCCTTCCATGCAGCAGAATGTTCCGGTTGCGAATGTCTCAGTTTTCGTCGTTTGTGCTGAGACAGATGAACACGCAGAATACCTTGCTTCAAGCCTGGACTTAGCCTTGCTCCAAATTGAACAGGGAGGGAAACGGACACACTTTCCCACACCAGAAGAAGCCCTCTCTCATTCCTGCTCTTTATTTGAAGAGGAAAGAATTCAGGACAACCGAAAACGCATGATTGTCGGTTCACCTGAAAAAGTAAAAGAAGAAATTGAACAATTAGCCAATAGCTATGGCGTGGATGAGGTCATTGTCAATACGATAGTCACTCCTTTTGATGATCGATTGAAATCATACGAACTCCTTGCCAATGCTTTTCAACTCCATAACGCGTAGAATTCCACTAAAACTACTATGATGCGCATCATAGTAGTTTTCTTATGTCTACACACTTCAAATAATCCTGTCCATTTGCTTCAATGACCGTTCGCTTTTATAAAGGATACTTCCCTGCCCAACATTAAGACTTATTTCCTATTCATATTGTCACAAAAACGACCGATAACAATAGTTGTCAGACATCATACAAAAGGAGTGATAAAAGTGAAACGTACATATAGCATATGCATTGTATTTCTTTCAATGGTCGGTATATTGATTGGATGTGCAAATGATACAACAGAGGCAAATACAGACAATGAAATCAGCGCAGGACTGATAGTTACCGAAAGTGGTCTTGGTGATGATTCTTTTAGTGACTCTGCCTTCCAGGGGCTCGAACAAGCACGAGACGAGTTGGGAATCACGTTCGACTATCGTGAACCATTTGATCAGGATTATGAAAAGCACACAGAAGACCTGATTAAACAAGGACATGATGTCATCATCGGACTTGGCTATAATGCGCAACCAGCTATAGATACTCTAGCCGAAGAATACCCAGACCAGGCCTTCGTATTGATCGATGCTGTTTCAGAATTGGAGAATGTAACATCGATTACATTTAAGGAAGATGAAGGAAGTCACTTGATCGGGCTTATTGCAGGTATGAAAACAGAAACCAATACTGTCGGATTCATTGGCGGTGAAAACATTCCGGTCATTGAGCGCTTTGAGAAAGGATTCAAGGATGGTGTGAAAGAAGCAAACCCAGAGGCTACCGTATTGACGGAATATGCGGGAACTTTCGATGACGATCAAAAAGGCCAATCCATTATACAAGAGATGGTTGAAGAAGGAGCGGACTATGTCTTCCCCGCTGCTGGATTTACAGGCATCGGTGTGTTGAAAGAAGCTCAAAAACAGGGCATTTATGCTTTCGGGGTGGACAGCGATCAATATTTCGTTGCAGAAGAAGCAGTCGTAACCTCCATGTTAAAGAATGTGAATGTCGCGCTCTACGGCGTCATGCAACAGCTGAAAGATGGAAACGGACTAGAAGGTGGAGCAAGGACCTTGGGGATTGAAGAAAACGGGGTCGGTCTTGCACCTATCCGACTCATTGAATTGAACAATGACGAACAAAGTTTGCTGGATAAAGCAACAGGAGAATAAAAGGGGGGTAATGGTATGACCATAGGACGGCGATTATATACGATGACACTGATTCCTTTACTATTGTGCCTTGCACTCATCGGGTTCATCGTTTTTCAAATGATTGATTTGCAGCGCTCATCCAACCAGGATGTACAGATTCTCTTAGAAGGTAAAGAATTGCACGGCCAACTCGTCACGGTCGAACAAACATTGACGACTTACGGATATAACCCTTCTGAAGCATCCAGAACAGAAGCGATGACTCAAATTGAACAGACGAATTCCATTTTTTCAGACATGGAACCTCTCATCGTCACTGATGAGCAGGAGCGGTGGTACAATCAAGCAGAAGCAAAGTTTACAGACTGGCAGGAAGTAGCATCAGAAGCTTTGGCAAACAGTGATGTTAACGAAGTCCAGAGGCAGGCTTCTAGGACAGCTGGTATGATCAATGACATCTATATGCTGCAACAAGAAGCTCAGAGTTGGTATGACAATCAAATGAACGATCAGCAGAAAACGATTCAAAACCTTATACTGTTCACAGTGATAGCGGCAGCTGTGCTCGTTGTGTTGTCGATTCTTTCTACTATACGATTGACAAAACACATCGCCAAACCATTAAAGAATTTAGCTGAAAAAGCTTCCGAGGTTGCAAAAGGAAATCTCACGACGACCATCGAAGTGGATGATCGCGAAAAAGATGAGATTGGACAACTGAAACGTTCATTCCAAGTCATGGTGGATAACTTGAAAGAAACTGTCCAGTCCGTCCATCATATCGGGAAAAATGTAGAAGATTTCAGTTCACGCCTGAATACAGAAATGACAGGATTATCTGAAATCTCCAGCCAAGTGACGAACTCGACAGATGAACTGGCACAAGGAAGTCAATCAATCTCCCATGATGTTCAAGATATGGCCGTATTAATGGATGAACTTCATCGTGGTTTTGAAACGAATACAGACCAGGGGCAGCAAGCAAGAAAGTCCAGCCAAGAAGCGCTTGCCTATGTCAATGATGGACAATCAAGTATTACGGAGCAGCGCTCACTGATGGACCAAAGTTCAACCTCCATCTCACGCGTAGAAAATTCAGTGAAACATTTCATCCAATACACAGATCAAATTGAATCTACGGTCAACCTTGTCAATGATATCGCTGAACAGACGAACTTACTAGCCTTGAACGCAGCCATTGAAGCAGCAAGAGCAGGCGAGCACGGGAAAGGCTTTGCTGTTGTTGCTGAAGAGGTACGGAAGTTGGCTGACCAATCGACGGCTGCGACCGGTAACATTTCCGAAATGGTGACGCAGATTCGGGACGGTGTCAAAGTTATTGATCGTGAAATGAAAGATACTGTTGAACTTTCCGATCGTCAAAACCAATCCGTTGACCAGTCCAAACAAGCCTTCGAGAAAATCAGTGCCCAGGTTTCTTCTATTGATCATCACTTAGAAGACCTTGTTCAAGGGCTCGAACAATCCAAACAACGAAGTGCGAAAGTAAATACTTCCGTTGAGAATGTCAGCAGCATCGTCGAAGAGACGGCTGCAGGTACTGAGGAAATTTCAGCTTCTACTGTGGAACAACAAACGGCCTTCCAGCAAATGATGGAAGAAACCGATAAACTTGAACGACTGGTTGCTGATTTGAATGAGCACTTACAGCATTTCAACTGGGAACAAACTTAAACGCAGTGCCGCTTCGACTTCATCGGAGCGGTATTTTTTTAAGAACGTTTCGGTCTGCCTGCCGGACGTTCCAATGACCGTAAATCTTCATCTATATTGATGACTTTTTGCTCTACCATCTGTCTTGCATCCTCTATCCCTTTATTATAGAAAAACGGACCCATCTCTTCAGCTATCACCTGTACCATTTGCTCAGCTGCCAAATCACCGATTTCTTCCCCTCGATCGAGTTCGAAATGTTCTTTGATTCGTTCTTTCACATATTCTCTTTCTTCTTTTTTCAGTGATTTCATTCTCTTCTCCCCCTCTTTTTTCATACTACCACAGCTTGAACTGTTATAAATCGAGTTAAGCCAGCCCTACAGCACAAACTGAATCGTTCGGTTTTGTCGGCTTGATGTGTACTTGTACTTCATGGAAGCCCGCTTCGACTAACAATGCCCGCAATTGTCCTCCTATGACGACAGTCGTATCATCATCCGCTCCATTTTCATGTGGACAAAGAGTTAAGGCGATTTTCCCCCCTTTCCTTAACAACGAATGCAAATGCACAAGAGTTTCTAATGGGGCTTCCCATAAGTTCAGGTTGTTAACAGAAAATACCTTGTCGAGAGGTTGTGAGAAAGCTTCAAGATCACGTGCCGTTCCATTAATGACCCCCACTTGTTTGGCTTTTCCTTTTGCATGCAGCTTCCTCAAAACCGTTTCCACCATTGCTTCAGAAGGATCCGTCCCATAGAGGAAGACATTTTCAGTTTCAACCACCTTTTGAAGAGCTTTTCCCGGACCAAATCCGATTTCTAAGACTCTGTCGCCACGTTCAATACTTAAAAATGATAAGGTCCATTCATTCAACCGTTCATTTTCTTTATTCATAAACAATCCAGCTAATTTCCCTACCATTCCGGACGGCCTTGCAAATTGCTCATATAACACATTCTCACTCCTTCCTCTTTCCTTTCCTTCTTTTACCCGAATCCGGGCACATTCATGCTCTGAATCTGAGCATGATTAGTTTCCAACCACTTCTTTTGTTTGTATGATAGATGACAGAGAAACATTTTTCTTATTTTAAAAATGGTGATGATACGGGGGTTCATAATGAGAACATTGAGTATGTTGGTGTTTTTCACTCTGCTGCTTTTGTCGGCTTGTGGAGAACCAACAGCGAATAAAACTGATTGGACAAATAAGAACTGGAAAGAAATCGAAAGCAACGCTGAAGATACGAGGGTCCGAATGTTCATGTGGGGAGGGGATGAGGGCATCAATCAATACATTGATGAATGGATCGTTCCAAGGTTGAAAAAATCCTACGATATTACTTTAGAACGGATCCCCATGGACACACCGGAAATTCTGCAAAAGCTTCAAACAGAAAAACAGGCAGGAAAACAGGATGGGACGATTGATATCATATGGATCAATGGTGAGAACTTCAAAAATGCGAAAGAGAACGGGCTACTGTTAGGTTCATTTACCGGAGTTCTTCCGAATTACAAGGAATATTACCAGACAGAAGACCCAGCCTTTCAAACGGATTTCGGTACCCCCGTTGAAGGTATGGAAGCGCCTTGGGGGAAGGTGCAATTCGTTTTCCATTATGATACAGCCAAAATAGAAAAGCCTCCACGTTCATTCGCTGAATTAAAATCATGGATCCATGAAAATCCTGGTAAGTTCACTTATCCGAGAGCAAAGGATTTTTCAGGCAATGCCTTCTTAAGACATGTCCTATACGCACAAGCAGATCAACCTTCAGACATCTTCAATCGACCATTGCAAGAAGAACAAATATCAAATACAGCTGACCGGACATGGGAATATTTGAATGATATCGAACAAGACTTATGGCGGTCAGGCGACCACTATCCGAACAATTTGACTGAACTCGACCGCCTCTATAGTCAGAGGGAAGTATGGATGACGATGGGATATAATGAATCGCGGGCAGAAGCATTAATAGAGGAAGGTGTTTTTCCAAGAACGACTCGTTCCTTTGTAATGGAACCAGGCTCCATAGGCAATACACACTTCCTATCCATCCCTTTTAATAGCTCTAATCAGCCTGGAGCTCTGACAGCTATTAATTTCTTGCTTTCTCCTGAAGCGCAATTAGCGAAATACAAGCCTGACTACTGGGGAGAAAACACGCCCATCAGTATGGATAAAATACCTGAAGAGATACAGAAGGAGTTCCATGCGGTCGAACGTGGAGAAAGTGTGCTTCCCACTAAAAAACTGGAAGAAAGTTTTCTTCCTGAGTCAGAAGCGTCTTACGTCGAATGGATGAAAGAACAATGGTTTAATGAAGTCGTTCAAAAATAAGAACTACTACTTATTCATTCCTGCTGTGCTATTTTTGACACTTCCGCTTTATGGTTTCATGAATGCTATTTTTCATAGTCTTCAGACTGGAGGAGATTGGACATTCGATTACTATGCACAGCTATTACAGTCAGATCGGTTCATAACCTCCTTGTGGTTCAGCATTCGAACAGCGTTAATGGCAACGGTCATATCCTTAATCATAGGTTTGTTCATCACCCGCCACTTTCACGGGTATTTGGAAAAAAACGCCCCCCAGCTGCTTGTATGGTTGCCTATGTTATTCCCCCACTTTGTCTGGGGATACATGGTCATTCTGTTACTTTCGGAAACTGGTTTGGCAGCGCAAATTTCAGTTTTAACAGGGGTATTGCCTGACACCGAAGTTTTCCCGATACTGACAAGAGATCCAAATGGAATCGGAATCATCATTACTTATGTCTGGAAGGAGATTCCTTTAGTCATTTTAATGTTGTTTCCGATTTACGCTTCCATCGACCCTAATTATTATGACCTTGTCGATACATTGGGCGGTAATGGATGGAGAAGGTTTTCAGCAGTAGAGCTGCCACACCTGCTCCCTGTTCTAATTGAGACGTTTCTCATTATTTTTTCATTTACGTTATCTGCTTATGAAGTACCAGCTCTGCTCGGTACGACATTTCCAGAAATGATCTCTGTACTTGGATATGAATGGTTTTATGGAAGTTCGTGGGACGATCGGCCACTGGCTTTCGCTGCTATGGTCAGTATCAGTATAATGTTATTGATTTTAGCCGGGATTGGTTACCTGTATTTGAATAAAAATAGGTGGAAAGCGATGAGAGGAGGGCGATGATGAACTGGAAAAAGACGACCTTCTTACTTTTGGCAACCCTCCTTTTCATCGCGCCACTATTGCTTCTGTTTTTGCAAAGCTTCAGTGCACCCTGGCGATGGCAGGCAGGAATTGGAATCGAACTTCAATTGAAAAGCTACCAACAGCTTTTGAGTGATCCTATGTTATGGGAGGCTACTCTCTGGTCCATACTCATCGGATTTAGTGTTTTGGTCATTAATCTTGCTATAGGTTTATTTACAGGTAAAGCTTTAGCGTCACTATCATTTAAAGGGAAATCATTTGTTGAGGCATTATTGTTATCACCTATATTGATTCCTGTACTAGCAATAGCAATGGGCTTACATTTATTTATGATTCGTTTTGGTTTAGCAGATACGATGGCTGGAGTCATCGTGATCCATTTGGTCCCGACCATTCCTTACAGCATCAAAATTTTCTATAACAATTATCGTCAACTAGGAACAAACATGCTGGCACAACCGACGATTCTCGGTGCAAGCTTTCTTATACAGCTATTCACCGTAGAGATGCCACTGATGAAACCAGCGATCAGAAGTGTTACTTTCCTGACTATTGTCATCAGTCTCAGTCAATACGCAATCACAGCAATTATCGGAGGAGGCCGTATTGTCACTCTTCCTATGGTCTTCTTTCCGTTTATGGAAAATGCCAATCCATCATTAATGTCAGCATTTTCTGTATGGTTTGCGATCATTCCGATCGCCATGTATATTATCGTAGAAGCACTGATCCTGCTGCTCCCTTATTCACGCATACCCTGGAGGAATCATAGATGAAGCACACGACTTTAGAAGTCAAACATGTAGTCAAACAATTTAACAAGGATACGGTACTAAATGGTCTTTCCTTTCAATTGGCGCAAGGGGAGATCCTTAGCATCGTAGGACCATCTGGAAGTGGAAAGACCACTTTATTGAGGATCCTTGCCGGTCTTGAAAAACCGACAGCGGGAACCATTTCTATGAACGGTCGTGAGATCACCAATCAAAAGGCCAACCGTCGCGACATCAGTCTTGTTTTTCAACAGCCATTACTTTTCCCGCATATGACGGTGGAAGAAAATATCGTCTACGGGGCCAAAGTCTCAAAGAAATACAAAAAGGAAAAAACAGACAAGCAGATCGCAGCCATAGGGATGGATCATTATCGAAGTCACTTCCCATCACAGATCTCAGGAGGCCAACAACAACGCACAGCTTTAGCTCGAGCAATGGCCACAGAACCTGAAATCATTTTGTTTGATGAACCTTTCAGCAGTCTGGATCCTAACTTACGTCAGGAACTCAGATATTGGGTCAGGGATTTTTTGGTCAAACAAGGAACGACTGCTATTTTCGTCACCCATGACCTTGAAGAAGCGATGATTATGGGGGATCAAATCGCTCTGTTTCAAGAAGGGGACTTCCAACAAATAGGGAAAGCAAGAGCAATACACGAGTCTCCTGCCAATAGGAAGGTCGCATCTTTTATAGGCGGTCACCTCATTTTGGATGAGAACCAATTCGTCCCTTTGATGGAAATATCCTTAAACCCTACTGGTTCCGTCAACGACACAATTTCTTATGATGGAAAAATTGAACATATTACTTATCAACACGGAAGAGCCATTGCCCATATTCATATAAAAGAGTTGAATCAAAAAATCTCTATCCCTGTGGCTGAAAAATCCCCCCTTCCGTCTGAGGTAACTCTTACAATTCCTGAATCAAGCGTACGTACGTTTCAAGGAAAACACTCATGAAAGCAAAAAGCATCGTTCAGGCGTTTCTTTTCTTACTTGTCTTCTTCGCAATGGCTTGGTTTGCAAGAAGTCAGTTTGATGTGAGCCCTGCTAACATACGTACCTATATTTTATCTTTCGGAGTGGCTGGCCCGCTCATTTTTATGGGATTATATGTTATTGGACCTATCATAGCCTTCCCTACTTCCGTTCTGTCACTGGGGGCAGCCTTTGCATACGGACTTTGGCCAGGAATGCTCTATATCGTGATCGGTGGCACCGGTGCAGGTGTGACCGGGTATCTGATGGGGAGATTCTTCGGGGATTCTGTATTGAAGTTCCAACAAGCTGAATGGTCTGAATCCATTTACTACCGCATGAGAGAACAAGGCTTCCTCTATGTATTCATCCTGCGCTTGATTCCGCTCGTTGGATTTGATATTTTAAGCTATTTAGCCGGCATGACACGAGTGATGATTTCTTCTTTCGTTATTGCAACTGTAATCGGGATGCTCCCGGGCACCTTCGCTTACAGTCTTGTTGGGACAAGTTTAGCGAGTGGAGATCGAACATTGATTTTTATCGCTCTCAGCATTTTTGCACTATTACTTGTAACCACCTTTCTATTCAGAAACAAAGTGAAGACATGGCTGAAGATTTAATATCAAGACCATACACCAACCTGAAAATTATAACGAGTCCGATGCTGAACAGGGTCCTTTAACCTTGTCTCCCATAAAAAAGTCTTTGAATGTCCATAAAGGACGGTTCAAAGACTTTTTCATTGATATTCAGCCATGAATTCACGATCGATTTTGTTTTTCATTTTCCATGCTCTATGTGTATGAGAACTGAGTGGCCCATAAATCAGAAAGCCTTTCTTCCCACCTGTAGATAAAATATAGAGTGCACTTTTTTGGGGAACATAGGTATCCATCGGCCGACCACCTGTCAGATATTTATTCAAATTTTCCCAGAGCACCGGCCCTTGTCGCACTGCATATACACCACTCTTCGGAAGGCTCGGAAAATCTATTAAAGTTACACAATCACCTGCACCGAAGATATAATCATAATCCTTGAATTGCAGTGTCGGTCGCACAACCGCAAATCCCTTTTGATCTGTGTCGATTGAGGAGCGTTCAAAAATTGCATCACCCCGCGCACCACCTAACCAGAGGACGCCCGTGTGACGGACTTTATTACCTTGATCAGTCCGTACATATTGTTCGTGGATATCTTCCACTCTCTCATCCTTCCAAACATGAACCCCTTTATTAAGCAATAGTTTTTCAAGTTTTGATGAGATCCATTTTGGAGTTTCAGACAAAATACGGTCAGCTGTAATCAACCTGACTTGACCAGGTATTCGATTCTGCTGTTTATAGGCCTGCATCGACAAGGCCAGTTCTGTACCCGCTGCCCCGCCACCTACAATCAATGGTTGAGAGGTTTCCCGCAATTCTTTCATCTGATCAATGAAGCGATGATTCGGTTTAATGGTTCTTGCGATGGTATCTTCAAAGGAAAGGGGTAAACTTTCCGAGCCTATGTCGAAACTGATCACGTCAAAAGGATAAACGCTGCCATCCCCACATACGACCTTACGTTGAAGCGCCTTGAGAGTATGGGCTTTCTTCTGGATGAGCTGGACACCTGCATCCTTCGTCAGTTTTGTTATGTCTATACGCGTCTCTTCTTCTGAATAGATGCCCTCCGTGAAGCCTGAAAACATTCCTGAATAATATTGATATTTTGAAGGGGAGATCATACAGACATCAACACTTCTAAAGGGCGTCGCCTTCAACTGACGCAACACCTCTAAATGAGAATGACCTGCTCCTACCAACAATAAACGCTTTGACATTCTAGCACCTCCTTAAAGAAAACGTCCACATGAGGACCATGTGGACGGAGTTCCTAAAGACTCGCTTGCAAAAACTCTTCAACTTCTTCAGGAGTTTTTGCATTCGCACTATGCAAATGAGCTTTTTTATTTCCATTATTGAAAATCAATAAGCTCGGTATACCCATAACTTCATATTTTTCTGCGATTTCAGGAAGCTCATCCCTGTTTACATTGAACCAATCATATCCCTTATATTCCTCAAGAATATCTCCGATAAACATATCCATGCGCTTGCAATCCGGACACCAATCAGCTTCGAATTTAATAATGACAGGACGTTCACTTGCTATTGTTTCGTTGAATTTCTCAACGGTATGAATAGATTCCATTTTATTCATTCTCCTTTATTACATTTCTATATTTATCATAATGAATATCTGGTCTTTTGTCTTTCCATCCGCTCTATTTGTACTCTACTCTTCCTAATAACCAAGCAGACAGCAGACCACCAACAAACGTGATGATACTTACGATCCACATCGTTAGATTCTCTGGTACACCGGGGAAAATGACAAAGACTGAACCGATCACTAGTCCGATTATGATCGCGAACGTGCCGGAAGTATAATTCTCCAAAAAGAATTTAACGATTTTACTCATCACAACAATTCCGCACACTATCCCTAAACCGACCACAGCGATAATATCCAACTGAAAATCAGAGATCCCACTCACTACCGTCGAATAGACACCGATGATCAGCAGGATGAATGATCCACTTATGCCAGGGAGAATCATTGCACTACTGGCGATCCATCCGGAGAAGAACAGTAAAATATAAGTGGAAAAGGTAATATTTTGCATCGGTTCTGATTCACTTGTCTGAAAGAAGACCATTGATGCTACAATGACTGCTCCAATCAAAACAAGTATATAATGCTTACCCTTGAATTGATGCTTCATATCCGCTTTGTGCACTAAGTATGGCAGGACCCCGATAATCAACCCAAGAAAGAAAAATTGAGTCGGCCCGGGGTAATGTTCGAATAACCATTCAATTAATTTTGCCAAGAGAGCAATCGAGGTGACGACCCCAATCCCAAGTGGCACTAAAAACTTCAAATGCTTCTTCCACTCTTTACTGAAGAGTCCGTTGATTGCTTCAATCAGCCGATCATAAATGCCTAAGACTACCGCAATTGTTCCACCACTGACACCTGGGACTACGTCACTCGCCCCCATCAGTATTCCGCGGTAGATATTTCTCCATTCCCACATCTCTTTTGCCCCTTTACATAGTACATGATCTATTCTATCAAACTTCTTCAAGCTTTTATGATACATTCTCTTGAAAAAAAATACAAAGGATGTAGCAAAAGTATAAACACACCTGGACAGAGTCGCCAAACTTAAACAAACCTTTTGCCAGAATTAAAAACCCTATGCAATTTCACTCGGCTCCAGAAAACCAATTTCGCGGCTTCCTGAAAATATGAGATTGAATCAAGTGCTCACCTTCATTTTGTATAATTTATTAGAAAGAACTAAAACTTAAGAGTGTGTTAAATCTCCCCTTTTTGACATGTTTTTTATAAGTTAATGTAGGGAATAGCTAAATCAATACTTAATTTCAAAAATTAAATAACCAAGTGGTTCTAGAAAGGAGACACTGATGAGAGATCAACTAAAAAACCCTGTTTTCCTTATTTCTTCATCCATCATTACACTCCTGGTCATAATTGGTGCTGTAAATCCTGAAGGTTTTGGCACAGTGGCCGGCGCCTTGTTTAAATTCACTACCGTAAACTTCGGTTGGTTTTATTTACTTTCAGTTTTCGGCTTTGTGATTTTCTTAGTAGCACTCGGTCTGAGTAAATATGGCAAAATAAAAATCGGGCCTCCCGATTCAAAGCCAGAGTTTCCATTTTTCACTTGGATTGGGATGCTGTTTTCTGCCGGGTTTGGTGTAGGACTTGTCTTTTGGGGCGTAGCAGAGCCCATGAGTCACTTCTTTGAAACTCCCTTTTCTGAGTTGGAAGCTCAAACAGAGGATGCTGCTCGCGTTGCCATGGGGTATTCTTTCTTTCACTGGGGTGTGAACCAATGGTCAGTATTTGCTATCGTCGGCCTCTTGATCGCATTTCTTCAATTTAGAAAAGGCAAAGACGGACTGGTTTCCACTGCACTTGAGCCTGTACTCGGAAAATCGAGACCCGTCAAACATACGATCGATTCATTAGCTGTTATTGCGACAGTAATGGGGATTGCTACCTCCTTAGGTCTCGGTATTTTACAAATGAATGGTGGGCTGAATGCTGTATTCGGTGTCCCTAATAATACTGCCATGCAATTGGTTATAACGGCAGTACTTCTCGCTTTATACTTAACTTCTTCAAGTACAGGATTGAATAAGGGAATCAAATGGTTGAGTAACTTGAACCTTGCCCTTTGCTTAATCTTGCTATTGTTTGTCTTTTTTGCCGGTCCGACGGTATTCATATTGAATAGCTTCACCCTTGGAATTGGGGATTATATTTCTAACTTCGTCGGATACAGCTTACGTCTTACTCCTTATGAAGGGGGATCATGGTTACGCGAATGGACGATATTCTATTGGGCATGGGTTATTGCCTGGTCACCTTTTGTTGGTGCTTTCGTAGCCCGTGTATCAAGAGGCCGGACAATTCGCGAGTTTATCTTCGGTGTATTAGTAGTCCCCCCTTTAATCGCATGTTTATGGATTGCGACTTTCGGTGGTACAGCTCTGAACAGTGATTTAAATAACGGGACATCCATAGCCGAGGCTGTAAATAATGACGTTACAGTTGCGTTATTTGAAACCTTTGAGTTTCTTCCATTGACTGGAATTCTGTCTATATTATCTATTTTTTTAATTGCGACATTTCTGATTACGTCTGCTGACTCCGCCACCTACATTCTGGCAAGTATGACCACAAATGGCACATTGACCCCTTCCCTGGGCATAAAGATCATCTGGGGCTTGCTCATGGCTGCTATCGCAGGGGTTCTGCTTGTTGCTGGTGGATTAGATGCTCTACAAACCGCTTCACTCGTTTCAGCACTGCCCTTTACCGTAATCATCATATTATTCGTCTACGCCTTCACTAAGATGATACGTGAAGAGCCTTTACCACAAAGACCGAAGAAAAAAGAGAAAGATTAAACCCCCGGTCAATCTGAAAACCAGGAAAGGCACCCTCTCCATACCGGAAGGGTGCCTTTCTTATTATCCCATACCTGGATCCCCGGGATCTTCATTTCCTAATACTTGTACTGAACCTATGCCTGGATCACCAGGATCCGCAGCCAGGTCATCCATAATCCCCCATAGGCAAGCTGCAGACAGCAAAAAGGTAAAACATAGTACCGTCCATGACTTCCTCATTTAAACACCCCTTCCATAATTCAAGCGTGACAAGTATTCCAATGGTAAACGGGCAAAAAAGTGATCTCCTTGTTCATGGATAAAACGTTTATACGAATGGTTTAATAGGTGCACGTCCTTTTCAGCAAAACCTAAATAGGTTTCCTGAAAAGGTGTTAAGGATGACATTGACCGTAATATATTGCAGGTGGTTTTATAATCCCCTTCTGCCAATGCGATGTGGGCAGTTTCTACAGGGTCTGGTGTATAAACCCCATCTGTACGAAGGTGAAAAGCTGAAACGAAAGGGATAGAGTGTTGCTTGATTGACTTGGCTGCCTTATCGAGATTATGGGTTTCCGCTATTTTAAGTGCTTTATGCAAAGGCTCTATAGAGGACTCGTATCCATTAAAAAGATTATTTAATGCCAGGTTATGGTACATTCTGCTCTTCTTACGCGGAGAAACTTCTGTGTTGATCATTTTATATGCATAACGACTGGCTAAAATAGGATTGTCAGTTTTCCAATAATGCTGAAACAGCAGTTCTTGATAACGTTGGTTCAAATAATAATATATTAACGGCTCGTCCACTAACTGGAGCGCTTTATCACATTTATCCAAATACTTATCTAAAACTGTATAGACTTTCAAATCGTAATAAGAGTAAACGAGGGCAAAAAGATGGAGGCAATGTAAGGATGGTTGAGTAAACTGGAGGGACAAGAGATCATCCAGTCGTTCTCTGGTCGCTTTCTTTTTCAAGCGGTGCAGGAGAAATTGATAAACCACTCCAGTGTTTTCATCTAAAACCGCAGTGTTCAACAGGGTAGCAATTTCCTCGAAATAATCGTTCATATAGAGGAATTCCAGGTGGGCCAGCTGTTCGTTTTTTTCTGTAGGGAAGTGGTCCAGCGCATATTGTTTTGTGTGCTGAATGGCTTCGATTCTGGAATATGTTTCCAGATTATTGGTATAGACATAATATAAAGAGGAACTTTTTTTCATTTGCAACTTTATCAATGGACTTGGTTCAATTAGTTGGTATTCTCTCATAGGTCCAGAGACTCCTCTCCGATGATTACTTATATTTTATGTAAATAAACTCTATCTGTCTAGTAAGATGTTCCAATTGTTAGTGATTATAAAGGTGGTTTGGAGATAATTAACCAAATGGCAGATTCCTTTTCAAAATAATATCCTTCATCACGAACTTAAATAAGCACGCTCCCTTTTTAAAAGAGAGCGTGCTTTATTTTTCAAATAATACCCCGAAATGATAGGGGGAAAGATCTGATGTTTTTAGAAAAGTCAATCCTGCTTGTTCTCCCCAACCTCTAACTTTACGCGGAGAAGGTCGAATAGCCATAGTAGGTCCCCGTGGTGTCTTGTTCGATTTCCAATGAATGACGCCAAGTTTACCTTTAGGGTTTAGTAATTGCGCCGTCCTATTCAAAAGTTCCAGGGGTTCTTCGCAGTGTAACATGTTGAACAAGCTAATGTAATCCACTTCTGAAACATATTGGGATACCGTCTCGAGAGTTTTTTCATTAGATAAATCGCCATGAATTAAATGGATGTTTTGAAGGTTTTCTTCCCCTATTCGTTTGTTGCAAATATCGAGATACTCTTGATTAACATCTATACCTATGGCCGAACCAGAAATGATTTTTGAAGCAGGAATTAAGAAAGTTCCGAAGCCACTTCCTACATCAAGGTAATTGTTTGTATGAGGATTTAACTCTAATGTTGTAAGAAAAGAGACAGGGTCAAAGAAAGTTTCCCATAATTCCATATCCGGCATCCCAGACTCTCGGTACTGCAATCTATCCCTCCTTTATTTACTTTATTCATCACTCAAAGTAATGTTGAATCGCAGACTTAACCTTCCACTTGAAGAGTTTCTTTCATTTTTGAACATGCTATGACACCTGAAATAAACGGAAAGACAGCGACAAGACCAACCGCTTGTCATTAACCCTGCAAGTGAACTTGCAACCAAGTTCGCATGTTTTCACACACAGCGCTAAAAGGAACATTCATTTAAAATACCGTTGATGTCAAAAACCAAACGTTCCATAGAACAAGGCTATATACGATCATTCTTTCGGTATTAGACCCTGTTCGAAAAGTGAAGAAAAACTGGATGTACTTTCTTGATAAAGGATAAACCAGAGGAATCCCTTGTTTGGTGATGAAGTCCCCAAACAAGTGGGAAACGACCCCCACCACCATACCTCCCAAATAAAACCAGGGGATTTGCAGTATCTGTTCGAGAATGAGGCAGTAACCAACGAGTAAGCTCACGAACAAAAGGGAATGCGTCATTTTCCGATGCCCACGGATCATTATTAAAATCGGTAATAAAAGCATAACAAATACTTTCAGTTCATCTCGATATGTATTTAAATAGTGAGGAGCAAATAAGTAACATAAAAAAGCGATTGTAAAAATAGTCATCAGTCCCCGCCAAAACTTATGACCAAGTTTAGACGCAGGGGTATCGATATCCGGTAACAAAGAGCCGAATAAGACGAATACGAAGAATAAAATAGTTTGATAGGGTCGTTCCGTCATCACTTCGAACTGGGGGATCAATGCCAATGCCCCAATCCCGAATGTGAAGCCGACAACCTGGTGTCCTGGTGCCATCATCGTGTGCTATACCTCTCTTTTCTCTCCAGCAGTCAAAAAATAAACCCACCTGGAAGTGGGCAATTACATCAACAATCTCTTTCAGGAAGGCCGAGCATTTGAAATTTGGGTCCTTCCATTGTTTGCTTTCCTTCTATAGTCAATTCTTCTGTCAAATGTGCAATTCGCTTATCTATCGCCACTGGAATTGAATTGATGCGATGCAGCTGATCATCCGCTTCGGGGTCACTTATCGTCATCCCGATATCCGGTTCCCCACAACCGAAACCAGCAAAAAACAAACGCAAACAACCCGATCCTTCATCTTCCAGTATTTGATTCACCAAATCACGTGCTTGATCGGTTATTTTCATGAATCTTCACCTCTCCGATTATAAAATACCATATTTTTGATAGGGACAGGAAATGAAATCCTTTAAAATTCAACTGAAAGTATTATACAGAAGTGTTGAGAACCCTCCGCCTTATAGAAAAATAGAATCTATGAGTCGCCCTACCAACTATTCTGCTCAGAGCAGCTTGCTCCCACACAAAAAATCCCCGGGGAAAAGCTCCCCGGGGATTTACTGGCATTTTATACCGCTTTAGCGTTAATTTCCACATTAATATTGCCACTTGTGGCTTTAGAATATGGACAAACCTTATGGGCTTCATTTGCAAGTTCTTCTGCTTCTTCTTGAGAAACACCTTTCACTTCTACGTTAAGGACAACACCGACTTTGAACCCGTCATCAGATTCATCTTTCAATAAACTTACGTCAGCAGTGATTTCAGATTCAATATCTTTTTTCTGCTTGCTTGCGACTAAATTCAATGCGCCATCATAACAAGCGGAATATCCAGCTGCAAACAACTGCTCAGGGTTCGAGCCTTTTTCATCACCTTCACCTGGCATCGAGAGATTTAAATCAATCAAGCCATCGTCAGATTTAACGTGCCCCTTACGTCCACCTTTAGCAGTTGCATGTGCTGTAAACATTACATTACTCATATCATCACTCCTTAACTATTATTTAAAAAATCATCCACAACATACACATACCTCATCTTGCCGTAGATTAAACCTTTCTATTCATCGTACAGCCGATATTCCTCTTTCAAAGAATCCGGTGCCATCTTCACCATCCATTGCATGATATATGTGAAAACAGCCAAATCATCGACTAAGCCGAGGACAACCAGGAAGTCAGGAATTACATCCCAGGGAAACAATAAGTAACCGAGCAGAAATAAAACGGAAAGCCATTTCTTCTTTGCACTCACTTCTTTTGATTGAAAAAAACGAACGAGGAATGGCACGGATTTTCTTATATTGAATACGAACTTGATTCTTCGCCACAATCTCAGCATGTCATCACTCCCAATCTTCATTATACCTTCCCTGTCCTGCCTCAAAACAGTGCAAACCTCACAATTGCTTATATTTGACGTATACTTTACCATTAAAATAAACGAAATGACTGTGAGGATCTTACACATACTAAGATTACATATACATAGCCCACTTCACCTAAACTTGCATACGATAAAGTAGGTCAAAGAAAACCAAAGGGGAGAAAGTTGTCATGAAGATCCTATTACTTAACGGAACGATCGTCGGGAAAAAAACCCGTACACTCCTTAATGAAATCGAACAATATATACAGCTCTTACCTGATACACATGAAACAAAAATCATCGACTTGGAAAATTATGATCTTCAGTTCGTCGATGGCCGTCCCACTGAAGAATATAACGAGGATATGCAATCCCTGATCGGGGAAATCGAGCGCGCTGATGCGTATGTCATTGCAACTCCGATTTTTCAAGGTTCAATTCCCGGCACTTTGAAAAATGTTTTTGATGCTGTGTCACCCTTAGCTATGAGGTACAAACCCGTATCCATCGTCGCGAATGGGGGCACCCTGCAACATCATTTAGTCATCGAGAATCAGCTCAAACCAATTCTCAATTACTTCCGTTGTATGGTTACTCCTAACTATGTGTACACTCATACTAACCATTTTTCGACTCAAGGAGAACTGATTGATGAAGACGTCCGCAACCGCTTAAAAGAAATGACCATCGTCTTCAATCAATACATGCAGATGAGCAGTCACCTCGAATCAGATAAGTAGAGTACAGAGAAGCGACTTGAGAATCACTCAATAAAATAAGCCTTCCTTCTGTGTCAGAAAAGAAAATCTTATTTAATTTACCTTTCATCCTTCATCTGTATCTGCCCTCAAAACATAAAGGCGATACTTTACAGCTCACTCTGCCACCACCTAGAAGAGCTTTATAAAAAAGAAGAGCCTTACTGACCTTTTCGGTTAAGCAAGGCTCTTTTCTCATGCTTTTCCAAGCACTTTCGTTACATAATTTTGCGTTTCTCTGAATGGAGGGACGCCACCATACTTATCAACGTTACCAGGTCCTGCATTGTAAGCTGCAAGCGCCAACTCAGAGTTTCCGTCATAGCGGTCTAACATCTGTTTTAGATATTTGGTTCCACCCATGAGGTTTTGTTCAGGATCGAAAGGATCTGAAACTCCGAGACCCTGTGCTGTTGCAGGCATGAGCTGCATCAGACCTTGTGCACCTGCATGACTAACTACATCAGAGTCGAAGTTCGATTCCGCTTTAACCACCGAACGTATAAGGTTTTCGTCAACACCGTAGGTTTGAGAGGCTCGTTGAATCAAATCATCAACCTGCCTATCTCCGCCATCCACCTCTGGCAATTCAGCTTTTGGAGTCGTAGAAGTATGTAATGGGGTCTGGCTATGTTTAAAAGCAGGAGTAGCCAAAGATACCGGCTGTGAATTGTTCATGTTCACCGGATGAGACATCGCAGCATCTAAAATACTCTGAAATGTCATGTTCTGCATACCACTTGAAAAGGAATCACCTTTGTCATTTCTTAACATCGACATTGCCTGCATTTGAATCATTAGCTGGAATTTACTGATATCCATTTTCTCCACTCCACAATTATTAGTTATTTAAAGTTTACATGATTCAACCCATTCCGACAATCCAGTATTTCAAAATATTTGAGGGTTTTCCAAAACAATACAAAACTTGAGAAAAAGTCACCTTCAAACTATCAATGATTTGCATTTTCATGCCTCACTTTTCCCAAAGCAGGCACCTACTTGGAAGTGGTATAATATAGATAACAAAAGAGATTCCTCGACATTACTCGTTGTTGATTTGTGCAGGTTGTCCACATTTCAACACATTTTTAATAGAGGAATTCTGGTCTCATTTCGTACATGGGTACTCTCTTTTGTCTCTTACGTCGAATCACCCTACTATTTTTCCCCGCCAGGAAAAATAGCCTGTAGATTTCATGGGATGTCTCCCTCAATGAAAGACATGTACCATACCCCTTTTGATTATTCAAAAGGGGTATTTTTTTATTAGAAATATCATTCTACACCTCTCCCACTCATTCGTCATGAATAAGGACAAGCTGTCAAAATAATTTTATAAAAGATAAATATTCAAATTACTGCCATCATATATTGAAGGTAAAGGGAGGTGGAAGCATGGTGGACTTCAAAGCGGATAACAGAGTGTTCCTTTACTTAGCTGTTCTTGTAGCCGGTTTCGCTCTATATAGCATCGGTGAGGAAGCGGGGAATTTCTTCGATCAGTTTCTGTTCTACGCGGGGTATATTGCAATGATTATTTTTTCTTTCGCCCTCATCATCCTCGGTTTAGCCAGATTTTTGAAACAGTATCAATGAAATCAGAAAAGGCTGCGGATTCGCAGCCTTTTCTCGTTTAACAGGTATATTGGTCTATTCGTTCACAAAGCAAAATCCTTTTATTCCCCATCAGATCATTTGGAAGGTTTAAAAAGCGATTTTAAAAATCCTATTACACCTTCCCCCTCGTCACTTTTCCCTTCACGTTCTTTTTTTGGTTCCACATATATATGTTCTTTTTCTATCGCATAATCAACAGTTAAGATGGCTCCAACGTCTGTGTCGATATCCTGATTGGAAACCGTGGTATGGTGGATATCATTTCGCTCTGCTGCGTCTTTATAAGGGGATAGAAAGCGATAACTGATTTCACCGTTAAGCAATAACTTCCCATCCTTATTTTCTTTCATCCTATCGGTTAATTCATCAAGTCCTGTTTCCTGCATCACTTGAGCTTTTGTCAATAAAAGTACCACTCGTTCACGCAGAGTACCGAGGTACCTCCTGCGCTCAGATGGTTTTGTTTCCTTGCTCCCATAGATCCCCTCTTGCAAATAGTCCTCTATATCTGCTTTTTTCATAAGACCACCTCACTCTGCTGTTTCTATTATTGGCACTTTAACATCAAACATCCACTTATGCTTTGAAAAATTTTCTGCAGTAGATTTTAATTTTTCACTGACACGCCCGGAATCACCATAGGTAATGAAACAGGAAAAGCTGCGGAATGTCCGCAGCTTTTCCTGTTTCTATTTAACAATGACATCAATATGAGAAGGCATAATTTTAAGATTCACAGGCAAATGGTCGCCTTCCTCACCGTCAACGTTTGTCACTAAGTCGTCTTCAGAAGTAAGTTTTACTTCTTGCGCAGTAAAATAGTGAACTTCCGAATCGTTTTTAAGCTCCCCTCTTAGAATGGCCGTTACAATTCCGGCTAGACGAATCATGTTCACTTGAGGAACGATGTAACAATGGATAGCACCATCATCCACTTCAGCCTCAGGAGAAAGTTTTTCAAAACCTCCTGTCGAATTGGTCAAAGCTGCTAAGAACAGGAAAGAATCCCCTTCCCATTTCTCTCCATCATGTTCAATCCTCAAAGGGTAACTGTTGTTAGAGGTCAAGGTTTTCATCCCTTCCATGATGTAGGCTAATGGACCAAACTTTGTCTTTTGTTCTTGAGTTACTTCATACGTAGCTTCTGCTAATGCCCCAGCAGCTACGATATTCACAAAATAACGATCGTTGAAACGGCCGATGTCTACTTTTTTCGAACGGTCTGAACGCAGAACATCGATAGCTTCCTCCACATCCAAAGGAATATTTAAAGCTCTGGCAAAATCATTCACTGTCCCTAATGGAATTATGCCTAATAACGGCCTGTGGTTCTGATCGACCATACCGTTGATTGTTTCGTTGAGCGTACCGTCTCCCCCCAGGGAAACGACAAGATCGAATTCATTATGACAGGCATCCTGACAATAATTCGTTGCATCCAATTCTTTCTCTGTCTGGGCAACTTCCACTTCGTAGCCTTTTTCCTTTAGTATTCGCTGAATTCGTTCCACATGATCAAGTGCTTCTTCCTTTCCGGATGAAGGATTCACAATCACCATAGCCTTCTTCACGTTTACATTCCTCCTCAAGTACCCACTGCTTTCAACCAATCCTTACTGACTTAATTCATTTCAAAGTTGCTTTAACAATTAATTCAAAGGGGTGCTTAGTGATTATGAGTTTTTCTGATATTCATATAAGGTACTTACCGGAATAAATCCAATAGCACGAATGAAGTCATTCACCCGAGGTTGCTGAGCTTTCACCCCGATCTGAATCGACTTCACTTCCTGCTCATCCATCCACGTCAATAAGGCATCAGAAAGTTCTGTGCCTATCCCCTCTCTTCGGTAAAATTCATCGACGAATAATTCGCGGATATATCCATAGACTTTTGCTTCCGATTCCTTATCAATCGTACCAAGAATATAGCCGACAATTCTGCCATCCATATCTGCAAACAGCAATTTTTGCTTCGGATTGCGAGCTAAAAACTGGTCTGCTGCCCAATATTTACGTTCTTTTACACGTTCATTCAATGTTTGTCTTTCTGATTTGCCTGCATCCATCGTATGAAGAAATTCAATGGCGTACCTCGTAAAGTGCATCAGATCTTTTTCTTCAGGTTCGCGGACCTTGACCATGCCATGTCCCCCCTCTATTTCATCCAAACCACATGATATTCCAGGGTATTTTTAATAACATCATGAGCAAAGGAGCATACAGGATCAATTTTTTCTTTATGTTTTCTTGCATGGTTGACGGCATAATCGATGAGATCCTTTCCTAAACCCTGCTTCCGTTCTGAAGGATCCACTTCTGTACTGGTGATGGTCATGACCCCGTTTTGCTCTTCAAACAAAAGCTGTGCTTTAGGTTCATTTTCCTCACCGATGTAAAACTTGCCTTTTTTCTCTTGGATCTTTTGTTCCATGTATAAATCTCTCCTTTCCCTAACAGCATACCCTCTCCCAATGAAGAAAAACACATAACAGATGCAAAAACCCCAGTGCGCTCCTAATAAATTGATCAGTTACTTGAAACACTTTCTTTTTCATTCAAAAAAGCATCCATTGAGAGAGATTCAATGGATGCTTGACTGCCAGCATGTTCAACCGGGAGGGACAACTAGTAGAAGAATGTTCCTGATATTGATTCTTTAATGAAATAGACTCTTTTTTTACGCTGTCGTTTTCAATTCTTCTTCAAGTGGAATATTCCGATCCAATTGACGACGGGCAGCGATGAAGAAAGCTGTCACAATAGCGACGGTGATAATAGCGGCTAAAATATAGGATACGTTCAACGGTAATCCAAAACCTATGGGAGCGTTAATGATATAGGTGAAAGTCGCCATCGTCATGAATGTTGCCGGAATTGCAGCGATGAAATAGTTTTTACGAGATAAGAACAAGTACATCGCACCTACCCAAAGAGCGATCACGGCTGTTGATTGATTTGCCCAGGAGAAGTACCTCCAAAGCAGTGTAAAGTCAACGCGCGTCAAGATGAAAGAGATGACGAACATCGGCAGGGCGATCCAGATACGACTTACGACTTTTCTCTGGGACACTTTCATATAATCAGCAATGATCATCCGAGCACTTCGAAATGCTGTATCTCCAGATGTAATCGGAAGAATGATGACACCAAGAATAGCTAGTGTTCCACCGACTGCTCCAAGCATTGCGACCGATACTTCACTTACAACTGCGGCAGGACCACCACTCGCAAGGATTTCGTTCAGTCCACCAGAACCATTGAAAAGACTCATAGCGGCTGCTGCCCAAATCATTGCGATTACACCTTCTGCAATCATCATGCCGTAAAAGATACGACGTCCTTGTTTTTCTTGTTGGGTTGTCCTTGAGATAATCGGTGTTTGAGTCGCATGGAAACCAGAAAGGGCTCCACATGAAATCGTCAAGAACAATAATGGAAAGATCGGGGCATTATCAGGGTGCATATTCGTGAATGTCAATTCCGGAATCGGTGCTCCTGTCACGACTAAGGATACCCCGACTCCAATCGCACTAATGAGCAGAAGCGCACCAAAGATCGGATAAAAACGCCCGATGATCTTATCGATCGGCAGCATTGTAGCTAATAAATAGTAAGCGAAGATGACAGCAAGAATAACAGGAAGCGCCAACCAGCTGCTCGTCATATTATGAAGCAAGTCTGCAGGTGCAGTGACGAATACCGTCCCGACTAGTATCAATAGAAGAATAGCAAAAGCATTGACGACGTGCTTCATCACTTTCCCGAGAAACTTACCAGCAAGTTCAGGCAAATGGGCACCACGATTACGGATGGAGATCATGCCTGTCAAGTAATCGTGGACGGCTCCAGCGAAAATTGCGCCAAATACAATCCATAAAAAGGCGACAGGTCCATAAAGGGCACCTAATATCGGACCGAATATGGGACCGACCCCTGCAATATTAAGGAGTTGAATCAACGAATTCTTCTTTTCCCCCATCGGCAAATAGTCTACACCATCGCTATGGGTGTATGCTGGAGTTTGGCGTTCTGGATTGAGACCAAACGTTTTCTCTACATATTTTCCATAGGTGAAATAACCTATAATCAATAGTGCAATACTTACTAAAAAAGTTATCATAGTAATTCCTCCCTCACCGTTTTGAAATCGTTTACAAACAATATATCAAGAGAGCGTTTTCATGAGGGTTGTTACTGTCTGACATGTCGTAATATACGTTCAAGATGTGAAAAAAACGGACTGAAAGACAGTCCGGTTTACAGGAGGGCATTGTTGATTCCACGATGAGCGTTCGGTGGTAACGCCTGAGGCTGTGTCCGTGGTAAGCATCCACCGACTAGCGATTAATGGGAAGCAACAGCAAACTTTAATAGCCCCACTAGATTGAGAAGGATTTTTCAGTGGCCACGTTTAAAGTTCTAATTTTTTTCTTAATCCTTTGACATAGTTACGGCTGACTGGAAGCTTCTCATCTGTGCCTTGCAGCTCAAGTTGATAGGCTCCATTGAACCATGGCGTCAATCGGTGAATGTGATCTAAATTGACAAGGAAACTTTTATGGATCCTGAAAAATGAAAAACGATTCAACCGTTCCTCCACCTCTTTCAAAGCTGATTTCGTTTCATACATCTTCGTTTTACCGACAATTTTGGTGACTCTATCTTCTCGAGATACGTACATGATATCATTCGGATTTAAGTAATCAATGGTATCTTCACCTTCTACAGCAAGTTTGGTGGGTTGCGGTACCTGTGGTGGTGAAAATGCTCCCCGGTGCAGTTTTTTCTCTAGTCGTTGGATAGCCTCACCCAACTGTTCTTCATCAAAAGGTTTGAGTAGATAATCAAGTGCTTCATGACGGAATGCTTCCGCCGCAAAATCCGGATAAGCCGTGGCAAAGATAATTTCAGGGATTTTTTTCAGTTCGTGAACAAATCTCGCCACAGCCATTCCATCCATCTTCGGCATTTCCACATCCAAGAAGAGAACATCTGGTTGCAATTGGAGAGTTTTCATGATGGCTTCATCACCTGATCCCGCTTCCCCGATCACTTCTATCTGTTCGTAAGTGTCTAATAAATAGCTCAGTTCTTCTCTGCTGAAACGCTCATCATCGACGATAAGTGCTTTGATTTTCTCTTTCATGCATAGACCTCCTGCTCTGGAAGAGGAAGGAAAAAGGAAATGCATGTTCCATGTCCCTGGTTACTTGTGATGTGTAACTTGGCATCCTCCCCATGCATAAGTTCTAACCGTTTATTAACATTATAAAGGCCAAGGCCTGTACCATTTTCTGAATCGACCGATTGCAAACCGACCTTTTCCAGTCGTTCTGGATCTATTCCTGTTCCATTATCTTCGACCATGATGTGTACTCCTTTGCCTTGTCTGATGATTTTAATCAAAATTGTGGCATCGCCCTGTTGATCTTTGATGCCGTGCTTGATGCAATTTTCAACTAACGGCTGCAACGTCAATGGAGCGATTTTGGCTGAAAGGGCAGCTTCCTCCACTTCATACCGGACATGTAATTGATCGACAAACCGCGTTTCTTCTATGAGTAGATATGCTTTCACATGCTTCAATTCCTCTTTCAATGACGTCCATGTATTCGTCGTCGCCCCGAGGTTTTGTCTGAAGAATCTAGACAGAGCGATTAATAAAGAGCGGGCCCGATCCGGTTCACTTCTAGTCAATGAAACGATCACATTCAACGAATTGAATAAAAAGTGAGGATTCACTTGAGCTTGAAGTGCCTTCACTTCAGCTTCCCTAGCCAACTCCTCTGCTTTTTCAGCTTCTGCAAGCTCTAACTGCTGACTGAGCAAAGCACTTAAACCTTGAATTAATTCCAGCAAAACGTTCGAAACTTCTTTCTCTGAGTGAACATAGAACTTTAAGGTACCAACTACATTCTGCCGTCTTCTCAACGGTACAATGACTGCAGCCCCAAGCGGACAATCCTGATTTTGACAATGGATATCCCCGTGGCGGGCGATTACCCTTTCCCCTTTTTGAATCACTTCTCTTGTCGCATCCGTTTGAATCGGTATTCCGGATTTGTGATGATCGTCTGCCTGCCCCACATGAGCAAGGATTTTTTCTTGATCAGTCATAGAAATTGCACTTACTTGCACTTCATCATAAATAATTTGACAGGCTTGCTGAGCCGACACCTTCGTCAAGCCTTTTCGTAAGTGAGCTACCGTAGACTCTGCTAATTTAAGGGCTTTTTGTGCTTGTAGAGCTCCCGCTTTTTCTTCTTCATTCAACACGTTACGTATAATCAATAAGAAAAGTGCTGAACCTACCCCGTTAGCGACGATCATAGGTAACCCAATTTCTTGTACGAGAGACCAGGCACGTGAAAAAGGGGTGGAAACGAGCATTATGACCCCCATTTGAACGGTTTCGGCTAAAGCGCCGATCAGGAGGGCTGTTTTCAGCTTCAATGGCTGTCCTTTTTTGTGAAAAAAGCCAGCTATGAGACCTGCCACCACTGCAGAAATCCCACAGGCAAAACCTGTGAATCCTCCTAAGGAAAAGCGGTGGAGTCCTGCAATCAATCCTGCCCCGATACCAATCCGGTAGCCTCCAAACAAGCCAGCTGCAACGATTCCGATGACGCGGGAATTCGCAAGCGCTTCTGACTCGCCTAAGTTATATGCCCACCTTCCGAATTCAACTGTAGCCGTATCATAAGTGATGCCTGTATAAGTACCGATAATTCCGAATAACCCAAATACACCGATCGCCGTATACTGTTGTTTATAATTCAGTTTTTTTTGATCGATCAATTCTCGAAAGAATCGGAATCTCGTGATGATGAAAGCCACTGTGACAATGATGCCTAAACGCTCGAGCATCGGGAGAAACAATTCAAACATCGCTTCTCTTCCTCTCCTGCTGAATTTATTCTTATTGTAGCATGCTTGAAAACGTTTCATACAAAGGGGAGGAATCCAGCAGATTTTTTTGATACACTAAGGAAAAACGAGAGGTGATAGGATGACAACTAAAATAGCAATCCTTCAAATGGATATCGCTTTCGGAGATCCTGAAGCTAACCGAGAGAAAGCAACAAAAAAAATCAAAGAAGCTGCGAAAAAAAGCGAGGTCATCTTGTTGCCTGA
This sequence comes from Halobacillus sp. H74, assembly GCF_052246715.1. Classification (NCBI taxonomy): domain Bacteria; kingdom Bacillati; phylum Bacillota; class Bacilli; order Caryophanales; family Bacillaceae; genus Halobacillus; species Halobacillus sp. H74. The sequence continues at coordinate 48,191 of NZ_JBQQCI010000010.1, read as the reverse complement.
ACTGTGGACGACAGGATATGACCTTTCCCGTTTCAACGAAATTGCAGAAGATATGAATGGTCCGACGCACCAGCTAATCAAAGATTTAGCCCGCCAGTACGGAGTGACCATCGCTGGTTCCATCGCTGAGAATGATGAGGGTCAATATTACAATACATTTGTAGCCTACAATGCAACTGGAGAAAGAATCTTGAAATATCGTAAGGCTCATTTGTTCCGCCTGATGAATGAAGAGAAACACCTTTTTTCCGGAAATCAGAAAGGTAGTTTCACCCTTGAAAATGTCCCTGTTGCTGGAGTGATCTGTTATGATATCCGGTTCCCCGAATGGATGCGCACCCACATGTTGAATGGCTCACGCGGGTTATTCGTCGTTGCCGAATGGCCAAAGCCAAGAGTCGATCATTGGCGCAACTTATTAATCAGCCGTGCTATTGAAAATCAATGCTTTGTAATCGCCTGCAACCGGGTCGGCGCAGACCCAAACAATACCTTCGGTGGCCATTCCATTGTCGTGGACCCATGGGGGAACGTAGTTGCTGAAGGTGGGGAGAATGAAGAAATTCTTTACGCGGAGATCGACTTCTCAGCGGTAGAGTCCATTCGTGAACAAATCCCGATTTTTCAGGACCGCCGACCAGACTTGTATGAATAAACAAATGGGCCGGTGCTTTTTACTGGACGCTTCAAATCTTTTAGAACCAAAAACCTTCAGGCCATCATTTAGCCTGAAGGTTTTTCTGCATATGCTGCATCCTGATAAAAATAGTTCGGTGTATCCATCCGATCTTCATATGACGAATGAAAGATAGGAGTGGAAGCCGGGGATATCGGTGGGATCAGCCATGTCCAATCCCCTGTAGCCTGTCGACCACACGCATGCTCTTTTTTCTCAAACAATTGAAATTGCTGAGCAGCGGTATGATGATCGACCATGCTCACTTTATCCATTTTATAAGAATGAAGAACTGCTTGATTCAACTCCAGCAGAGCCCGATCTTTCCAGAGCGTTGTATTACGCTTCGTATCCAGCCCCATTCCCTCTGCTACAACAGGTAAAAGGTTATAGCGGAATTCATCGGCTAAGTTTCTCGCGCCTATTTCTGTCTCCATATACCATCCGTTGAAAGGTGCGGCAGTATAATCAATTCCACCAATTTCTAAGCGCATATCCGAAATGATTGGAACGGCGTACCACTTTATTCCTAAATCCTCAAACCACTTGTATTCCGGGTGACGAAGTGGAACTTCCTTCACTTTATCAGCGGGTATATCAAACCAATTCGGCGGGCGGTCATCTACCTGTATGACAAGGGGCAGGACATCAAACGCCCCACCCTTTCCTTTCCACCCAAGTTGCTGGCACTTTTTTGTGAATGCAATTGAATCAGGGTCACCTATGATTGTATCGTTCACTTCATAACCTGCATACCTGACAAGCTGATGGTTCCATAATCGAATTTCCTTGGCCTTTGTGCTCTGCCTGAATATCGTAATAGTTGAACGGACCCGTCCATTGTTCGTGGCATAATCCAAGTGATCGTATAATGCCTCACATATCTCTTCTTCAGTTTTCAAATGACGGGCATCAAAAACTTTAAGACTATTCCAGAACAATCGACCGATGCAGCGGTTGCTATTTCTCCAAGCTGCTTTCGCTCCATATTCCAACTCATCAAATGTATGTTCATAAGTCCCTGTGTCTTGAATTTCTCTCTCTATAGTTTTCATTCTCTGCTCCACTTTCAGCAGGTCAGACTCTCGATAGTATTGGCGGATGAACGCTTCTGCATTTCTATATAATTCGGTATCCAAAACATGACGCCTCCTGTACGTTGCTCTACCAATGGTATCACAAATCAGGTGCCCCTAATATAAAGAGGTTATTCCGCCCTTCTCGAAGCCTGCTGTAGAGGGTCCCAGACACTGTTATATGGGGGAGCATAAGACAAATCAAGGTCCTGTAGACCTTCCACCGTCATGTTATGAAAGAGTGCCGTCGCTAATACGTCAATCCTTTTATCTGTGCCTTCACCTCCAATAATCTGTCCTCCCAGCAGCTGGCGAGAATCCGGATGATAAACCAGTTTCAGTGTCATTGGATTTTTTTTAGAGTAGTACCCGGCTGCGTGGGTTGAATCAAGAGATACCGTCTTGTATGGAAGGTTTTCCAGTTTTGCTTCTCTCTCTGAAAGCCCTGTCCGTGCAAGGGTCAAATCGAAGAATTTCAAAATCGAAGTCCCCACTACACCTTGAAAAGCCTTTTTTTGGTTTATCATATTCAGTCCTGCAATTTGCCCTTGTTTATTGGCATGCGTACCAAGTGGAATATAATCTCCTTTTTGTTTGATTCGATGATACTGGATCGCACAATCCCCCGCCGCATAAATATCCATAATGCTTGTTTCCATGAAAGCATTTACTTCGATGGCATCTTTAAGACCCTTGTAAATTCCTGTTCCCTCCAGAAATGCGGAATTAGGAGTGACTCCTACGGCTGCTAAGACCAGGTCGGTCGTATATACACCTTTGTCTGTCACGACCCTTTCAACCTGTTCCTCGCCTCTGAAGACTTCTACAGACTCTCCCAAATGTAGCTCGATTCCATTTCTTTTTGCTTCTTCGTGGACGAGTTCCCCCATCTCTTCATCGAAAATTTTTGCCAATTGTGGACCACGGTCGATGATCCGGACTTTTTTTCCGAGAGATGCGAAGCTCTCAGCCATTTCTAATCCGATATAGCCCCCGCCAATAATTGTGACCTGCTTTACCTCATGAGTGGTCTCTTTCATGATTCGTTCAATATCAGGAATAGTTTTTAAAGAATGAATTCCCTCCAAATGACGTCCTTCCCATGGTGGGACGACCGGAGACGCTCCAGTTGCAATTAGTAGACGATCATATTTTTCTTCAAATGATTCCCCTGTCTCCTGTTTGTTTCCATAAACGATTTTATGGTCGCAATCCACCTTCGTTACCGTATGAAGTGTTCTTACATCAATCCCATATTTAGACCGGAACCTCTCTGGTGTGCGCGCAATCAGATCCTCGGTCGCTTCTACGTCTCCACTCAATACATAAGGTAAGCCACATTGACCGTATGAGGTGATTTCCCCTTTCTCGAACACCACAATTTCATGCTCCTGGCTATTCCTGACGATTTGCATCGCTGCACTCATACCTGCAGCGTCACCGCCTATAATGATATATCTCATAAAATCACTCCTTCTAAGTGCACATCTTTATTCCTGTTTAACTTAATCTTCTATGCTTGTATTATTCCCACTCGAACATTCAGCATGTTACACTATCGGTAATATCTTTTTGTTTGATTATTTAAAAAACACTTCTGAGGTGATCGCTATGAAACAGTTTCCGCAATCGAAAGCATTACAACGTCTTCCTGATCAATTCTTTGCAACACTCGTCAATAAATTAAATGCATTTGAAACTAAAGGTCATGATGTATTGAATTTGGGGCAAGGAAACCCGGATCAACCGACTCCCGGGCACATTGTAAAATCCTTACAAGAAGCAGCTGAAAAGCCTGTTTACCACAAGTACCCTCCCTTCCACGGATTCGATTTCCTTAAAAAATCCGTTGCAGAATACTACAAAAATGAATACGATGTCGACCTCGATCCTAATACAGAGGTCGCCATCATGCCAGGGAGTAAAACAGGGCTCGTGGAATTAAGCCAATGCTTGCTGGACCCAGGTGATGTGGCTCTCGTTCCAGATCCTGGTTATCCGGATTATTGGTCTGGCATAGAAATGGTCGGGGCAACAATGAAATCCATGCCTTTACTAGCAGAAAATCAATTTCTTCCAGACTATGATCAGATTGATGAGGATACTTGGAACAAAGCGAAAATGATGTTTCTTAATTACCCGAATAATCCAACCGGGGCCGTAGCTGATGCCTCTTTTTTCGAGAAAACTATTGCTGAAGCGGACAAACATGATGTATGTGTCGTCCATGATTTCGCATACGGTGCCATCGGATTTGATGGGGAAAAACCGTTGAGCTTCATGCAGATGGAAGGGGCAAAAGAGGTTGGTGTAGAGGTCTATACAATGTCTAAAACCTATAACATGGCAGGATGGCGCATGGCCTTTGTCGTTGGTAACCCTAGTGTCATCAATGCCCTTGAACTGATCCAGGATCACTATTTCTGCAGCATTTTCGGAGCCCTTCAAGAAGCATCTTCAACAGCTTTGCTCAGTTCTCAGAAATGTGTAAAAGACTTAAGAGATACTTATGAAACACGACGCGATCTCCTCGTTGGTGGGTTAGAGGCAGCCGGTTATAACGTGCAGCCATGTAAAGGTTCCTTTTTCGTCTGGTTGAAAGTACCTGAAGGCTATACTTCACAAAAGTTTGCAGATGACCTCCTTGAAAGTACCGGTCTTTTTGTTGCCCCAGGAATCGGCTTCGGTGATCATGGTGAAGGTTATGTACGAATCGGACTGAATAATTCAAATGAAACTCTGGAAGATGCCGTTGAGCGTTTTAAACAGTTTGCCAATTCCTAAAATTCCCCCCTGCATGCAGATGGCAAAGATAAAAGAAGTTCAGTTAAGGAGTACAAGTCCCCTTGTACTCCAAACCGAACTACTCATTGCAATTACTCTTAGTTTTCAGCATTTAAAACGGGAATTCCCGATAACCGTTCATGACTCCGATCCATTTGACCGTCGTGAATTTATCCAATGCCCATTCGCCGCCAAACCGGCCAGTGCCTGATTCTTTTTCTCCTCCAAAAGCCACGTGCGCTTCATCATTTACTGATTGATCATTAATGTGAATCATACCTGTTTCCACACGCTTCGCAACTTCCACTCCTCTGTGTACATTGCGGGTGAACACTGATCCGCTTAAACCATAAGGCGTTCCATTCGCAACCTTTATCGCTTCTTCTTCTGAAGAGACTTTAATAATGGAAGATACAGGACCGAACATTTCCTTTTCAGCGACAGGCATATCGTTCGTAACCCCTGTCAAAACAGTGGGTTGAAAGACACTGCCATCCGCTTTGCCTCCTGTGAGCACTTCTGCTCCCTGCTCGATACTAGCATTGAGGTCTGCCTGGATTCTTTCCACTGCACCGCTATTAATGAGTGGACCAATAACTGTATCCCTTTCAGATGGATCTCCAACTTTCAAACTCTCGACCTTTTCTTTGAATCTTTCGATAAAAACATCATGGATACTTTCATCAACAATAATCCGATTCAATGACATACAAATCTGTCCCTGGTGCAAATACTTTCCAAAAGTAGCTGCATTGACGGCTTTGTCAATATCGGCATCGTCCAGAACAATCATCGCATTGTTTCCACCAAGTTCTAGAGCAGTGTCCTTAATATATTTCCCTGCTAATTCTCCAATATGACTCCCGACTTCTGTAGAACCAGTGAAAGAAATCAACTTAGCTGCTGGATGGGTAACAAAAGTATCCCCGATTTCAGAACCTCGACCTACGACGACATTAAGGACCCCCTGAAGGAATCCTGCTTCTTCAAAAAGATCCGCAATCAATAAACCAGAAGTAACCGGGGTCTCAGAAGCAGGCTTAACTACGACGGTATTTCCCGTGGCAATTGCTGGAGCAATCGATCTCATCGCCAGGTGAAACGGGAAGTTCCATGGGCCAATCACACCAATGACTCCTTTAGGTGAACGGTATACTCTATTTTCTTTTCCTGGTGTATTCGATGGCAGAATTTGCCCTGTCATCCTTGTCGGGAAACTGGAAGCCTCCCGGATGATTCCGGCAGCCGCTTGAAATTCCACTTCTGCTTTTATGAGTGTACTTCCTGCCTCTTTTACTAACCAATCAATGATTTCTTCTTTCCGTTCATTTACAACTTTGAGCAATTGATCAAAATAGTCTTGTTTTTGTGCCGGGGATATTTCCATCCAGAATTTCTGAGCTTCTTCCGCTGCCCCATACGCTTCATTCAAATCATCTTCATTTGCTGAAGGAATGGACACAATCGCCTGCTGCGTATATGGATTGACATTGTCTACATACTTCTCACTTGAACCACTCTTCCATTGGCCGTTGATATATTGTTTAGTAAATGTCTTAGGACTCATAAATTCATACCTCCATTGGATACTGCTTACAGAGTTATGATTCCCCTTATTGTATAGTGCAAAACAAGGGGCGAAATCAAAGATTTATATTTTCATCAACATGTCCACATGGGGAATGTCATCTTCCAAATACACCTCTGACACTTCTTCAAAACCGAAAGATCCATAGAAATTCCGTAAATGTTCTTGGCCATGCAGCCAGATATGATCTACTTCCAAATCTTTTTTCAAGAAATCAATAGCACGGTTCATTATCTCTGTCGCATAACCTTCCCCACGGCTTCCTTGTGTAACTAATACTCTACCAATACTATGGTACACCTGACCTTCATGTGGAGGTACGATACGGCAATAAGCGATCATCTGCTCCTCTTGTTCCAACCAAATATGTAAACTGTCTTCGTCCCGTCCATCCACCTCTGGGTATGGGCAGTTCTGCTCTACCACAAACACAGCTACTCTTACCATCAATATTTTGTATAATTCCTCCTTCGTCAATTCATCAAACCGCTTGCGCACCCAATTCATCCTCATCACCTTTTCCTTTCATACGTTATTACAAATATACTAAACCCTTTTAATATTGACAAAATAAAGAGATTTATTTCAACACATATTTTTCGTTTGAAAGTATAGCGGGGAGGGGAAGATATGGTTACAGCCTATCACCGTCGAAAGGAGGAGAGCTATTATATTTATGAACTTATTACCACCATCAGTAAAAAAGTATTTTCAGATGTCCAAACGTCAACGGAAACATGAAGTACAGATGACTTTATGGTACATGCCTTTTTATTACATTTTGTTGGCTGTTTTATTCGTTGCTGTGACACTGGTCCTTGACTTAGTTTTGGAAATCAACCAATATACGTATCAATTCTTTCAAGTCAATGCAGAAATAACCAGAATACTAGTCAGCACTTTAATCGGAGGCATCTTGACACTTAGTGCCTTCACATTAAACTCCTTGCTTGTCGTGCTTACCACATTCAGTGGCCAGTTCTCCCCCCGGATGCTGCTTAACTTTGTAGCAGACAAGCGTACACAACACGCCCTTGGAGTATTTAATGGGAATTTTGTATATGTTCTTTTAGTATTTCTTTTCATAGGAAATACAGAGCGTGAAACCTATGTTGCCGTTCCCATTGCAACAATATTCTTAGCATTCACATCTGCAGTCACATTCATCTACTTTATCAATCATGCAACCACTTGGATGCAGGTCCATAACATCACCGACACGATGAAAAAATCGTCCGAAAAAATCATTAACCAAACCTTACGCAGGGATTTGGAACAATACCGCACCAAAGAACCCGGTGATCTATTGGAAGAAGAAAGAAAGAAAGCGATAAGTATAAAGGCGAAACGTTCCGGCTATATCCAATTAGTGGACTATCGGAGTATGATTGCTGAGGCTCGAAAGGATAACATCCTTATTCAATTCCATTCTCAAATTGGAGATTATATCCTTAAAGAAAACCAGTTGCTCAGCTATTGGGGGCCAGGCTCTGAAAACATCGATGAGGAAAAGTATTGGAAGATGATCAATATCGGTCATAAAGAAACGGAATTGCAGGATATCCAAATGGGTATGCATAAGCTCGCAGAAATAGCGATCAAGTCATTGGGAAATGATGACCCAAAGTCCGCAATCAACACGCTTCACCAAATGGCAGAATTGATGCTCACTGTTGAGGATTACATTACTTTCACACCTTATTTGATGGATAAAGAGGAACAGGTGAGAGTTATACTACTGAATGAGTCCTTCGCTTCCTACGTATATCGTGGCTTTGGCTATATTCGACACTATGCACGTGATAATCATTTGATCATCACTGAAATGGTTGATGCTCTTGCGTTGGTTGCTGAATCTATCGACGAATCCAAACATCAGATGCTTTGGGAATTTGCATGCCATACCCTGGATCACATTGAAACTAAAGTCATCTATGAACTCGACAAAACCTTCCTGCTTGAAGCCGTTGAACGTCTGGCGGACATCACAGGTCACCAGCTCGACTACTATGCTATTCATCGACGCTTCTATCCTTTAAGTTGATGGGTATGTAATCAAACAGAAACCGTAAACGTCCAGCCAATCAGGCTGGGCGTTTTCTAACTTACGGGCTGTATCCTGTTATGAATGAAATGCTCCCCCTCTACATAATTGACCATGTGCTCCTCTCTCTGGAATCAGGTGGTGCTAATATGGAAAGCCTAGGAAAATCAAGATCATTGACAAATGTTCCATCATTTCATAAATTAAATATATGCACATATGCTCATACATTATGAGGAGGTGTAAAAATGAGCCATCATCACCACCATCATGTCGATTCAACTACCGGAAAAATTAAAACCGCTTTTTTCTTGAACTTCGCTTTCACGATCATTGAATTGATTGGCGGTATTCTAACAAACAGCATGGCTATCTTATCAGATGCTTTGCATGATTTAGGGGACTCGTTATCACTTGGTTTAGCTTGGTTCTTACAAAAATTTTCTAATAAAGATCATTCTCCGCAATTTTCTTTCGGGTACAGGCGCTTTTCATTGCTTGCTGCTTTAATCAACAGTGTCGTTTTGATTGTCGGATCTGTTTTCATTTTGACAGAAGCTGTACCCAGGTTATTGAATCCGGAACAACCGAACGCCGCAGGGATGATTCTCTTATCCCTATTGGGTATCGTCGTCAATGGTGCCGCGGTTTTCAAGCTTAGAGGCGGGGATTCAATGAACCAAAAAGTGATGACATGGCATATGTTGGAGGATGTCCTTGGATGGTTGGCTGTCCTTATAGTCAGTGTAATCATGTTTTTTACAGACCTGCCAATTCTTGACCCTATAGCTTCTATAGGAATTACGCTTTTCATCCTTTACAATGTTATCAAAAACCTTATCCAGACGATGCGGCTCTTTTTAGAAGGTGTCCCGAACCATATCGACTTGGATGACCTTATTACAGAAATAAACAAGATCCAGCACGTCAACTCCACTCACCATACCCATTTATGGTCTATGGACGGAGAAAACCATGCGTTTTCCACTCATATTGTTGTACCCGCTGCCACCACTAAGCAGGAGGTTTGCAACGTGAAAGAACAAGCGAAAGAAATCCTTGGCCCGATTAAATTGGAGCATGTCACTATCGAAATCGAATACGAAGATGAATCATGTTCCCTTTCCTAGCACGAAAGTGGAACCGGCCCCCGAAAAGCATAAGCACACCTTTGAAGTGACGGGAGTTTTCGCCACAGCAAAAGGCTTGCTTATGACCTCGAGGAGTTCTCAAGACCAAAGAAGGGGTTAGCAATCTGCTAACCCCTTCTTCTTATAAATCTAAGGTTTCTGGTGTATCTCCATCAGCATTCATCAAACGGATATTTTCCGGCATGACCTCAAGAACGATGTAGTCCGGGTCTCCTTTTCCAGTAAACCAGCGTTCCATTCGCTCAGACCAAAGCCAATCTTTGATTTTTTGATCATCTCGAATTTTGGCTTGTCCTTCGACTTCCAAATAGCTGTCTCCGTACCCATCCCCTTCATAACCGATAAGGATATGGACATGAGGATTCGCTTCAATTTCTTCCGCTTTATGTGTTTCTTTATTGGTTGGCGTGTAGAAAGTAAATTCATCATCATTGAAAAACGTCATGAAGCGAGAATGTGGCTTCTGATCTTTGACAGTCGCAAGCGTTCCTACAGTGTGTTGATCCATGATGTTGTAAATTTTCTTTTTCAATTGTTCTTGATTCAAAGGGAAGCTCCTTTCTGTAATCCTTGTTATTCAGTACAGTTTCAGTTTTCCCTGAAAGAACAGAGATAAACCAACAGATGGGTCGAAAACATGCTCTAAGGCATCAAGGGTATGCTATAGTGTATAGTCATCACTTTGTCATTCTTTTTTCCCATAACCTGTTTTTCCGGCTATGTTATTCTTTTACACTAGAACAAGGATTTATAATTCTCAGGAGGAACACCAATGATTACAGCAAATAAATCGATAATGAAATGGCTCTCTCTTCTGGTAGGTTCCATTCTAATCGGGTTGATTTTCTTTATGATCAATTCCAAATCGAGCAGCTCAGAACCTATTGATCAAGAGGATATGACCCCGACCCTCTTTATCCATGGATACAAAGGAGGTCCTAGAAGCTTCCAAACGATGATTGACCGGATGCAAAGCCTGGAATGGGGGAAAAAGCAGATGGTTATTTATGTAGCATCAGACGGCGACCTAACCATTCAAGGTGGCATCCAACAATCCAGAACCCCATTCATTCAAGTGTTGTTTGAGAACAACCGGGCCAGCATTAATAGCCAAACGCATTGGCTTGAAGGTATCATGCAGCGGTTGAAATATGACTACGAAATCCAGCAAGTAAATATCATCGGACATTCAATGGGTGGATTAATATCTGCCAATTACCTCTTGAACGCTCAAGAATTCACAGCTCCTAAAGTCGAAAAACTGGCCGTTATCGCAAGCCCGTTCAAAGGCATTAGAAAAGAAGGATATTTTAAATCAAACTATGGAGAGGCAACCACAGACTTACAGCCAGAATCAGAAGCATTAATACAGATGGTTGAAAAAAAGAACCAATTTCCTCCCCATGTTGATGTACTGGCCATAGCAGGAATCATCAACAAAGAAGCCCCAGAACAACTCCATTGGGATGGACTCGTCCACGCATCAAGTGTAAAAGGATTACAGGATATTGTCCCATTCGGCCAATATCAAGAAGAAATGGTTTATAACAAGCAAGCATCACATTCAGGGCTCCATGAGCTAGCTGAAGTAGACCTTCTGCTCGGTAAATTTCTTTGGGAACAGCAAAACTAAATAAAAGGAACCGGGACCTACTCAAAGGGCCCGGTTCCTTTTATTTTCTATGCAGCACTTCATAGAACTCTACGAACGCTTGAAAGATGGAAATAGACTGAAAGACCATCAAACCCAATGCAGTCAGCGAGAAAAATCCGATAAACACGAACCGAATGGACAAGAATGTTTGGACCCATGCCATCACATTCACCCTCCTCATGTTTGAATTTATGAGAAGGTCTTTAAAATCATACAGCCTTTTTCACTCCGTCATTCTTTTTTCTCGAATATGAATAACCACATAAATGTCAGAGCCTGTTTCATTTCTTCATCAAGTGTATGTATATGGGTTTCTTCTACCCCCCGCTTATAGACTCCTTGACCGTCAATACACTTCCACCCTGTTTCCTCTGCCATTTTTCTTAATTCCCAGGGCATCATCGTATTACAGATCACCTTTTCCCCATAAAGCCTACGGTAACTGTTGATCCTCGGCATAGCTGTCGGCCCCAGCAAACCGATACATAGACGGCCGCCGGGCTTTAAGATCCTCTTTATTTCTTCCAGTCCTTTGTAGGGGGTTTCAATCCATTCCAGTGAATTGATGGCCATGGCTCCATCGAATTGCTCTGATTGGAATGGTAAATCCGTCAAATCCCCCTGAGCAAACGATAAACCTTCTTTCTGGATACGTGAGTTCGCCCGTTCAATCATATCCTTTGATAGGTCTACCCCCGTAACTTCAAACCCTTCCTGAAAGAGAAGATAGGATCCGAAGCCATCCCCACACCCTAAATCAGCGATAGACCCTTTCCCTACATGTTGTTTTAAAAAAGGAACGATTGTACTTCGGCTTCCTTCTTCCCACATCACCCGACTTTTCGAGCTCCACATTTCTGAACGATCATCCCATTGTTTTTCCGCTTCTTCATGCCAATTAAATTCGCTTCCCATCCTCTAATCCCCCTTCATATTATCTTTCATCACAGCTTTCATTATAAAGAAACATTGCTTTTTTTCATAAGAATTAAGTATGCATCAATATAATTCAAAGAGAAAAGAGTTGCATGATTTCTGCTTCTCCGTTATGATTAAAACACAATATAAGCTAACAATTTTAAAAAATACAACTATATATAGTATTTACGAATGAAAGATGCCACAAGGCTTAATAGGGAATCCGGTTAAAGTCCGGAGCTGCCCCCGCAACTGTAAACACTCGCGAAATGGAGGTTCCACTGTGCCAACGCACGGGAAGGACCAGAGTAAGATCGAGTGTCAGCCAGGAGACCTGTCTTTGTTCGTCGGTAGTTTCAACTTCTTCGGGGATTGAGAAGATGAAACGATGGAACGAGGACATCCTGATCGCTTTCCTCTCTTCGTTCCATGGTTTCATCCGCTCATTTCCGTGAGCGGATTTTTTTATGATATTTATCAAAGTTGATATTCCTGAAACACGATTCTCCATTTTTATAACCGTAATTAATGGAATTATCGACAAGAATAAGAGTAGACACAGTTATGATAAAAGGAGTGACAAAATGAGTGTACTTACGAAAGAGACCCATTGGAAGGAAAAAATAACCAAGTGGAAGAATGATTATCCGAAACTTGAGCTCCAGCGACTCATTGATAAATTACCCGACCTGGGATTTGCGCAATTGAACGAAGCAGAACAGTCAAAAACTTTAATCCTGGAATGCCTGGCCGAAGTGGATGAAACAGAACCTGGCTGGACCTTCGTCGCTAGTCGCATTCTGCTTGAACAAATGTATGAAGAGGCAGTCATGAACAGAAACACAAACGAACCCTATCAAGATTTTTTTGGTTTGATTGAACGTTTGATCAATGAAGAAATTTACTCCACGAATCTTCTTACATACTACACAAAAGCGGAAATTGATGAACTTTCCTTTGCGATCGATCCGGAATGCGACCGTCAATTCACCTATATCGGTTTGAAGACACTGAGTGACAGATACATCGCCCGTAGTAAGAAGGGGGAATTTTATGAACTTCCCCAAGAGAGGTTTATGATCATAGCCATGGTCCTCATGTCTCAAGAAGAAACACACAAACGAATCGACTTAGTGAAAGAAGCTTATTGGGCCCTGAGTCATTTGTATATGACTGTAGCCACCCCCACTCTTGCAAACGCCGGAAAAAGGTACGGACAGCTAAGCTCCTGCTTTATTGATACCGTTGATGACAGCTTACAATCGATTTATGACAGCAACACAGATATCGCTAATTTAAGTAAACATGGAGGCGGAATCGGTGTTTACTTAGGTAAAATCAGAAGTCGTGGCAGCGACATACGCGGTTTCAAGGGTGTTTCTTCAGGAGTGATTCCTTGGATGAAGCAATTGAATAACACGGCTGTAAGCGTAGATCAACTCGGTCAACGTCAGGGGGCCATTGCTGTTTATTTAGATGTCTGGCATAAAGATATTTTCCCATTTTTAGATAGTCGGTTGAACAATGGGGACGAGCGGCAGCGTACCCATGATTTATTTACTGGAGTTTCTATCCCAGATTTGTTCATGGAGACTGTAGAAAAACGTGAAGATTGGTATTTGTTCGATCCTCATGAAGTTAGAGAAGTGATGGGTTTTTCATTGGAAGACCATTTTGATGAAGAACGCGGCAAAGGATCTTTCCGGGAGAAGTATTTTCAGTGTGTCAACCACCCTGCCCTTTCAAAAACAACCGTGCCAGCCATCGAGATCATGAAGAGAATTATGGTCGGCCAGCTCGAAACAGGTACACCATATATGTTTTACAGAGATGAAGTAAACCGTATGAATCCTAACCACCACGCGGGGATGATCTACTGCAGCAATCTTTGTACAGAAATCGCTCAAAACCAAAGCCCGACTACGCAAAACGAACAATACGTGGAAGATGGAAAGATCATCACCGTCCAAACACCAGGTGAATTCGTCGTCTGTAATTTATCCAGTATCAACTTAGGAAAAGCGGTACCAGAAGGTGTATTAAAGCGACTGATACCGATACAAGTCCGCATGCTTGATAATGTTATCGAACAAAACACGATCCCTGTGCTTCAAGCCCAATTGACAAACCAAAACTACCGCGGCGTGGGACTTGGTACATTCGGGTGGGCCCACTTGCTTGCGAAAAAGAAAATCGCCTGGGAATCAGAAGAGGCGCTGGACTATACGAAAGAAGTGTATGAGGCTATCGCTTATTATGCGATTGAAGCAAGCAGTGAATTGGCTGTTGAAAAAGGCAGTTACCCCCTTTTCGAAGGATCCGACTGGCAAAATGGGGATTTTTTCGTTAAACGAACGTTTGACCAATACGGTTCATGGAACTGGAAAGCCTTAAAAGACAAGGTTGCTCGGGACGGTATGAGAAATGGCTACCTTCTTGCGGTGGCTCCAAACTCAAGTACATCTTTAATTGCAGGCAGCACAGCCAGCATTGATCCAATCTTTAAGAAGTTTTATTCCGAAGAGAAAAAAGACTACAAGATTCCCGTCACCGCCCCTGACCTGAATCATGAAACGTATGGCTACTATAAATCAGCATATGAGATCGACCAGCATACGAGCATCCATCAAAACAGCATACGCCAAAAATTCATTGATCAATCAATCTCTTTCAATATCTATGTAACGAACACGATCCAGGCAAAAGAATTATTAGCTATCCATTTGGATGCTTGGAAAAAAGGCTTAAAAACGACTTATTATACCAGGTCCACGTCAAGTCAAGGCGAGTATGACGACTGCGAAAGTTGCTCATCATAACAAGGAGGTAATCTTAATGGAGACGATACAAAAACGGAAATTAGTCGACCACGAAGCTCCGAACGCATCTACAGGAATAATTAACGGAAAAAGCTCGAACGTGCTGAATTGGGATCATACTCGTTTTGCTTGGGCCTATCCGATGTATAAAAACATGCTTTCCAACTTTTGGATTCCGAATGAAATCAATATGAGCAATGACTTGAAACAATGGCCGGAGCTCTCTGAAAAAGAACAAGCGTCATTTAAAAAAATAATCGGACTGCTCGCTTTTCTCGATTCCATTCAAACAGATTACTCAGGTAAAATTGCTGATTATTTAACAGACTCAAGCCTTTCTGCTTTGATGCAAGTACTCGCTTTTCAGGAAGTCGTCCATAATCAATCTTATTCCTATGTTCTCTCCTCTCTGGTGGACCAGGGTGAACAAGAGAGAATTTTCGAGTACTGGAAGCATGATGAAGTTCTGTTGGAGAGAAACCAATTTATTACAGATGGCTACCAGGAATTCGATGAAAATCCATCGATTGATACATTCCTGCGCTCGATTGTCTATGATGTTGTACTAGAAGGATTGTTCTTTTACGCTGGCTTCGCTTTTTTCTACAATTTGGCCAGGAACAATAAGATGGTCTCAACAAGCACAATGATCAACTATATCAATAGAGATGAACAAATACACGTGAATTTATTTTCAAGGATTTTCAAAGAAACATTGAATGAAAACCCAGAGTTAGACCGTGAAATGTATCTGACATTCGTAACAGAGACATTCACAAAAGCAGCGGAACTTGAAATCAAATGGGCACATCACATCATTGGTGAGCAGTTCCCCGGAATCCCGATCACGGACCTAGAAGATTACATCCGGTTCATGGCTAATACGAGAAGCCGTCAGTTAGGTGCAGAAAAACCTTTTCCCTCTTATAAAAAGAACCCATTAAAATGGATACGAGCCTACCAGGAAGTGGATGAAGGGAAATCCGACTTCTTTGAGCAAAAATCCAGACAATATACAAAAGTATCTGACAGTAATGGATTTGACGACTTATAACACAGATGAACTACTAATGACTACCACCTCAAGCCATCCAGAAAATGGATGGCTTGAGGTGGTTTTTTTATCCAAACCAACTTGATGTCAACTTTCCTTACATTAACTTAGAAAAACCTGTTGATTTTTCAGAATATTTACTTTATGATTATATTTATTCATTACTTAATATGTTAGAAAAGCTAACATAAACTTAAGGAGGACATTTTCCATGAAGAAAGTGGAGGCGATCATTCGGCCCGAAGCGTTCCAAACATTACGACAGAACCTGGATGAAATAGGCGTCAAAGGGCTGACTGTATCAGAAGTCGCAGGATGTGGACAGCAAAAAGGCCAGGAGGGGATTTTCAGAGGCAGCCGTTTCGAGGTCAAATTATATCCGAAAGTAAAAGTGGAAATGGTGGTCGAAAACCATGAACTCGGATCGATCATCGATGTCATCATGGACACCTGCGCTACCAACGAAGTGGGTGACGGAAAAGTATTTGTATCCACCGTTGATGAAGTGTTTCGTATCCGCACAGGGGAAACCGGTAAAGAAGCATTAATTTAATTATCATCCCGGAAGGAAGGATTCAATTATGAAGAAGATTATTCCATTGTTTTTATTTTCGATTCTCGCTTTCCCTATGATTGCTAGTGCCGAAACAGCCGTGACTGCCGAATCTGTTTTGCAGTCTTTGGATATGGCCTGGATTATGATTGCAGCATTCTTAGTATTCTTCATGCACGCAGGCTTCGCCATGGTAGAATCGGGTTTTACCCGCTCCAAAAACGCACTTAATATTTTGATGAAAAACTTCATGACCATGTCCATTGCCTCCGTACTTTATTTCGTTGTCGGATATGGCATTATGTTCGGAACATCTGGTGGAGGAATAATAGGGATTGATGGCTTTCTGCTAAGTGGCCATGAAGATCAAATCGGCTTCTTTGTTTTCCAAGCCGTTTTCGCAGCCACCTGTGCCACCATCATTTCAGGTGCAGTTGCTGAACGTATCAAACTCGGTTCTTACCTTCTGCTTACCGTAGTTATGACAGGTTTCATCTACCCCGTAGTCGGTCACTGGGTCTGGGGTGGAGGTTGGTTATCCGAGCTTGGTTTTGTCGACTTTGCAGGTTCAACCGTCGTTCACTTAACAGGAGCTCTCGGTGCTATCGTTGCTGTCATGTTCTTAGGACCGCGCCTTGGTAAATATAGCGGAAAAACAGTGAACGTCATCCCGGGACATAATATACCACTTGGTGCATTAGGTGTATTCATTCTTTGGTTCGGCTGGTTCGGTTTCAATGGAGGAAGTACATTAGCTGCTGACCCATCTCTCGTCCCTTCCGTAATCGCAACTACACTACTTTCAGCGTCAGCTGGAATCATCGGTTCTGGCTTTTACTCTTATGCCAAATTCAAAAGGATTGACGCTTCTCTGACATTAAACGGTGCACTAGCTGGGCTGGTAGGTATTACAGCCGGAACTGCAAACGTTTCGTTGATCGGAGCGATCATCATCGGTTTAATCGCTGGTGTCATCCTTGTCGAAGCAGTACAATTCCTTGATCGTGTCGCTCGTATCGATGACCCTGTAGGTGCCATCGCCGTTCACGGTGTTTGCGGAATCTGGGGAACCTTAGCTGTCGGATTCTTTTCAGTCGAAGGTGGACTCTTCTATGGGGACGGCCTTAGCCTGCTAGGAATCCAAGCGGTAGGGATTTTAGCAGTCATCGCGTGGACAATGTTAACAACAGGAATCGTGGTTTTCATCATTAAAAGTACAGTCGGCATCCGCGTGTCCAGACAAGAAGAAGTTTCCGGACTCGATTTTTCTGAGCACGGATCTACCGCTTACGAATCCAGCAGAGGAATCTTCAATGAAAACTACAACCCTCGAGTGGATGCAGATTTCGGTGTTGGATTATTGCATCGCTTAGACAGCTTGAACAACGACCAAAAACCAAAGAAAGAACGAACCGCACAATAAAAAGCCACCTCAGGTCATCCAAAAAATGGATGACCTGAGGTTTTTCTATTAGTTCGTTTTGTCTATTTCACGAACGTATGTTCTTATTTTTAGCGAAATATGGTATCCTTGTATATAGATACCGTTCTCTACCTCTATTTGAGGAACGTGATAGAAAGGGAGTGATGCCATCTATGAGCACATATGAAGCTCTGATGATCATGTTGGCGTTTGGAACATTCATTATTACACTCCTTGCGCTCATCATCAAAATGAACAATAAAAATTAGACCCTCACTCGAGAGGGTCTAAAGCTTAAAACCATATGCGAACGGTATCTTTCGGCGACAGATGCAGCTGTCGCCGTATTTATCTTTATTATAGCACAAATAAAAGAGAACAAAAGAAAGAAACGGACTCTCCTCATCCATTACCCAACACGATGATTATTCGGCTAATCGACAATACTCTTCTTTTTTCACCAAGTTTCACGTGAAACATTTTTACAGTCCTTCACTAATTAATATTGATGTCTCTACAGGAATATACAGCAAACATTAAAGAATTCCAGACGCAATTGAAGAGATTAAATCAGTTTCCTGAGAGATGCAAAAAGCACAGTTACTACTCCTCTTTTTCTAACAAGAATAGGGAACATAAAAGTATAGAACAGCGCAGTGACTGCATGCCTTTCCAAGCGAAAACGATCTGACAGGAAAAGGGTATAGAGATATCCACGGAAATTTCCAACCAAACTACTCGGAAAAAAAGTTCCAACATTCCATAATAAAAACCTGATAACTGCCAGGCAACCTCCTGGTTTTGCACCTCCCCCCCCTCCATCACTATGAGTTTCAAACAAGGAAAATCACAAGGATTTCCCGAATGTGTATGTAAAGATGAAATGTTTTTCACCGCTTTTAAAACCTGAGGCTAAGGAGTGTCGTCTATATTGATGAGGTGGGGAAAATTGATACGAAAACAACGATCACAACCTTCTACATATGAACCCGAAGTTCAAGCGGAAAAAAGATTAGAAATGTGGATCCAGGAGTATGGGCATGATTTGAAATGGCTCGCGTACTCTTACGTTAAAGATTATTCCACCGCAGAGGATATCACCCAGGAAACGTTTATTAAAGCATATCAGAAATTTTCGACCTTCAAACAAGAATCATTGATTAAAACTTGGTTATATAAAATCACTATCAATTTATGTAAGGATCATTTGAAAAGCTCCTACATGAAGAGAGTTGTAAGAAAAGGGGCAGAACTCTTCCGATCCATCCCCTCTTCAAAAGAAACACCGGAAGAGTTCCTTTTACAAAAGGATGAAGATGAGGCTTTATTGGGACAAGTCCTGAAATTAGAAGATAAGTATAGAGAAATCATCATTTTATACTACTTTGAAGAATTCGACATCAAAGATTTGGCGCAAGTATTGAACACAAGCCCTAACACAGTCAAGACCAGACTCCGCCGGGCACGCCAACTTCTCCAAGAACGATTGACAGCGGAAGGGGGTTCCCAAAGTGAGTGATATAATGGATCGCAAATTAAAAAAAATGAACCAAGACGTAAAGTACTGTCAAGTTCCATTCGACCACAGGCACATGCAGAGGTCTGTCCTTCATTCTTTAAAAAGGAAACGTATCAGAAAGGTCAGTCGGTTGAAAAAAATTGTACCACTTCCTATATTCATGACCCTTTTGTTTACTGGGCTGCACTTACTTTCACCCGCCTCTCCCCCAGCTTCCGAGCAGGCATCCTTATTGCCTGAAAAAAGCACGGCTGCTGAATTGAAGTCAGTCACTCATGCCTCAAAGGCTTCACATACTAATGGTCAATCAGCAGTTCCTCAATCGAACAACACTTCAATGATGGTGCGGGAGACGTACGTTATTCATGAAGATGAACAGTTTGTCCAAACAGGCAACCGCATCCCTAAGGAACAATTAGGAGAGGTCGTGGGCACAATCGAACATAAGCCCCCTTCCGAAAACCAGAGTACGCTGGAATCTGTAACTGCTTTTCTACCAAAGACCAAAATCTATAAAATCAAAGGTTCCGAAGGTGAAAACAGCATCGCAATCCAGAGTTGGAGAAGTACAGGTGTGGGTTCTACTTCCATTAGTAAACAGGGGTATTTCGTCTTTGAAAAGGCCCACCCCATGCAGAACGCCCAATAATCACCCTCTATCAAACCTTTATATAGATTGAAAGCCGCTGGCCAAACTATGCCCTGCGGCTTTCTTCTTTTTTCTCCAAATAATTTATAAAATGATCTAAAGATTCATAGATGTCTTCTTTTATCTTGGGGTTGTAAAAGACAGCCGCCGGATGGTATAAGGGGATGATTGTAAACGATTCCTCAGTCTTTTCCCATCCCCGGCTGGTTGAACTTTTCATGACAGGGGTCTGGATAACCTTGCCGAGCACTTCACTGATTTTGCCTTTACTCCCCGTCAATCGTTCATAAGCAACTCCTCCTAATGCGATAATGACTTCAGGCTTCATCTGCTGAATCTGATAATCCAAAAGCGGAGCATGGGCAATAATTTCTTTCTGGTTGGGTTTTCGGTTGGCTTTCCTCTTTCCACCACTTCCTTTTTTATTCGTGTTCACCCATTTATAAGGCCTGCTTCTGACTACACTCGTAATATAGACATCTTCTCTATCCAAACCGACGTAAGACAACTGCTTATCCAACTCGTCTCCGGCTCTGCCTATAAAGGGCACACCTTTTACTGCCTCGTTTTCACCAGGAGCTTCTCCCACGATCATAATATCTCCTTCTTCATTTCCTTTTCCAAGCACAAAACCTTCTACATTGTAAGGCTCCATTCTTTTCTTGGCATCGTTGATCAATTCTTCCGGCCACTCCATCCTTCACCAACCTCTCTATCGTTTCTTTCACCTTTCTTTTCCACTAACCCTCCCCTTTTACACCTCAGCGTTTTTTAGTTTTCAAGATTTATAAAAAGGAGTATCATTTGAAGAGAATGTAATAAATGACAAATAAATCATGTTAAAGGAGTTCTGTCTTATGGGGAGTATTTCCTCTTTTATTGTTCGATCCCATAAATGGTTATTAATTATATGGTTGATCTTAATCATTGGCATGGGATACTTCGCCATCCAGCTGCCCTCCTTGCTTGAAGGAGACGGCTTCCGGACAGATGGAGAATATGAACAGGTTGAAGACGAATTGAATGAAACGTTCGACTTTCCTGAATCAACGCTCCTTCTTTCATTTGAGAATCAGACGAATCATGAAATCAAAAGTACTTTAGATAAAGTTATTGATCTTGGTTTAGCATCAAGCATTGATTCTCCATTGGAAGATGAGTCAATGATCGAAGGGGATCGGGCTTATGCAGCCATACATTTCAGTGGGGAAACATCAGATATGGCCTCTGTCATTAAGGGAATCGAAAAAATCACCGCATCCCATGAAGGAACAGTACTTACAGGAGCACCTGTCATATCAGAGGATATCAATAAAGCTAGTCAGGAAGATTTGAAGCGCGCCGAATTAATCGGTTTGCCTGTAGCATTGATTATTTTATTACTTGCCTTCGGTACTGTGATCGCTTCGCTGCTGCCCTTGATTATCGGAGCCGTGACGATCATCACCGGTTTCGGTGTCCTGGCCATCGTAGGTGAAGACACCCAATTATCAATTTTTATACTTAATATCGCACCCATGATCGGTTTGGCTTTAAGTATTGATTTTGCACTTCTCTTCATTAATAGGTACCGGGAGGAATTAGCCAAACAGGAAAAAGCGAGCGCCCTGATGACGACCATCGAAACTGCTGGGAAATCAATCATTTTTTCAGCTCTCTGTGTTTTCATCGGGCTTGCAGCAATGGTCGTTATTAAAGTGGACATTTTCACAAACATCGCTATAGGGGGAACAGTGGTTATTGTGGCTGCCGTCCTTGCCTCATTGACCCTCCTCCCTTCCTTATTATATATTCTGGGGCCAAAAGTGAATAAATGGCGCATAATCCCGACAAATAAAGATACAACACCACGTTGGAGAAAATTCGCTCAAAGTATCATGAAGCGCCCGGTAATCATTACGTTCGTCGCGCTCATCCTATTGATTATCGGTATAGTTCCGATTACCAATATGAACCTATCGATACCAACAATCGACGCGCTACCGGAAAGTTACGATTCTCGCTCAGCATATGAAACGATAGACAAGACTTTTATGGATAACCAGGAAAGTACCGCATATATCATCGCTACCAAAGAAGGGGATTGGTTGGAGAAAGACGGCCTTCAGCAAATGAAAGAATTACAAGATGAACTCACAGATCCCGATATCGTTGCTTCCGTACAAACACTCTACACAGCAAGTAAGTTGGAGACAGCGGATGAATTGGCGGCTACTCTTGAGCAAACTCCTCGCAAAGAGCAGCTTGAACCCGCTATAAATCAATTCATTTCAGGAAATAAGTTAATGATCCCTGTCAATTTGACGGTCCCTGCAAATTCATCTGAAGCCCAGGACTTAATGACAGACTGGTCTTCACAAGAGTGGGAGGTTTCCATGATGTTTGGAGGGCAACCTAAATTTAATCAGGAAATTTACACAGAGATTTCTGAAAAAATCGGACTGACTTTAGCTATCATCCTCATTTCTACCTTCATCATCTTGATGATAGCTTTCCGATCAATCATTATTCCACTGAAGGCCATTTTAATGAATATCATTGGGCTTACCTCAACTTTCGGTGTACTCGTATGGATTTTCCAGGGTGGCCAATTCGGGTTGAATGAAGCAGATATCGCTTTAATTTTACCTGTCATCGTCTTCAGCCTTGTATTCGGCCTGAGTATGGACTATGAAGTCTTTCTGATTTCAAGAATCCACGAGTTCTATTTAGAAAATGGAGATAATACGAAAGCCACTGTCGAGGGGCTGGCCAGTACAAGTAAGATTATTACATCTGCAGCCTTGATTATGATTGTGATAACTGGAGCATTCGCTTTTACAGGAGTCGTGCCGGTCAAGCAAATCGGAATTGGAATCGCCATTGCTATATTCATTGATGCAACCATCATCCGGCTTCTTCTCGTTCCGAGTTTAATGAAGCTTTTAGGCGATTGGAACTGGTGGTTACCTTTTCGCAGTAAAAAACAGAAACAACGAGATATAGCTAAGTAAAAATACTGCCAAATGGGTGGCCACTGAAAACTTTTCTCTATCTTGAGTAACTATTAATGAAGGCATGAAAGATGAGTTCCCAGAGAAGCCCTCGGAAGATACTTTTGAAGCTGAATCGTACTATTCCCAAGTCCTTGTCGAGATCATTGAGAAGGAAACCGGTGTTCATTTCGCTTCCGAAGATCAATGAACATGAGCCCAAATGGCTCATCGAAATTATAAAAGAAGCCGAGTTGGACGACTTTATCGTTCAACTCGGCTTCTTATTTGGTGCATAACTCCCAAAAGTTTCAGTTCTTCAGCAGCCTCCCAAATGGCCGCTTTTCACTTGATTTGAAAGACAAGGTAGGTAGTAACAAAATAACTCACAATGATCACTACTGAAGGGAGCAGATAATTCCAGACACTCACTTTTTTCCTGGTAATGCTATAAATGATCAACAGGATGAAGATGATAGATGTAACACCAGTAATCATATTCGCAGGAGACGACTCTTCCAACAAGTTGCCTCGGAAGTAAATAAGATCTGTAAGCGCTAATATCATCAAGTTGAAAGCATTACTTCCAAGCAGAGAACTGATGCCCAAATTGAAGTTCCTTAATTTCAAGGCGGTCCCTACACTTACGGCATCAGGCAAGGACGTACTGATTGCGACAAGAAAAGCACCAATGAACGAGGCTCCTATCCCCGTAATTACGGAAATTCTTTCAGCTGTTACCGTTAGGACACTACCAATCAGCATGATAGCAACAGCTGCTAATATAAAGCGTATTAACACTTGTTTATACGTATATTCATTATATCTTCCATTTTTATTTTTAACTTTTCTCCCTTTGTATTCTGTGCGGTCATTAATGAATTTTGAACCGATGAAATAAAGAAGAATCACAGCTATAGAGGTGTAACTAATATGAAAGATATGAGTAGGGAGAGTCAAACTTAATCCAGCAATGACAATCAATGTCATAAGAATAACCAGCCAACCATACAATTTACTCTCAACAGTAGCATGGGTCAGGATTTGATAGCGACGATAAACGATATCAAAAATGGCGAGTCCCATTATATTAAATAAATTACTCCCTATGAGATTACCCACCGCTAAATCAGGGCTATCAATAATGATCGCCGTCACACTTGACGTCAACTCCGGAAGAGAAATGGCAATCCCTATGACAGCCCCCATAAATGTAGAGGAAACTCTACTTTTTTCCTTCACTGCATCCCCGAAAATCGAAAGCCTTGATGCAATAAAAAATGTACTGATTCCTGATATGAAAAATAGAGCAAAAACAATCCAATCGCTCATCCGACTACTCCTTCACTATGACTTCACGTTTCGCACATTTTTCAACCATTCCCCCCAAACATATTAGGTAAACAGGAACAAATATACAACCTCAGGCAAGATTAAGCCCCCCAGAAATAGGCTATCGCCTAAGCAAAGGGACAGTGAAGGGCGACTAAAATGAACCGACCTATTCTAAATTTTATAAGGGTTATGTAACCCGTGAGACTCACGAGTCGGCATTTTATAATCTTCTGAAACATAGAAAAGACCAGCTTCAGTCTGCTGGTCTTTTGACTATTACTGATGGACAGATCCACTTTCTTTTTCTTTAATCAAATCTGCTGTCAACTGACCAGACAAGGTGACCATCGGAACTCCCCCACCAGGGTGAGTCGATCCACCAACAAAGTAAAGACCTTCAAACACTTGGCTCTTAGATGGGATTTTAAAGCCACCATTAGATTTACGATCAGCTGCTATTCCATATATGGATCCCCCATTAGGACCATAAAGCGTTTCCAGGTCTTCAGGGGTGAAGCGGTATTCGAATTCAATCGAATCTCTCAATCCTTTCATTCCATTACGTTCAAGTTTATCTAATACGATTTCGCGATATTGATCCCAATCGATTGGTTTCTGTTTTTTATTCCCAAGTGGTGGCACATGAGTTAACACGAACAAGTTGTCTTTGCCTTCCGGCGCTTGTGTCTCATCAGAACGGGCGGAAATGCCAATATAAATCGTCGGATCATCTGCCGGCTTTCCTTGTTCAAAAATTTGCTTGAATTCCTTTTCAGGGTCTTCGGAGAAGAAGAAGTTATGATGCTTCAGATCCTCATATTGTCGATCGGTCCCTAACAATAGAACGAGTCCAGAGACCGTCGGGTTAAATTTCTTCGCTAAGGACTTCACCTCTTTTTTAACTTTCGAAGTTTGAGGGGCCAGCCTGCGATAAGCGGGTATGGCTTCTAAGTTAGAAACGACAATGTCTGCTTCATGAACCGTTCCTTCTTCTGTTTCCACACCAATCACTCGATCGCCTTCGACGACAAGTTGCTGGATAGGTGTATTTAATTGGACTTCTACACGCAGTTCTTTCATCAAACGTCCCATCGCTTCTGCAATCTTATACATGCCGCCTTTGACGTAATGGACACCTAGACCGAGCTGAACGTAGGCTAACTGATTTAATATTGCCGGGGCTGCATATGGATTGGAGCCGACATACATGACCATATAATTGAATAGCTGCTCTAAATACTTGTTATTCAAATGTTTATCGGTAGATTCCGCTACAGTATTCATCGGGTCCATCTGGAACAATTCCCTCAATTTATGATGACTCTTCAAATCTTTCAAGTCTTCGATGCTATACTTATAGAAGCTCTTCATACACAACTCATACATGTCTTGACTGTAAGATAGAAAGTCTGTCAAACTTCGGTTCGGGCGCTCTGTGACCTTTGCCATTTCATCGAGCATATCAGGCAAATCACTGGTCACGTCCAAAGAAGTACCATCCTCGAAGAACGTCCGCCACTGTGGCTCTACGCGTTCCACTGTTATGTAATCCTCAAGGCGACGGTGGACACTGGCAAACAGCTGTTCCAAAACCCATGGCATTGTCAAAATGGAGGGGCCTGTATCAAAGGTGAATCCTTCCCCTTCACGACGATTCAACTTACCGCCTATGTTGCTGTTTTTCTCTATGACCTTCACTTCATAACCATCAGCCGTCAACCGAATCGCTGCTGACATTCCACCCAATCCTGCACCTACAACAATCGCCGTTTTCTTTTTCAACCCATCCACCTCCGGATTTAATAAATAAAAGGAATCAACCGGTATCGTGTTCGACACCAATCCTTATATTTCTCTCCATGCTCTTCCACTAACATCGCTTCTTCCAAGTTGATTCTATGTAGTAAAGCATAAGTAACCAAACACCCACAAAGGAATGCTGTGATAAGGTTTCCTACCCCTAAACAAAAACCGATGATAATAAAAAACAACCCTGTATACAATGGATGTCTCAATAGACTATATGGACCTGAACTTATCAGACGATCGCCTTCCTTAACCGATACATCCCGTGTGAACTGGTCTTTCAGATGAAGGATACCCCAATATCGCAGGGAAACTCCACCTGCATATAAAAATAAACCAACCCACCATATCCAAGTTATCGTGGGAATCCCAAAATCCAATTCCCGCATAATCAAAGAAAAAGTTATGGCCGAAACAACGGCCGCAAGAATGAGGGGAAAGGAACGGCGCTCCAAGGAATCGTCCCCCTCTGCCGAGCGGCGATTGCGAAATACAATGAACTCGGCTAACCAAAAGAAGGTAATAACAAGGAATAAAACGTCAAACAAACTCATGTATAAACGTCCCTGTCTGTGACCATTCCATTCATCCTCTCCCCTGCCTTCTTTCATAGCTGCTACACATAACTCTTCCCTACCACCAAGTGGGATAAACCGCGACCAGATGTTTCGAAACTTGCGTGTGTTCAATGAGGTATTTATGATGAAGAAGGAGGCGATCACAGATGGACACACTTTATTGGTTTTTCATTATCTCAGTAGTCATAGCCACCTTCTTCGTCATATTCAAGAAAATGACAAGGTTTACCTATTGGACGATGGCTATCATTGCCATCCTATATATAGGAATATTGATGCTCAGTTTTCTCGATAATTTTTGAAGTTAAATCAAAGCCCTTTTCGCTGCTTATTAATCGCCTCTCTGATGTGATACAGCTCAGCATACATAGCTGTCGCATATACGCTGATAATACTTAAAAACATGGCCAGGACGAACACCGCTCCATCGAGACCGAAACCGAGTACGGAAGTAAAGCCAACTATTGCACCTATAATGATTCCTATTCCTGTTAATAACATGATTTTTTGCAACGTCACTGAATAAAACATCCAATCACCTCTTCCAAGTAATCTATCTTCTACTATACCCATCAGTGCTTATGGTTACACGTTGAAGCAAGAGGTTCCGGTGCAGAGTCCCCATATATATTTGATACTTCTATTCTCTTTTTCAAACATAAAACCCTTTTCCGGGGAAAAATTAATGACAAAACGCCCTCCTTATACAAGGAAGACGTTTTGTCATTTTTCATCTCCGTATGAATCGTTAGGAACATTTTCACCTGGATCAAAAGTGGAAGCGCCTTGGTCAGCTCGACGAGCTTAAGCACATCTGCAGGCGCTGAATTTGATTGCGGCTTATGTAGAAGACGATATCCACAGGCAGGAATTTTCAATTTCCTTGATTATTAAAAAAGTGCAACCATTAAAAGTGGTTGCACTTTTTTATATGATATAAAAACATTTAAGCTTCAGCAGCGCGTGAGTCTTCTTCTAGCCCATGTTTTTTCTCTGTTTCAGCAACCACGACGGCACAGGCTGCATCACCCGTGATATTAAGCGCAGTACGCGTCATATCAAGAAGACGGTCGATACCGATGATTAATGCAATTCCTTCCACCGGTAGAGAAACTTGGTTCAATACCATTGCAAGCATGATCAAACCTACGCCCGGAACACCCGCTGTTCCGATACTTGCTAATACAGCGGTCAGAACGACCATAATCAATTGAGCAAAGCCCAACTCTGAACCATACACTTGCGCAATGAAAATTGTCGCAACACCCTGCATGATTGCTGTACCATCCATGTTAATGGTTGCACCCAGGGGTTGTACGAAACTGCTCACTGGTTTCGGCACGTTCAAATTCTCTTGTGCCGTTTTCATGGAGATCGGCAGTGTCGAGCTGCTGCTTGATGTACTGAATCCGACGGTCATAGCCGGGAAGAAACCTTTGAAGAATTTAACAGGACTCATCTTACCAAAGAATTTAACCGCTGACCCATAAGTCACTATCGCATGTATGAATAACCCGAGTATAACGACGACCATGTACATAAACATTGCCTGCATACCATCTATCCCCATGGTCCCGATGGCTGAAGCCAATAGACCGAAGGCGCCGTATGGAGCGAAACGCATGATTAAGTTCACAAGGAACATCATGATTTCATTACCTTGATCAATGATTTTGTAAATCCCTTCGGTTTTCTTACCCAACATTGCTAAGGCAAAACCGATGAAAATGGAGAAAGCAATTATTTGAAGCATATTCCCTTCCACCATAGATTGAATAGGGTTCGTCGGAATGATATTCGTAAACGTTTCAACGACCCCTGGAGCTTCTTCAGCTTCATACTCTGCACCGGCAGGATCGATATCGATGTTACCCGGCTGGAAAAGGTAGGCCAGGGAAATGGCAATTGAAATGGCGATCGTTGTAGTAGCAAGGAAAAAGGCGATCGTTTTCCCACCGATTCTTCCAAGTTTTTTTGGATCACCTAAAGAAGCAGTACCTAAAGTAATGGAAAAGAACACGATTGGTACGACCAGCATTTTAATAAGATTTAAGAATACGGTCCCTAACGGACTGAACACATAGGCATCAAGTGTTGTAAATAAATCCGGGGCGGCAAGGTGTAAAACAATACCGACAACCGCACCAAGTATCAGGCCAATAAAAATCTTGGTTGTTAACTTCATGGCGTTACCTCCTACAAAACATTATGAAAACGCTTTCTTGTTATTTTGTTTTAAAAGACTAAAGCAGAAAAATAATAGAAGATGGCATGAAATAGGACACGCCAAAAAAAGCACTAAAAGGCTTACAACTTTGGGTTTGATATCAGTGAGTCTATGTGATGGGGTCGTGCTCGACTCTCAGATAGTGGTTGCAGCCTACGCGGGATGAAAACGTGCTTTTTAAATTATAGCACACACTTTTTAAATGGTGAATAGAATTTAATGCCAGTTAACCATACAACTAGTATACAAGAGGTGAAAATTATTTTTGTATGGCCATTGAATCCGTGTGTTTAATAGTCTTCTGTAAATTACGAGAATATTTAGAATTCACGACAAATTCATACCTTCTGGTTTTGAGATAGGATGTTCATAGGCTGGGGTTCTCTTCATCTATTTATCACAAAGGTCCAGGGAAACGATAAGGCTCACAGTGATTTGTTTCCCCGCCCCTTCACCTCCCCAAAAGCTACTTCACAGTGGTTGAACAAAGAATTTTTTGGAAGAAAATCCATGCTGAAGTATTAAAAGCTATTCCTTCATGCCTCGATGGCTTGTGTCAATTGATTGATGATATCTTCACTATCCTCAATTCCGATAGATAACCTGATGACATAATCATTAATACCGATATTCTCTTTTTCTTTCTCCGATAGAGCTCTGTGGGAGGTCCTTACAGGATAAGATATTGTAGTCTCTACCCCTGCCAGTGTCGGTGCTATCTTAATCCACCCCAGTGATTGAAAAAAGGTTTCCACATTTACTTTTTCATCTAATTCAATCGTAACAATAGCCCCATGGCCGCGATCAGATACATATTCCGGGTAATACACCGTCCGCACACCTGCATGTTTTTTCACAGCTTTCGCTACTTGCTCTGCATTAGAGGACTGTTGTTTCATCCGCAGGCCTAAGGTTTTGGCTCCTCGTTGAGTCAACCACGCCTCGAATGGGCTTAAATTTGCACCCAACGTAACCACTTTACTTGTCGCTTCTTGAACAAGCATTTGATCACCTACGAGCACACCGCATGTAACATCACTATGCCCGCCAATATACTTTGTCCCGCTATGAACGACGAGATCGATTCCTGATGTGTACGGTTGAAGAAGATAAGGGGTGGCGAACGTATTGTCGACCATTGTCTTCAAACCTTTTTCCTTTGCTAACTTCACCAACCCTGCTAAATCCTCCACCCGTAAAAAAGGATTAGAAATGGACTCAGTATAGAGGAGCCTTGTATTCTCCTGTACCGCTTCTTTCACCTCTTCCAACTCTGCAAACGATACCATCGTTACATCAATACCGAATGTAGAAAGCTCTTTAGTGATCAGCTTGTGAGTACCGCCGTACAAATCTTCTGCAGCAATAATGTGATCACCTGGTTTAGCCACAGAAAGGATACCAGCTAGTATTGCTGACATTCCAGATGAAGTGGCTACTCCTGCTGGTGCTTCTTCTAATTGAGCCACAGTCCCTGACAGTTCATCTGTGTTCGGGTTTCTCTCCCTTGTATATAGATATGGACTATCCCCTTCGTAGTAGCTTTCGAGATGATCCAAATCTTTGAATGTGAAAGCTGATGTTTGATAAATCGGGGTGCTCTTACTATTCGGGACCTGCTGCTGGTCCAGTTTATGGTGAACAACTTTTGTATCGAATGATGATTCTGGCATGATTCGTCTCCTTTCACTTTCCTATCGCTTAATGAAAAATTATATCGATATACATAGATTAATGTCAAAGTTTTTCGACATAATTACAGATGGATTGAATAATAAACCGTTCATAACCAGCTTCATGTGGAACAAAATCTTCCTTTACCAAATCGATCAAGTGCTCTGAGAGTAGTGAAACGCCGGATATCCTCTTACACTCTCCTGTAACTAAATAAGAAAATTGTTCTAGAGGCACCCTTACAATATCCTGGACCTCATTACCAATATCGAAATCCAAAGCTGAGGTATATCGGTGGAAATGAACATGGCAAATCTCTTTGTCAATAAATGTCCCTGCTTTTAACACTTCTTTAAAGACTCCACCCTTTATGACTTGCTCTGCCTTCAATTCGAGACCCAGTTCTTCTTTAATTTCTCGTAAACCTGCTGTCATAAGGTTTTCTTGCGCTTCAATATGCCCTGCTGCAGTAATATCAAACAAATCAGGGAAATCCTTTTTCTCACTAGAGCGCTGTTGGAACAAGAGATATATCTCCTTATCTTTCTGTTCAAAAAACCAACAATGAAAGGTTTCATGCCACTCACCATCTCTATGCACCTCATCGCGGTCTTTTATCCCTGTGGGTTTCCCCTCGTTATTGAAAACCGTAAGCATTTCTTTCATAGCTATTCCCCTCCCCTTCCATGCTGGCTATCATCATACCATGTCAATCGTTTATAATTTCTCACTTAAGCTCCACATGCACAAAAAAGCGTAAACCTTAAAGGCTTACGCACTGGGCTGGAACAGGCTTACTGAAATAATAACCTTGGTACTCATAACACCCTTTTTGCTTCAAATAAGTAATATGTGCCTGTTGCTCCACGCCTTCAGCGATTACTTGGAGGCCAAGACTTTTAGCCATACTAATAATAGCATTGACGATGGCCACTTCAGTGGTGTCCTTGTTAATTTGGTTGATGAAAGAGCGGTCAATTTTGATGGCATCAACAGGAAGACGGTTCAAATAACTAAGCGAAGAGAACCCTACACCAAAATCATCCAAATGGACTTTGATTCCTTCGGCTCTCAACTGGTTCAATGTGTCGATACTGCGATCGAAGTCCTGGAGCACCATTGTCTCAGTTATTTCGATAATTAAACTTTCTGAATTGATACCCGAGTCTTCCAATGCTTTGAATACTTTTTGCGGGAGGAGGGCATCAGCGAATTGTTGTGCTGACAAGTTAACAGCTATTTTCAACCCTGGTCGTTGATCCTTCATTTGCCACTGCTTTGTTTGAGTACAAGCTTCCTGTAGTACCCACTCACCAATATCAATGATCATCCCTGTCTCCTCAGCCAGTCGGATGAAATGATAAGGAGATAAAAGACCAAACTCTGGATGGTTCCACCTGATTAATGCTTCATATCCTATCACTTCAAAAGTTTTCCCACAGACTTGAGGCTGATAATGCAGGATGAACTCTCCATTATCCAGGGCGTGATGAAGCGATTGTTTCAAGTCCAGTTCTTCACGTATTTGTTCACTCATACGCGCGTCATAGATTTCATAGCGATTTTTACCATTTATTTTCGCCTTATGCATCGCTGCATCCGCATATCTCAAGATGTCTTCCCCGCTTTCCTCACCGTGAGAAGAGAATGTAATTCCAATACTCGCTGTACTGTAAAACTCTTTTTGATTAATGATAAAAGGCTGCCTCATCGAATGAATAATGTGGTCACTTACTTCACATACTTCATCGATAGTAGAAACATTGCGTAACCACACGACAAATTCGTCACTGCTGATTCGTGAAATGACACAATCCTTTTGCGCAAAAGTCCGCCGCAAGTACCGAGCAAACTGACGCAGCAAATCATCCCCTCTAGCATGCCCCCATGAATCGTTGATCATCTTGAAATTATCGATATCAATTAATAGTAACGCCACGTATTGTCTCTCGTTACTGGGGGATAGAAGTTCTTCTTTAAGTAGTTTGGAGAAATATGTCCTTGTAACCAGGCCTGTGAGTGGATCATATCGGGATAACATTCGCAGTTTATTTTCTGCCTGCATACGAGATAATTCATTAGCAATCCGGTCCGCAAAAACTTGGAACATAGCCTTGCTCAGTGGTCCACTTGTTTGTGTTTGGTGATCCATGATGGCAAAGATACCGATGACTTCTCCTTCTGAATTTAAAAGAGCTTTGCCTAAATAACTTTCCACATGATACTCGCGAATCAACTGGTCTCCCGGAAACCGAGTTTTTACATCACGGGGGAAATAGCAGTCGTAGGACGCCACCACCTGCTCACACGGTGTTCCCTCTAATGTGTAGGTCAATCCCGAGGTCACCTCTCCTTTGTGGAACAAGGAGATCGCCGTGACTTCTTCTTTTTCCACACCAGTCAATTCACCAATCAAAACGGTATCCACATCTAAAATATCAGCTAAATATTTTACAAGAAAATCGAAAAATGCCTGGCCATTATAAGATAAAAAGGCATCCCCAATCTCTATAATTCCTTTTTTGATTTTGACCAGCTCAGACTGATATATGCCATCAGGGGCTGCTACTCCTGTATACCCGGCCACTACCCCTTGGTGGTTATAAAAAGGTGTAACAATATCCTTCACCCAACGGTACCCTTTTCCTACCCTTAACCGGTAATCCAGGTGGAAGGAACTCCGCGCTTCCTCAACCTCTTTCGTCCGATACAAATAGTGCACGTCATCCTTATGAAGCATCGTTTTTATCTCTTCCACCTCTAATACTTCTCTTTCTAAACGGAGGTCCTTTCTCAACAGTGAACTTACATACATCTTTTGTTCATTCAAATCAAAAAACCAGATAGGTATGGAAAGCTGTTTAAGCGTACCCCAAGGATGTTCCATTGTCTGAGCCATTCCGTTCACCTACTCCAAAAATTATTAATTCCATCTATCCTAAATATCGGAAAATTTATATCAAAGTTTAATTCAGTACTGATAAGGAATACTACCTATGAAGGAGGGAACTATTATGAAGGAGAGAAAAACACGACGCGGAGAAGTAGAACAAACAAATGAAGCAGCTGAAATTTTCAATAAATCAATGCGCTTCAATAGGGCATTCATCCCCGATCAGGAAGATGAACAAACGGAAGATCATTCTGAAAGTGACGCCCTATATCATCATTATTCAGATAAACCTGAATGATCCGTGGTTTCCCATCAAGGGGCCACTTTTTTTATGGATTTTTTACGATAGACCCTATTAATTCGAAAATTCTGTTATCATTGAACCAATATTGATACATTTTTTTACATAGTTTTATTACGATAGCAGAAAGGGTATTTACATATGAACAAATGGAAAACAATATTGATTGTATCTTCTCTCCTCGTTTTTGGAATCGGGACTTACTTATATACAGGAGACAAAGAAGGTAAATTGACACATGGCAAAGATTCGCAGCCTATGAGACAAGCGAAAGCTATAGATATGGACGACTTGCCATTAGAATGGAAAGAAGTGGAAAGTTTTGAAGAAGTCCAATCTTTTTATGAAGACCGGGTACCCGGTCTGGCTCTTGCACGTAAGCAAGGATTGACAACTCTCCCAGGAGAGTCCACTCCAATTAAAGGTCGCGATGGCCGGATGCAAATCAATGAAGTATGGCATAACGGCCATACCGTTCAAATCTTCTATAGTATCGACCTATCTACCTTTATTGGTGAAGATAAGGAAAAGAATAAGTTTCTTAATCGTCCTCCTTCTTTAGAAGGGATTCACATTGAAGAGACAGGGGATTTTGAGGAACAAACTTTTTCGACCCATTCAAGAGAATTGCACCCAAGAGATACCGTGGTTTTTGAAAACAGACTGTATAGTATGGTCCAGGCACCTCCAATCACCAACTCCGAATGGGGATACGAATATATCCCCGAAGAAATCAAAAATTTCAATCAGGAAATTGCCACATCGTTTGATCTCAGAATTGATGGAGAGACAATTAGTACAGACCGGATGCCTGTCCAATATATACATGACAAAGAAAAACATATCATCGGTAATTATACGACTGACGAAACCTACTCAGAGAACGGGATTACCATCGAACCGATCGAAATCAAGTTGGGAATCGCCTCAAGCCAAGTGAAAATGAGAATTGAGCATGACCAGGCTGACTTCAATCAGTCAGTCCAGGCATTTATAAGGACAGAAACTGGAGAAAAAGTGCCGCTTTCGCATTTTAGTGAACAAGAAGATGGTCTGTATGTAAGTAGTTTTCAACCTTTTCAGGAAATTCCTGAAAAAGTATCCTTGGAATTTGAAGCTATCCACTTAAAAGAAGACCAGTCTTATTCATTTGATGTAGATATGACGCAATTCCAAGGCTTTGATTCAGAGACGAAGACGATTGATGAAAAAGTGGGAGAAGCCTACGAGACCGACATTATCCTCAAACGGGTCAACACCCATGGGGGGCACCATATGGACATGGAACTGAATTTCAAACCTCATTCCAGTGACCAAAAAAAGCACTTGGTCGGCGCAGCTCTTGATTATTATCAACAACCACAAGAAACAATGAAAAGGCATGTACAGGTTGAAAGTAATGATGGAGAAACGGTGGAAGGGGATTTTTATGGCCATAACCAACAAGGGAATATCAACTTCGAAGCTGGCAAATTCAGAAATTCCTCGACGTTGTCTGTCACGGTAGACCAGATTGTCTATGCTCAATCGATTGATGAATCCTTCGAGTTAGTATCAAAAAATTGACAAAGCAGAGGCTGAAATGGCCTCTGCTTTTCATATGTTCTGAACTTTTTCGTGAATGAAATCTCTGACTGCTTCATTGAAACGATCATAGTGTGTTGCTGGTGTCTGATGAAATGCGTCTTCAATGACCGTCATCTTTGCCTCAGGACAATTTCGATAGTATTTTGCATGCTCATTGATCCAGAATTCTTTACTTCCGTAGACGAGTAAAAGGGGTCCTTTTAATTGATTCAATCTACGGCTGCAGTCGTAATGGAGCGCGCGGTTGTAATAGGCGTACCAGGCTTCCGGATCAGACTTTGCCATATGCTCATTTAACTCGCGTTTGATGGAGGCATCCCTGAAATGGGAATGGCTCAATAGCTTTGCAAGCGACTCTGGACTTTGTTCAATCCATTGCATGCCTCCTAAGAATTCAAAGCGTAATCCACCAGTACCGACCTTTGGAAACCCTCCTGCCAAAATGAGCGCCTTGGTTCGCTCAGGAAAAGTGAGCGCAAATTCCTGGGCTACCATACCTCCACACGAATAGCCGACAATCACGGCTTCATCCAAATGAAGATGATCGAGCAGTTGAAGGATTTCCCTGGCATAAGTACTGATATCCGGGTCTTGTATTACAACCTCTGAATCCCCGTTTCCGCTCAAGTCTGGAAAAATCACACGAAATTCGCGACCTAAATCATGTTGTAATTTGAACACTTTACGCCCCATTCCAGGAGGGTGGATGAATACAAGTGCTTCTCCGTTTCCTTTATCATCATAATATAATTGTTTCCCTGACTTCTCAATATAATAAGGCATGCTCGTCATCCCCTACTCAAAATTTCATGGAATCTTAGCCTCCCCTTCTTATGGAAATGTATGTATTAAAAACGATTCAAATTATGTCTATTTATTTAACAAGCGCAGGTGCAATTGACACTTGGATTTAAGCAAGAGTACACTAGACATGGTACTTCGATTCTGGAAGGGGAAAATCATGAAATGAAACGATTATTTTTACTCAGCTTATTAGGAACTTTGTCGATTATTCTAACCGCATGTGGTTCGAATGAACTTGAAAATACACTGGGGTGGGAAGTTCAACCGTTTGAAGCCACTACCCAGGATGGTGAAAGCTTCTCAACAAAAGACTTGGAAGGAAAAGTGTGGTTGGCGAACTTCATTTTTACGAGCTGTGAAACGATTTGTCCCCCAATGACAAGGAACATGGCAAAAATCCAAGACCAGCTGAAAGAGGAAGGAATCGAAGCTGAAATCGTCTCCTTCAGTGTGGACCCGACCGTAGATACCCCGGATGTACTTAAGAAATTCGGGAAAGAGCACGGAGCTGATTTCAGTAACTGGACATTTGTGACAGAATATACACAGGAAGAAATAAGGGTTTTTGCTGAAGAAAGTTTTAAAACAGTGGCCGTGAAAACCGAAGGAAACGACCAAGTGACACACGGTGCTTCGTTTTACCTTGTCGGGACCGAGGGCCAGGTTCTGAAGAAGTATAAAGGTGACGTAGATGTTCCTTACGATCAGATTGTAGAAGATACGAAAATAGCTAACCAATAGCCACTTCCACCCTCCCTCCACAATGGACGGAGGGTTTCGTGTATGAATATGGAAATAAATAACACCTCAAGCCATCCAAATATTGGATGACTTGAGGTGTGAAAATATAGAAATTAAAAATCAGTTGAACAGTGACTTAACGAAATTGCTGAGGGATGTGAAGAAATTCTGCACAGCTGTCTGAAGGCTCTTCCAAAAGCCGTCATCATTGATTAAATCCTGAAGGTTTCCAGTCAGATCCTCCAACTGGGTCTTGACCTGGTCAAAGTCGATATTCAAACTTCTCATCTGTTCAAATAGATCAGTCAACCTTTGGCGATCTTCCGGACTCAACTCAATATTCAATGATTGCAACTGGTCCTGGACAATTTGCTCTACTTCTTCTTTTGTGGCAGGATCCTGCTCTGCGATTGCTTTTTTAATTTCTGTCAGGAGCTCGCTGATTTTTGCCTGGTCAATCCCTTCTTCTTCAGCAATGTCTGTGGCAATATCAAGTTCTTCACTAGCCACTTGCATACGATCTTCATCGAGCTTGACGCCCTTCGCATCATAGGCTTTATATATTCCAGTCAATGCAGAATGACCACTTACTTTTACAGAAGAAGCAACTAGGACATCTGCATTCTCCACTCCTGCTGTCAACAGAGCATTTGTGTACATTTCTTTGCTCACCTGTGTTATGTTATCAGGTGTTACAATTTCAATATTCAACCCTGCATCATTATCCTTATGAATAATCTTAACTGAAGAGTACATATTCGAATTCGGATTTCCTCCGATATAGTTAGCAAGGTCTTGACCATTTACAGTGAATTCATCCACTTGATCGTGTTGATTCACCTCAAGAAGTTCCGCCACATCCGTTTTCTGTGACTGAGACAATGCTTCTCCATAGACGACAATCGGTAAACCAAGCTTCTCATTGATCCCCTGGTCTCCTGTTGAAGCAAAACCTGTGGATGGGACAACAAATGCTGTGAATAGAACTGTGATGAACACCCATATACTCATACATTTTTTCATTCTTCTCGACCCCTTGTAAACATGGTAGATTCCTCCTTAAGCTATGCGGAACCTTCCATCTATTATAACCTACTCCCCATCATGGACATCTGCCCTCAGACCTATATCTGAAAAAAGTAGGCTGCTTAAGTAGACGAACTCGTTATGAGAAAAGTTTCACCTATTGATTAAATTTCCTAAAGGAGGCAAACGTCATGCACGTATTACGCCAAATCGGACTTTATCTTTTCGCTGCAGCATTTTTTTACGCAGGGG
This sequence comes from Halobacillus sp. H74, assembly GCF_052246715.1. Lineage (NCBI taxonomy): Bacteria > Bacillati > Bacillota > Bacilli > Caryophanales > Bacillaceae > Halobacillus > Halobacillus sp. H74. Next base: position 10,087 of record NZ_JBQQCI010000010.1, on the reverse strand, counting down.
TCACCCATTTCATATATGACCATGGGTTCGCCCAGATGCTCCCTTCTTGGGTGCCTCTGAAATTAGAACTCATTTATGTAACAGGGATAACGGAATGGCTCTTAGCCTTGCTTCTTATCTTTCCACAAACAAGGAGGGCGGCAGGGTTTGCGACAGCTATCTTCTTGGTCCTTGTGTTACCAGCCAATATATACGCTGCCATCTATGGCATACCAGCACCCTGGAGTGAAGAAACGAGCCTGGCTGCTTTATGGGTCCGCCCTCTCTTCCAACCTCTTCTCATCTGGTGGGTCATCACAGTGTCCAAAGATTCGAAACACAGATGAACCTTTGGTAAAATAGAGATAGATTCCAAGGATAAGGAGGTAGTTTATGCGTTTAGAAAATAAAAAAGTCATAGCCTTAGTAAGCAAGGATTTTGAAGACCTGGAATTATGGTACCCTTTACTCCGGCTGCAAGAAGAAGGAGCTGTTGTACACCTTGTTGGTGAAGAAGCAGGCGTGGAGTATCCTGGCAAGTACGGGGTCCCAGCCACTTCCGATTATGCTTTTAACGATGTCGACCCCGCGGATTACGATGGGGTGCTCGTGCCTGGTGGTTGGTCGCCGGATAAACTTCGCCGTTATGACAAAGTCATCGAAATCATCCGCCACATGGACGAAAACCGCAAACCGATCGGACAAATTTGTCATGCTGGCTGGGTACTCATTTCTGCCGGTATTCTCAAAGGACGGAAAGTAACCAGTACCCCAGGCATCAAAGACGATATGACCAATGCAGGAGCTACTTGGTACGACGAAGCTGTCGTTCAGGATGAACACCTCGTATCCGCACGTCGTCCACCTGATTTACCTCCATATGCAAAAGCTTTTGCTGATTTACTAGCAGAGAAATAATTTGATGTAAAAAAGCTCGCAGCATGAGATAGCTGCGAGCTTTTTTTATGGGTTGTTTTAATTTGAGGAGCACCCCATCCCCCCCCGCTCCTGAGGTTGATCACTTAAATCGTTACTCTTTTTCAGCGATAGCCCGTTTCGCTAACATCGTAACGACAGCATCATCCATAGGGGGATTGTGGAGGCCTGCACGGACATCACGATAATATTTTTCAAATGGATATTTCTTTGAGAGCCCGCGCCCTCCTGCAATTCGTAGTGACAGGTCCACTACTTCAGTGGCTGTGTTGGTTACAGCCATTTTGACAGCTGCTAACTCTGGATTCATGTGCTTCCTTTTTTCAGGTTCTTCGTCCCATTTTCTCGCCGTCGTGTACATAAAGGAATGCGCCTGAAGCAGCTTCCATTCCATTTCACCGATTTTATCCTGAATATGGGCAACCTCTGAAATCGGTCTATCCAAACTATTAGGTTGGAAGTTCCTTGCAAAATCAATTGCATCATTCCGTGCTGCTACAGCAATCCCCAAATAGCAGGCAGGAATGTGCAGGAGCCACCCTTTAGGGGTCGACTTCTCCCCAGAATTGACTTCCACTAAATCCTCGAGATCCAGCTCCACATCTGTCATCACTAAATCGTCACTTTCCGTGCCCCGCATACCAAGGGTATCCCAGGTCTTTTCAACTGAAACACCAGGTTGATGACGGTCGATAATAAACCAGCCAACCTTGTCTATATCTTTAATATAAGCTGAGACGATATAGTAATCCAAATGGTCCGCCATTGATGTAAATGATTTCCTGCCATTCAGCACATATTGGCCATCTGCTCTGACAGCCGTCGTCTCTGGAACGCCACCACGAGTAGGGCTTCCTGTTGCCGGTTCAGTCGCTGCGCGGTTGACCACTTTTTGATTTCGGACCACTTCTTTTGCCAATTTTTCGAATTGGTCTCTTTTCCACAACTGTTCATCAGCCAGTTCCATCATGATTCCCATATGCCAGCCGATGGATAGCGCAACCGCTCCGTCACCTTCAGCGATCTTTTCTTGTAACAGCAACAGTTCATATAAGGAAAGATCCTCTCCCCCGAACGTTGTCGGTAATGTTAAAGAAGGGTATTCTTCTTGCTTGATCACATGTAAGGTGTGGTGGGAAAATACTGCATCACGATCCGTCTCTGTCACATGGGAACGAGCTTCTTCTGCGATACGTACAGCCTTTTCAAATAAACGCTCATGTCTGACATTCTTTATCCATGGTTGAAACACATCTCCCATTCTATCCACTCCTGCTTCCTTTATTATATTTAAATCATACCTTACAAGTCAGGTTTAAGCCAACGACCAGATTATGAAGTCTATGATATTTAAACTGACTTCTATAAATTCGAAAAATAAAAAAATCCCATGCCATACACTAAGCTAGATGTTCAGCTTTGGGCAGGGCATGGCATGGCTTTCGCAGACCGGAACCTTTAATTAATTATTTATTATTTGTTTCCTTTTGTATAAATTGCAGTGCTTGTTTTACTGAGGCATACGTCTGTAAAGATAATTCACTGAAATCTGCATAAGGGGCACTCTGGATTGCAAATGTCGGGTTAATCCCTGTAATGACAAGAGTTGTGCCCATCAAGTCAAGTAATTGGTTCATTTGATAAATCCCCATATGTACCGCTTCATTATAAGAATGAACAGCAGACATATCCATAATCAAATAATCTTCTTTCGTTTCCTTCACATGATGGCTCACGGCGTCCAGCATTTGCTGCAAACGTTCATCATCGATCGTCCCCACAAGAGGAAGTACGGAAATGTTGTCTTCAACAGGAACAATCGGTGTGGAGAGACGCTTCACTTCCGATAAGTAATGACCAATCAATTCCTCCTGTTGGCGTCGTTGAGACACATCTTTTTGCACGCCGACAAAGTATGTTTGATTCATCTCTTCAATGAATACGGGGAAAATTTGCAGTTCATTCCAAAACATCGACCCATCTTTACGATAATTTTTAATTTCAATTTGGACAGATTGGAAATTTTCAAGTCCGTCACGGATTCTTTCTACTTGGCTCTGACTCGTATCATCTCCTTGTAGAAAACGACAGTTCTGTCCCAAAATTTCGTCTGATTCGTATCCAGTTAACTCCTGAAAGCCTTTATTGCAATATATCATCGGATTATCTTCTTGTTCAGGGTCTGTAATAACAACTCCCGCCCCTACACGATCGATAGCCGCTTTAATGAATTCATTTTGATGTATTTCTTCTAATCTAGCAAACGATTGTCCACTCACTGTTAACAATCCCCTTTGTAATGGAATGAATACTATCATAATAAAATGAATCGTACTCGAAGTGCAAGCGGCACCCAAATATACATCTTTCTGGTTTTACCAGGGTGAAATTTTTAACATTGGCCATCGGGACTCCCATTTGTGGGCTTTCTTATAATAGATATCTTCGGTGATCAATTTTTTATTCGGCCTCCCAATCATTTGGAACAAATCTTCTAATCCATAAGGAGCGTATACTTGATAACTTCCTTCTACCAGGCGCTTCACCCCTATGGCTGAGGCAGTTGTCGGCCATGTGTCAATCGCCGCTTCACTTGATGGATAAGGTTCAATGACCTGGTCGAATTTATCTTCATACCACTGGTGGACAAGTGCCTCATTCGTTATGTCAATCTCAAACGGATAATCATCCATTCTCTTTTTTAAACTTGCTTCCAGCTTTCTCTCCTCTGTTAATGTACCTTTTTCATCATGAAAAATAATATCTGCATCTCCAATCCCATAGCCGGGGTCATAACCATGGAGATCGTTCCACACAGTCTGCACAACTACTCCAGCCCCGATGTAATATGAACGGAGGTAACGGTCTGCAGTGTCAAATAACGGCTGGATATACGGTGTTTTTTCTTTAAGAATATAAACCAGCTTTTTTTCTAAATCCTCCATTTGCTATCACTTCTACCTTTATAAGCTTTCAACTTCTATATGCTTCATAAACGCCTCGACTTGCGGAAGGTCGCGTAAGCCAGGCTTTATACATGCCCAGGTCTCTCTGACAATTGACTTCCCCTCCATCGTCAAAGGTATATATTCAAAATGATTTTTTTCATTACTACATATACTTTCCGGCAACACCGTCATACCTAAACCTCTACTCATCATTTGCTTGGCTGTTTCAAAATGGTCGACTTTAATCGAACGTTTGAACAATAGACCATCCTGAGCGTACATCCACCTCTCAATCAACTTCTGAAATTCAGGATCACTTTTAAATTCAATGAATGGCCGTGTAAGTTTTGAGCGTAACGGATAACGATCGAACAGATACAGGGGGTCATCCAACAGATGAAATTTTTCATAATCCTTCAGGGGCTCTCCTCTGACAATACAAATGTGGAATGAATGTGCATTTTGTCGGATCTCTTCACTCACCCCAGTCACTAGATCAATGGTCACCTCAGGATGTTGTGCGGTGAACTTTTCGAGAATATCAGGGAGAAAGTACTGACTGAACAAAGAAGAGGCACCGATAGAAAGTGTCCCCGCTACTTTTCCTTTCGCTTTTGCTAAGCGAGTCCAAAGTTGTTCTTCTCGCTTCATGACAGTTGCCGCGTGATCCAGAACCACTTCCCCGAAGGGCGTAGGAAGGAGTTTCTTAGAGGTACGGAGAAAAATAAGCCCTCCCAAGTATTCTTCTATGTATTTCAAACGTTGGGTAAGAGCCGGCTGTGATATCAAGATCTTCTTCGCGGTCGCTCTGATTGTCCCATACTCCTTTAAATTAAGAATCAATTGATAATCTTCTAGTTTCATCTCGCCCCCCCATAAGCAATGCTTATCACTTTTCATTATAAAGCAATATTATCCAAATCTCTATATATGGGATAGGATGGAAGTAGTTCCAAAAGGGGTGATTTGATGAATCGATTGAATACAAGGCGGTTACTAAGTGGATATTTCTTCTATGAATGTGGGCGTGCTATGTATTTTGTATTGATCACTTGGTTTTTGTACCAGTGGACCGGAGATGCACTATATACAGGACTGTTTGTCAGCTTCGGTTTTATTCCCGGACTGTTTTCCAACCTGATTTTCGGCGTGCTTGTCGATCGTAAAAACAGGAAACGCCTCGCCAGCATTGCCGGTTTGTGCAGCATCATATGTTTAGTTTTTTTATGGGGGGCTTTCTTTATTGATTGGATCCATCCTTTAGTGATGATCGTGTCACATATGGTTCTTCAAACCCTAGGGTCTCTTTTTCGCCCTTCCCTTCAAGCCTTGGTGGCTGAGGTCTTCCCGAAGGAGGATTTGCCACGGATTTTCTCCTGGTCTGCCTCCTCCACTGTTGCTGGAAGTTTATGCGGTGCATCACTAGGGGGGATTTTGGCTGGCTGGTTAACTGTTACATCTTCCCTTGTTGTTGTCGTTTGTCTGTACTTGGGAGCCTGGGTGACCGTAAAACTTATATCTTACACACCTATACCTAAACAGGAATTAACCGAGCCGACTTCTTTCATAAAGGAAATGAAGGATGGCTTCGCATATGTGCATTCACACCAAATGCTTTATGGTTTATTCATCATGATGATGCTCGGCCAATTGACCTTTCATACAACACTGGGGTTTTTAAGTGTTTATACAAGTGCACACTTAAAACAGTCTTCCATTATATATGGTTTTCTTGATAGTACATTTTCAATCGGAGGAATTGTCGCCGGACTAATTGGCACCTGGTGGTGGATGAAGTGCAAAAACCGGCTGGCGGTTTGGTCGCTCCTCATTATGGCAGCCGGCTTAGCTTTGGTTGGACTGACTTCCCATGTTTGGATTGCTTTCCTTGGATTTGCTATGATCGGCCTTGGAACTTCATTTGTCCGTGCTCTTTTGCAATCCATTCAACAAATGGCGACTGACCCTCACTTTCACGGACGTATGTCTAGTTTACGAATGTTATGCAACCAGACTTCTGTTGTCATTACTGGTCCGATTTTCGGTATAGTCGCCACCTCCCAAGGAGCTTATATGGTTTTCCTTCTCTTGCTCTTCCCTGTCCTATTAGGTGTCTTATGGGCAATCAAACAATCAAAACACCCTGCATTCATAGAAATCACTTCACAACAAAGCGCGTGATCAAACAGTAAAAAGGTATGCTCTATTTTTTGAGCATACCTTGAATTATAAGTATAATCTCCGCTTATCTCGTCTCTTCCTTCGGTGTACGATAAACCTTCTCAACCTCAACTCCCAGCGTCTTCAAATAGTCGACAATCTGGTCTAGTCTCTTCATTTTTTCACCTCAGTATTAGAAATAAGATTTGGTATTGAAACACTGTTATTATGCTATCTTCCTTATTTACGAATCCACAAGCGAAAACGTTTCATTTTTTCTATAATGCACAGTACCCTCGATCTCTTAAATTTATTCAGGTTTTTTACACATTCGGACATTTTTTCAAAATTGCTGAATCCTGTGTGCACAGGATTGTAAGCTTACCTGGGCAATTTCGCTATCACCATATTATTATAGTGTCTTCACTTCAACCCAAACCTTCTTTCCCCTTCATCATAACAGAGGTTAGTTCGAAAAAAATCAATGATTTTTTGACAATTGATACATTTCCATAACCAGTTTGATGAAAACATCGACATGAGTGGTTATTTCTTCTTCATGGACAGGAGTTACGATGGAAAAATAACGTGTCGTCGACTTTATATAAGGAAGACGCATGATTAAATTCATGGCTCCTGTATGTTTTACGACCGTTTCAGATATGAAAGAAAGACCTATACCTGCTTTCACTCCCTGAATTACTCCATGATTACTACCAATCGTAATCATTTTCTTAGGACGGATGTTGAATGATTCCAGCATCGAATCCATCATTGCCCTGGTCCCTGATCCTTTTTCTCTAGAGATCCACGTCTGATCCTGCAGGTCTTCAAAGGTTATAGAGGATTTTCTTCGAATAGGATGGTCCTCTGGAACAACGACAACCATTTCATCCTCCATAAATGGAAAGGAAGCGAGCCCCTGATCGTCTACCTTCCCTTCGACTAACCCTATATCCAATTGGTGGAGTTGAACTTCACGATTGATTCTCTGTGAATTTGCAATCGTGACTCCTACTTCAATTGCAGGGTAGTTTTGATCAAATGATTTTAAAATCGTGGGAATGATATATTCACCGACTGTATAACTCGCTCCGATACGGATGCTTCCCCGAAGTTGTTGGTGAAACTCTAACACTTCACTTTTCGCTTTTTCCATAATACCTAACACTTGGCGGGCCCGCTGGTAAACAATATCACCTGTTTGAGTCACTATGAATCTTTTTGGAGATCGATCAATTAACGTTGTACCAAAAAAATGTTCCAAATTCTTAATATGTGAACTGACTGTTGGTTGTGAGAGGTTCAGTATTTCTGATGCTCTTGTAAAGCTTTTCTGATCAATGGCCGTTACGAATGTTTTTAATGCTTCTAAATCCATAGAATCACCCAATCATTTGATTTTATAATCATTGGCATTATAAAGTTTTATTTTACTAATAATTGAACGAGGCGTATAGTGTATGAGGGGAAAAAGGAGGAAAAAGCATGAAGCCATATTTCAGCTTGACTTCTGATCGAACACTCCTTACAGGAATAGGTTTTACTGCCTTCATTGCTGCCATCGGTTTTTTATTAGCCACCCTACCTTTGGTCAATCAAGCAGGACCTTTAGCATCTGCTATTTTACTTGCAGTCATTTATAGGCATTTTTTCGGGTACCCTGAATTCATACGGTCAGGAATTCAGTTTTCCGCAAAGAAACTATTACGTCTCGCTATTATATTGTTCGGTTTGAAATTAAATATTAATGTCATTATAAATGAAGGACTTCCCTTGCTCTTCAAAGGCGTCCTTGTCATCATTTTTGCTATCGGATTTATGTACTTTCTAGCCGTATTGTTTAAGGCTGACGTTTCATTGACAATGCTCCTTGGGATAGGTACTGGAATATGCGGGGCTTCAGCAATTGCAGCAGTCTCTCCTATCTTAAAAGCGAAAGAAGAAGACACAGCAATCAGCGCTGGTGTGATATCCATTGTTGGAACGTTATTCGCTATTGCTTATACCATTATACGTCCGATTCTTCCTATCAACGCAGAAGAATACGGCGTTTGGGCAGGATTGAGTCTCCATGAAATTGCTCACGTCGCCCTTGCAGGTGAACCTGCCGGCGAGGAGGGCTTGGGCATGGCACTCCTTGCCAAATTAGGCCGTGTTTTCTTGCTGGTGCCTGTTAGCCTGATCCTTGTATGGTTCATGCAGAAGAAAGGTAAAAAAGATAACGAGCACACTATCGCATTCCCTTACTTCTTAATAGGATTTATTCTAATGAGTCTTTTCGGAAGTTATATTGATGGGGCTCTCTTTACAATTCCTGCCTCAGTGATGAGTGGAATTTCTACCTTCACCTCATTCATTCTCACGATGGCTATGGTCGGCCTTGGGCTCAGTGTAAGTCTAACAGACGTAAGAGAAAAAGCATTAAAGCCAATGATTTTACTCATTTTAACTTCTATTTTATTATCACTGCTTTCTTATTGGATCCTATAAAAAAGATGCTGTCCTTTTCAGTTCAGCATCTTTTTTATGGACAATTAACATCCTGTCCCCTTAATGCCCTGAAGATAACAGGAGGAGAAAAGAAGTTCCACTATAAGTAGAAAAAAGGAAGGGCACCCTTTCCTTTTTTATTTACTATTGTCGATTGAATATTGATGTTCTTCCTCTACGAACCTGTTGTAACGACGTTGAAACCATAAAAACATATGGGTGACGAAAACTTTCAGAATTGCATAACCGGGAATAGCCAAGATGATTCCCACCACCCCGAACAAGTGACCTGCTGTCAGCAGTACAAAAATAATGGTTACCGGATGAATATGCAAACTTTTCCCCATGATTTGGGGAGATATAAACTTTCCTTCTAAGAGTTGAACAACCGTCCACACGAATAACAGTTTCAAAACCATGAAAGGAGAAGTAACGATAGATATAATCAGTGCTGGTGTGATAGCAATAACCGGTCCCAAGTAAGGAACGACACTCGTCACACTAGCAATCGCAGCAAGCAACAATGCATATTCCAATCCTATAATCAAGAATCCAATGTACATCATGATTCCTATACAAAAACTTACAATGATCTGACCCTGAATATAGGCACTAAGCTGGTGATCGATTCCATTGAATACACTTGTTACTTCCGAGCGGGTTTTAGGAGGGAAGAGTTTGATAATCGTTTCTGGCAAATGATGGCCATCCTTCAAAAGATAAAACAGGATGAAAGGCAGTGTCACAATTGCTACGACTACATTTGTCACCGTAGTAATGATACTCGTAATCCCCTCAACAGTCTGCGATGCATAAGAAGATATATAATCAGGAAGCTGATTTAAAACTCCATCCGCATCCTCAAAAAGATTTGTATAATACCCGGAAAACATGGAGTTTCGCAACCACTGATCCGTCGTATTGATTAAATCTCTTAAATATCTCGGCAATTCTTCTGCCAAACTGATCAGTTGCTTCTCTAGAAAAGGGATGATTAAGACCACCATGAGAGTAATCAAACCTACTAGAGCAAGGAGCGTAATTAAAATCCCCCAGATCCGCTTAACCCTCCACGACTCAAGTAAATTAATGATAGGCCGCAACAAGTAATAAACAACCACAGATAGAATTAACGGAAGAGCTACCGTCTGAACAAATATAAGAAAGGGGTCGAAGATGAACCCGACGTTTGAATAAACAAGGATATTCAACCCGACAATCAATAGCACACCTAATATGTATAATAGTTTACGGCCACCGAAGAAACGGATGACCGGTGTAGAATCCCAACGATTCATTTGCAATTCTCCTTCACCACCAAGAATGACAAGCCTGCTTTTCTACAGTTTACCATAAGAGGCAATTAAAGATAAAAAAACGGCGCACCCTTTTCACTATTTTCTTTATAAGCAAAACCCCTTCAGGAAATTCCTGAAGGGGTTAATAATGACGTGGCGGCGTCCTACTCTCACGGGGATCGACCCGACTACCATCGGCGCTGAAGAGCTTAACTGCTGTGTTCGGCATGGGAACAGGTGTGACCTCTTCGCCTTCACCACCACATCAATATA